>NZ_JASIST010000019.1:0-7253 GCF_030063265.1 Pseudarthrobacter sp. PH31-O2 | reverse complement strand
TCTACAATCATGAACGGCCCCACGGATCCCTGGACGGCATGACGCCGAAGCGCTACTGGGAAACCTGGACGCAAGAAAACCAATTAGCTATCGCATAGACGCTGGACTGCTAACGGGGGCCCAACCACCGCCGCCGCCGCGACGACGACCCCTGTGAGGAAGGCCTGTACGGCTCCGATGGACTCCCACAGGAGCGCCCAAGGCACAAAGCCTGCGACGAAAACGATGATGGATCTGACAACTCTGTTCTTGGTCCCCATCGTTGAACGCTACCAGCGGCTGTTTTAGCCCTGTCTTTGATTGTGACTCTCAGCAATGGGGTTCGGCGTTTTCGACCGACACCGACAAGCGCTATTCCTTGCATGTTGCAACCTCATAAAGGGATCCTCCAGCGGTATTCCGTGCCATTACCTTCGTCGTGCGAGAATCGCCGCATGAATGAGGACGAGCGGCAGATCAGGCAGCAGTTGATGCTCCACGAGGCTCTAGTGCATGCGATGGATCGGCGAGACGAGGTCTTCCAGGAGATCGAGGATTCACAGGACATGGACGAAGCGATCCGTCGGGTGGGTCAGCTGTTGGGCTTGGACGAGCACGGGAGCCGGGCGGTCTTGGACATGCAGGCTAAAACATTCACCCGAAACCGGCGTCAGGTCATCGCGTCCTACGCAGAGGAACTTAGATCAAGGTTGCCTGACCGGCTCTGAGGACTCCGCGCCCTCCATCAATTGCTGTTGCCTCATCGCGGCACGCGTTGCCGGCTTCCCGTACGCCGATCGGCTTACGGGCGGGCAGGACGTGATGCTACGTTTGACCGCAGTGACATTCTTACTTTCTCTGTGACCCAGAGTCGATGCAGCGGTTCCCGTTCGCTTCCCTCGGAAGCGGTGATTCCGTGTGCCCTCGAAGGGGACTCCCTCGCGAGTTCCCCTGGCACCCGGCCCCTCACCGAACTCATCCAGAGAAGATCACATGCCCTTCATATCGACCGACTCCGCCGCGCCCTCCTGACCTGCCCTGGACCGGGAATCACTGCGCCCTGATTGCGCCAACTGCTTCGCGCTCTGCTGCACCGCCCTAGGCTTTTCCGCACCTCGGACTTCGCCATCGACAAACCAGCAGGAACTCCCTGCAAGAACCTTGCCTCCGACTTCTCCTGCATCATCCACGACAGCCTGCGCCCGCGAGGCTTCCGAGGATGCACTGTCTTCGACTGCTTCGGAGCTGGCCAAAACGTCTCCCAGAACCTCTTCCAAGGAATCAGCTGGAAAGCGGATCCAGCAACAGCGAAAGACATGTTCCCGTCCTTCAAAGTCGTCCGACAACTCCACGAAATGCTCTGGTACCTGGCAGAAGCTACCAGCAGGACCTTCGACCCGGACACCTCGCACCAGGTCAACGAGCTCAGAATGACAATTGAAATTGCGATAGCCGGAACGCAGAAGGTCCTCTCCCTGAACCTCGGCGACATGCACGCCCGGGTTCGGTCGGTACTCATGGACGTCAGCGAAGAAGTGAGGTTCTCATACCTTGCAACTGGTGATGATCATCTAGATGCTGCGCTTGTCCCGGGGGCAGACCTCATGGGCAAGAATATGAAGTCCAGGTCGCTGTGTGGGGCAGACCTTCGAGGCGCCTATCTCATCGCTGCGGACCTGCGAGACTGCGACCTCTCAGGTGCTGACCTCCTCGGCGCTGACCTCCGAGATGCCCGTCTCGAAGGAGCCGATCTTTCCAGAACCCTCTATCTGACACAGGCCCAACTCAGCGCCGCCCACGGCGACGCCCACACGCGCCTGCCCTCGGACTTCAGCAGTCCTACTCATTGGACCAAAAACAGCTTACGACGACACAGTGGTGCCCGCCGGCCGGCAACTACACAGCAGTTGCCGGTCAGTCAGCACCCAAAAACCTCCGGCGGAAAAGTGTCCGGTAGCCGATCCTTTACCGGACGTATCCTACAGATGACGCAGGTATCTCTCAGGCGAGACTAAGAACGCTCGCCAGTTGGAAATCAGGTGCAGGCGCTGCCGTCATTGATGAAGTACTCCGGTTGACCGATGGAGATGGATTTTGGCGGAGCGGTCGGGCGCGCGATGAGCGAACACGCCGGGCTGGGCCGTGCGTTGATTTCCCGCTCAGCTGCACGGGATGGCATGGACGGCGGGCCATACCGGGTCAATGCCTCCGATGAGATTGAGGACGCCATCGTTCCCATCCCACTCCAGGGTGTACGAGCCGCCGGCAACCGGTTCATACCCGTCGTCCGTGGTCCACGAGCTCCCGCGCAATCCGATCCCGCCGAACCTGACCGCGTACACTTCACCCCTGCCGGCGAAGAGGAAAGAAAACTCGCGCACGACGGCACGGCAACCGTTGGCTGCAGGAGGATCTAGAACGCGGTAGCTGGCGCCCAGGTCGCCGAACGCGCCGCCCAGGCAGATGAGGCACACAGCAAAGGCCACGATGCTGCGCAATAGCCGGACATGCGCTGCAAACGGTGGCACGTCAATGCAGCGAGCTGCCCAATTGGAGACCAGACGAAGTATCACGGAGGCGACCAGCAGCATGCCACTGACGGCCCAGAAAGTCAGTACAGTCCCGCCGATGACCAAAAGCAGCGCGCCAAGTTGTGCCACGGCGGTCATGGCCGCAAGCGCCAGGCACGCAGCCTCCAGGCGGCACAGAACCGGAATGTTCAACGAGCTCTTTACTTTTCCCCCGGTCCCCATGCGCTGAGAGTCTAGCTGTATCGATCCTCTGCCGCTGACCAGAGGCCAGTCTCACTTCACGATGAAATGACCGCGCCGTCGACGCTGGTTACCTCGCGCCGTACTTGATCCGTCCGCCAGCCCTACCGATGCAAGAAACGGTGCCCGCTAGCAGGTCGAGAAGCGCGCAGCCAGTCATGATTCCCGACTGACTCCGGGTTCGCATTTGAGAGTAGTGCCTGGCTGAAACCAAGATTGGGCTGCGCCAGCATGTCCATGAACTCTAGTGGCATGTGTTTTCGCCATTTCCTGTTTGCGACGATCGTGGCTCGGACTGACTTCTTTCGGCGGAGTGAAGCGTGCCATATATAGATAGCTGGCGACCCCTCCTACCTCTGCACACCGTTGCCTGCGACCGAACTGCCCATCCGAAGTTGGTGACAGGGTGGCGTGGACCCGCGGATAGCTGTGGCTACGGTTTTCTGTCCGGGTTTCCACATCAGCTCGGGACAATCGGTTAAGCCCGCTCGGCCAGATCACTTGCTTTGGCCTGCATCGGCGTGCCCGCTCCAGAAACCTGCGCTGTGGTGATCGGCGGGGTGTTCCTCTGACCCGCTGGCGCGGTCGCGAAGGGACGCCATTCGCCGGCGCTGCGTGGCCACGATGAGCAGGGCGATGACGAGAGCTGCCGCTCCGGCCGTTCCAGCGATTACGGCCGGGGAGCTCCACGGGGTTGTCACCGCGTCGCCGGGTCGGGTCGCGGCGGATACCGGTGCCGAGGCCGGGGCGGGGGCCGAAGCCGCAACTGCAGCGGCGGTGGCGTAGCGGGCCACGGAACCGTTTCCCAAGCCGCTGCCCGGGGTCGTCACGATGATGGTCCCGTCCGGAGCTACCGCAAGGTGACCGGGGTTGCTCTCCGTTGGGATCGAGGGACCCGCTGTTCTGGTCCCCGGCGGTATTACGGACAGGGCGGGACGTAGGGCGCTGGCCACGTAGAGGGTCCCGTCCGGCCCGACGGCGGCCTCCGTGGGTCCGCCCGGGACATAGATGCGGTAGGCCACGGCGTCAGCGCCTGGTTTGATGACGGCGACGTGATTGGAACTGATGTTGGTGACATAGATCTTACCGTCCGGGCCGGCGGCGATCCCGTGGGGGTTCTCTGTCCTCCCGGGCGTGGAGCTGACCTGGATGGTCCGCGAGACGGTGTCCGCCCCGGCCGGGATCACCGAGACCGTCCCGCCGTACTGGTTCGTCACGAACGCGGTGCCGTCCTTCGTGACCGCCACTTCCACCGGGCCGGGCCCGACCGTAACAATGCGGTCCACCGCCGATCCATTGGGTGCAATGACCGACACAGTGCCCTCGGCAGGGTTCGGAACGAAGACCGTCCCGTCGGGTCCGGCGGCAATCAGATGGTTCCCATCCGACACCGGAATGCTCCGTACGACACCCGCCGCCCCGGCCGGTATGACACCCACTACTGCCTCACCCGAGGCACTGTCCTGCTGTGCCACGTACAACGTGCCGTCCGGGGCCAATGCGATCCCGGAGACATTGATGCCCGTACTGAGCGTGCGCGAAGGCTGGGACGCTCCCGGCGGTATCACCCGAATCCCGCCGGCGCCGTAATCGCCCACGTACGCTGTGCCGTCACTGCCAACCACTACTCCGAGGGGTGTCCCGCCGACGTCGAGAATCTCCGCAGGAGCCCCCACGGCCGGTGCCGCCCCCAGGAAAAGGACCGCCGTCACCGCTGCGGCCGTCCTCAGACTTTGATGCTTCACGCTTTTCTACCCCCAATAGACGTGGCACCACACAGCTTCGCAATGTCATTGCATGGAGCTTAGTCCAGCCGCCGGCGACTTTCGGCCCTATGGAGTCCGGACAGCAAGTCCGTTGGTGTGCGGAAAGAGCGCCCGTTCAGGGCTTGTCTACCTGACACTGACCGGCGATCTCTAGGCGATCCATACCTGCCCGCCGTGTAGTCTGAGGTCTTCGATTTGGGGGACACATGGCTCGAAAGCGCAACGCTCAATCTTTGCTTCTGCGATTTGATTGTGTGCCTGTAAACATTCGTAGGACATCCTGCAAACAGCGCCGCCAGCCCCGGTGTCTGGCGCAGTCCATGAGGGCCCTCAAATGACGACTCGTCGGCGCGTAGGACGTCTTTCAATGCTCGCGCTCGGGCTGGTCTTGATCGCGTGGATCGGATCGATGGTCTGCAGCGCCATCGATGAAGGGGCAGTTCCACCCGGCTCTGCATTCCAGATTATTCCGCAGCCCAGTGAAGCGGGGGAAATCTCCAAGCGCTGTGGGTCAGGAGGCTGTTGGCGGGAAATGGTTGTCAACATAAGAGAGCCGCAAACTGCACTGTCACTTGCTGCCGAGATGGGAGTTGTGTCAGAACGTTGCGAGCCAATGAACCTATGGACGTTGCGTAAAACCTGCACCGGGATCTCTGATGACCGCACCGGGCTCAAGGTCTACCTTCGGTATTCAGTCCTAGGTTCCTAAGACATGAGTCAGCTGCCTCATCGGCCCCCGCTGAACCCGTGGCCGCGGAAAACCCTCATCGGACGCCGAGCGGCGGCTCGGATAGTCAACGCTCAAGAATGCCAGGAGTGAAGCCGGAGAATGACAGTCCAAGAAAACGCCACGTTGACCGCGGCACGGAACCGTGCGCGAAGCTCCATCTGGCTGGGAATCGCGTGGCTTCTGGTAGCGGCCTGTCTCGGGCTGATGTCCTGGACACTCCTCCAGCTTGATTCCGCGGACATCTATATTCTTCTCGCTCCGGACATTAACGCCATAACTTTGGGAACCGCCCTGGCCCTCCTGGCGATAGTCCCCGCCGTTGCTGGCGTGTATCTAGTGGTGCGAAGTGCAATTCACAGGATTCGAAATCCCTGGATAGCTCGCCTCGTAAAGGCCTCCGGATGGGTGGCCGGCATCTGCATCGGTCTGGTGTTCTCATACTTGGCCTTGACGTTGTTTTTGCTCACCCCGGTGACCGCGTACACGCTGCACGCACCGACTGACGGAAGAAGCGTGCTGATCGTCAACAGGACAGTCCTCATAGCGGGCGGATTCACGATCTACGAGCCCCGAAACTGGCCCACTTATGTGAAAGTAGCGTCGCTGACTACCAATAACGCGCACGACCCATTCCGCGCCGGGACATACCGGGCGGTATGGAACGATGAGGGGCTGGACTTGGAGTTCGTAGGTGACTACATGAAACCGGATAGATACGAACACACATTCATTGAGCTCCGGCGGTAGCCATGCCGCCGCAGCGCTGGAACATGCCATGCGAGGACCAAAGCAGACTGTTTTACAGCCCCTAGGTCCTTCCTCTCAATCATTCCATCTGAACCAAAAGGAACTGGCTTGTACGCTGAATTACCGACCCGGGCGCTCACGTGAACCGCTGTGCAGTAACTATCGTCGTGGTGATGACGACAATGGTCGTTATCCTCCCTTCATGCGGTCGCGCACCTATTGAAGAGATCGGCCGTAACAGTATTCGCGAAAAGGCCACCAAGGCACTAGCAACCTACACACGGATACTGGAGGACACCGCTCCTGGTTCTTCCGAGCGAGTACGCCAGAAACTGGAAGAGGCCATGCCAGGTGTCTACGCAGTCGCAACGCCGCCTGGAGGCCGGCCCACCGCGGACATTTACTTGAGGGATCACGTGACCACGAGCGGTGGGTTTTGGGGGGAGCAGCGGACTGTCAACGCCTGCGTCAGATACGGCTTCGACCAACAGATGGCGACCATGGAATCGATAGACTGCCCGGCCACGGGACCTCAGTCTGAGTACGCAGACGAGCACGTGGTGATTCCCTGAACGGTAAGGAGCGCTGCTGCCGGTCAGTGGCCGGTGAGGGATCCGTCTGCGGACGGCTCAGTGGAATATATAGCGATGCGAAAAACGGCCATTTATCGCTAAAAAGCCTCACGGACGCCTACTCGTGCCGACGAGGTGGACGGTCCCCGCGACGTGACTTGCCGTGAGTTGATTTGACGGCCGAACCGCTTCCGGCAACGATGGCGGGGTGAACGAAGGACACGACGTTTCGGATCTAACATTCCTCACGCTCATGCCAGGTTCATACCGGGTAGGTGTGCTCATTCTCGGCGTACTTACCACGTCTGCGGTGGTGATCCCGCTGAGCGCTGAGATCCCGAGTGTGATGAGCCTGGTCCTCGCGATCTTGCTTGTAGCCTTATTCGCCGCCGCTTTTTTGATGCAAGCGGTCGTGCGCCTCGGAACGAATGGGGTGCATATTCGGGTCGCGGGTGTGTTTAGGACGACCATCCACTATGACCAGATCACCGGGGCTGCCCCCGACCGGGTTACGAGAGTTCGCGAGGGTATGGGATTGCGCATACTGCCGAACAAGACGACTGGTGTCAATGGCCAATAGTTTGTGCCCACTGGCGGTCAGCAAAAACGCCCGCTGGTGGCCATGAAAACTGCCCACTCATGGCCACCAGATCTGCCCACCGGGTATTCGGTGGCGTTGGCCATGCTG
>NZ_JASIST010000018.1:0-7511 GCF_030063265.1 Pseudarthrobacter sp. PH31-O2 | reverse complement strand
TGCCGGACCTTAGCGATGACCTGCTCGGGGGTATGTCTGCGTGCCATGATTCGTGAATTTCCTCCTGTGTCCATTCTCGGACACGAAACTCACACAGACACTGGACTTCTATCTGGGGACCCAACCAAGACCCCGACACGCGAGGTCGTTGGCTCACACACGTCAGCCGCGAAGTCAGCCAATTCTGAAGCTCAAAAGAGGCCATCTGTACCAGTGGCTTGAAGGCCGGGGTTGTAGAACCAATCTGTTGTTCTAATTCCCCATTATTTACAAGCTTGTCAATTTTGCTAAAAGTCAACACGATAGAATAAATCCATGACTACTTCAAACAAGTCACTGCCGACTCGCCAGAGCCGCATCCAGAGAGCATTAGGTCTGATGTTTTCCATCTCGATGGTGGGCTTACTGGCGTCAATCTTCCTTACCGGCCGCAACCCGCTCTTCCCAGGGATGTCCGGTCCGTTGCTGGTGCTGCTCTTCTTTCTGGCCGCAGCAGGAAGCGCTATCGGACTTGCAGTCACCAGGTCTCGACAGGCTGCCATGGAAACCGCAGACAAGAGATAAGTCCGAAAGGCTTGCTCCAGCGAGCTGGGGCCCACCGGAACCGAGCCGGTCAGTGGCGCCCCACAGCTAAGGCAGCAGAGCGCTCCAGGATGGACTCGTTACGCGCCCTCACCTTGTCATGACTCAGAGGGTCATCGTTCCAGCAGAGTTGCAACAGCGCAGAGACGGCCTGTCACCGTTTGGGGTGACCGGACGTCTCTTGACTGCTTTTAACTTCACGTGCAGGCGGCTAGCTAGCGCCGCAGGCAGCGCGTAATTTCCCGTTTGCCCTTCCCCTCACTGGCTTACGGGCAAATTCATGGCCGCCGTACTTCGTCGGGCACGATAGGAACTCTGACCGTCGAACTTCGCCCCTGGACGCTTGAGGACGCACCCGCGCTACGGGCTGCATACCAGCAGAACCCGGACCTAAAGACTCAATTTGGCAGTGCGCACCCAGCCACCGTAGACCAGGCGCGTGACTACATCGGCGCACAACTTCCGTTCACAGAGTCCAGACGCAACTGGGCAATCACGATCGACGGCGCTGCTGTAGGCAATGTAGGACTATCAGCCATTGACCGGCGCCACGGAACTGCCTGGATGTACTACTGGCTCACCTCTGCAGCCCGCGGTCGCGGCTATACAGTTCGAGCCCTCGCAACGATCGCCGCAGCAGCATTCGAAGACGGCCTCTTCCGACTCGAGCTAGGGCACCGAGTCAACAATCCCGCATCGTGCAAGGTCGCCTCCAGTGCCGGTTTCATCCCCGAAGGTATCGAGCGCCAGAAGCTGGCGTACGGCGCTGAACGCTTCGACGTCGAGACCCACGCGCGACTGCGTACGGATTCATGCCCACATCTCACGATGCTCCCGTTATCCCGATGAAGCCGCAGCGGGACAGTCGGTTCTAACGCCACCCGCTATTGGACAAGAACAGATCCTGATCGGGCCGCCATCAGAGTGTGAAACCTGTTCCAGTGTTCGAGTTCACGCGGTTGGCGGACGCCGCAACCGACTCTAGGTGATCGCGGTACTCGCGCCACCACGCCGGGTCCCCCGTTCCCATCCACGTACTCACGCAACTCGGTCAAAACATCGACGGTCCCCACCCGGGAGTCGGGCACCCGATCGATCCAGCGCCGCGTGAGCGCGAGCAGTAGACCCTCTTTCGAGCCAAACCGCTTGATCAGGCCGGGGGGCCTATGCCAGCGGCCGGAGCAACATCGTGAAGACCCCCCGGGATTATCGAATGTCGCCGAACCACCGCAGCCTCGATGCGGTCGAGTAAGTCCTCATCGGAGGTGCGCTGCGGTCTGCTCATGGAGTTAGTAAATAGCCATTCACTAACGCGGGCAAGCTCATCACGACCACCTATTCGGTTCTCTGGACCCCAACGAAGATGCTCCACGGCGCGACCAACTCGGACACTCAGAAGCCGGATGCGGCGATGACGGGAAAGACGACGGCTGCGGCGGCCGGTTAACTGGCGGGAAGGCCATGGCAGAAGCCCACCAGTTCCCTGGAACTCGACCTCGCAGCCGGCCGCACCCACCGACTGGCCAGGCTCAGCGATCTCATATCAGCTCCGGATTCGTGCCATGTCAGGCCATTCCCCGCGAAGTCCTGCATGAACAAATATCTGAGCGGAAAACCCGAACCGGCCGCAACCTTGGGTCGATCAAGAAAATCAGGAAGTCATGTTGTACGCGCCCCTAGCCACCATGAAGTAGTGAACGCGAAAACCCCAGCGGGAGGACGAACGAGGATGAACTCCCAGAACAGACCCCGCGAGGAGGCACCCGGCCCGCAGTAGCCAGAGCTCCCCCACACAACCGAATAAGCCGTTCCAGGACCTTACACACCCGGAACATCGGATCAGAGCCAAGAGTGTGCACAATGTGCACACGAAAAAACACCCCAAAAGCGCCTGACCTGCGGAAACACTGTGCCCGAGGTGGGACTCGAGCGGGTTTCCAGCCCTTGAATTTCCGCCACTCCCCCGCAAACGTCCGCAATCCGGCCCAGTCCGGCACCAATACGACCCGATCCGAAGCCCAGGGTGTGCACAGTGTGCACACCCTGCTTTTGGCCTCCGAACTCCCCCGACGACTGCTCATGGCCGAATTCCGAGCCATCGGTCTGGGACCCCTCCCACAGCACCTAGCGCCGCATCAGGTGTTTCTCGATCAGGATGGCGCTGCGCTTCAAATCGATGTCGCCGGCGGCCACACCAACAACCAGGTCGAAGGCATCGTCGGCGCTGAAGACGTGCCGATAGCCGTTGATCCAGAGGAACAGGACCATGAGCGTCCAGGCGGTGCGTTTGTTGCCGTCGATGAGCGGATGGAACCTGGCCACGGACTCGAGGAGTGCTGCGGCCTTCGTGGCCAGTTGAGGATAGGCTTCTGTGCCCATGACCGTCGTCGCGGGGCGCGCCAGGGCGGAAGCGAGCAGCCCGATGTCACGGATGTGGAAGCCGTACCGGTCGATCACCTGCAGTGCGTCCTCGATTTCGAGGTAGGAACTCATGCATCCTCAAGGCGCTTGAGCAGCTCCGCATCATGACTCATCACGAAATCCAAACCCTCACTGATCTCCCGGCCTCGGTCGTGGCGCTGGAGGACCAGCTCGGCCCCTTGGAGAAGCAGGGCGGACTTGGAAGTGTGCTCCTCGGCAGCAAGCGCATCGAGACGGCGGTCGAGGTCTTCGGGAACTCGTAGATTCATGGCCATACCAAAATGGTACCAAACCAGTACCAGCCGCTACTGATGAGAGGGGCTGGTCGATCTCGGCCGCGAAGTCATTTATACGTTCGTTTAAGTGACAACGTGATTCCGAACCAGGCTGGAATCAGAATATGTCACTTAACCAGTCATCTATTCTAAGTCATGCAAAGGGTCATCGTTTCTCTGTATGTGACAAAAGATCGTGATGGTCATGGTTGCGCCGAATGTCAGTTTGCGAAGTCGTCTACACGGGATGTCAACACTCGTCCGCACTGGCTCTAGGACGTCGCTGAGGATCACGATTGGGGAAAATCAATGTGTCCTTCCTGTCGCGGCGACCTGTTCGTTCGACGGGCGGCGAATTCTGCGGCTCCACATTTGCTGGCTTTAGAGTTGCCCCCTCGGTCTTCAAAACCCAGTCGAAGATAGGGGCAGAGTTCCGCACCCTCAGACGCTCAAAACTAACCCCGCCTTGCCGAAGTCCGCCCCGTTGAACGAGATGTTTTTGCCGCTGAAGGTCGCACGGTCGAAGGCGGTTTGGCGGCTCCGGGTCACCAGGGTTCACAGACAGGGGTCATTGACCTCTTGCACGGTGGTGCCGCTCCCACGCACGTGTGTCGGCGTCACGCGGAGTGCAGTGCGGGATTTAGCTGGCGGGCGTCTTGGTCGACCCCGGCGTGATCGAAATCGGCATGCAGAACCTTATCTGGCCCCCGGATCCGTCGTTGATGCAGTCGAGCGACACATCCTCGTCATCGGTGTGGAGAATGACGTTCGACATCCCGCGCTTACCCTGATTGAAGGTTCGCGGGGAACCCGGCGCCGGTAAGTTCTCCGATCACCGGGTGGATTCTTTTGGGTCCGGCCGGTCCTCACCGAGCAGCTTCGCTGCACGCTTGAGGATCTCCACTTCCGTTTCCAGCTGACGGATCCGCTTCCGGGCTTTGGCCAGTTCGGTGCTCTCGGGCGTCGTCAGCCCCGGGCGTTCGCCGCGGTCGATCTGGTCCTGACGGACCCAGTTGTGGAGGCCGCCCTCGCTGATATCCAGCTCAGCGGCCACTCGGCTAATGGGTTTGCCGGCCCGGACCAGGGCGACTGCCCGTGCGCGGAACTCCGGTGGATAGGGTCTTGGCATGTCTGAAGCCTCTCAGCGAGAGCCAAAAACTCAAACCATTTCGGGTAACCAATCCCTGGGGCAGGTCAAGCTGTCAACTAAACCTTCAGCAGTCCCCCAATAGGAGCATCGGTGGGCCGAACGCCAAGCGCCAGAGGTGACTGCCCCACCTAGGAAACTAAGACGACCCCACCTGATTCGCCATAGGTCTGCCGATCTACGACGCCAACGTGGGGGTTCCATGAAGCCGACTTGAATCCCTCAATCCTCAAAGCCGGATATTTCTCGAACCCCGTCTTGACGATGGTCACGTTGCCTTCACAAATCAAGTCCCATCCACCTTCAATCTCGCTTTTGAGCCCATCCGGAAGATCCACGGCGGAGGCGAGAGCGAAGAGGGAGTCGAAAGGCCTCCCGTGCCAACCGTCAGCTAGCACCAAGCCGGAAAAAGCACCAGTCCAGCGATCGCCGGATTCATCCAGATTCATCCAGATGGGCACTATTGTCGAACCGGGCGGTGCACTTATCGCTCAGCGGAAAGATGTTCCTGCCGGCTCCATATCCCGCTGGCAGCAGGCCCAACTCCACGACCTGAAAGTAGGCACTATGCCAATCCAGGAGAACCTACCCGAACCAGGCGGTGTCACTGCGCCTCCTGTCCCTCAGGCGACACTGATCCAGGAAGAGAAGCCGCGGCCGCCCCGGTTAATCCAGTGGTTGAGGCTCGCGCTCCTGCTCTCCTACCTGCTGCCCCCGCTCTGCCTGTTGGCGGGCACAGCGTCGGGTAACTACCCCGGTTACATCATCGTAATATTTATCCAATACGTGCTTCCGTTCATGCTCCTGATCTCGTTGATCTACCTGGGCGTCTGGCTGACGACACGGCGCAGGTACCGGTTCGATAGTCTCTGGACCACAACCATCATCGTCCTCATGTCTGCCCTGCAGCTGATAGTCGTTGCCCTCGTAGCGTTCGTCCTGTACCAGCTCTCGACCTACAACAACCCGTATGGATAGCCGGAAGACTTCACCCAAAGACCGCCAGAGACCCGAGTAACGGCTGCGGGTTCCAGTTCACAACAAAAGCCCTTCCCGGGTCAGCCGGGAAGGGCTTTCTTTTTACACGTACCGCAGCTCCGTCAGCGCCTGCATTCCATCATTTCGGCATTCCCTGACCTGGGACCAAGGCATCGAGATGCAGGACTGGAAAACCGTGAAGATCGACACCGGCCTCGACATCTACTTCTGCGACCCACACTCGCCCTGGCAGCGCGGCATCAACGAAAACACCAACGGCCTGCTGCGCCAATATTTCCCCAAGGGCACCGACCTGAGCATCCACAGCCCCGCAGACCTCGACTGGGTTGCCCAGGAACTCAACGACCGACCGCGCAAAAGACTAGAGTTCAAGAAACCGATCGAACTGATCGAAAACCTCCTGTTGCAATGACCGCCTGAATCCGCCGATCGGCTACTGGGACCTGTCCCTGACGTCGCGCGGCGGTGGTAAGTGGCGGACGCGGATCGGGAGCCGGTGATCTCGGTATCGTCGTCAGTACAGTGGGCAGAGGGGGGAACGAATGAGCAAGGGAACGACAAATGGTGGCCGTCTGCGCCAATGGTGGCACGAGTTCAATGCGAAGCCAGTCCCCTACCCGACGGACCCGGGCCGCGCCGCGGTGCCGTACCCGCCGTCCAAGCGGGGTCAACTTCACGCGTTCGCAGAATGCGAGGCGTACCTCCTGCGCGAGATCGTGCACGCTGGCGGCTGGGCCCGGCACGTGAACGCCCGCGGCGACCTCACGTTCGTCGCCCCGTGGCTCATCCAGCCCTGGCGGATACACGCTTCGCTCACGGACGACACAAAGGGCCGCGGTCCCATGAAGGCTCAGATGCAGGAGGTGGTGGACTGGCTCGCTAGCCATGGGGCGCTCCGGACGCTGAGCGACGAGCAGCGAAACGAGCTCGTTCGGTCCGGTGAGGATGAACGTGCTGCAGAGGGGCGCACCGGTGGGTCTCCGTACGACTCGCCGGAGTACCGCGCCAGGGTCGAGGACATGTACCGCGAGTGGGACCGCGATTCGTGGGAGGTCATCCCGGTGGAGATGCTGCACGTGTACCCGCACCTCGCCGATGCGGACCAGGAATGGCACGACACTGCCGTTCGCGCTGAAGAAGCGTAGGTAGCGCCGGCACCTGCTGACCGTCGTATCCGCAGGGTCGACTGACGGGCGTTCCCTCCGTGGACACCAGTAGCGTCCGATGGACGATCCTCATCTGAGGTGCTGCAAGTAAGCCCGGATAGTCCAAAATGACAGACGACGCCCTATGCTCCGCGGGCTAGCTCTTTTATCCGCAGACGCTGCTCTTCCCACTGATCGGGCGTGAGGCCTGGAATGTTTGGCGCTGATGGACGCAAACCGATGAAACCGTCCAACTGCTCGCGCACGATGTCCAAGTGTCCGGCATGACGGTGAGACTCGGCGATCATATGCACCAGGAGGCGTTCTACCGTAGTGTGCCGATGCTTTGTCCACCACTGCACCACGGCCGTTGTATCCAGCTCCAAGTCGTCGAGCACTGCATCGGCTGCGACGGTTGTCTCCCGATAGATCTCGACCGCATCGGCCAGCGTCATATTCGGCGGCGGGAGGAAGTCTGCCTGAGCGTCCCGGGATGCGATAACGCCCTGGATAACGGGGTTCTCAATTTCCCGTCCAAGACATGAAATGAAGTACTGGGATTCGGTGACGGCCAGGTGGAGCAGTAGGCCCATGACGTGCGTGCCTGTCGGAGTAAGGGGAGTACGCGCCTGGGCATCACTCAAGCCCTCACATTTCCACAAGATTGCTTCGCGGGCATCGTTCAGATACTCACGAAGCTGCGTCGCTCTGTCATTTGTATCGGTTGGCATGAGCTGAACGCTACAGGCTACTTCGGCCGCCGGTGTGCGCTTGAGGATCGGCGGATTCGGGCGGTCATTGCAACAGGAGGTTTGCGATCAGTTCGATCGGTTTCTTGAACTCTAGTCTTTTGCGCGGTCGGTCGTTGAGTTCCTGGGCAACCCAGTCGAGGTCTGCGGGGCTGTGGATGCTCAGGTCGGTGCCCTTGGGGAAATATTGGCG
>NZ_JASIST010000017.1:0-26046 GCF_030063265.1 Pseudarthrobacter sp. PH31-O2 | reverse complement strand
TGGTACTGCACCCGGGAGGGTGTGGGAGAGTAGGTCACCGCCGGAACATCATTACACGGTCGAGGACCCCCAACCACGTTGGGGGTCCTCCCGCATTTAACACCCCACCCAAAAACACCCCCACCGGAAACCCCACCCACCCACACCGGGAACATTGGTGCCCGCAGGCCGGCCGGCAGGGGTCCGAGGGTAGAGTTGGTGCCCATGGATAACCTCTTCAGCCACGCCGCCGCGGACGCCACCGGGACCGCGGAGCAGGAAACGTCAGGCGGCTTCGATCCCGTCGTCTTTACCGTTATTGTCCCCGGCGCAGTCGCCCGAGCCTTTGTTGGTTTCACCGAGCACACGCACCTTTGGTGGCCGCTGGAAAACCACGGCGTATTTGGCGCTGGCTCCTATGTGGAGTTTGAGGAGAACCTCATCCTGGAGACCGCTGACGACGGCAGGACGGCCGTCTGGGGTTCCATCGATGACTGGCAGCCACCCATGTCCTTCCACGCCAGCTGGCACCCCGGGTCATCGGCGGTTCGGTCAACGGAACTGCGAGTCGCGTTCCGGGCAGTGGAAGACGGAACGGAGGTTCGGCTCGTGCACGGCGGCTGGGAAGGAGCCGAGGACCCGGCCGCAACACGCTTGGATTGTGCAGCTGGTTGGCCTGAAGTCCTGGACCGGTTTGTGCGCTTTATGGGTGGCGCCGACGCTTGAGTAGCCGGGTTGCCTGACCCAACCGCTGACCCAACCGCTGGGTCATGGGCGACGTAGCCGGGCGGAACGCGGCAGCCGGGCCGAGGGCCGTGTGCTAACGCTGTGGCTCCGTGTTGCCGGGCGGGACGGCGGTGCTTGAACGGATCAGGAGTTTCGTCGGATACTCGGTATCGGCTGCCCCCGCTGCCCCGGCTGCCCCGGCGCCCCCGGCGCCGTCGAGCCCTTCCAGCAGGAGCCCGACCGCCAGTGCACCTTGGCCGCGCGCATCCTGGTCGATCGTCGTGAGCCCAAAGACCTCACCGAGTTCGTGGCCGTCAATGCCGATCACCGAGAGGTCGTGTGGCACACTCAGGCCGAAGTCGCGGGCGGCAAGAATCGTGCCGATCGCCATTTCGTCGGACGCCGCGAATACCGCTGTCGGCCGGTCCGCCGATCCCCCAAGCAACTGCCGGGCGGTGGTATAGCCTCCCTGAATCGTGAAGTCGGCGGAGACCTGCCACTCCGGCCGGATCGCCAGGCCCGCGTCCGTCATGGCCTTCTGGAAGCCGGCTTGGCGGGTGCCCGGCAAGCGGAAGTCCCGCTCGTAGGCGGAGCCGCCGGTCAGATGGGCGATCTTGGTGTGGCCGAGCTGGATCAGGTGGCGCGTTGCGGCCTGGGCAATCCCGGCGTCGTCGATCCGGATGGTCGAGGTCCCGGGCAGCGGTCCACCGATCCCGACAATGGGCCGGTGGATCGCGAGGAGCTGCTGGATTTCGGCCGCGCTGAGTTTCAGGGAGACCGCGATCACCGCATCCACCCGCTTGCGGAGCAGAAAGTCGTTCAGCACGCTCTGCCGGCGCTCCTGCCCCACACTGACGTTGTACAGCGTGAGATCGTACCCGGCGTCGAGTAGGGCCGCAGAGACGCCTTCCAACACCGCGGAAAAGTACCAGCGGTGCACAAACGGAACCACAACGCCGACGTTGTGGTTCCGCCCGGAGGCGAGGCTGGATGCGTGGTACGAGGGAACGAAACCGAGTTCGGCCGCGGCAGTCCGGGCGAGTTCACGGCTGCGGGCCGAGACATTGCCTTTGCCGTTCAGGGCCCGCGAAACGGTGGCGATGGAGAGGCCAGCGCGCTCTGCGACGGCCTTGATACCGGGCATTTTTAGCTCTCCGCGTCCTCGAGGTTGATTTCCAGCCAAACGGCTTCCCCTGGGCTTAACCGATGCCCGGAGGCAGGCAGTTCAGCTGACTCCAAGCCGTCCCCCGCTTCGCGCTGGCCGCTGCGGATCAGCACCCGGCCGGCAGGCAGCTCAACCGATTCCCGCCCGGCGTTGAGCAGCACCAGGGTGGTGCCATTCACGTAGGCCAGGCAGGTGTCGGTACACCAGGCCTCTGCCCAGGCGAGCGAACCCCGTCCGAGCCCCAGTGCGCGGCGTTCGGCCAGCATACGCCGGTAGAGGTTCAGGTGCGAGGCCGGGGAGGCGGCTTGCGCATCTCGCGCCAGTCCCGCGAAGCTCTCGGGCTGCGGAAGCCAGGGGGCTGCTCCGTCGCCGAAGCCGGCGTGAGGCTCTGCGGTCCGCCACGGCAGCGGCACCCGGCAGCCATCCCGTCCCAGCCTTTCGCCGCCGGTGCGGGCAAACGTAGGGTCCTGCCGCTGGTTGTCCGGGATGTTGATCCCGTCCGGCAGGCCGAGCTCTTCGCCTTGGTAGAGGTAGGCGCCGCCCGGCAGCCCGAGCATAAACATAGAGGCTGCCGCGGCCCGGGAACGGCCCAGGACCTCGTCCGGCTGCGGATCAAAGCTGCCGATCCCGTCGCCGTCGCGGGGCGCATGGCCGTCGTAGCCGAAGCGGGTGGCGTGCCGGACCACATCGTGGTTGGAGAGTACCCAGGTGCTGGGAGCGCCGACAGAGTCCAGCGCGGTCAGGGACTCGGTAATGATGCCGCGCATGCGGTGGACGTCCAGGCCGGCGTGCAGATACGGGAAATTGAACGCCTGGTGCATCTCGTCCGGCCGGACCCAGTCGGCCAGCCGCGGCAGCGGGTCCACGTTCGCTTCGGCGCAGAGGATGCGATCCGGTCCGTATTCGGACAGGATCTGCCGCCATCTGCGGTAGATGTTGTGGAGGGCTGGCTGGCCGAACATCGGGGCATCGTGTCCGGGATAGCCGTCGCAGCTGTTGCCGTCGGCGCGGCCGCCCCATTCCGGCAGGCCCGGTGCTTTCACCAGGGCATGGGCAACGTCAACCCGGAAGCCGGCCACTCCGCGGTCCAGCCAGAAGCGCAGCACACGTTCGAATTCCTCGTGCACGGCGTCATTGTCCCAGTTGAAGTCCGGCTGGGAGGTATCGAACAAGTGCAGGTACCACTGCCCCGGGGTGCCGTCCGGTTCCGTGATCCGGCTCCAGGCGGGCCCGCCGAAGTGGGACTGCCAGTTGTTCGGCGGTTCTTCGCCGAATGTTCCGAGGCCGTCACGGAAGATGAAATGGTCCCGTTCCGGGCTGCCGGCGGAGGCTGCCAGGGCGGCCTGGAAGGCAACGTGCTGGTCTGAGCAGTGGTTGGGCACCAGATCGACGATCATTCGCAGGCCAAGCCGCGTCGCCTCTGCCATCATGGCATCGAAGTCAGCCAGCGTGCCGAAAAGGGGATCAACGTCGCAGTAGTCACTGACGTCGTAACCGGCATCACGCTGTGGGGAGCGGTAAAACGGCGAAAGCCAAACGGCGTCGATGTCCAGATCAGCCAACTTGGGAAGTTCCGCGGTAATCCCGGCGAGGTCGCCGATGCCATCGCCGTTCAGGTCCCGGAAGGATCGCGGGTACACCTGGTAGATGACGGCCGAGCGCCACCATCCGGGGACAAGATCTTCGGGGTGTACCGGCGTCAAAGGGCCGGTCAGGGTCCCGGCCAGTTCGGCGGGGGCTGCGAGTGCTGAATCAACGGACATGCCGGTAATAGTAGGGGCGGCACGGGCGAAATGAAAACGCTTCCAGCCGGAAGCCGGGCGGTCTCTGCTGCGGTTGCGGGAGGGCGCACTAGCTCGATATACCCCTCAGGGCGCTGAACTGCGGTTTTGCGCTCTGGGTGGGATCTTTCTGACTCGGTCGTCGCCGGCCCGGTATCCGCCGGTATTGTGACGTTCCTTAGTCACAGAACGACGAAGTGTGGAAGCGCTTGCAGATCAATGGTGGGTGGAGACGACCCGGCGGAACTTTGGCCAGTGCGCTCCGGCCCCCGGGGTCGCCTGAACCCGCGGCTTAGACTGAAGGCTGGAATCGACGAACTGGAGACCGCATGAGCATCATTGACGAGCTCACTTCTGCCTTGGGCGCCAAAGTGGCCCTGGATGACACCACGTTGGCCGGCTATGCAGTGGATCAGGGACCCGTGCTGGAATATCAGCTGCCGCTGGCCGTCGTTCGAGCCGAATCCGTCGAAGACGTTCAGGACGCCGTCCGGGCTTGCGCCGCCCTCGGCATCCCGCTCGTGGCCCGCGGCGCAGGGACCGGTGTTTCCGGCGGTGCGCACGCCACCAAGGGCTGCGTCGTGCTCAGCCTGGAAAAAATGAACCGCATCCTGGACCTTAATCCCGACGACGAGACGGCCGTCGTCGAACCCGGGGTCATCAACGCAGACCTCAACACCGCGGCAGCAGTCCACGGGCTGATGTACGCGCCGGACCCTGCCAGCTTCAAAATGTCGACAATCGGCGGCAACGTCGCCACAAACGCCGGCGGGCTGCGCTGCGCCAAATACGGGGTCACGCGTGACTCCGTGCTCGCGCTCGACGTTGTGCTGGCGGACGGCTCGCTCATCCACACCGGCCATCAGACGTTCAAGGGCGTCGCCGGCTACGATCTGACCGGGCTGTTTGTCGGCTCGGAGGGGACGCTGGGAATCGTTGTTGGCATCACCGTCCGGCTCAAGTACCTCCCGCTGGACGTTCACACGATCGCCGCCTTCTATCCGGACTTCCGCAGCGCCGCTGCGGGTGTCCTCGCCGTGGGTAAGGCACGCATCCAGCCGGCCATTATGGAGCTGCTGGACAGCGGAACCCTGGCCCAGCTCGATGAGGTCCACGGCTCGGACCTTTCCTCCCGGGGCCGATCCCTGCTGCTGATCCAGACCGACGGGTTCGGCGCAACGGCGGAAGCTGCCGCCATCCGGCCGGTTCTCGCTTCCGGAGGTGCCATCGTGACGATGGAAGCCAGCGCCGAGGCGGAGCAGCTGGTGGACTTGCGGCGCAACAGCCGCGGAGTCGAGGTCGACGACGAATACCGCGTGGGTGAGGACGTCGCCGTCCCGCGCTCACGGCTGGTTGACTACGTGGAAGCCCTGGAATCCATGGCGGTGGCACACCGGGTCAAGCTGAAGGTGGTGGCGCACGCCGGCGACGGCAACCTGCACCCCACCTTCTGGGTGGAGCGGGCGGAGGGGGCCGTGAACGCCGACGCCATGAAGCGGCTCGGAGCGGCCCTGGATGAATCCATCACGGTGGCACTTGCCATCGGCGGCACCATTACCGGTGAACACGGGATCGGCCAGTACAAGCGGCGTTGGCTGGGCCTGGAACAGAAGGAGCCCGTCCGTGAACTGCAACGCAGGATCAAGGAGCTGTTCGACCCGGCCGGCATCCTGAACCCGGGCAAGGCAATTTAGCACAGACGTGCCACAAGGCGTACCGCCCAACTAACTAGCAGCTAAGGCCGTTTTGAGCGCTGAAAACGACGTTTACTGCAAGCTAGTTGGGTGTGGGACGGCGGGTGTTAGTCGTCGGAATCGTCGGCGCCGTAGCGGGATTCCTCCGTTTCGATCTCCAGTATCTTGAGCAGCTCCGTGTCCGGGTTTAGCATAATGGCCGCTTCGTCCCGGCGGTGCCGGAGTTCGGACTCAATGTAGGACTGCACGGCTTCAGCCAGCGGGATGTACCGGTTCTCCTTCTCCGACATGTACCAGCGGTGCTCCAGGATCTCGTGCACTGCCTCGGCCGGCTCCAGCTTCCCGGACAGGTCCCGGGGGATGGAGCGGACAATAGGTTCGAAGATCTGGCTGACCCACAGGTGCGCGCTGTATTCCTCGTCCATTCCGGGATTGTTGTCGGCGCGGAAGGAATCCATGTCGTTCAGGAGCCGCCGGGCCTGGTTTTCCTGGGCGTCCAGGCCGGTCAAGCGCAGCAGCCGGCGCTGGTGGTGTCCGGCGTCGACCACCTTGGGCTGGAGCTGGATGGTGGAACCGTTCTGTGTCGTTTTGATCGCGTATTCTTCGACGTCGAACCCCAGCTCGTTGAGCTTACGGATGCGGGCAGCTACCCGCCAGCGTTCGCCGATTTCGAACGATTCCTTCTCGGTCAGTTCGGTCCAAAGGCGCCGGTAGCTGTCCATGATGAGCTCGCTCGTGGCCACCGGGTCCACCTTCTCCTCGATGAGGCCGCCGTCGAGCAGATCCATCAGCTCACCGGCGATGTTGACCCTGGCAATCTCCAGATCGTATTCGCGCTGGCCGGTGGACAGATCCGGATACAGCTCGCCGGTCTCAGCGTCCACCAGGTAGGCGGCGAACGCGCCGGCATCGCGGCGGAAGAGTGTGTTCGAGAGCGAGACATCGCCCCAATAAAACCCGATCAGGTGCAGCCGGACCAGCAGCAACGCCTGGGCGTCGATGAGGCGGGTGAGTGTGTCCTTGCGGAGCATCTGGGAGAAGAGGGCGCGGTACGGCATGGAGAACTTCAGGTGCCGGGTGACCAGCACCGGGTTCAGCGGCCGGCCCTCGGGAGTGGTGCGGCCGGTGATAACGGCGACTGGTTCCACACAGGGGACGTCCAGCCGGGCGAGCTTGCGGAGCATGTGGTACTCGTGGCGGGCCACGTGCTCCGACGTTTCCTTGATGGCGATCACAGACCCGCCAAGGTGGGCGAAGCGGACAATATGGCGGGAAATGCCGCGGGGGAGCGCGGCGAGGTATTCGGCCGGCCAATCCTCCAGCGCGATGTGCCATGGCAGGTCCAGTAGCTCCGGTTCGGTGGCCGCGGCGGTGATGCTCAGCGAACTTGAGGCCACGGCGCCCTTGCTGTCATTGGCGCTGGCGGCTTCAAACCGGGGCAGCTTGCCGACCTGCCCGTAATCGGTAGGTTCGTTGTGCCACTGGGCACCGTTTTCCTCGGTGCTTCGGTATTCCTCGGTCATAACCCAATTCTTCCGTACTGAGGGCGCCTACCCTAACGAAGGGGCGTAGCTGCTAGGTTAACGCCCGACGGCGGCCCTCCAGTAGGGAGGACCGCCGTCGGACATGCGGTGCCGGTGGGTGGGCCCACGCCGGCAGGGTTCCCTGGCCGAAGCGAAGCGAGGCTAGGGTGCCGGTGGGGACTAGTCGCCCAGGCGCAGGCCCGTCTTGGTGTCGAACAGGTGCACATGGCCGGACTGCGGACGGACGTAGATGGTTTCGCCCTTCATCGGCGGGCGGCGGCCGTCGACGCGGGCCACCATGTCGTAGCTCTGACCGTCGAGCTTTGCGTGGCCGTAGACGTAGGCGTCGGCTCCGAGCTCTTCGACGACGTCGACCTCAACCTGCAGGCCCTCGCCGGCGGCGACGGTTTCGAGGTCTTCCGGACGGCTGCCGAGGGTCACGGTCTTGCCGTGGGCTCCTTCGAGGACGTCGCGCGGTACCGGGTACACGGTGCCGCCGAACTGCACGCCGCCGTCGACCACGGGAAGCTCGAGCAGGTTCATTGCGGGAGAGCCGATAAAGCCGGCCACAAAAACGTTCTTCGGCTTGTCGTAGAGGTTGCGCGGGGTGTCGACCTGCATCAGCAGGCCGTCCTTCAAGACGGCAACGCGGTCGCCCATGGTCATGGCCTCGACCTGGTCGTGGGTCACATAGACCGTGGTGACACCCAGCCGGCGGGTCAGGGACGCGATCTGCGTGCGGGTTTGGACCCGGAGCTTGGCGTCAAGGTTGGACAGCGGCTCGTCCATAAGGAACACCTGCGGGTTGCGGACGATGGCACGACCCATGGCAACACGCTGGCGCTGGCCACCGGAGAGTGCCTTCGGCTTGCGGTCCAGGTACGGCTCGAGATCCAGCAGCTTGGCAGCTTCACGGACGCGTTCGGCACGCTCTTCCTTGCTGACGCCGGCGATCTTCAGCGCGAAGCCCATGTTGTCCGCGACCGTCATGTGCGGGTACAGGGCGTAGTTCTGGAAGACCATGGCGATGTCGCGGTCCTTCGGGGGAACGTCGGTGACATCGCGGTCACCAATCAGGATCCGGCCGGCGTTGACGTCCTCGAGACCTGCGAGCATCCGCAGGGAGGTCGACTTGCCACAGCCGGAGGGTCCAACGAGGACCAGGAATTCGCCATCGGCGATTTCAATGTTGAGCTTGTCAACTGCGGGCTTGTCCGTGCCCGGGTACACACGTGTTGCGTTGTCAAAAGTAACTGTAGCCACAGTTATCAATCCCTTCACCGGCAGGTACGTGCCGGACGATCCGTAGTGAATGGTCTTATTTTTCAGTTATGTATTCAGTTGTTGGCACCTGATCGTGCGCATACTCCCCGGCCGAAGCCGAGGAGTATCCAATGACGCCGCACGTTACTTGTGCGCCACATCACAACCAGAGTATGTCAGATAATTGGTAAATAGGTCAAAATGTCGTAGATGTCACACGTGATTCAGCCTGCATGGTTCCCGTGATGGGCTAGTATTCACAGCCCGAGGGCGCGCTTACGTTCCCGCAGCAAGGCTTCCAGCAGCTCGGAGACATAAGCGCAAGCCTCGACCCGGAACTCGGCTTGGGTGAAGTCCAGGCCCACCTTCACACCGAGATCCCCCGGCAGCAGGCTGGCCAGGGCGTCCTCGTCGGTGGTGTCGTCGCCGGCGAAAATCGTGGCGGTAGCATCCGTCGCCTGGCGCAGGAAGGCGACTCCCTCTCCCTTCGAGGCATGGACCACGGACGTTTCCAGCACGCGGTTGCCGGTCTTCAGGAATACCCCGGGTTTGTCCTGCAGGACGGCGCGGGCCGCCGCGATGGCGTCCTCGGCGACGTCGTCGGCGGCAAGCCGGGTGTGCAGCACAACGCCAGCCGGTTTGTCCTCGAGCAGGGTGCCGGGGGCGGCCTCGACGATGCCTTCGAGTTCCTGCCTGATATCGGCGAGAAGCTTGCGGCGGGCGTCATCGAGTTCCAGCGGCGCAGACCCCGGTCCCAGCCAGGCCTCGGCCCCGTGGCTGCCGATCAGCAGGGTCTTCGCCGGGGGAAAGGCGACCGCGCGGAGGCTGCCCAGGGCGCGCCCGGAGACGAGGGCAGTCGTCGTCCGCGGCAGTTCGGCGAGCGCGGCAAACGCCGCCGCCGAGCGGGGGAGGGCACGGGCGTCCCCCGCTCTGTCGACGAGGGGTGCCATGGTGCCGTCAAAATCCATTGCGACGAGCAGGTGTTCGGTGCCGGCCACGCGGCGCAGTGCCGCGAGCAGGTCCGGTGAGAGCGTCAGCGGGGCTGGCCCGGGGGAGTGCTCAGCTGTCATCTCGGATGACCTTTTCTTCGAGGGCGCGCAGGAAATCTGAGGACCAGAGGTCAACGTCGTGGTCAAGGATCTGTTTGCGCATCGAGCGCATCCGGCGCGCGGCTTCCGTGGGCTGCATACGGACTGCCTTCATGATGGTCTCCTTGAGACCATCAATGTCGTGCGGATTCATCAGCAGTGCTTGTTTGAGCTGGTCCGCGGCGCCGGCAAACTCGCTGAGCACCAGGGCTCCGTCATTGTTGGTCCGGGCGGTGACGTATTCCTTGGCGACGAGGTTCATACCGTCCCGCAGGGCGGTGACGAGCATAACGTCTGCGGCCAGGTACAGCGCCACCATCTCCTCGATGGGGTAGTTGTGGTGCAGGTAGCGGACGGCGGTGTTTTGCAGGGTGTCATAGGTGCCGTTAATGTGCCCGACGGTGCCTTCGACTTCTTCGCGCAGCAGGCGGTACTGCTCCACCCGTTCCCGGCTGGGGCTGGCGACCTGGATCAGGGCGGCGTCCTCCACCGAGACCTCACCGTCCGCCAGGAGTTCCTCGTAGGCCTTGAGCCGGTGCCTGATGCCTTTGGTGTAATCGAGGCGGTCGACGCCGAGCAGGATCGTTTTCGGGTTGCCGAGGTCTTGGCGGATTTGCCGCGCGCGCTCGATGATTTCGGGATTCCGGGCGAGCTCGCTGATTTGTTTTACGTCAATCGAGATAGGGAAGGCCTGGGCGCGGGCGATGTGGGTGGTCTCGCCGTCGCTGCCCTTGACGTGGACCTGCTGCTGTTTGACGCTGGCGCCGAGGAAGCGGCGGGCGGAGCGCATAAAGTTGCCGGCGTCGCTGCTGCGTTGGAAACCGACCAGGTCGGCGCCGAGCAGCCCGTCGATGATGGCACGGCGCCACGGCAGCTGGGCGAAGATCTCCGGGGGAGGGAAGGGAATGTGGTTGAAAAATCCGATCTTCAGGTCCGGACGTGCCTCGCGCAGCATCTTCGGGACGAGCTGCAGCTGATAGTCCTGGACCCAGACTGTGGCTCCGGGGTTGGCATGGTGGATGACGGCGTCGGCGAACCGGCGGTTCACCTTGCGGTAGGAGTCCCACCAGGTCCGGTGAAACTCCGGCGGGGCGATCACGTCGTGGTAGAGCGGCCAGAGGGTGGAATTAGAGAAGCCCTCGTAGAAGTACTCGATGTCTTGCGTGCTCAGCTGGACCGGAACCAGGTCGATGCCGCCGTGGCTGAAGGGCGGAACGGACTCATCCGGGGCACCATGCCAGCCGACCCACGCCCCGTCGGTCTTGGTCATCATCGGGGCCAGTGCTGTGACCAGGCCACCGGGGGAGCGGCGCCAGCCGTCCTCGCAGCCCGCCTCCTCCGGGGAGCAGCGGTCGACCGGCAGGCGGTTGGAGACCACCATAAAGTCGTATTGCGCGTCCGGATCGGTGTCGTTGGTGCCGTGCGCTGCTGCGCCGGCGGACTTCGGATCCGATTCGCCGTGTTTGCTGGCCTGCATTGGTGCCCCCTGGGATTCGCTCGCGGCTCCTGTCCACCCTAGCTGGGCGGAATCTTCTGTGCTATTCGCCCGTTGGAAAACCCGGAAGAAAGTTGAAAGCGCAACTTCTCAGACTTCTCCCCTAAAATGATGAATTGCCACCCAGCGGATAACACCGGCCGAACGACCCGAGGAACTGATGAGCCCCGCCAACGAACCCCGCCAGTCCAAATCAGAGCGAACTGCTGCGGCCCGCGAAAAGGCCCGTGAAATCCGCGAGGCACAGCTGAAGAGAGAAAAGCGCAACAAGTTGCTGATCGGCTGGGGCATCGTAGCCGCCGTCGTGGCGATCATTGTGGTGGTGGCCCTGGTGGTTACCTCGAACATTCAGAAGAATGCCCCGGTCGCGGACGAGGGGCCCACCCCCGCCAACGGCAACGTGTACGGCGGTGTCACCCTGCTGGCAAACTCCGAGGTGGTCAAATCCGACCCCGCGACCGTACGGGTGGCCGATCTCCCTTCCGCCCCCGCAACTCCGCCGGCCCAGGTGACCGCGCCCGGTGCCGAAGCAGAGGCAGGTAAACCGGTCAAGGTGGTCCTCTACATCGACTTCATCTGCCCGGTGTGCAAGGACTTTGAGGCGAAGTACAACGAAACACTCACGAGCCTTCGCAATGAGGGAAAGATCGCCGTCGAATACCGCCCGCTGGGCTTTCTCGACAGCCGGTCCACCACGAATTACTCCTCCCGCGCAGCCAATGCCGCAGCCTGCGTTGTGAACGAGTCGCCGGAGAAGTATGCGGAATTCGTTGATGCGCTCTTTGCGAAGCAGCCCGCTGAAGGCAGTGCCGGAATCTCCGACGCTGACTTGAAGAAAATGGCGACCGAGGCCGGGGCCAAGAGCATCGACGCCTGCGTCGATGCGAAGACCTACCGGCCCTGGGTCAAATACACCACCCAGCAGGCAACAGCGGTCGGCGTGACCGGTACGCCGACGGTCTTTGTGGACGGCAAGCAGTGGGGCCAGGGCGACAGCGCCAAGACCCCGTTCGATCAGTTCGTCCAGGCCGCCGTCGACGCCAAAAAGTAGGCGGCAGCAACGCCGGCACAAATTGCCAGGCCCGGTTCCGGATTCGTCCGGAACCGGGCCTGTTTTTATCACCGGGCCTACGTGGGCTAACCTTATCTAGCGCCATGGCGCCTGGCCCCGCTTCGTGGCCCGGTGCCGGACGGCGCGACGGAATGCCTCCTTAGCTCAGTTGGCCAGAGCACCGCTCTTGTAAAGCGGGGGTCGTCGGTTCGAATCCGACAGGGGGCCCCAAAAACCCCTCCGTTCCGGCGATCTTGCCCGGAACGGAGGGGTTTTTCATGTGGGAAAACAGGGCACGACACGCTTACGACACGCTTTGGGAAAGGCCATGACGCCCCGTCGGGGACTGTGGCGCATAGAAGATGGCATGCAGATAAGCAGCAAGCCCCTGGCACCGGTCACGGACCAGGGCAAGCCGGTGCAGTTCATGACCACCGAGGAAGTAGCCGTTTGGCTCCAGATCGCACAGAAGACGCTCCGCAACTGGAGGTCTGCCGGCCTCGGGCCGCCGACCGTCAAGCTCTACAGCGCGGTCCGCTACGACCGCGCGGTTGTCGAGGCATGGATCGAAGAAACATCGAAGGCTGCAGCCTGATGGGCCGGTCAAGCCTGCCGGTGGGCGCTTGGGGAACGGTCAGCGCCAAGAAAGACGAGTCCTCGGGGAAATGGCGGGCCAGCTGCCGGTACCGGGGGCAGGACGGTGTGACCCGGACGTACAGCAAATTCGGTTCCACCAAGGGCAGGGCTGAGACCGCACTGTTAGCCTCCATGAAGGAACGCCATAAGGGTGCTGGAAGGCTGGCCACGAATCCGTCCTTGCAAGACGTGGCGACCAAGTGGCTCGCCAGCATCGAGGTGCCGCGGGTTGTCGTCGATGCCAATGGAGATATGGTCGCCGGGGGAATCAGCGGCGGAATCCGAAGGCAGACGTGGGACCAGTACGACGGGATTGTTCACCGTCACATCGAGCCCGGGCTTGGCGCGCTGAAGATTAACGAAATCAGAACCTCAACGTGTGATTATTTCCTGCGCTCACTGGTTGTGGGCGGGAAGGGTCATACGAACGCCCGGCTGGCCAAGACTGTCCTGAAACAGATCATGTCCTATGCCATTCGGCACGACCTGTACGCCGGCGACAACCCAGTGACCGAGGTCGACCGTCTTGGTCGGGTGCAAAAAAAGCCTGTCGGGCTGAGCGACGCGACAACTGAGGAAATCCGCAATGCCGTTCGAGATTGGCGACAGGCGCCGGGCCATCCTGGCCCCCGTCCGACCAATACATTGGCTGACGTCGTGGAAGTTCTGCTCGGCACGGGAGCCCGGATTGGCGAGGTTCTGGCTATCCGTCTGAAGGACATCGATCTTTCGGGAGAAGTCGGAAGAATCGCCATCGCCGGAACGCTCGTGGAGCCACGCCACGGTCCAAAATTTCGCCAGCATTTCCCAAAGAATCATGCAAGCTACCGGATCCTCCCCGTACCGCGGTTCGTCGTGGACGTACTCGTGCGAAGGATGAAGGAATCCCCATCGAACAACAAAGCCGGAGCTTTGTTCTGGTCGAGGCGGGGAACCTATATGCAGGGCTCTAGCGTTCGGCGGACGCTGAGGGCAGCGCTGGCTGAAGCCGGTATGGACCCAGTAGTAGTTATCACCCCGCATGCCTTCAGACGGACGGTGGCGACGCTTCTCGCGAGGGAACTCACGGATGGGGCTGCTGCATCAATGCTGGGGCACGCGGACGTGGCCATGACGCACGCCGCCTACATCGAAAGGCTGAAAGAAGTTCCGGACTACACGGTCGTTCTGAACCGGCTCGCTCCGGTTGAAGGATCCGCGGCGGATAGACAAGATAGTTAGGTCGCCGTCTGAACTCAGATAGATACAGACGAGCCGCTGACCCGATCTCTGATCGCGATCAGTCGCCACTTAGAGTGGCGACTGATCGCATCGAAGAGGTCAGGAGTTCGAATCTCCTTAGCTCCACAGATTGCAGGGGTTTCGGGAGCGCTAGGCTCTTGGAATAAACACTTTGATAACACTTTGGGCCGGTGAGGGACTCTAAGGGCCGCATCGCTGTGTACGCATCGTTTGTCATATGGGTCATTTTAGTGACGTGGCGAACCTTCACGCGGGTACATCTCACGGTCGGGAGTAGCTTCTTGTTCCGGGGAGCATGGAAGTCAGATCACCCCCATGCGTTCTGGCCACGGTGGTTGAGCTCGCGGCGCGAGAAGCCTCCACAGCGTCATGACTTGACTGATGATGCCCGTGACCCGCTAACCAAGTAGTTCCGTATTTCTAGTCGACCGTGTCGATGACGGGCGCGTGGACGACGCGCGGCTAGCCCTCGGCAGCCCACTGAGTGCCTCTCAGAGTCGCGCGGGTCCTCTAGCCTCCAGTTGGGCGACTGGGGATTGGAAGCCCGTCAGCCGGCCCTCAGTGGCCTCCTGCAGGTGTTCGATGTTGACCCCGACTTTGAGTTGTTCCTGCCTGCGGTGGGGGCGAAGCTGGGCCGCCGCGCTGACCCTTTTGCGCCGGACCGGTATTCGGGAACCTCGGCTCGCCGGAGTTGGCGGTACCGTCTATAGCTGAATTACGGGTCCTTGCTGCCAGCCTGGCGTCCTCTGCTGCGGTCTCCGCCGCTCTTAGACGCGTCTCTTCCGGCCGGCCAGCCGGGGGAGCCCGAGGCGCAGTGCCGGCAGCACTTCTTCCGGCTTGGTATATGACGAAACCCCTCCGGAACGCGCATCCTGTTTGATTGCCCTCGTGCAGCCGTGCGCTTTTCATCTTGCCCAGTAGAAAGCCTCTGCGGGCGTCCAGAACTCAAACGACGAGGCTCCCGTTGCCCAAGCTGGAGGACTGGAGAACCAGCGTCAGGGCACTCGCAGGCGTGACTTGCCGGCCGCAGGTCGGCCGGTCGGAGGAGCTAATGATTGTCGGCCGGGAGATCAAATCCGTCATCGCTCGGAACACCGGCCTGCCTGTCTGTGTCGGGATCGCCCCCACCAAAACCCTGACCAAAGTTCGTCAACCGGGTCGCCAAGCAGAACCCGGCCCTGGCGGGCGTCTGCAGCTGGGGCACACTCCCGCCGGCCCACGCGGACGCCATCATGGCCAAGGTGCCGGTGACCGGAATCTGGGGGATCGCCGGCCGGCTGGGCAAGAAGCTGAACGGGATGGGGATCTTCACGATCGCTGACCTGAAAGCCACGGACCCGGTGGTCATGCGGAAGAAGTTCTCGGTGCTGATGCAGCGCACGATCATGGAGCTGAACGGCATCACGTGTATCCCGCTCGAAACCGAGATCGCTACCAAGCAGCGGCTGATCTTCTCGAGGTCCTTCTCAACGCCGGTGACGAGTGCGGCCAGGATGCATGAGGTGATGGCGATCTACGCGCAGCGGGCCGCGATCCGGCTCGCCAAAGACAACCAGCAGGCGAAGCTGATGTCGTGCTTCGCCGGGACCTCCCACTTCAACCAGTCCGCAGCGTCGTTTCCTTCTGTGACCCTGAAGCTGCCGGTCCCGACGGCGGACCCGGTCATCCTGACCCGGGCAGCGACGACTGCACTGGCGGACCGGATCGTCGACGGGGTCCCGTACGCGCGGGCCGGGGTGATGCTGATGGACCTGTCGCCGGCCGGCGCCGCACCGCAGCTTCCCATGTTCGCCACCGCCCACGAGGAAAAACACATCGGGTCCCTGCCCCGGGACGTCCTGGACCGCTTCGGGTCCGGATCCATCGGCCTCGGCGTCGCCGGACTCGTGACCGAACCGGACTGGTCGATGAAGCGCCAAGCCCTCTCACCCCGGTACACCACCGAATGGGCGGAACTGCCGATCGTCAAAGCCTGCTGATACGCCCGGGTCTACCGGATGCCGGGGTTCTCCACGGCGTAGACGATGTCGTAGCCGTAGCGAAGGCCTGCGACGGGCACCTCATAGGGTTTCAGGATCAGCGTGCTGTATCCCGGCACGGTTTCCATGAACGCGAAGAAACGCCGGGCCTTGGCGAGCCGCTCGGCCTCGGTGGGAGCCGCGAACCTGAACCGGTGGTAATACCCCGGGTCGGTGGTCGGCTTGCCGCCGATGCCCGGGTCCGCGGCGTGCAGGATGTCATCGGTGGGAGCCAAGAGCTCGCCTTCAGGGGTGTAGTTGGTGAGCTTGAGGCGTGTCACTCTCAACCCCTCCGGTTGTCGGCGGCCCGGGCTGCGGTGTGGCGAGCGTGGTGAGGCATGGTTCCCGATCTGTTGTGGGGGCAGACAGGGGCTCCCGCATCGGGTACCCCCAGTACCGATGTGTGCGGAGTCAAGCTGAAGTCTAACCAGCCGCAGAGCTCTCAGGCGGCAGCTTCGAGCGCGGCGAACAGAGCGGTGTCTTCGCGGACGTGGAAGGCGGTCCGCCAGGGACGGCCCAGCGGGTCGGTACCCGTCGGGACGGCGACGCTGTCCAGGACGTGCTGGCCGTTCAGGTAGCGGGTCAGCTTGATCCCGATGCGGCCGTCGGCCATGGCCTTCGCGGACTGGAAGTTGCCTGAAACGAGCCGGCCGCTGATGTCAGTGGAGCTCATCTGGATGTGGAGGCCGTCCAGCAGGGCGGCGAGGGCGACAATGTCGTCGTTAGGGATGGTGCGGATCTGGATGCTCATGCGTCCCATGTGTGCGGCGGCAAACGGGCGCGTCCCCGTTGGAGGACGCACCCCGCTCGCGTCTAGCTGGGACGCCGCCGGAAATGACCGTCGAGCAGCTGCCCGCGGCGACGATGCGGGCGGACCCAGACGTCCCCGGAGGATGCAGGCTGTCCGGGCGCCAGGTCGACGATCACGGGAGCGGCCTCGCTCAAAGCGCGGGCGCGGCTGCGGTTCGAACCCTCGAAGGCCTTATCCATGAAGTCGAGAGCGTCCGCCCTGACCCCAGATGCAACAGCGTCTTCACGCCAGTGGCTGACCGCCTCCTCAACGGCCCGGATACGGCGGACGGCATCCGAGCGGGTGAGGCGGAAAGCATCGGCGTGGTCGACGAGAAGCCGCACGTCGCGGTCCCCCGGATCGTCATCAGGGGTAAGGGGTGTGTCGGAACGGCCGGTCCTTGAAGCGTTGACGTCGAAGGACGGTGCCAGGCGCCAGCCGTTGCCGACGTGAAGCAGCCCGTGGTTTCGCATGTGGTCGTCGATGTTGTTGACCATGGCGATGAACGCGGCCCGGGAAAACAGTTCCGCGGCGTCCTCGGAAGGCCGTGCGGAGATCGCGGCAACCCTGCCGGCCAGGGTCGCGTAATCGGGGTGCTCGTGCTCGGCCAGGGCGAACGCATTCCTGAAGCTCCAGTAGGGGATGCGGCGCTCTCCCTCCCGGTCGAACCTGCGGGTCAGGAACACGGACCGTCCCTCGCCGAGGGGGACTCTGGACGACGTCTGGACCTGGATGCCGGCACGCCGCTGAAGCGCGATCGCCGTGAGCTCCCAGGCGGAAACGTCAGTGACGTCGGATGTGCGCGGGAACTTGGCCAGGTGCATCTGCCCGGTGGGATCACTGACCCAGGCCTTTGGCTGCGCGCCACCCGGCGAGGAGCCGACGCCGATGAGTTCGCTGACGTCACTGTCGATTTCGCCGTTGTCGGCGAACCGCTGGGCGGCGGCCACGAGCTTTGGCAGTTCCTGGAGGGATGCGGCGCGGGATTCCGCGGCAAGGAATCCCGCGCCGGTGCGGAAGCGCAGTGCACCCTGGCGGGTCTTGTCGCTGACCGCGAGCAGGAAGTCGATGTCGGATGGTGCCTTGAACGGCTGCCCGCTTGTGCGGGTACGCTGCCGAAGCCGCGCGTCGATGAGGCCCCGCCCCCAGCTGTCCGGCGCCGCGTCGTCAAAGGTCAGGAACGTGGTCCTGTGGGTGACCGGGGTGTGCGGCCCGCGCTGCAGGGGAAGATCGGGTGAGATGGCGAAGGCGCGGCCGTCGGCGAGCCACTCGTTGAGGTAGGTGAAGGTCATGGACGGCTTCTGGAAGCCGGGGCGCACATCAACGGTGAAGGTGCCCGCCTGGCGGTCGTTGATCCAGACTTCGTGGTTCACGGCATTCTCCGTGCGCGCTGCCGGCCAAGGAGGGGCGCGCGCAGGCGACCCAGGTCGGTGTTGAGTGGGTCGGTTGCCACGGTCAGCCTTTCGGACAGGCCGAGGACATCGGCCAGGGCCAGGAAGCTTCCGAGCCGTACGCCCGGATCTCCGCGTTCAATGCGCCGCAGGGTGGGCAGTGACAGGTTGGCCCGGTCCGCCGCCAGTTCCTGGCTGAGGCCAAGCAGGATCCTCCACTGCCGCAGGTGTTCGCCGAGCCGGCTGACGTTGTCGTCCACGATGTCACATCCCTTCAGGTCTAATGGTACTCGTATGTTGCTTTATCGTCCGTAATGCAACACTAAAGTTGCATTACGGCGACTAGCACGCGCCACCCTTGTTACGGGGCGCCGTGTTCCGGACAGGATGGGTGGGCGTAGGCGACGGGATCGCCGGGCACGGGCACCCCGACATCGGAAGCACGCATGCACACACCGTTACAGCCGAGATCTGCACCGGGCAGGTCATCACGGATGCCGAGCAGATAATGTGCCGTGAGGCGTCGGGCTCGAGCTTGGCGACCAGGTCCTCCTTCGCCTGCAGGCTCGCCTCGAACGTGGCCAGGTCCTTACGGGCTTCAGTCAAGCGATCCAGGACCGTGGACCGGTCTTTCGGGATGTAATGAATCAGGTATTGGTTGGCGGCGGGCTCGAGTTGAATGTCTTCGCCGTTTCGTGCCATGTGCTCAGCGCGCATCCGGTCGACGACTTTTTCGTCCGGGATGCGCCGCAGCGACGGTCCCTGCGCTGGGCTAGGTTCGTCGTGCGGATGACGACGAAGCCTTTGACCAGCTCGATGCCGGTGACGGCATGGAAGCTCAGTTCGTACTGGCTCCCGACCCACATGGGTGTCTCCGGGCCGGGAAGGTGTAGGTCAACGAATCCGGGGTGGCCGAGCCGGTCCCAGATTGCCCCGGCCCCATCTCACGCAGATAGTCGATGAACTCCCCAGCTGTCACCTGTAGGGATACACCGCCGATACGCGGATTGATGGACAGCCCGTCGACATATTGTCATGGGCTGCCAGTCGGGGCCGATGTCGCCGGCGTTGCCGTTGGTGACGCCACTGACGCCGGTATAGGACCCCGGACCGGATACGGGCCCGGTGCCGCTGTCCCCGCAGATCTGGTTGCCCTTGTTATCGGTCATGCAGCCGGCGTACGCCGGAGCAGGCAGGAGGAAAAGCCCGCCGGCGATGAGCAAGACGGTGGTGGCGGTGCCCGGGGGGACCCGGGGCGCGGTCTTCGCCGGCGCGGTACGCGACGACGGCTTTGTGGAGCATTTCGTGGAGGGGACGGTCGGCTTCGTTGACCGCGGTCCGGTCCGGCAACACGCGGACGGTCGCTGGAACGGCTCGGTCGGCCAGGGACAGTGCGAGGTCTGTGGCGGGGAAGGCGAGAACGTTCATAGTGAAATCCTTTGCGGGCCGACGGTAGGTGTCTTATCTCCCATGTGTGCGGCGCTCCCGGGGAACGCGCGCGGAATACATACGCGGTATCTAAGCCTGCGGTCGGGGGATCTCTCCGCCGAACAGGTCGGCGACCTCGAAGTCGAAACTGCGGCGGCGGTCCAGCTCGGCCAGGGCCCGGTCATGGAAGCCGGCCAGGTCATCGCCGGTGCCGGTCAGGATGAGCACCGGGTCAGTGCTGTCGGCCTCAAGCCCGGTGCCATCCAGGGCGCTGACCCAGGACCGGACGGCGGTCGCCTCGAACTGTCCGCCGGCCCCACCGACTGGAGGACGACGGCCTCACACGGGTCACCGTCCCCCGGTGCCGGGCTCAGCGGCAGGGTGCTGCATAGCCGTGCCGGAGACTCATTCACGGGCCGATAATTCCACGCCCGCGGACGTCCGGCAAGAGCTCCGCCAGTGAAGCTTTTCAGGGTGGTTTCGAGGTCCTATTTCCGGTCCCGAATCAGCTGTGATTTGAAGGTGTCTGCGGCGGCGAAAACTGTGTCCGTTTTGGGCGCCTCAAAGACGGTTCCGGAGGGCAGGTGAACGAGGTAGTCGGTGTGGGTTCGGGAGCAGGCCACGGGGTCCAATCCGTAGCGGAAAACGTGCCGCAGATCGGGGTGCCCGTAGAGGCGCCGTTCGGTGATGGAGAAGGTGTAGTCCTGGTCCCCGGTGAACCCGGCCTCGACGAGGGCGATGGCCGGCTCTTCCCCGGCGGGCAAGGCGATCGCGTCGATGGTCCGGGCCAGGTCGCCGGCAGCGCCGACGGAACCGAGGTGGGATGCGAGGACGTCGCGGATGTTCGCGAGCCGGGCCGCGAGCTGTTCAACGCCGGTGGCCAGGTCTTCGACGTCGAAGTGGTCGGCGAGGACCAGCTCCATGGCGGCGCCCATTTCACGGAACTGCTTCACGGTGGCGTCCAGGTCCGGGCGCGATGCGTCAACTGAGGACAGGATCTTATCGATGGTCATGCGGACCATGTGTGCGGAGCAGCCGGCGGCTCTTCCCGGCCAAAAACCCAGGAAACGGGACCGGAGCCAAAAACAGCGCCAAATCAGCTAGGGCCGACCAGGGCCGACCTAGGGCCGACCAAATGTTGGGTGCGATAATCCGCCCCAGTGCTGGGAAGCAGGGCCCTATATATATATAAAACCAAAGAACCAATCATTTAACTACTACTACATAGAGGGCCCCTACCCTCCTCTTAAAGAGGTTCCCTTTCTCTCCTATAGGGGTACCTCCCCGCAGTCGGTTCTTTGGACATTTTCACTTTCGGGGTCCAAATTCCGCGCCAGTGCTGGGAACTTTGGCCAAAATCAGGCCCAACATGGGGTGGGTGCAGGTCGGTTCCGTCGGGTGCAGAACCCACATTCGGCGCAAAAAACGGCCCAAAGGGCCCAAATCGACCCGTTTCGCCTCGGCGCGGAGTAGCTCCGCGGACAGCTTTTCGGCCGTTTGAACCCGTTTCGGGTCAGTTTTCGTCGTGGACGCACCATGGGCCGGGGTCGATCCGATGCACGATTGCGGCCATCGGATCCTTCGCCGCGCGCCTGCCGATGTCGTTCCGGGTCACCTCAAGGCCGCTGTAGACGACCACTTTGGCCTGATCCGCGACCCATCCGGCAGTGTTCAGGAGGCCGATTCCGAAGTGTTCGGCGGGCCGGTAGAGGACCACCATGGCCTCCTTGGCACCGTCGAACATCTCCTCGTCGGTGGGCTCGGACGCCCAGCCGGCGGAGGTCCAGGCGCGGGTTCCGCCCGGCAGGATGCGCAGCGTCCACGCCGTCCGGAAGTACGGCTGGACGTGGGAGCGGCGCAGCACGACCGAGTGCTCCGGCAGCGATGCCAGCTCCGCCAGGGAAGGAATTGTGGAGCCGGGAAGCATCCCGGGAGGGGTTGAGGGAAGCATGATGGATGGTTCTTTCGGTGGGTCGAATCCTGTCCGGCGGTGTGTTCCGGCAGGCTGTTTTGACGGTCAGTTTCACGGCCGAATCAGGGACTCCCGGAGGGCCGTTCGATGGTGGATTTGGGAGCTGCTGACCCGGTCCGGAAACGATGTGGGACGACCTCATTTAGGCCGTCGCTGAAGGGTCGGAATGAGGGTTGAAACGTGCCCCGGAGACGGGTCTGAAATCAACCCTTGCAGGCGCCTATTCGGAGGCGTCCGCGGCGGCCGGTCCGACCCGGGAAATGGTGCTCTGGAAGAGCTCGTCCGGGGTACCCCTGATCTCCCGTCGGATACCGCGGGTGATCCCGATGAGGACGAAGCCCAGGCACAGCAGCGTGACGATGTTGAAGGCGGCGGCCATCGTGGCGTAGCCGGCCAGGAACGCGATGAGAGCGTTGACGGCCATGACCAGGGAGACCGGCAGGTGGGCCTGCCAGCGCAGGTATCTGTGGCCCAACGTCTCCAGATAGGCGCTTCAGTCTTTCCGCAGGCCAAAGGTGCGGAATTGCCATCTGTCACGTAGCGTCAGCTTCGAGATAGCTTCAGTTCCCGGCACAAAGTGTCCGGGACAACGAAGCGGGGACCACCAGCGTGACCGGTAGGACTCCATCCGACGGCAACCCCGTCCGGAAAACCACAGAGCCAACTCCACACCAGATCTGTCTCTAGAGTCACAAGGAATGACCCAAACGTCGATACCAGAAAGGGAGGCGTCCGGAACGGTAACTCCATGTTGGCCAGTCATCATGCGGTGTGTGCACCGGATGATGATGGGGCGTCGGCGCCACGATCAGGCTTCGACACTGGGTTGCCGGTGGGCGTCCACAGGGGCATCCACTGTGGCCTGGCGGTCCGGGGCATACGCGCTCGGGCAGCGAAGCCGCGTGCCGCCTCAGGGTGCTTCCGGGTTTCGTTGGCGGCGATTGGCCGGCGACGGCCGAGGTCCCGGCCATCGCTTCGATGGCCGGCCAGGCGCGGAAGACTCCGGCAGTCGACAACACGTCGCCGACCACGTCGTAGGTGCGGGGCATTACCGCGTGGTCCTTCCGGTGTCGGCGTCCATGCGAGGGGTACCGGCGAAACGCGGTGCGGATTCGAGCATGACCGGCTCCCATTTTGAGATTGTCCTCATGCACAGCAGAGACGTTGACGCGGACCTGAACGTAGTCTTCGATCGGGCTAAGTCGGTGAGGATTGCTTCGGTTTCAGCCGCCGCGGTTTCGTGGCCACGCGCGTAGAGCCTCTGCAGTGGCGCTGATTTCGTCCGTACGGGCCAGCAGGTGAGCCAACGAATGTGATTCGCAGTCGGAGTCGAAGGCTCCGCCGCTCACGGCCGGACCGACAAGGGCGTCGATGGCCTGGAACCGGGTGTCCCCGTGCTGGTTCACGCCGGCGCCGAGGCGGTTCGGCACCCAGGCGCGAAGGGTGCTGTTGGGTTTCTGGGCTCCCGTGACGGACCCGATGAGCGCCCCGTCGAGGTAGACATCAGCGGTGGTCAAGGTCGCGGGGCCCTCGCCGGCTTTGACGTCGGGGCCGAGTTCGGCGGTGCGGGTGCGCATCCAGGCGGGGCGGTTGAGCTTGCCGGGGGTGACGGGCTTGAGTCTGAGGTCAGGCATGGGCCTCATGTGTGCGGAGCGCTCCGGATCCCTCACCGGATTCGTCGTCGTCGTCTCTTAGCTCAGGGACATCCGGAGGCGCTCGACGCCGGGGGCGCTTTCGGGTACCAGCGCTATGTACTGCGGGTTGTTCGCGAGCCGGCCGAGCATGTTGGCCAGGTAGGACCGGTCAGCGGGGCGGTAGGAAGCGTCCCGTAGGTCTGCGGCGGTGACGACGGCGGCGAGCGTCAGGAAGTCGGTGATGTGCCGCTCCCGGCCGGGGTCGTCCGTGATGACGAGTGCTGCCGCCTTGCCGACCAGGCATCCGATCAGGGACGGACGGTTGACCCTCCCGGCGGCTGCCCCGGCGATGACGTCGATGGTTTCCGCACGGTCCAAGGCCTGCTGGCTGGCCGGCGCCGCAATTGTGGTGCCGCCGGTCGCGCCAGGGCGCCCCTCGGCTCGCTCACCGAGATGCCGGGGAATGAGCACGTCGACCACGGCGTCACCGCGGAGCCATCGGTGCTGGTGGCCTTCCTGGGATTCGCCGGCGGATTCGAACCCGAGCTTGAGGAGCACTGAGGTGAACTCTTTGAGCATTCCTGGGTACGAACGAATGTCAAGGGCCATGTCGGCGTCTTTCGTCGGTCGGACGAACGGTGCATTGCGCTCGATTGCATGGAGGTCGACGGCCTGGCCGCCGACGAGGACCCAGCCGTGCGGCACGGCATCGTGGATCTCGAAGACTGCCTGCCAGGCATCCTGCTGTTCGGCGAGCATGGCGGGAAGGCTAACCGGCATGGAGGCTCCTGCGAATGAGGTCGAGAGCGGCGTTGTGCTCACGGACTCCGGAACGTTCGGCCAAGTCGGCGGCCACGGCCAGCGGAGGCAGCACCGCTGGCACTTCGTCGGCGACGTGCAGGACAACGTTTGGCCGCTGGCCTGCGGCCACCTTCACCAGAAACCAGTCCCGGAGCACGGCATTGAAATCGGCGCGGCTGACGTACGCCTCTACTTCCGACCCGGAGAGCAGGCCGGAGTCCGGGTGGGAGACGCCCGATAGCCGCAGCCGGTGGTCCTCCCGCAACTCGGCCAGGTCTGCCGGGCTGGATGAAAGTTCGGCTTTCTCGGCTCGCTTGGCCAGCAGTGAGCGGAGCAGGCTCAGAGGGTCGGATGAATTTTGCAGCCGGTGCAGCCGCTGCTTCAGGCGGTACAGCTCGACCGGGTAAAGCTCGATCGAGTCATGGGCAGCGGCACTATTTGCATGACGTATAAGTTGCCACGCGCTACGCTCTGACAATGGCCGCCCCGGGGCGGCCGGCAGGTATCGGCCCGCGTCGGCCTCATCGATGACCCAGCGGCCAGCGACTTGTTGGGCGGGTATCCGACCGGACTGTACTAGTAGCCGGGCCCGGCTTTCGTTGACGTGGAGGCGCTTCGCCAACTCCGGAACACTCAAAGGCATGACGTAATCATAGCGCTGCCGATACGGATTTGTAATCCGACTCCAAAGTTGTTGCACCAGACAGTTCAGCGCGGGGGTCTCGATGCCTACTGGATCGAGAAGAGATGTATGAACTCAAGGATCTCAGTCTTTCGGCGTCGTCGTCGAGAAGCCCGGGTGCCTGGTTGCAGGATTGGCAGAGTAGGCCTCGTACGCATTTTCCGCACGACTTGATACCCGAACAACAGGAGTGGTCGTGGTCGATGCAGAGCGCGGCAGTTGAACCGCAGGAATCGCACCGCCTCCGGTTCAGGAGAGATATTAGAGCCGCTGCTGTCAGGCCATACTGTCGCTTTGCACCGCCGTGAGACGCGCACAGAATGCCGTCGCTTGTCGACCGGAAGCACCATTCGATGGCGCAATCACCTCCAGTATGTTTCAAGTACGCCCTCAGTGGTGTCAGGAGGCGCCCCCTGTATGCCTGTCCGTAGTGGCCCCGACAGTGCACGCGGCTGTAGCGCGGCTTTGAACATCCGGGAAACGAGCATACTGAACTAGGCAGCGCCGGAGGGATACCGCTGTGCTGACGGCTCGTAGCCTGCAACCCTCAGCTCTCCTGGTTGGTTGAGGTGGCTGCCGCCCCGGCCTCGATGTGCTCGACCGGGTAGAAATCGATGCGGGCCTTGTCAGTGCGGGCGTAGATCAGCATGTTGTTCGCAGCAGTCCCGGCGCCGATCAGGGATTCGATCTCGGCACGGGCGCCCGCCAGGCTCGCATGCGTGATCCATTCGGTGTCGCGGTCACCTGGCCGGGCCCGGGTGAGGTAGTCGGGGGAGTCTTCGCCGCGGGGAGGACGCACCAGCCCGGGAGCTGCCGCGTCGATGAGGACCCAGACTTCCCGGTCCTCGTCCAGGATGATCGTCTCGTACGCGCCGGTCATCAGCTCCCAGACGGCGGCGGTCGGGAACTCTTCCTCGCTGCCGGGCTCAACCCATTCGTTGGTGTTCTGCTTCTCGAAAATAGTCCGCAGCGAATAGGCGGCGGACACGAGGGAACCGGGGGCGACGCCTTCGAGTTCCGCTTCGGAACGGACAATGCGGAACGGTTGCATGGTGTCTCCTACCAGGGCATCTGGGTCTTGGGCGTCCCCTTGGGGATGGTGAACAGGGTGTCGTATTTGCCGGTGACCGGGTTCAGCTCCTGGACCGACATGTCTTCTGCGGCGCCCCCGTGGCTGAACACGCGGTGGGTGATCGCAGCCTTGGCGTAACCGAGGGAGGTGTGCGCCTTTGTCGCCGGACGGCGGGACGGGATGAAGGACGTCCAGGAGCTCGGCGTCAACCGTTCCGACGCGACCGCGGCCGGGTCCCAGAGGACCCACGCTTCCGCAGCGCCGGCGGGGCAGTGCATAGTCAGGATCGACCAGGCTTCGTCGATGTTCCACTCGCGAGTGGATTCGAATCCGACGAAGATGTCGCTGCGGCCCTCGTTCGGGGTCATGGCCGCCCAGGACTTGCGAAGCGCCGATGAGGGAATCCGCGGCGGGCAGATGATTGAGTCGATGCGCAGGGCGGCGAGATCTTCGGGGTTCGTAATGACACTGAAGGGTTCCATACACCCGGCAAAGTCATATGGTCCTAGCAACGCTCTGATTGATGGAGCGTTTTATGGTCAAGTTGTTTCCTCCGAATGCCCGCACCGAGTTCGTTGACCTGGTGTGTGGCGGGATGTCGATTCTCGCGGCCTC
>NZ_JASIST010000016.1:0-29139 GCF_030063265.1 Pseudarthrobacter sp. PH31-O2 | reverse complement strand
GCACCCGGGTGCTGATCTCCGACACCGCCGCCGGCCTGCTGAACAAAACCTTCAAGACCGACGCCGTGAAAGCCGACATGCTCGTCGGCATCGCCAAAATCACCGTCAACACCAAGTAACACCCACCACGAAGACCTGCCGGATGCATGGTCTGCACCGGCGGGAAGCGCCACGGATCCTCTCCAGGGGTCCGTGGCGCTTTTCTGTTCTCACACCCTGGCCCGGATCTTCTCAAGGGGTCGCGTGGAAACCGCCGGCGGCCCAGGAGCAGCGATTCAGCCGGCGTTACCGGTATGCGTTGAGCACAGTGGAGGAATGCGACGGTGAAATTGAGCCCCGGCTTCCGCCCCTGGGCTCTCTACCGGTCCGAAAGCGGCTCTTCCCGCCGCCTTTCGGTGTTTCGGGGGTCCAAGCCCCTGCCTGATCCTGAATGGTGGTGTGATGTAAGCAAGCAAAACCTGACCCGCAGAGGCTAACCGAGGCCCTCGCAGCCCGGTTCGCATCCCCGACGCGGAGCACCCGGCTCACGGTCGTCCTGGGCCGCTGGCTCGGGCTGAGTTTCACGGTGTGCTTCCTGACCGGGCTGTTCAGCCACGGCCTGCAGAACCCGCCCTCCTGGATGCTCTTCCCCACCAGCCCCGTCTGGATTTACCAGCTCACCCAGGGGATCCATGTCACCGCCGGGATCGCCTCGATTCCGCTGCTGCTGGCCAAGCTGTGGTCCGTCTATCTGGAGCTGCTCACGTGGCCGCCGGTCAAATCCGTCGCCCACGGCCTTGAACGTGCCTCAATCGCCCTGTTCATCGCCTCCTCGCTCCTTGAGCTGACCACCGGCCTGATCAATACCTACAAGTGGTATCCTCGGCCCTTCCCGTTCCGCGAGACCCACAGACGGGTCGGTATGTGCGCCTCCTGCAGCAGCGGGACCAGGTCCAGGGTGGTCCGGGGATTGGCGGCCGCGGCCATGGCCATCCACGACCTGTGGCAGGCCGGTTCGTTGCAGGGCGACAGGTAATCGGTGAGTTCCTCGTCGTTGAGTGTGCGTTTGACGGCACGCTGCGTGGATACCGCACGGGCGTCCAGAAGCTGCGGGGCCGTCGTGGCCGCCCGTACCTCCGGGTCCCGGAACCGTTCCACCGCAGGCACCGGCCACGAATCGAACACCACGGAGTTCATCAGCACGAGTCTGTTCACGCGCCCGCTGGGTGCCGCAATGTGCTGGGCTATTCCCCCGCCGATGGCATGCCCGGCCATATCGAAACTGTCCAGTCCGAGGCATCGGCGGCGGCCAGAGCTGTTTCGGCCAAGGCCGGGACAGTGGCGTGGCTGACGTCGAGTTCTCCGCCGCTGCGGCCGAACTCGGGCAAGTCCAGGGCAATGCACCGACTCGAAGTCCCCAGTGCGGGCAGGACCGGCAGCCTCACGCGGCTCCAGAAAGTCCCGTGCAGCAACAGCAGCGGAGGTGTCTGGTCACTGCCGCTGCCCAGATACGAAAGGGATGTCCCGGCGACCTCGATCTGGTCGCGCAGGACCGGGGCCAGAGGAGTGTTCAAGGTTTTAGTACCTCTCTTTTCAGCGCTTACCACTGTTGACCCCGGCTCAGGGGCGGTTCCGCCCATCCGCCGGACTCTGCCTGTACCCGAGGTCTCAGGCGGCCCCGCGTGCCGGGTAGTCATGGTCCTGGGCGTAGCGGACCCCTGCGATGACGTCGTCCAGGGATGGCCTGCCAAAGGGCATGGTGGCGGTGCTGGACCAGAACAAAGTCCCGTCCTCGTCCAGGATAAAGATGCCCGGTTCGTTGAAGAGGTCCGGCTCGCCGTCCTTGATTGCGTGGGACAGGTTCAAACCCCAGGACCGGGCGGATTCCTCCCTCAAGCCATAGGCCACGGGGAGGTTGGCGAGGTGCCACTGATCCACGATCCGGGTGCTTCGGCCCGATGTTTCCATGCTCACCGCGACGGCCCGGCCGATGCCGGCTGCCTTCAGGTCCTCGATCCGCTTATCGATCTCGGCCAGCTGTTTGCGGCAGATCGGGCAGTGCAGGCCGCGGTAGAAGACCACCAGGCTAAACCTCCCGTCAGTTCCGGTACCAAGCTTAAGATCATCGGTAGTTCCCCCACCAACCAGGGCGAGGGCGAGATCGGGCGCTGTCTGTGTAGGAAGAAGTGTCATGGCCTCGGCAACAAAGCCCGGCTCCCGCTAATTCCCTACGGTTCCGGTCATGCCCAGACGTCACCGTCCGGAAGAAAGCGTTAAGAGGCTCCCGGAACCGGGCGTTTGACACAGGGTGAGGCGCTCTCGCTGTCGCCTCACCCTGTTCTCGCCGCCGAGATGTATAGCTGCTGCGCTGGGCCGCTATTTCTGCAGGAAGGTCAGCAGTGCCTGGTTGAACTCCTCGGGGTGGCTCACGTTGCAGCCGTGTGGTGCGCCGTGGAGGACGTGCAGGTCGCTGCCCGGCAGGGCTGCGTGGGTCCGTGCACCGGATCCTTCGAAGGGCACGGTTCCGTCGCCGTCCCCGTGCAGGATCAGGGCCGGGACTCTGATGTTGGGCAGGTCGTCGCGGAAGTCGGTGGTTCCGAAAGCTTCCATGCAGGCCAGTGCCGCCTTTTTGTCAGCCTGCTTGCAGAGCTGGAGGGCTTCCTGACGCTGCTGCTCGGTCACTTTAAGCTCGCCGTTGACGGAGAAGAACTGCCGGGTAAAATCGTCGTAGAAGGAGTCTTCGTCCTTCGCCAGGCCTGCCGTCATCTCCGCTGCTGCGTCCTTAGTCAGTGGCCCGTCCGGGTTGTCCTGGCCTTGCATCAAGTACGGCGGGACGGCGGCCGCGAAAACCACGCTGCGCACCCGGTCGGTCCCGAATTTGGTGAAGTAGCGGGCTACTTCACCGCCGCCCATGGAGAAGCCGACGAGGGTAGTGTCGTAAAGCTCGAGTGCCTCGAGAAGGGCGTTCAGGTCTTCGGTGAGGGTGTCGTAGGTGTAGCCGGTGTTGGGCTTGTCGCTGCGTCCGAAACCCCGCCGGTCATAGGTAATAACCCTGTAGCCGGCAGCCCGCAGGGCAGGGACCTGGGCTGCGAAGGATTCCCCGGACAGGGGCCAGCCATGAATGAGGACGACCGGCCGGCCCGTTCCCCCCGTGTCGTCCACGTGCAGGTTCGTGTCCTTGAACAGTCCGTGATGGGCAATAACTTCAGTCATGAAAAGCCTCCAACTCTGAGATGGGATCGGCGCACGAAGCCGACTCCAACCCATTCGTAAGCAGGCTGTGTATTGGATGGGTCTTCGTTGGCTACGATCACCATCGAGTCAGCAGCGTCGCGGGTGGTCCTGAGTCAGGTCGTCTCAGGAAACCCCAGCGACGCCACCCCGCAGAGCGCCCCGGCTTGCCGGGTGCTAGAAGGCAGACTTCGACAATGGATGTGAAAGGTTGCCCGGCCACCCGTCCGTGATATGGATCACTACGAACTGTAAGTGTCAGCATCATGGGTTCTCCCATTCGCAGGGGTTTTGCGCTGCGTCTTCCGGCCGGGGGGCCGGAGGGAGTACTCTCCGGATTGTCATGGTCTCAAAATCGCACTCATGACAGGAGCACACCAATGTTCGATCAGAAATTCGTCACCGATGCTATGAGCCGCAGCGCGGAAAACCCCATGGACCGGCGCATCTTGTTCCGCGCCGCCGGAATTGCAGGGATCGGCGGCGCAGCTGCTTTGATCGCCGCCTCACCGTCCCGTGCGGACGGCGACGCAGAGCATTCCGATAAGAAGCCAAGCGACGGGGCGATCCTAAACTTCGCCCTCAACCTGGAATACCTCGAAGCGGAGTTCTACCTGCGGGCCGTTACAGGCCGGGGCCTGAGTGAGGGACTCACGGACGGCAAAGGACGAAAGGGCGGTGTGACCGGCGGGGCGAAGGTACCTTTCAAGGCCGGCAGCCTGATCGAAAAATACGCCAAGGAAATCGCCGCGGACGAAGAATCGCACGTCAAATTCCTCCGCACCGCGCTCGGCAAAGCCGCAGTTTCCCGGCCGCAAATTGATCTGGAGGCCAGCTTCACCGCCGCTGCCATGGCGGCGGGGCTGATCAAGGCAGGCCAGACGTTCAACCCTTTTGCGGACGAAACAAGCTTCCTCCTGGGCGCGTTCATTTTCGAAGACGTCGGCGTCACCGCCTACAAGGGCGCGGCACCGCTGATCGATAACAAGACCTACCTCGAAGCCGCCGCCGGTATCCTCGCTGTCGAGGCTTATCACGCCGGAATCATCAGAACCACCCTCTACGCTCGTGATCTGCAGGTACCCGCCCAAGCAATCTCCGACGCCCGGGACAGCCTCGATGGATCAACTGATCTCGATCAGGGTATTGGCACTAAAGACACCGCCAACCTTGTCCCGACCGACTCGAACGGCATCGCTTTCAGCCGCAGCCCGGGGCAGGTCCTGAACATCGCCTACCTCACCGCCAAAGCCGAAAGAGAAGGCGGGTTCTTCCCCAAGGGGGTAAACGGCGAGATCAACCGGAGCGCAGCCAGCGCCTGACCCACCCCACACCCATACAGAAACGGATGGACCACGGCAGGCGGGCACCCCGGGGGCTGCCCGCCGGCCGTGGTCGGGGCAGAAAGGCCCATGCGCCGGCGGGCCTCACCGGGCTGATCCGCTTCCCGCCAGGCACATGGTGCGCGGCTGACCCGTTGCACCAAGGGCTAGAGATTCCCCAGTTCGGAGCCGGGCGTTGCCAGGTCCGCGCGGGCTTCGGTCTCCGCGGCAAGCTTGACCGTCCGCCGTTCCCGGCGGCGATCACTAAGCAGGCAGAACTGCGTCCCCGGCGGATTTGAGGAGCCGGTCGACCGTGGCCCCGGAGACTGTTATCAGCTGCGCCGCCACGGCCGGGATCAGCAGCTTGGCGTCGAGCTCCCCGAAGGCTTCCAGCTTAGGCAGCCACAGGTCCATAGTCGCCGCCAAGTATTTGGCTGAGGGCATTCCGGCGAGCCGCCACGCATCGACCAGGACCATGGGGCCGTCATATCCTTGGGTCCTCCGTCCACGAGTCTTCGTTGTGACCGTTTTTTGCCGGACCTCTGCGTTTCCGCGCCGTGAACAACGCCCGGCGGGCGTTAGCCCTGACCACCCCTGTCCATTGACGGCGGCCGAAAATCGTGGCCGGCGCCGATCGACGTCGAAGCGTACCGAGGCGGACACTGTGGATCGTAGTCAGCATCCTGATGGGCATTGTGGCCGGGCAGGTTCTGAGATGACAGATAGCGGGCGCCTTCGTCCTGATATATCTCGGTCTTGGCTGAGCTGCAAAACAAGACCAGACTGCCCCGGGTTCCGCTAATAGTCCGGCTGGGAAGCAAGAGCTGCAGCCCGAAGCCAGATTCTCTTCAAATCCAACCTTCGGGCTGCAGTTCTAGGTCTCAGGCCCCCGCCCCCAGCTCACCCTCATTGTGTGAGGGCCCCTTGGGCGAGAACACGGCGGCAGGCCGCACATCCGCATCCTCGGCGCGGGAACACCGTTTGGGAACTTAAACGCGTGACCTGCCGCGGACGAAGTGAAAAATCAAGACGACTACTGCAACAACCAGAAGCAGGTGAATGAACCCGCCGCCGATGCTGCCGAGCAGGCCGAGAAGCCAAAGAACAGCGAGAATGATGGCTATCCAAAGCAACATATTTTGTCTCCCTTGTTTGTCTGCGGATGGAAATGCTGGTCCAGCAGGAATCAGTCGCCGTCCAACGGACCGCTCCCAAAGAAATACTAAGTGTACTGTCAAATGGAACCAGCCGGCGCGGGCCATCGTAGTGAGATAGAACAGCAGCGAAAGCCAGCCTGCATGGTTCATCGGATGAGACACGCAGAGTGCAGCTTAGAGCGGTCCCGGTTATCGATCATTCAGAGTGTGAATCCTGGTGTGTTTGAGCCCTTGATTCGGTAAGCCTTTTCGCGGGGCCATGAATTCTGACTGCAGTGACAGGCGCCCGCGGCGGGCTGAAGGCGCACCAGGGTCCCATTCGGCTGACCGACGACGTGCTGGTCCGGGACTTAAAGGACCCGCTGGGCGAGACGCTGGTCGCCTACATCGGTGCCGTGAAGGAAACCCGGGGCCGTCCGGCTGTGGGCCGATGGGGAACGGAAACCTTCCGCCGACGTGATGCACCGGTTGAGGACCACCTACCACGTGGCCGCCCTGCTCGCGGAGCGGGATTCCCGCGCCGTAGTGCAGGCCTGCTTCTAGGGCATGAAACCGCAGCTGGGTGGTGTCCCGCCGGCGCGCCTGCTCCGCGAATGCCAGCTGGACGTCGTCGGCCCGCAGGTGTGGCCGCTGCACGCGCGTTCGCGGCCGCAGTCTGATCGGTGGTTTCTGCAGAACTGACGACTGCCGAGGCCGCCGGCAGGGCCGGCGCGCCTGCTTCCGGCCGGAACCGTGGGCCTGGAGCGGCTGGGAATGGGCCCCCGACGGCCGGTTCCCGGGCCGGTGGGACGACCTGCACAGCAACTTCCGCACCTGAATCGCCGAATGGTCGGTTTTTCGCGGCTCTTTAGTGCACGCTTCGCGCAATCGAGGCTTCGTGTCGGTCCGCCGGTGGTTGTGCGATGATCTGGCAGACGTCCGCATCGGAACAGTCGGCTGGATCGAGGTCGCGGCTCACCTCGATGAGTCGGCCAAGTTCAGCGGCCAGACCGGCCAGTTCTTGTTGGCGGCCGCGGACCTCAGCCAGCTTTTCCTTCAGGAGCCCGGCCACGTGGGCGCAGGGCGCTTCGCCGGAATCGCGCTGGGAGAGGACTCCCTTGATCTCGTTCAGCGCGAGTCCTGCTGACTGGGCGGCGCGGACAAACCGCAGCCGACCAACAACCATACCATCGTAGATTCGGTACCCGTTGGGCGACCGGGTGGGTGCGGGCAAAAGCCCCTGACGTTCGTAGAAACGAATGGTTTGAGTGTCGATGCCGGTAACGGCGCTGACTTTCCCGATGAGCATGGTTCCAGTCTAACGCTTGACCTTGTAGCCGACTATAAGGTTTACGGTGGTTCGTATGGAGATCACCCTGCAATATTTTGACGGTTGCCCGAACTGGAAAGTCGCCGAGGAGCGGCTCATGACACTGGCCGCGGAACGGTCCGGCGTTGTCCTTGTCCGGCAGCTCGTGAATACGGTGGAGGAAGCCGAGCGGGTAAGGTTCCATGGCTCCCCGAGCATCCTCATCAATGGTGTCGACGTGTTCGCTGCTGCCGGTGCCTCCGTGGGATTGGCGTGCCGCCGCTACCTGACCCCTGACGGAGCGGCCGGCGCCCCCAGCCTCGAGCAGCTCAAGGCAGCGATCGATGCCGGCTGATCGGCGGGCATCCAACGCCGGAGCACCAACGGGTCCGAGTCCGTGTCGAGGACCTTGGTGCGTGCCATGGCCAATTAACACCGACCGCCAATGCGGTCGCCCGAGATGATCCAACGGAAGGTTTGAAATGAGCGAGAACTACGATCTGGTAGTCATTGGTGCCGGCATGGCCGGGATCGCTGCGGCGACAAAATGCTCTTCGGCGGGATGGCGGGTGGCAATCGTCGATTCGCTTCCCTATGGCGGCACCTGTGCATTGCGCGGGTGCGACCCGAAGAAAATCCTGCGGCGCGGCGCAGAGGTTATCGACAGTGCCCGGCTGATGCAGGGCAAGGGCATCGACGGCAACGGCCTGTCGATAAACTGGGCCGAGCTGATGAAGCACAAGCACGGATTCACCGACCCGGTGCCGCAGAGCATGGAAGAGGACCTGCGCCATATCGGCGTGGAGACCCTGAATGGGACCGCAAGCTTTACCGGACCGTCCCTGATCCAGGTCTCCGGGACGACGCTCAGGACATCCAAGGTCCTGATCGCTACCGGCGCCACACCTCGGCCCCTGGATTTCCCGGGCCAGGAACACCTCATTGATAGCACCGACTTCCTGAATCTTAGGTCCCTTCCTGCCCGCATTGTGTTCGTGGGCGGTGGTTTCGTCTCCTTCGAGTTCGCCCACATCGCCGCCCGCGCGGGAAGCTCCGCGGTGATCGTGGACCGGGGCGCACGCCCCCTGAAATCATTCGACGCGGACCTGGTCGAGCTGCTGATCGACCGCGGCGCGGAGGCCGGGGTCCAGGTGCGGCGCGGCACCAGCATCACCGGTGTGGAAAAAACGCGCGAGGGCTACAGGCTGCGCCTGCAGCAGGCCGGCCGCGAGGCAACGCTTGATGCGGATTTGGTGGTGCACGGTGCCGGCCGGATCCCGGATTTGTCGCGGTTGAATCTTGAAGCAGCCCACGTGGCCTACGGCAAAAGGGGTATTGAGGTGGCCGGCCACCTGCAGAGCACCACAAACCCCGCCGTCTACGCGGCCGGTGATGCGGCGGACACCGCGGGCCCGCCACTGACTCCGGTGGCCGTTTTCGAAGCCAAGGTCGCCGCGTCCAACATGTTGAAGTCGGGTTCCACGGTCCCGGACTACGCGGCCACGCCGACAGCGGTCTTCACGATCCCCGAGCTGGTCCGCATCGGTATGCTGGAGCACGAGGCCCGCGACAGCGGACTAAACATCGACGTTCGGCATTCGGACACCAGCCAGTGGTACTCGAACTACCGAATCGGTGAAACCGCCGGCGCTGCCAAAATCATCATTGACAGAAAAACCGGACACCTCCTCGGAGTGCACCTGTTCGGATCCGGATACGCGGAACTGGCCAACACATTCAGCCTGGCCATGAAACACGGATTAACCACCCGCGAACTCAAATCCATGACACCCACCTATCCGTCGGTCGGCTCCGACCTTGACTCAATGCTCTAGGAGCAGAGCCGACGTTCGGGCACGGGGTTCAACCCCGCGTGACCCGGCGGTGTTCGGCGGTCAGGCGAGTCAACGAGCAGCGAGCCACCTGATGAACCCACCATCTAGAAAATCCACGCTTTTCGCGGTCCGGACTTCATACCCTAGAGCATCGAAGCGATCGGCGGCGTCGTACGCACGGAACCTCCACGCTCATCTGCAGGGCCCGCTCCGTGACCGTATGGGGAAGTGCGGATTCAGGCGGGTACGAGGGCATCGACGAGGCCGCGGCGGAACTGGGCTATTCGACATTTGTGATGAACTCGCGCGATGACCCGGAGGAACAACGACGCAAGACGGACACCATGCTCGCCCGGCGGGTGGACGGGCTGATCATCGGTGACGCTCATTTGGACACTGGGCTGCTGGTGGAAATGACCGACCGGAAGGTGCCGTTTGTGCTGATGAACCGCCGCGTCCCGGGCTACCCCGCGGCTACCTGCGACGACGTCCTGGGCGGCGAGCTTGTGGCCGAGCACCTGTGGAACACCGGGCACCGGAATGTCGCGGTGATCGCCGGGGAGCCGTACGCCAGCACGGCTGTGGACCGGACGGCCGGTTTCGTCGACCGCTGGCGTTCGCTGGGGGGAAAGCTGCCCGGGAACGCCGTGGTGTGGTCCCGGTTCGATACTGCCGGGGGCCGTGAAGCGGCCGAGACCATCCTGACCCACTGCCGTCCCCGCCCGACGGCGCTTTTCGCCGTCAATGACTTCGCCGCAATCGGGGCCATGGGAGCACTGCGGTCCCACGGGCTCACCGTCGGTACCGATGTGGCAGTGGTCGGCTTTAATGACACGTCACTGGCCGCGGAGCTGCCCATTCCACTGTCCTCCGTCCGCTCGCCCATGCTGGATATCGGACGTACGGCGGTGCAGCTGCTAAAGGGGGTGCTCGACGGCGCACACGTCGAATCGATCAGGTTGGAACCGACCCTGTACGCGCGGGAAAGCAGCGCCCGGACCGAGCCCGCCAGCGCGTCCCGGCCTGCGTCTGAAATATAAAACCCGTGTCTGTCGTTTGCACTTCCAGGGAGCACGCTTAACTGCGGCTCTCTTTTTCTTTCCCCGAAACACCTCTAGGAGATATTCGTGCCGGATTTCGCACCCCTCTGGTCCCCTGTTCAGATCGGCCCAACCGGGCTGAGCAATCGTGTTGCTCTAGCTCCCATGACGCGCATCAGCGCCACCGAGGACGGGCATGCGACACAGAAAATGGTCGCCTACTATGAGGCCTATGCCCGCGGCGGCTTCGGACTCCTGATTACCGAAGGCATCTACCCCGACACCGCCTACAGCCAGGGCTACCTCTTCCAGCCGGGCATCGCCACCAAAGAACAAGCACACTCCTGGATAAAGGTCGTCGAGGCGGTCCACTCCGCCGGCGCCCGGATCTTCGCCCAGCTCATGCATGCAGGGGCCCAGACCCAGGGAAACCGGTTCGTGGACTCCACCATTGGTCCCTCCGCGATCGCCCCCAAGGGTGAACAATTGGCCTTCTACCGCGGAGAAGGCCCCTACCCCGTTCCCGGGCAGATCACCGCGGCCCAGATGGACGAGGTCCGCGACGGCTTCGTCACGGCTGCACTGCACGCTAAGGCAGCCGGATTCGACGGCGTAGAAATCCACGGCGCGAACGGGTATCTGCTTGACCAGTTCCTCACCGACTACCTCAACACCAGGACCGACAACTACGGCGGCTCACCCGAGAACAGGGTGCGTTTCGCTGCCGAAATCTGCCGCGCCGTCCGCGAGGCCGTGGGTCCGGACATGAGCGTGGGAATCCGTATTTCCCAGGCCAAGGTCAGTGACAATGACCACCGGTGGAGCGGTGGCGCCGAAGAAGCACGAATCATCTTTGAAACCCTCGGTGCTACCGGGATCGATTTTATCCACACCACCGAATACAGGGCCGCGGCCCCGGCCTTCGAAAACGGCACGGAGTCCCTTGCCGCCCTGGCCAAGAAGTACTCGGGAATAACGATCATCGCCAACGGCAACCTCGACGACCCCGAAACCGCCGTCTCCTTGCTCCGTGACGGGGACGCCGATGTCGTCGCCCTGGGCAAAGCAGCCCTCGCGAACCGGAACTGGCCCCACCGGGTACGCAACAACCTCGCCTTCGACGAGCTCGACACCAGGCTCTTCGCTCCGGTAGCGGACGTCAAGGACTGGGAACTGGAACTTCCCGCATAAAGGCATCCACCCGACCCCGCGCGGGCCAGGCCCAGACCGCCTGGCCCGCCCGGCTCCGTGAGAAAAACCATGTTTCAGCTCCTTCCGCAACCAAAAAAGCCGAGCGGGTCAAGCCTCTCTAGCCCCTACAAGCACCGACGGTTGCCTCCCGACACGCGCTCGACCTTGCGGCCCTTGTGGCGCCCTTACCCATGGTGGGCGCCGCCCCGGAGTGTGTGCCCTCGCTGCGTACCGCTGCGAGGCGCCCGCGGAGCCGGGCTTCGTTCGCGCCGGTTTTTGCCAGGGATTCCGCGAATTTCTCGTGGTATCCGGCCGATCCATAGCCGACGGCCGACGCACTCTCCGTTTTGCCACCCTGGTCTTTGATCCGGCTGCGGTCGTTGCCGGTGACGCAGTTCTCGATCTCGCGCCCGACGCCCTCCACGCGGGCGAAGAGTTCCTTCTCGACCCGTCGGTACCGCTGACCCACTGACATCCGCGCCGAGCCTTTGAACCCGCCTTCCGCCAGGAGCTAGGCTGCGAGAATTTCCTTGGCGACTTTCACGAACGAGGGATCCTCGAAATGCGAGGTGCCGGCGCCGTTGACGATCACGGTCGTTTCCTTGCGCAGCTGATCAATGTCGGGCCCGTTGATCCCGTTCCTACCGATAAGGAACAGTCGTTTCTCCACGGGAGTGCCCGCTGCTTCCAGAGCCATGGGGGTCTTTGCTGTGTGGCGGTCTGCAATGCATGGGCCAGCTCGGGATTGGCCAGGGACTCGACAGGCAACTGGTGCCGTCCCTTCTCCGGGGCAAGTGTCCCCGCCTGGGAGTGGAGTTCTTCGGCGCGGACTGCGTAGAGCGGGCCCCTGCCTTTCTATGTTCGGCGGCAGCTTTACGCGCCCCTCCGTGGCTGCGCGCTAAGTCGTCCTGGCGGGCCTTTCCCGTGGTGATGCGCCGGATCCCTGGCTCAACATACGCGGTGTCCGCTCCGGTACCGCGTTGTCGGTCGTGACCGTCCTGGTCATGGATTTTGTGTTCATGAGGTGATGTTCAGTTTCGCTGGGGCGGGGCGGGCGCCGGAAATACTTGGTGTCCTCTCCCCCACCATGTGGTTTGCGTGCTGGCGGAGCATCGCGTAGCTGTGCCCGGCAGAACCGGGGCAAGCCGAAGGGCAAGCGATTGATGGTTCGTGGGAGGAAATCAGCGCAGCGCCGAGCACAGGCGATCGGCTGCGCGGCCGTGCGCAGGCCCGTTGCGCCGGTGGAGCGGGCACGTATGATCCAACGGACCTCAGAAGAAAGGAAAAAGAATGCTTGTGTCGACCGAGCGCAGCGAGGCCCGTATCGTCCCCTGGCTGCGCCCGGTCATGCCAGCTTCCGGCCATCCGGGCGGGAACACTGCAGTGCGCGGCGGCCCGATGAAAAGACAATGGCCGCTGTACGGGCAAAGTTGTAGCCTAATGAGAGACCGCAGGAATGCTTGTCCTGCGACCAAGCAACGGCCTTCATCCCGCCCTTCTGCGAAGTTCGGGAGGGCAGAGGGTGTGGGTTCTGATGGATAACAACCAGCAGGAACTGATGCATATTGCGTTCCTGCTCACAGGCCTCGAGGTCCCTGAAGCATGGTTGGCGTACTTCGCGTACGGGGGCAACCAGGGCCTGTGGGTCGTCGATGCATATCTGAACGGACTGGCTCCGCTGCCAGCCCACGACTGCGACCTGCTGGCGGCGGTCCTCAATGAACGCCTGGCCGAACTCCACTTGCCGCACCTCGCCTCCTACAGCGGCTAAGGAGGCATCACGCAGCCTGCAGTCCAGCAACAACAGGAGTGCAGGGGTGCCGTCCCGGGCATTACCCAAGTCGACGAGGCGGCGCCGGGCCAGAGAGAGCATCGCCTCAAATGCGTTGTGCCCTCGACGAATTTGCGATCGTGGCAGGTCCTGCGGGCTTGACGGGTGGTTAGGCCTCGAAGTGGGTTGTCGTTCCGGTGGTGCCGGAGAAGCGCGCGACGATCTCCGTGGCAACGGAGTGCAACTTCTGGTTGCGGCTGGTCGAGGCCCGCAGGAGGATACCGAAGGCTTCCTCCTGCGAACACCGGCTCTGCGCAATGATCACCCCGCAGGCCATGTTGATCGCTGTCCTGCCCTCCATTGCGGCCTTCAGATTACGGCTGAGCAGATCCGCCGCGGCGATCCTGATGCTCAGGCGTAGGGCATCACTGGCCGCGTCCGCAAAGTCGACTGCCACGCCAACGGCACCCCCGATAAACAGACCCGTGGCGGGGGCGTAAAAGTTCAGAACTGCAGTCGCGTCCTGGCGCAGCTGAAGAGGCACGGCCAACGCGGCAGCGTTTCCCGCTGCGACGGGTTCGCCGTTGTATCGGGCCCATCTTCTCTCCGCTGCCGCGTCGCTGCTGCCGGTGACGGTAGGGCTGAGCTTGTGCAGCCGCAGGGTCAGCACGCACCCGATCCGCGCCCCAGTCGCCCGGCCCATTGTCGCCGCAGCCAACGCGGCCATCCTGTCCAGTAAATCCGTGATGTCCCCCGCGCCGTCGACCAGGCCGAGTAGCCGCCGAAAATCGTTGGCTTGCCCGTCTTTTTCCATACCGGTGATAGTAGCCTCCGCGGCCGCGTGAGTGTCGTCAAGGCTGCGATGTCCGCTCCGCGGACCATCGTTCGGTCAGAGTTACCGGGTCATACGTACCTGGCTGACCGATCCGGGTTGATTTCGCCAATCCAGAAGATCCCATGTCGCAGTCGGCAGTTGTGATGCTCGCACTCTTCGGCCAAATGGTACGAACCTACGCGATCGAACGCGCAGCTCACGCGCGTGCCGTTGCTGTCACTAAAGGCAAAAGGATCGACCGGCCCAGCGCGATCGATCCAGCGAAGCTAGCCTACGCCGCTCACCTTCGCGATTAGGAAAATCAGCCCATCTCCGAGATCGTCGAAGCCACCGGTATCACCCGCTCCAGCCTCTACCGTTACCTGCCGCCCCGTCCGCCGGCGACGCTGACCGCCGAGACCCAGCCCAACGGCCGAAAGTCCCGGACGTCGGTGGCGGTTCGTGCAGGCGACTTCGGACAGAACGACGGTTCGTGCAGGCGACTTCGGACAGAATGACAGTTGGTGCACGCGGCTTCAGACGAAACGACGGTTGGTGCAGACGGCTTCGAACACTTCCGTGTCAGGAGTCGGCTGCATAAGCCCCGTAGTTCCAAGGAATCCAGTGCAGGCGACTTCTGAAACTGACACTTTTGGACGCGCTTGGTTGTTGTAGCAGATACGGTCGTTTTAGGCAGCCGAACTTCCCTGCTTCGCGAGGTCGCTGGTTTCATACTTGTGGATCGTGCTGGGCCCGCAGGGCCAGTCCATCACCGCCGCGAACCTCGTGAGCGGAAACGCCCACCTCGCCGTGTCCGGGACCTTGGCCCGGGCGATGGAAACCTTCGGTGTCCTGTACGGGGCGCCGGTCCTGCGCTTCGCGCTCATGTGGGCCGGACTCGCAACCGCCATCACCATCCGCACCGGACGCCAGTGCCAGCCGTTCTCCCTGACCTGGTGGTCCTACACCTTCCCCATCGGAACCTGCGTCACCGGCCTGACCGGCCTCGCCGCCCACACCCACCTCGCCGCCTTCGACGTGATGGCCATCGCCGGCTAGACCCTGTTAGTCGCCGCCTGGATCATTGTCGCCGCCTGGACCTTCCACGGCGGCATCCTCCAAGGCACCCTCTCCCAGAAGCCCTCAACGACCGCACCGTAGGCGGCCCGCAGCGGACCAGCAGCCCGTCACTCAAACAAGCAAGCGTCCACACTCCCTCGAACACGGTGCAGTCTGGATCAGCTACCAACCCGGACTACCCGCCGATGACATCGCCAAGCTCCCCCGGCTTGCAACCAACCAAAGCCACGTCCTGGTCAGCCCTTTCCCGGCCAGGGATCCCGCATCGAAGAAACCGCCTGGGGAAAACAACTAAGCGTCACAGACCCGGCAGATCCGCGGCTGCCGGCATCCAACAAAGCATTTCAGCAGGGTCCACAAACACCCGAACCCGGCGAGACCTGCAGCGGCGGAGTCAACGGATACATCAGGAGACATACCCCCCGCTCGGCCGATCAGCCCCCAACGCGCGCCGTCCCATGAACTGCCACTCACCCGTTAATGGCAACCCACGCGGAACGACAAACCGCCAATCCAAACAGCGATTTATCCGCCAAGTCCGACTAAAAGTCACAGCCGCGGGCCGATCTGAGTAGCTGTCGCCGTCATCAGCCCTTGGTCGCACCGTACTTCACGTGCGCCTCAAGGACGTCACGGACGCTCGTCCAAGCCTGCGGCCCGTAGCGGTCGTTGTTCACATGATGCAGTTGAGCCTCGCCACTGAACATACTGACGAAGTACTGCATACCCTGCCAGGCAGGGAAGGTCGCCTCCTCGCCATTTGATACGCGACGCCCGATCCGGGCCATGCCGGACAGCATTCCCGTGGTACCTGCCCATTGGGTGGTGAAGGCAGCGCCAGTGAGCTCGGTCATGATCCGCGCGATACCTCGGGCTGTTACCCGGTCCCCGGCCACCTCGACGACGCGTGGCGCGGCGTCGTCCAGTGCCACATAAGCGACGGTGCGGGCGACGTCGTCCTTGGTAGTGAAGTCCAGAACCTGGTCCGGCGAGGACCAGTAGAGGATCTTGTGCCGCCTGAACAGGACCATCGGAGCCTGTCCGGTCAGCATGTCCGCAAAGGCGCCGTTGAGCACGGACGTCGTGTGGAGCGGAGTGGCATCGACGTCGGCGGCGAACTCCCTGCGCAGCTCGAAGTTGCGGTTGCTGCCCGGGGTGACACGCCGATAATCAGCCGAGTAGTCGGACGGGATGAAGCGTGTCACACCGGCCTCAACGGCTGCAGCTAGCAACGCCTGCTGGGCGTCGAGGATGACGGAGCGCGCGCCGCTGACTGCGGACACGACGATGTCGGCTCCGAAGAGGGCGTCGACGAGGCCGACGTGGTCCGTATATGCGGCCTCGCGAATCTCAACGCGGTCCCGCTCCCCGAACATGGCCTGGGCGTGTCCGCCGCCGGGGCGGGTCAGAACGCGAACGAAGGCGGCGGGGTCGGCGGCGAGCAGCTCGCGGACGATCCGGTGGCCGAGGTCACCGGTGGCTCCGGCGACGAGGACGGTGGTCATGATGAGGTGCTCTTCTCTGTGTGAGTGGTGCCGCGGGAGTTGGTACGGCGTCGGCGGGCTTAGAGGTGGGGTCCAGTCACCGACCGCTCGGTGCCGGCGACGACACGGATGCATGACTCCGCCTCACCCGCGTCCGGGGCGACGCGCGTCATTGCCAGGCTGCAGACTCCTTCCAGCGCGCCCGCGCCTGGGTCGCGCCGGAGGCGTACTCCTGGAATACTCGCACAGCCCGGCGCCAACGAGAGCATCAACCTGGGAATCCAGGGACAGCCCACGGGTGCTGCCCCTCGCGTACCCAATCACATCGCCGGACGCGTCAAAAACCCTTCTCAAGCGGTTTCGACCACCGTTCATTTCGAAAACCAGTTCTGACCAACCCTAAGAAAGGAATTGAGCAACTTTCTGTCAGTCTCCAAAGTCGTCTGCACGGAATTTCCACACTCGTCTGCACGACATTCTCAGCCCGGAGCGAGAATAAGCCGTCATATAGGCTGGCTGCGAACGGGCTGCGGAACAGCCCACCGCATTGGGGGACGGCATGGACCATAGAACGAGACTATTGATCGCCGGCGTCGGGATTGCCGGCTTGAGCGCACTGGTACAACTGCTGTTCGTTATTACCAAGCTGCCTGTCATCTTTTGGTCAGATCTTCTGGGCGGAATCGCCGCAGCTGTCGTTACTGCAATTCTCTTGGTCCTTCTCCGTGGTCGTCCTCAGCGGCCGGTATGACCGACCAGTTCCACCCACTGTTCCGGCGTGGGCCGCGGAAGGCCGCCACGGCAGATGGAACCTACATGCTGCTGCCATTTTTTCCAGAGAGTAGATATCCATGGCCACTCCAAGCAAGTCACTATTGTTTCGGCAGAGCCGCATGCAGAGAGCACTAGGGTCGCTTTTCTGCATGTCGATGATGGGGCTATTGGCTTCGATCGTTCTGTCCGGCAGCAACCCGCTCTTTCCAGGGTTATCGGGCCCGCTGCTGGTCCTGTTCTTCTTCCTGACCGCAGCAGGCAGCGTATTCGGACTGGCCACCATCAGGTCCCGGCGGACTACCACGGAAGTCACAGACAAGAGATAAGCCCGTGACACCTCGAGGACGCCACTGAGCCGCCACGAGCACGTTCACGAGTCGCGAACGCCAGCATCGAGCCCACGCACCAGCGCACTACGCAGCCGACTGACCGCGTGCGACGAGGCCCCGTTACCGACATCCTGGAACGACCCCATGCCGCCTTGGTACAAGGTAAGGGCATTCCGCGTTGCTTCAAGCAGAACGCGCGGGTCTGAGATACCGATGAACTGTTCGTCGAGCCAGTCTGCAACTCCTATTCGCTGCTTGTCCTGTTCTGCGCGGGTCACAGCACGTAGCTCTGCGGCTGCGGCGATTATCTCGTCTCGGAAAACTTCCACGTTGTGCTGATTGCGGCTCATTCACAAATCCTATGTAGTTGCCAAGCCCTCACGCACAGCGACGGACCCTGGACCCGCCGCCCGTAAGCCAGTGAGGATATAGGTGGCATCACCTACGAGGATTCCGGGGCAACATCGGCAGAGTCGCCCCGACCGCAAGCGGATCCTTTACCGGACGTTTCACCGGATCGTCTCAAGTGCATGTCACTCGAAGCGGGTAGCCGTCATTGCCGTATTGCTCCGAATGAGGCCGAAGGTCGCGGTGACTGCTCCGAGGGCCAGGAGCAAGCTGAGACCCAGGGCCATGAAGTAGTCGGGTGCCGGCCAGGTCACTCGGTAGGTGTCGTCGATGAAGGTCACCATCAGCCAGGCGACAAGGAATCCGAGGCCGACCGAGAGTAGCAGCACGGCCAGGAGCGGGACTGCTGCTTCACGGGTGATGATGCGGCGCAGGACGGACACCGGCATTCCCACCAGCCGCATCAGGCCGAGAACTCTCTTCCGGTCCAGAACGGCGGAGGCGGTGGCGACGGCCAGCGAGAGGCCGGCGATGGCGATCGCGACGAACATGCCGAGGTAGGCAAGGACGGCCAGGCCCTGAATCAGGCGGCCGGTGGACTGCAGTTTGAGGTCCAGCGGGGAGGTGGCAGGGATGGCCGTGATGCCTGAACTGTTTAATGCTGTCCGGGCACGGTCCATAGCTTCCGGGGTCCCGTCGGTGCCGAGCACCATCACGACAGGAACCAGTCCGTCCAGGTTGGTGGCGGGCGCCGGGGTCAGTGCCAGTGGTTGCGTGGTCCAGTAGTGGAGGAACGTTGTATCGACGGCGACGGTCTCTGCGGCTGGGATGTCCTGGAATCCGAGGTCGGGGGCGTCCGCGGCGCGAAAGTAGATTTCAGAACCGGCACCCCTTTCGGAGAGAGCTGCCGGGCCGTAGCCGACGGTGGCGCTGCGGATTCCGGCCAGGTCCCTGGCCTGGCGGGCGGCCTCCGCTACCTGGGCCGGGGTGTGTCCGCTGCTTATGGTGGCGTGGAGGCTGGTGGGCTGAAGCAGGCCGGGCCGGGCCGGGCGCACCTCCGTGGATTCGACGATGCTGGATCCTCCGGCGAAGACGGAGACCACGAACACGGCGATGACCAGCCCTGATACGGACCGGAAGGTCGCGACCGGTGTCTTTTGGATCCGGCTGGCGGCAATGACTCCTGCCGCGCTTCGCGCCTGGCGCAGTCCGATCCGGCTCACCAGGCGCGTCAGCCAGGGGCCGATGACCACGATGCCGACGAGGATGAGCAGAAAGCCGAGGATAAGGAGCGGAGATGCCAGCCACAGTAGCCCCGCGTCGCCGGTCCGGATCGCGAGGACAGCGGTGATCATGGCGGCGAGTCCGGCCAGCACGGGCGCGGTCCGCCACATGGTGGGTGTTTTTTCGTGCACGGCTCTCGTCACGCCCAAGGGGCCAATGCCGGCACGGGCCGTGCGGTGCGCGGCCACAAGTGTCGAGGCCGCGACCACCAGGGCGACGACGGCGGCGGCCGCCGCCGGGCCGGTGGTCAGATCTGCGGCGAACATCCTGGTGCCGTTGACGGGTATTTGCGCGGCAGCCGGCCTCAGCACGATTGCCAGCACGACGCCCAGCAACGCCCCGACAAGGCTGGGGACGGCGGTTTCGACGGCGGCGATCCGGGAGATGAGCTGTGGGGATGCGCCGATGAGGCGCAGGGTCGCGAAGCGTTCGCGGCGCTGGGCGGCGCCCAGGCCGGTGACAATGCTGATCAGCAGCAGAACGGGGAAGAACACGGCGATGGCCCCGATGGACAGCACCGTGTTGTAGGCGGCCGCGCTGCCACCGTAGGGGTCGGTGGTGAAGTCTGACACCAGGACGGCCTTGCCGTTCTGGCGGAGTTCGGCTTCCGTTGCTCCCGTGACGACGATCAGGGAGTCCGGCCCGGGTAAGGCAGCATCGTCAATCGTGCCGGCAAACGTCCCGAAACGGTCACCGAGCTGATCCTGCGGCGTTGATTCGATCAGGCGCTGCAGTGCCGGGGATGCGTTGAGCCGTGCGCTGGAAGCCCGCTTTGAACGCCTTCGCCATCACCTTCAGCGACCGAATCCCGGCAGCTGAAAACCACAAAAGAAAACTGCCGGATACACCGTTTATGAGATAGTCCCGCTGGCCAACCAGGCCTACGTGACCCGTCGTGCTCCCCGGCTCCGGAACCGATATCGCAGCGCCCATTGCCCGGCGCGTCATGGACGCCATCGCCGCGCCGGTCCATGTCGCCGGGGCCGCACTGCAGGTCCCCGCCAGCATAGGGATAGCCATCGGTACCGGACTGGAAGACCGCGAAGAGCTGCTCGAGCGGGCCGACAAGGCAATGTACTCGACCAAACACGCCGGCCGCGAACGGTACGTAATCTACGGAGCCGCAATGAGGCCCGGCCATCAGGGCGGTATGAGGGTCCGTCCCCACCCATCACAGGCCCCAGACGGCAACCCAGTTCTGGACCGAACTGCGCCAAACCCTCACCTCACCACGCCCCGGGCCCGACACGGGAAACAAGCCAGCCAACGACACTCTCCCCATCAGCTAACCCTCACCCGGCGGGGTTTCCCCGCAGCCCCGGCCAGCCCGGGTCTCCATCCCTGTACCGGTATTCGGTACGGAGACCACACCCGGACAACCGCAACCAGGGCACATCGGAAAGGCTGGAGAATACCTTCCTGGGCAGTCTCCGGTTTGACGGGCACCCCGGGATTGGCCAAGGTGTACCAGTGCCCCCGAAATTTGAAGAACCCGTCCCCGCCCAGCCGACGCCGGCCAGGGCCGGCACCGGCCTTCAGATCGCAGCGCTGCTGGGCTTCATGGCCCTGGCCCACGCGGTGTCATTCCTGGGTTCGCTAGCCATCATCGCCAACGCCCACGGCTGGTACGCCGCCGCGAACAAGGCACCCTGGACACCCCCGGACTGGGTCTTCGGGACCGTCTGGACGGTGCTGTATACGACCATGGCCGTAGCCGCCTGGCTCATCTGGCGCCAACAGGCGGCCCGCCGCGGCGCCATGGTCGCCTACGGCGCCCAGTTGGCCCTGAACCTTGCCTGGGCCCCCACGTTTTTCGGCATGTACCCCATGATCGGAACCGCCGCCCTGTGGCTCGCGCTCCTCATCATCACCGCACTGTTCGTGGGAGTAAGCGTGACGGTTCTCCGGTTCGGCCCCCTCAGCCGGACCGCCGGGGCCCTGATGCTCCCCTACATTTCCTGGATCATCTTCTCAGCCAGCCTGAACCTCTACGCCGCAACCACCAACTAGCCGGAACTCCCCCTGGCCCGGTGCCCGCGGTCGATCACGGCCACAGACGCGCAAGTGACTGTGCAATATCCGCCACGCCCGCGCCTGACCCAATGAGCAGACCTCTGAAGGTCACACGGACCGGTCTCGCCCCCCGGAAGTTACGAGCCCTGAGCTGCCCCGATCGCGGGACGCCCGGCGGAATCGAAGCACGCCCACTCCCCGGCACGCCCTGGCAGTCATCCGAGCAGCCGTCACCAGCGTCGCCACCAACGGGGCCGGCCAGCTCGTCCAAATCCTGCCTGGTGCCTGGTGCCTGGTTAATTATCGATTACCTCGCCAACAAAACATGAAGCAGGCATCGGCGCAGATCCATCTAGCACCCGTCGGCCAGCCAGAGCAGCGGCGCAGCCAACGAATCGGTAGGGTCGGATCATGACCCATGCTTCCGCCGTGTCAGCGATTTCGTCCTATCACTGGCTCGGTATCCCGATCGCCGTCGCCGGGGCTGTACTGCTGGCCCTCGGCACGCTGTTTCAACACAAAGCCGTGGAAGACCAGGGGGCCGCCCCGGGGCGGACCGCCGGGAGCATGGGCGGGGGACGCCTCCAGGCCCTAATGCGCAAACCGGTCTGGCTGGGCGGGACAGCGATGCTCGCCGCTGCAATACTCCTGCAGCTTACGAGCCTGAGATTTTCACCCCTGATCGTGGTGCAGCCCATCGGCGCGGTCGCCCTGGTTGTGACCACGTTGGCCACGGCACGGATGACCCGCCGGTCCCCGGGGCGCCGGGCCCTCACATCCGTGGCTTTGTGTGTCGGTGGGGTGGGCGCGTTCGTTGCTGTCGCTGCCGTGTCCGCCCAGGACGTTCTAATCAGCGACGGGCACCTCATCACTATCTTGGTTATTCTCGGTATCGTCCTCGCCGCATTTGGAACGGGTTACGGTCTCTGGCGGCGGCGATGGGGGGCCATCATCTTTACCGGTGGTGCCGGTGTCCTGTTCGGATTCGTCGCGGCCTTGGCAAAGACCGTCATCGCCCGGCTCTTCCAGGGCGATTTCGAATGGCTGTCCCTTAGCTGCCTGGCCGGGCTGGTGATTGCCGCCGTGTCCGGGACGTTCCTAGTCCAGAACGCACACACCCGGGGCACTCCCGAACTCGTCGTGGCCGGGCTGACAGTCATCGACCCCCTCGTTGCCGTCACCATCGGCATCACCATCCTCGGCGAAGCCGACACCGCCCCGCCCCAAGCGTTCATCGCCTACTTCCTTGCAGGCGCCGTAGCGGTCACCGGAGTCCTCCTCCTCGCAACAGTCAAAAAGGTGCCGACGCTTCCAGCACGTGAATAAGCCAACCTGCCCCTAACAAGGCCGGAACTCCACCTGTATGTGGCCGGAATGGAATTCTGTGATGGCTCTTCTGGCGTGATGTTCAGCTTCCGGGACTTCCCGGGGCGGGACGGGGCGGGAGAAGAGGTAGCCCTGGAGGGAGTCACATCCTAGGCCGAGCAAGTATCGGGCCTGTTCGGGGGTTTCGACTCCCTCGGCGGTGATTTTGAGTCCGAGGTTGTGGGCCATCGCGGTCATGGAATCGAGGATCGGGAGCCCCTCGTCCCCGATGATGATCACGGAGACGAAGGACTGGTCGATCTTGAGGATGTCCACGGGAAGATCCTGGAGCCGGCCGAGGGATGAATACCCGGTGCCGAAGTCATCCAGGGCGACCTTGATGACTTGGCGGCGCAGCAGCCCCAGCTGGGTGGTGATATGCGGAGCGGGGTCCATGAAGACGCTTTCGGTGACTTCCAGGATCAATTGGTCGCAGCGGATCCCGGCGACGGCCAGGGTGTCCATAACGGTCCGCGCGTATCCTGGCGCCCGCAGTTGCTCGGCTGAGACGTTCACGGCCACGGAGTGTTCCCGGTCCTGTCCCCGCCAGGATTTGAGCTGGACGCAGGTCTGGGTCAGGATCTCCTGGCCGATAGCGCTGATCAGCCCGGTGCTTTCTTGTCAGCGATGGTCGAAAACTGAGCCACTTCGCGGGTGCAAAAGTGAGCCACGTTGATGTTGGTTGTTCTGCCTGATTTTCCGGTCTTGTCGAGGGCAGTGAGTCTGTCTGTGCATGTTTGAGTCGGTAGCTGGAGCCTTTGAGGGTGATGACTACGGCGTGCTGGACGATGCGAGGGCAGCAAGTACGAGGAGCCCGATGAACAGGGCAATGAGGTACGGCCAGAAGTGCTTCAGGCTGTTTTCCACGGTTTCGCGGGCGGTGGCACAGACGAGGTAGAAGACGACGCCGGCCGGGGGCGCGAACTAGCCGTTGCCCATGGAGATGATGAGCACCATGGCGCTGACATTGGAAATGCCGCCGAGGTAGAGGTCGATTCCCGACGCGAGGGCCAGGACGAAGGCGATGGGGAGGCCAAGGAAGAGCAACAGGAACAGGACCGCGAGCACCAGGGCCAGGAGGACGTTCGGCGAAGCGTAGTAGAACAGCGGCGGGGCCAATAGGACGACGGCGACCATCGCCGCGGCGATCCCTGCGGCGGCCACGACCGGCCGGCGTTCCTGCCGCCAAAGCTTGACGACGGCGAACCACGTGATGAGCACCATGCCGCAAGAGAACGCCAGGGAAACCCAGAACACCGGCAGCTGCAGGATGGGCGTCTTTTCCTCGATCTGCTGGGCAAGCGTCGGCACGAAGAGCGCGAAGGCCCCCGCGCTCATGATAAAGACGAGCCAGTCGACTAGGGCGGCCAGATAGGGCTTCCACGTTGCGGGCAGGCGAATGATCAGTGCCTGCACCGACATGTTCGCTCCCTTCGGATACGCGACGGCTCCACCAATGAAGGCAATGGTCAGGAGCGCAATTTCTGACACCTCCTGAGTCCAGAGCACAGAATCTCCGGTGACGACCCGGACCATTATGTTCAGCAGGATGACGACGAGCTCGGCGAGGATCGCCGCGCCCACGGCCCATTCAAAGGTCTTGTCGAGCCAGACGGCGCCGCTCCTGCCAGGGGGAACGTGACCGTGATGCAGGATCTCTTCCGCGTCAGACGGAATGACTTCCTCGAGTTCCTCGGGAGCGAGGGTGCGTTTCATATTCTGACAGACTGTCGACGTTGATAGCGGGATGTTGGTGGGAGGGCCGGGGCGCCGTGCGGGGTTTAGTTAGTTGGAGTTGGTGAAAGCGATGGCCTCGTCGAAGAATTCCTTGCCGATCAGCTGGGAGAACTGCGGGTAAAGGCTCTTGGACGTGGCCTTGAATTCTTCAAGTTTCTGAACCTCGGAGAACTTATTGGTCCACGGCACTTCAATCGGATTTTCCTGTCCCTTGATCGTTCCGGTCTGGAGGCCCGTGAAGACCTCGGGGAAGGCCATGGTGGTCGGGCTCGCACCCAGCTTCCCGAAAAAGTCGATCCAGAGCGGGTTGCCGGGGGACACGGATTTTCAGGCCTTTGAGGTCCGAGGGCTGTTGGATGGGGCGCACGGAATTGGTGATCTCGCGGCCGGTCCGGGTGAGGAACGATAGCGCGACGGTGTCATTGGTCGCGAGCTTATCCTTCAGTGCCTGGCCCGGCTTCCCGGCCAGGAACGCCGCTTCCTCCGTTGTGTCCTTGAAGAGGTAGGGGATGCTGATGCCGTTCATTTCCGGCACCGCCGCGGCGTAGACGGACCTCGCGAGGATGAGGGCATCCAGCGAGCCGCCCTGCAGGCGGGTGACGGCGGCATTCTGGTCCCCGATGAAACTCGTTCCGTTCGGAACTACCGGGCGATTAACGGCCGGCTTGAACACCTTCGTGGCTCCGCACTCGGCTTCCCGAATCTCACCAACTATGTCGCCAGATCACTGCTGGAATCCGGCGGATTCAGACCGAAACTGCACTCTCAATTCTGATAGCCCAATTACGTCGTAGAGTGTCCCGACTCGGAGCATGGCGTGGATGACGTCGCAGCGGCGCCGTGCCAGACAGATGAAGGCGGCACTGTGCTTCTTGCCTTCGGCGCGTTTGCGGACGTAGTACGCCCTGGACCCGGGGGGCGTGGCACGAGGCGATCCACGCGGATCTGAAAAGTGCGTTCTTGAGTTGTTTTTTCCCGGAGCGTGCAGGTAATTCGCCGCGGATGGAGGTCCCGGAACGCTGCGTGACCGGGGGGATGCCGGCGTAGGCAGCGAGGTGGCCGGCGGTCCGGAAGCTGCCGACAGGGTCAACGTCCTTCCACGAGCCCTTGCTCGCTAAGTCAAGGAGTCAACAAAACCGGGGGCAGTCCCCGCGGTAAGGCACTAGCCAGCGAGTCCAAGCGATCACCCGACGGATCTGGCCTAGGTTGCACGAAGGCTGCGGTCTCGAGCACAACGACGGTCCCGGACCACAAAGCCAACTGCCACGACCGACCGTCTTACTGATTGGCTCTACACGCCGGTTCACACGCCACGGAGCAGCCAGTCATTGTCAGGGTTTCTGCCGCCCTCAGGATCCGGTGCATCCGAAACCGGCACGGACGTGCTCTGGTCCTCCACTTGCACCCGCGTCGGCAAGGCTCGCCAGCGGTCCATAGGAACCGCGACAACTGGACCAGATTCGTCCTCCTGAACGCTCTCGTCCGCGTCCCAGACCATGTTGCCCACCTTCTGCTTGTCATCCCATGGCTGCCGCGCCAGTCCGAGTTGGGTGAGCATGCCGAGTTGGTCGCTGCTTCCCCAGCGTTCGATGAGTTTGCCGTCTTCGAAGCGTCCGATCTGCATGCCCCGGATTTTGAAGCTCTTGCCGGTGGGCGGGTGGCCCATCAGCGGCCCCTGATGTGTCCCGGTGATCGTGTAGGCGAACGCGACGTCGTCGTCGGTGGCTGTGAGGTGTTCGACGTCGAGGTGCAGATCGGGAAAATGAGAGCGCAACCCTGCGAACAGGTCTTTGAATCCCTGCGGTCCCGGTCCTTGTCCGGGTGCCGGGTCGTGGTCGACGCAGTCGGCCGCGACGACGTCGTCGAATTGATCGAGGTTGCCGTTGTTTACGGCGGCGCCGAAGCGCTCCTGGGCGTGGATGTTGGCGTTCCTGGTCATGGATCCTCCGTTTATAGTTGTCAGGCCGGTCCGTGCGGAGCGGTCCTGGTTGTTATCTGTCATCGTGCGCGCTGGTCTGCCCGGGAGCAAGGGCAAGGGCAGCGGGAGCGGGTTCGGCCCGGGCCTGCCTGCGGCCGGAACTTCAGGCGGATTCGGATACGCCTGAGCACTAACTCAATCGCCGGTGTCATTCCGAGCGTGTCTCTGACCCCGGAGGACGTTCATGTCATCTCGCGAGGTTGCTGCATCATTCAGGAACACTAGTGTCCTGCGCCTAAAGTCCGGTTCAGAAGTCGGCCGATGGATTCGAGGATGGCGCCTTCTAAGTCGATCGCGGTAAAGTCCAGCGATGGTGCGGTTTCGATGGAACCCCATGTGTTGAAGGCCGTCTAGGCGGCCCCCTGGCAGCGGAAAGCCCGCAGTACCACCACGGGACGATTGCTCATGGCAATATCCACCGCTGTAGGTGATGGACGTGGCCGAGAGAATCATTCGCCGTAGTCGTCAGAATGGTTGAGAAGTACTACTGATGCGAGACACCTCAGCTCAGCGTCCTCATGATCAGTTCCGGATCAGTGGCCATGTCATGCCGTTCTCCCCGCATTCCTGCATGAACAGGTATCAGAGCGGAGAATCCGGACCGGCCGCAACCCAAGGTCGATGTAAAGAATATTCAGCAAGTCAGGTTGTGCGCGGTTCTAGTCACCATGAAGGGGTGAACGCGAAAACCCGAAGGAAGGACGAACGAGGACGAACACCCAGAAGAGACCCCACAGGGCGGTACCCGGTCCGCCGTAGGCAGCCGCTCCCCTACACAACCGATTAGGTCTATCCGGGACCCACACACCGGAACATCAGATCAAAGGCGATAGTGTGCACACTGTCCACACGAAGAAACACCAAAAGCCGCTGACCTGCGGAAACACTGTGCCCGAGGTGGGACTCGAACCGGGCTCCAGCCCTTGATTTTCCGCCACTCTCCCGAAAACCTCCGCAATCCGGCCCAGTCCGGCCGATATACGACCCGATCCGAAGCCCAAGGTGTGCACATTGTGCACACCCTCTTTCTTGCCCACTTCGGCACCCCCAACCAGGCTGCCTAAACGGCCGTCCGGGCGGAGCAGTTGTGTCTTGGGCGCGATTTCGCTCCGACATGAAGAGTGGGTCTCCGGAACCGGACCAGCCCCGAACAAGCACCGCACTAGGAGGCGGCTCTCATGCTCGAAATCGACGACCATCATGGCGGCGGGTTCCTCCTTTCGAACATCTCATGCAGGAGAGAACAGCAACGCTGCATGACCAACTGAAAGTCCGGCCTTCCACGAAGCGAGCACGCACCACCAACGGCGCAGTGGAGCCCGCCGCCGCGCCCAGCGACCCTAACTCACATTGCGGAACTCCGCCCCATAAGCCGTCGGCATGGTCGGCGTCCTTCCACGAGCACTCGCTAGTTCGAGGAGTCAACAACGCCAAGGGCAGTCACGCAGCTTAGCCATTGGGGTGGCTAAGAGATGCGTGCCCGTTCAGGGATCCACTTGCGGACGCTGGTTAGGGGCCGCTTCTGGGAGCATGGCGATATGAAGAAGTTCATGCGATCACTGGCAACCGACATTCTCAGCGCCATCGGTTCCGGGCGCCGGTTCGTGGCAATCGACGGCGTGGATGGCAGTGGCAAGACATCGTTCGCCGCAAACCTGGCCTTCGAGATCCAGAATCGACCCGTGATCGTCATCCATGCCGATGACTTTCTGAACCCCTCGCCTGTCAGGCATGCCAAGGGACGTGCCTCACCCGAAGGGTTCTGGCAGGATACCTACAACTACGCGGCACTGCAGGATCAGTTGCTTACGCGACTGGGCCCAGAGGGGGACGGCTGGTACTCGCCGGCCTCCTATAACTCAGCGACCGACCGAATGGCTCATGTGGCGGCCGTTCGCGCTCCATCAGATGCACTGGTCGTAGTCGAAGGAATGTTCCTGCACCGCGATGAACTCGCCCCCTACTGGGATGCTTCGGTGTTCCTGGACGTTCCATTCACCCAAACCGCGGCACGAATGGCAGTTCGGAATGGGAGCAACCCCGACCCGGAGCACCCAACGATGCGCCGCTACGTCGGCGGACAGCGCCTCTACTTCGACTCTGCACGACCCTGGGAACGTGCCACGTTCGTCGTGGACAACTCTGATTTCACTTCACCGAAAGTCATCCGTCCCGACATGGTTTCACCTGTCCGGTGAGGGTTCCCTATCGGGCGCCGGGGCGTCTGCAGAACCACCGGCTTACGGGAACGGGACGGCAGGTGCAAAGAGATCGTTGGCGCGTATGGGCCCATCTGGGAAAGTGCTCACATGAAATATCAACTGAGCAGCTTGGCAAGAGTTGCCGCCCGATACTGGAAAGCTGAGATGGCCGCTGTCTATAGCAACGATTGGGCTTCCCGAGGGGCGCTCAGTGTGGAATAGTGCGGTCAATATCATTGGGGGGTATATGTGATGAAGTGCAGTCGTTTGCTGGAAATCGTTGTCGCAATTTCCCTTGTGGCGGTTCCGCTCACGGGATGCGCGGGGCAGCAGCCAAGACGCGAGGACCTGAAATCTTTTGGCTCTATTGATGAGGCCTACGCTGCCGTCGATGACGTCTTGGGCTGCGATTCAACACCCGTTGGCGATCCGGTTGTGCCTATAGGCGATGGCGTTCGTCTCACTTCGTTGCAGAGACTCTGCTCGCAGAATGTTCAGATAGACCTCTACCCGAATCAGGACGCTCTTAGGAAGAGCTATCAAACGTGGGCTGACTCAAGCCAGGGCAAAATCCCTCTCGTTCGAGGAAATAATTGGATGGTTGTTGACCTCAGCCAAATCGCGAGTGGCCAGCCGGCAAGCTCCAACATCGAACGATTGGCCGAGAAATTGAACGGTGAATACGCCGTTGTCGGCAAGTAGTTGGATTTACCCCGAGAGTGACGCTAGGCGGATAGCCTCGCACGGACGTCATGAAGACGCGCGCCCTGTCAAGGATCCTTGGGTTCTTTCGGTGATTGCAACACTTAGCGGATGGGTGTTGTTATGGCGGGGTATTCAATTCATTTGAGGCCTGATCTCTTGCAGGTTTTTTGGGCCGGGATGCAGGCGGGTGATTTCATCACCGATGCCGTGGTT
>NZ_JASIST010000015.1:0-34263 GCF_030063265.1 Pseudarthrobacter sp. PH31-O2 | reverse complement strand
CTGGTCGCCGCGAAACTGAACCGCCGGCCCCGACCCACCCTCAACCTCGAGACACCGGCCAACCGGCTGAACCAGCTGCTGCACGCAGCCTAAAACCCCGGCGTTGCTAGGACCATATGACTTTGCCCCCTATGTGTGGGGCAGTGGTCATATCCCTCCCCGGGTCATTGGGTCCAAGACCGGGTCACCGGACAGCTGCCATTCACGGCTTGATCACACGTCCGGTCTTCGGGTCGATCACCGGGATACGCACGGCGCGGGCGACCGCGTTGGGGCGCGGCCTCGGGATCAGGCCCAGACGTTCCCGGGCCGCGTCAGCGACCATGTCGTTCGTGTCCTCAATGAGGGTCCAGAGCGTCTGCTCGTCCAGGGCCGGGTTCTTGGCGGCGTTCAGGCGGGCCATGAAGTCGTCCTGGTCGGCGGCGAGCTCCTTCAGAGTCGCCAGGGCAACGCTCGGGTTGGCGGCGACGTACTCGCGGCACCAGCCGGCATCCGAATCGATGTCGCCACGCTTGCCGGGCAGACTGATCAGTTCGTGCAGCCGTTCGGGGGAGGTGGCGGGGTTCTGTGCTTCGTCACGCAACGGGGTAGTCATGGGAGCCATGTGTGCGGACCCGGCTCTGCAACTCACCGGGGCTGTGACGTTCCGGGCCGGTTCAGGAGATTTCGATTTCGATGCCGACGCTGCCCAGATAGTCGCTGATCCAGTTGAAGCCGTCCCCCGCGGCATAGATCCGGCCACTCAGCGGCACCGGCTGGAGGTCCGCACTCGAGACGCGGTCACCGAACAGCATGTAGGCGCGGTCCGTGTTCCGGCGGTTGCTCATCCATGCCACGCCGTCGAACCCGGCTGTGTGGGCCGCTTCCGCCCATCGGACGGTGCGGGGGTACTGCGATGACATGGTGGCTGTGACGTGCTTGGCTTCGGTGCCTAGAACCCGGAGCCCGTCACCCATCAGGGAGGCCAGGCGAAGATCCCTGGCCATGGTGACCTGGGCGCTGACCCGGCGTGAGATGTCCTCGTATCGGATGCTGCCCTGGCCCGGAAGTTTCTCGTGGAGAATCGTCTCGCAAACGGCAACCTCTTCGCTTTGGGCCGCGTAGAGGACCGGCACAAACGGGTCACCAAAGAACGCGAACCGGGTGCGGCTGCCAAAGCCAGTGTTGAATTCATTGACCTTGCGGCCGTTGCTGAACACCCGCACAGCGACCGCTCCGGCGTCGAGGATGTACTCCTGTGGCTCGAACGGCACCGGAGGGACGCGCCTCACCACTGGACGTTGAAGGACTGCCGGGCCGTTTCCACCACCTGTTCCGGGTGGTCCAGCTCGTCAACGGGGCGCGCACCGTCAAGATAGCCCGTCGGTGAAACCATCCAGAGTGCAAGGCTCGTCTCGGACCGGTCGGCCTCTTGCGCGACCTTCAGCAGGTCATGGATGACGGGGCGGATGGTGTGCTCGCTGCGGTCGATTTGAAAGCCCGGGTATCTGAAGCCGCCGGGGCGTTTGACGGCCAGCAACTTGCCGGCCGCTCTCTGATCCGACGCGAAGCTGCGGTTGGGGGATTTCGAGCCGACAGCTTCGGACACTTCCTTACTGGAGAGCAGCCCGAATTCGGCCTCCATTTTCCGCCAGGCGTTTTCGGTTGCCTGCAGACTGCGTGCCAGCTGCGGCGAGACCTCTTCGTCGACAGCAGCCAGGACCGGTCCGAGCGCCTCGACACTCCGCTCCATATTGATCGCCGCCTGCAGGAGTTTGCTGTGGCTGCTCAGTCGGCCGTGCCCTTCGGCCGCCAGCTTGAGACTTTGCGCAGTGAGCAGCCTGTCCCGGAGAGCCGCATAAGTGGCGCTGAAACGGCCAAGGTCCTCACGACCCGGTTTCGGCACTTCGAAGACGGCGTCCCGCGCCGACGGGGCTGCGTGGGCATCTTCAAGCGCGCGCTCTCCGAGGGTCACCTCGAAAAGCTGGACGAATTCAGCCAGACCCACGACTGAAAGCTCCTCGAGCACTTCTCGTTGACGCGTGGCCGGCGTCTCGATCTCAGCCATTGCTCTCCTCCTGACGCTTACTACAGCTATCTTACGCGTCGGCGGTGTCGGGTGACAGGGTCTGCAAGTTCGTTGTCGACCGTTCGCAGCATGTCCCGGACAGGCGCCGCGTTTGCAGGTCTCGTATCGCCCAGCGGCCCGCGGAGGCCGGCGGATCAACCGAAGGAGCACCCATGGCAGGCAAGTTCGAGGTCTACAAAGACAAGTCCGGCGGCTACCGGTTCCGGCTCAAAGCAGGCAACGGCGAGACGCTCGCATCCTCGGAGTCCTACAAGACGAAGGCCAGCGCCCTGAACGGGGTCGAGTCCGTGAAGAAGAACGCCGGCTCCGACATCGTGGACCTCACCGAAGAGTCCTGACCGGAGCGGCAACGCGAAAGCCCGGCCACCCATTGCGGGACGGCCGGGCTTTCTGCTGTCCTGGGACCAGTGTCAGGGCTTGAGGGACACGATGCGGGCGGCCGCGGCGCGCACCGGGCGGACGAAGCAGACAAGGGCCGCTGCCAGCGGTGCCCCGCCGATGATGAAAATCAGCGGTGCCGGGTTGAACGCCTCGGTGCTGGAGGCCTGCTCGGCCGACACCGTGACGGCTTCAGGAGACGCAGACGTGCTCGGAGTGGCTGACGTGCTCGGTGGCGTCGTGGCCACAGCAGTCGCTTCGGGAGTCACCGTCGGAGCCTCAGCTGCCGGGGTAGCCTTCACCTGAACCGCAGCCGCGGGGACCTCGGCAGGCGCTTCGGTGTCCGCGCCGGTGGCCGGACCGTACTGCGGCACGGTTCCGGGAACAGCGACCTGCGCCGGTGCCTGGTAGCCGCCCGTCTGTGCCGGAACGTACGTCTGCGCCGGGGCCTGATACGCCGGGGCATAGTTCTGCGCGGGCGCCTGATAAGCAGGGGCCGGAGCCGGCTGGGGAGCCGGGGCTTGGTAGGCCGGAGGTGGGGGAGGAGGAACGGTGCCGTAGGTCCCGGATCCACCGTTGCCTGAGCTGGAACCGCCCGTCCCCGTGCCGCCGCCGGCGCCGTTGTCACCGCAGACTTGTGCGCCGTTGGGGGCGGTGGTGCAGACCCATGCGGCCTGGGCCGGTGCGGGTGAGAGCAGGAAGGCGGCCCCGGCAAGCAGGACCGTCACGCCGGCGCGGCGGGTATGCGAAATGGTCACGACGTTTCCCCCAAAACTGTGGCTGCGGTGCGGCGCTGAACTGATCCTAGCCGATACGGGACGCATAAGCGCAGGTCAGGACAGTGTTGCAGTTCCGCGGCTCGGGCCTGGAAACGGGTACTTTTCAGTTAGGCTGACCGGAGCCGGTTCGGACCGGCGACGTATTGGGGGAACAATCTTGAAACTTTTCACGCGCTCCCGCGCCCCACGCACAGCCACTGCGCTGGCAGCTCTTCCGGTCGCGGCACTCCTGGCCCTTGGTGGTGCCGGGGCCGCCCAGGCCGGCACCTGCCCGGCAGGTCAGCACTGGAATGAAATGGGCGGGGGAGCGGGCTTCTGTTCAATTGATGCGACTGGTGGCGGGACCGGCGGTCCCGCCACGATCGACCTGGGCGGAGGCGCAACCCCCCCGTCCTATGGTGAGCCGATGGCTCCTCCGGTGGTCAACCGTCCGGCTGCCCCGGTTTACGGTCCGATGCCGGCGCCGGCACCCCCTGCCCAGTACAGCCCTCCAACCGCAAATATCCCGGCATATGTGGCCCCGGCTCCTGTCCGGAACCAGGCGCCCGCTGCGCCTGCGCAGGTCCAGGCACCGAATCAGCCGGTCAAGGGCGCTGCCCCGGCTGAGAACCCGGTCATCGCCGGTGTCCCCGCCGAGGCTCCGGCCGCTGAAGCCACCCCGACCGCGACGCCCGATGCGGTCACCCCATCGGAGACCTCGACGGCGGCAACTTCGGCGACACCGTCCCCGGCGGCCACGCCGGCCACCGCCGTGACGTACGACCAGTCAGCGTCCACCGGACGGTTCGAGCCCTGGCCATACATCGTGTGTGGACTCCTCATCGCTGCCCTGGTCGCCGTGCTGGTGGCCCGAGCCCGCATCGGCCGCCGCACCCCAGAAGCCAGCAATGGCGGATCTATGGAAGCAGGAAGTTCCGATGCGTAAACAGATCCCGGCCGCACTGGCCACCGTCGTGGCGGCCACAGCTCTCGCGCTCGGCGCCGCCGGACCCGCCCACGCCATCACCTGCCCGGTCGGGTCCGTCCCGGCCGTGGCCGGCAACGGGGCTGAATTCTGCTCGGCGACTGGCGACGGCGGAGTCCCGGGCGGCGGCAGCGTCTCCGTCGGCAACGGCGGTTCAACGGTCCCCGGCGGTTCAGCCCCGATCGTCGGCGGCAGCGGTGGCGGCAGTGTGCCCGGCTACCAGGCGCCGGCCCCGGCTCCATATGTTCCGGCCGCCCCTGCCCCGTACGTTGCCCCTGCCCCGTACGTTGCCCCTGCCCCGGTGTACGTTCCGGTGCCCGTCCAGGTTGTCGCTCCGCCGGCTCCCGCCCCGGCGAACCAGCCCGTCAAGGGCGTCGCCCCGGCCGAGAACCCCGTCATCGCCGGCGTACCCGCAGAGGCACCGGCCCCTGAAGCTGCTCCCACGGAGTCAGCCGCGGTGGCTGCCCCCTCAACGACCGCCACTCCCACGCCGTCGGCAACGCCGAGTCCGTCCGCGACGCGTTCCACCGAACCGATCCAGAGCGAGCAGGTGTCGAACACCTTGAGCCCTGCGCCGTTCATTGCCGGGGCTTTGGCGGTCCTGGCCGTCGGTGCCGCGGCCTGGCAGTGGCGTAGGACGCGGAAATCCAAGACCGAGCCGGCGGACTGAGTGAACTAACGCGAGGACGGCGCGTGGCCATCGAGGGTCACGCCCGAAGAATAAGATGCTTGCGCAATGCGGGAGCTGAATGGGGAAACAATTGAAGTCGCTCATTGTCCTGGCCGCCATCACCGCTGTGCTGCTGACCGGGTGCGGTGAGGCGCCCGCGGCGTCGCCAAACACCGAGCCGGCCGCGTCCTCGACTCCGACGGAAACGAGGCCGCCTTCCACGATGCCCGTTGTAGCCGGGAAGACGTACGCCCAGGCCCGGGACCTGCTCGGCGCGGCCAGCCTCTCGTTCGAAGTTGTTGGGCCAGAGGGAAAATTCACCGACCGGCCCCAGGATTCGGCGATCGTCCTGGGCGCCGACCTGAAAGCCGGCGCGCAGGTTCCGTTCGGCACACGCGTCACCCTCAACATGAAGGAAACCCATGCCGTTCTTGAGGCACAGGTTGCTGCTGAAAAACTGGCAGCGGCTCGGGCAGTGCGCTACACCTTCAATTGCTCAGCAGGCTCTGCTATCGGCGACAAGACCGGTAAGCGTGTCCACAGCTTCAAGGAGATCTGGGCGGACCCGAAGTTTGCCTCCTTCACAAGCTGCGACGGCCGTGTCGGCAGCTCCTGGTGGCACGACAGGTACACGCTCGAAGCTGACGAGAAGGCGGTTGTAGATCAGATCTCAGCGGACGGCGGCGACGCTAGCAGCGCTCCCGGCGCGTACAGCGACGTCCTTGCAGCATGCCTGATCACCCCGGCCATCAACTGGGAAGCCAGCAAGGGTTTCAAGGTTCGTGTCCAGGCTGTCGCAAAGTCTGCCCTGCGGATGTGCCCGGACGCACCGTTTGTGGCAGAGCTGACCCGCGTCGCCAACGGAGAGCCGCGGTCCCGAATGGACGACGGAACCTATGCTGTCGGCCAGGACATCGCGGTCGGCACGTACCAGGTCCAGGTCCCGAACGGTGCCAACGGGGTCCACGAATGCTACTGGGAACGGGCCGGTGCCCAGGGTGGCATCATCGCCAACAACTTCATCAGCTTCGCCCCGCAGGGCCCCGTCGTGACGGTCTACGCAGGCGAAGGGTTCATCAGCAGAGGCTGCGGCATTTGGCGCAAGATCGGATAGTTGCGCTGCAGTCTGGGGAGACTTCCGTGGTGCCGGACGGCCCAGTAACAAGCGGGCCGGCAGAACAACCGACGGACCAACCTATTGCGGTCAGCGGCGAAGTGCCCGACACATCGGCGAGCTACAAGCCTTCGTGACAGAGCTCTCCGTCAGGGATCCTTGCGGCGGTCTTCCGGTAGGCACTCTCGATGTAGGAGTCGACGTCGACCCGGCCGATGGGCCAACTGGCCCGAGGTTGCCCCCGGAGCCGGCCTGATTCTTGGTGCGGTGACGCTACGGGCGGCCCAAAACGGTCGCGACGTGGGCGAGACGTTGTGGCCTACCGGGCCAGATGGAAGCTAGGCGTTCGCTGCCTCGAATTGGCGGACAACGTCGTCCTTGATGCGGCCGCGCGGGTTCACCGGCACACTGTTTTCGACGGCCCAGCGACGGATCGTCTTGGTGTCAGCAACGGTGGCCGCTGCCGTCGGCTGCTTGGCGACGCGTCCGCCGGTACGGCGCCCTGCCGAGCGGAACCGTTCCAGGAAGTCACGGAGTTCGATTGCGTGACCCGCGTTCAGGTCAATCTCATAAGAGCCGCTATCGAGGGAGAAACGCACGGTTTCAATTGCCTCGGAGCCGTCAAGGTCATCTACAAATTCCAGTACTACACGTTGTGCCATGCACCGAACCCTACAGACCCGCGGCGTGTCTTCGCTTCCCCCGACGCGCGCCGCGGCAGTTCCGTCGGATCATCGGTCAGGACTGGCAATGGCCTAATATTCTTCGGCTGGATCTTCCAGCGCAGCCATCTCCACGGCGTCCAGGAGCTCATTGACCGGGGTTCCTCCAGTGGTGCGGGCCAATGGATCGAGAGCGGCGAAATGCTGGCGCGCCAAGGCGATTGTGAGTTGGGTTAGCCCTTCAACGCCATTACGCTCCACGAACTCCAGAACCACTTCGCGTATTCTTCCCCCAAGCGGCCCGGGTCCGCGCGACTCTTCGGCTGCAATGCGGGTCAGGGTGACGGCTGCCAGGCCGGGGCGATCGTAGATGAGGCTCATAAATAGACGCTACCGGCGGTCACTCCGTGGGGAGAGGTTATTCGCACCAAAAGGAATCGGTCAGGGCAACGACGGAGGCTACGGGGCGACCGGCTTCCAGCCATGCCTTGGCGGATACCGGCTCGTCGTCCAGAACCAGGTCATGTTGCCGCGTCAGGAAGAAGCCGGCAAACGACAGCGGGTGTAGATCCTCTGGCATTGCTGCAAGGACTTCCGCGAGGCCCGGGATTGCACTGTCTCCCGCGGCGTTGAACTGCCAGTCCGGGAAGAGTACTTCTTCATCAACCGTGTAGGTGTAGAGCTTCCGGTCCGAGCTGAAGTCCAGTACAGCGCGAGTTGATAGGCGCATAAGGTGAGCCACTTCTACCGCTGTGCGGGCAGCGGAGTCCAGCATCTTACTGGCATAGCTGTTCGCGGCATAAGCACGGGTGACGTCCGCTGAGGTGGCAGAGATACCCGAATTCCCAACCCAGAATTCGCTCATTCTTTTGCCCGTTTCGTTTGAATATCCGCCTCGACCTGCCCCGCGGTGTGGACAGCACCTTGAAACAATTCTCTGAGCCCTTTTCCGATGTCCTGAACCAGCTTCGCGTCGGAAAGTGCGGCCGCTGTCTCCATTATGGCGTCGTAGTCGTCAGCACCCAGGAGCACCGCGGCGCGTGAACCGTTCCGGGTGATCTCGAATCGCTCGTGAGTCGTGGACGCCTGCTCCACGAGCCGCGAGAGGCGCGCACGGGCTTCCGTGGCTGGAACTGTTCTCATAGCTGGAGTACGACCCTCTCAGCAGGCTTTGACGAGCGGCAGCTCATCCCATTCAGTCGTGTACCGCGGGGACAAGGCTGAGCGTTTCATGCCCCACGTGGGCTGCTCCTCCATTCCGGCGCGGTCGACCCCGATAGCCGGTCATCCGACACCGAGTACGTTGGATCCTAGGTACGTTATTTTGGATTCAACCACCCTCATCGCGGACTACTCTCTTGCCTCGGCCGCCAGCAAGGGGCTGTTGGAGGGTAGTAGGCGTGGCGTCATCAAGCTGGCCGTACCCGAGCTCGTGCTTCTGGAAGTCGTGCACAAGTGGCGGGAAAGAGTCATCAGGCTGGCCGATGCTGCAGATGCGGTTCTGAAGGATGCTCGGCGCCTCGGCCTCGGTGACCTTCAGGTGGAGGTGCCAGCCGTCCAGGAAGAGTCGGCGGCCTACGAGGATGCCCTGCGGACGAAGCTGAAGGATTCAGCAGCGGTGATCCTAAGCATTCCTGACATCTCCCATGAAGTGCTGGTTGTCAAAGCTATTCAGCGCAGTGCTCCCTTCGCTGAAAAAGGGACAGGCTACAGGGATGCCCTCATCTGGGAGTCGGTCAAAGAGGTCCTTCGGACGGACCTGCAGGAGTCGGTCGTGTTCGTCACTGCAAACAAGGCCGACTTCGGCAACAGCAGCACGGGTATCCGACAGGGACTCCTGGATGAACTCACCAGCGAGTCAATTTCCCACGATCGATTCGTCGTGGTGGATTCTCCGGCGGCTGCTGCCGCAGAGACTCTAGAGCACGCGCAGCGATTGCTCGATCTATTCGAGAACCTGCTGGATTTGGATGACGTCGTAAGGGAGGCGTTCTTCGAACAGGTAGTCGAGAGCGCAGATCTCGATCTTCCCTCTATCGGGGAGCAACACCACAGTCCGGACCGCCACGTAAAATTTCTCAACGTATCCGATCTCTACACGGTCAACTACTTCAAGGCTTTCAGATCATGGCTTATCTCGTCCGGCAAGATAGGTGTGGAGTTCGAGGCGGAGGCTGACGCTGACGTCAGTTTTGAGTTCGAGGTCGACACTCCGTCCTACTACCATGACGCCAGAAGAGACCCATGGCCCGGGGGCGTCCATACCGACTCGGATACGGTAACGGCGTCACTCACTGGGCAACTGGAATTCGATGAATCGACACGGGAAATTACGCTGGACGGCGTGTCGATCTGGCAGCTGTCTGAGCCCCGCACGGAATTCTGAAGACGGACGATGGTGGGGCCGCAACGCAGGACAGCGGGGGCGCTTCAGTCCTCAACGACTCGCGGAGGGCGACCTCTAGTCCTTCCCGAGTGCCATCCTGGAACGGCGTCGTCCCTGGGAGCTTGACCTTCACGGGATCGAGTTCGCCGCGGCGGCGTCTGTACCGTTGCGCTCCCCGGACCGGCTGGTCCGGCGTGCAGGTTGTTAGAGTCATCGCGTGGCTACCAAACAGAAGAGCATCCAGTGGACTATCCAGACCGACCCTGCTACGGCGGTCCGCCATGTTCTGGCCGCCGCCAAAGCGCTAAAATTCAAGACCAGCTCGCCGGGAACTGGTCGTCCGTGACCCAGAGGGCAATGTTATGGCCGATGAGCCCTCCCAGCCGGTGACGTAGCCAACATGGTCGTTGTAGCTGCGGTCATACCCGGTTCTGCGCTGGCGTGCTCATGAGGATGCACCTCCGGGTTGGTGTTAACAGTTGGCGGGCCTTGTTACCCTTCTATGTGCGGCCAGGCAGCAAGAAATTGCCCGCATGAGTCCGGCGGACAACAATTTGCCGCAGCGGTCAGGATTGCGGCAGGGTGTCGCTCAGCCCGGTCAGTTATTCCAGCCTGGCAACCTTCTGAGCCCAGTACGGCCGGAACCCCTCGTGGGTGAAGCACGGCTCTCCGGCTTGCTGCACGGCCCGGATCATCAGCAGATCATCGGCGTAACCCTGCCCAGTGAATAGGGCGGGTGCTCGTGGTGTACCCCATCCTCGTTCAGGTCCAGGACCGCTACCTCACGGTCCCGTCGGGAGGGTTCCTCGTTACTGAGTGCGGCCGGTCCGAGTCCGCCCAGAAGGCCACCAAGGCTCGTCACAGGTTCGGCATGGGCCACGGTATCGAATTGTCCATTGACTGCAGTTCCACGCCTGCGTAGTTGAGATGATGTGGTGGCCTTGCCGGCTCCCTTGCGGTCGATGTACTGATGCCATTGTTGTGTGCGGCTCACGCCCGGAACTGTCGCCGGCCGGTCAGCTTTTGGGCGCTGAGGCCTGCAGCCGCTTCTCCATCACCGGAGCCATCTTCCTGGCAAGCTCTTTGGCCTTCTCGAAGCCGGTCCCGTAGACGGCGAATGCCAGCGACACATCCCCGCTCGTGACGATCACGTTGGCACCCTCGCTGAGTTTCCCGCCGGCGGACGGCTTGGTAGCGAAGCTTGTGCCCGATGACGTGCCGGAGTCGAAGAGCTCATACGAATCGCATTTGCCCAGCCGGTCCCTGAGATTTTCCTGGGTCTTCCGGATGTCCTCGGCGGAGGATCGCTGGGCGAGGGCCTAGGTGAAGTTTGGACCGCCGGAACCGGAGGACTGCATGACGAACATGCGGGTCGGCTGGGGTTGTGAGAAGCCGCCGTAGGCTGCGTCGTACCATTCCGGAGACAACCCCCTGGACGGCTGCGGACTGGCACTGGGGTTGTTGACCTGGGACTTCGGCCCGGTGATGGTGTTGATGCTGCCGAGCGCCGACTTGATTTCCGATTCGGTCGGGAACAGCTTCTTCATGGAGTCTTCATCCAGGGACGAGTAGGACGGGGTGGGAGCGCAGCCTGCCGCCGTCACCGCCAGAATGCCGAGAATAGCCGACACCGACAGAGCACGGAGCAGGTGATGTGTCATGGAGTTCCCCCGAAAAGGGCCAGCGGTCCCGGCGTCCTGAATGATGTTAGTGCCCGGCCGGGCAATCCAGCGTCATCGGCCATCTGCGTCCAGGACTGCCTTGACTGCCTTGACTTCATGCTGCAAGAACACGTTGCCGGCCTTCTCCAGCAGATCCTTGGCAGTGGACAGCGTCTCACGGGTGAGATCACCTGAAAGGAGCGCCCCGCGGTGGCGGTGAGCGCGCGAATGTCGGCCGCCACGGCGGCGATACGGGATTCCCGGGTCGGGTCTTGAACACCGACGGGTCCAGGATGCTGGTCTTCGAAGTTTGCCGGATCAGGGGTACCGAACCGGTGTCCTTAAGCTGTTCGGCGAAGGCGACCGCCTCCTCCACGGCACCGTCGTAATCGGTCCTGCTGAGCAATCGAAAATGGTCCTAAACGGATGCGCTCCCCTCGGCTATTACTGGTGAGGATCATCCGGGCTTCGCCGCTCTACGCCTCCGGGCGGCCTAGTGCCGACATCCGCGGCGAGCTTCGTCAGCGAGACGCCAGCCAACGATGTCCAGAACCCGCAGAGGTGAAACAGTAGGTCCCGGGGCCAGAGCGGCCATGGCTCTCCAGTGCTCCATCCCGTCCCGGAGGTCTTTCTGAACTTCGGGGAGCCATGCACGCATGAAGTCGGCGTTGTTGCGTCCTTTGATGCTGGCCACCCTGATCTTTCCCAGTTCGCCGTAGCACTGCCAGATGTTCTTGTCGTAGAGCGGTAGCAGTTGCGGGCGCTTGAGGTGCAGTGCCTTGGAGAGCTTGGTCAGGCGCACGTTCGGGTTCCTTTTGCCGTCGAGCACGCCGTACAACCGAGCGATGGCTTCAAGTGTTTCCGGCCCGGCTTCGTCCAAGGTTCCAGTCAGTGACCCGTCCCGTAGAAGCACATTGATCTCGTCCAGCAGGCCCAGGAACGTGTACTGCGTTCCGACGGGGTTCTGGCCGGCGTTAAGGAGTGCTACCGCGAGGGTGTCCTGCGGCCCGACCGTGTCGCGTTCTCCGTTGCCCTGATAGCTGTCATAGGCGGGGTAAGACCAGCTGCCGTACTGGTTCATGTACTCGCTGGCGAGGGTGTTGGCGTGCGAGAGGTCAGTGGTCAACCCGCCGACGGTGATGGTCGTAGTCATTGCCTGAGCCTAGTGGATGCCCCAAAATCTGCGGGGCAGGCGGACAAGAGTATGCGGGGGGATCGGCGTCATGTCTGCCGGTGCACCGGCAGACGTGGATGCCGTTTCGGTGACAGTGACCGTCGGGGCAGGTGCCGCGCCAAGAGCAGAGCAGCCGGTCATCAGGTCGATGCCCTGCGGCCGCCAGGGCCAGGGCGGGGAATGTCTTCAAAGGGGCTCCTCACGGTGGGCCGGTGGATGGAATATCTGCTGTGGCTCACCAGGGAACATGCGTAGAAACCGGGAGGCCGCTGAAATGTCGCTGGAGTTGACCTGTGAGGTAGGTGGGAGAGGAGTATGCTCACGATGTTGGGGGACACTTTCTTGTGCGCCGCCAGCATCACTCGCGGACAAAGGAACCATTCAATGAAGAAGAACCTCGCGCTCGTTGCGCTTATCGCCCTGCCCCTGCTCGCCGGCTGCGGTGGATCATCCACTGCCACTGCCACTGCCACTGCCACTGCCCCGGCCAGCGGGGCAGCACCCGCCGCCGCTGCGCCCGCCGCTGAAGCACCCAAGGCCGCAGCCCCCGCCGTCGGCACCCCGTTCACCGCTGACATGGGCAACGGCAACGTCGCCAAGATCACCATCGTCTCGGCGACGTTTGTCGACAAGGTCAGCACCAACCAGTTCGCTCCCGCCGCGAAAAACGGCAAGTTCCTCCAGCTCGACGTCCTCTGGGAAACCGAGAAGGGCACCACGAGCTCGAACCCGATGTACTTCGATGCCAAGGACGCCAACGGCCGCAAAGCTGACATGACCATCATGGGCGACGGCCAGATCGGCTCCAGCCCGGTCGTCGTCGGCGACAAGAGCCGCGGCTTCGTCAACTTCGATGTTGCCCCCGGCCCGATCAAGGTCACCATCACCAACCCGATCCTGCAGCCGGTCACGTCCCTGACGGTCGCCCCGTAAGCAGCCTCATTCAGCAGCCCCGGCGCCTGATGGCTCCGGGGCTGCTTTGTTTCCCCGCGCCCCGGCTTGCGGTTGGCGCGAATGACGCTACAGTGTGCCCTGTTGGGGGACGCTTTCCGGGGCCGCCAGCGCCCTCTCTAAAGAAAGCCGACCCACACGTGAAGAAGCCGCTCGCCCTAGCAATGCTCATTATTTTGCCCCTCCTGGCCGGATGCAGTGGCACAACAAGCACGGCTACCGCCGGTTCTTCGACGGTGGCGACGGCCGCCCCGTCAGCCTCAACGCCAAGCGCAACGCCATCCAAGTCCGTCGAGGCGCTCGAGCCTGTCGAACTGGTGACGGGTGTCCCGGCAAAGGTTCAAATCCGCGCTGGATCGGCCTCCAACGGCAGCGCCGCCAAGCCCGACTACGCTGAGATCACAGTCCTTTCGGCCGGTCCTGTCCAATTTATCAACGGCTGGACCGGTGCCGAAGTCGTAGTACCCAAGAACGGTACGTTCCTTCGGCTAAATATCAGCTGGAAGACGGACCCGACCTCGGTGGCTACCGATCCGAATTCGAGGTCCTTCAAAGCGAAAGATGCCAAAGGGAACACTGCTGACGCGAGCCTGTTCAGCGACGGTCGAATATCGCCCCTCGTGATGGTTAAGCCCGGCGAAACGAAGCAGGGGAACTACGACTTCGACGTTTCCGCCGGTCTCGTGACGGTGAGCATCTTCGATGACGCCAACCGGGTGACCGCAAGGTTCACAACTACCGTGTAGTGCCCTCCGTAAAGCAGCCCCGGCGCCAGTTGGCTCCGGGGCTGCTTTGCTTCCCCGCCTGGTCCACGGCAAGGTTGGGCCAACGACTCCCACCGCACTGATCACCGGCGCTACCTCAGGTCTCGGCGCCGAGTTCGCCCGCCAGCTGGCCGCCTCCTAGGATGGTCTCGTCCTGGTCGCCCGCGACACGCACGTCTGGATAAGCGCGCCCATGAGGTGGCCGCCGCTTACTCGGTGAAGGCCGAGGTGCTGACGATGAGGGCGCCGTGGCGGTGGCGTACCCGCCGGCGACATACTTCCCGTCGGCGGGTACGCCACGAGCCCGGGCCTGCCCGATTGTCGGCGGGTGCCAGTGCAGCAGCTAGCTCCCGCGAGCAATCATCGGTTCGACGCGGAAGGGCGTTTCGCCCGGCCACAGGAGGACAGCGTTCCCGGCCCGTGAGTCCTCATCTGCCAGGACGTGCACCGTTGTGGTTTGCTCGGAGGGGTGGTGCACGTCGTGGATCCGGCGCTGGTGCCAGTGCCCGCAAAACACCAGGCCGGGCTGCAGCTGGTCGACGACATCGCGAAGTAGTACCCGTGTCTGGTTGGCGCGCTTCTCGACCTCGGGTGTCAGTTCAAAGCCCGACTGCAACGGAACGCCGGCCGGCGCGTCATGAGTGATCAGTACATCGACAGCGCCGTCGGCGATCAGCTTCTCCGCCTCTTCCGTGGTGGGTTCTTCCTCTGCCCACCAGGATTTGCCCTCTGTACGCCACTGCTGGTCAACCGAGTACGCACCCCCGAGGCCGCCGAAAACCAGTCCCTCGACCACAGTACGGCCACCCCTGGGTAGAACGAAGATGTTCGATCGCCAGGTGATTAGCCCGCTGTCCCCAACAGGGAGCTTCAAGATTGTGTCCCAGTTGTCGTGGTTGCCTGGTGACACGATCAGCCGTATATCGTGTTCCACGAGCTGCTTGTTCAGCCGTTGCTCGAAGCGGCCACGGAGCGCGCCGGGCCAGTCGAGCGGGAAGTCGCCAACATGGATCATAGTCCGGACGCCGTCGGCCGCGGCCGATCGAATCGCGTCGATACCGAAACCGACTTCCCCATGCCAGTCACCGAAGATCCCAATGGGGTGCACGTCGTCAGTCATCGCATCAGCTTATTGGGCAACCGTTGGCCCGCGGCGCCGCGTGGCGTCTGGTGCCGCCAAGCGCAGAGTGGATTCCGCCAACGACCTACCAAGCCTGCGGCGGAGCGTGGCCTTTAGGGGTGCGGCTGTTCGGCTGCCCCGTCGGCATCCTGTGCGGGGTCTTTGGACCGTGGCACCTGCAGTCACAGGCCTCTCGGGCATCCTCCTTTAGACGCAGGATGGTGTGCTCCTGCCAGCCGGCCGGAAGAGGTACGCCCGCCGTCTCGGTGCTCAGAGCGACTACCCACCCGGGTGTTTGTTTTGCGAGCCGCCTGTCCGTCACAACCCGGAGCGCCGCAGCTGCGCGTTCGACGCCGCGGTAAGAGCTTGCTTCCCCCTCCAGCTCATCGAGGGGCATCCCCGAGGGGTGGCGCCGACCACAGTACAGGCAGCGATCAGTGTCGCAACCCGGCGGCTCGAGTCCTTCAGACGGTACTGCAACGTGGCGCGGCATCGTCTGCCCTTTCGCTGGCTGGTACTCCTGATTTTATCGTCCCATGCGCAGAGCCCGTGCGTTCTGGATGAAGGTTTTTTGTCTGCCTCTGATTCGGGCATCACCGGTGAGAGAGTTTGGCTCCGCGACACACCTTATGGGCATGAGTACACTTCCCATGGCTGTGTGCCGCATCGAACCGCCCATCACTTCGATTACCCAAGCGATCCGACTCCGCTTCCACGAACTGACCGGCCTGATCCTGCCGAATACGATCTGCCAGACATGTTGGCTGAACAACGTCTCGCTCTTCACGGCGGCGATCGATCTTGACGCCGTTTTGAAGTCTGAGCATGCGTGTCCCCATCACGTCTAGGTCGACCTGGTCCTCTATCAAGCCTTCGAAGGGCTGTCGGAGGAGGACTACTGGCTGGAGGCCGACCCTTGGAGTGAGGGCCTGTAGGCGGGACGCGTCAGGGACGGCCTGCGAGCCGGGAGATCGACAAGACTGGCGTCGTGTCACGAAAAGTGCTGACCCCGTCATTGCGAATATCCAGCCACATGGCGCCCCGCATCCCGACTGCGAGCTCGACGATCCCCAGCAGCGGGATTTCGTCCCCATCCTTCCGGAGCTCCGACGGGGTCAGGTTCTTGTAATTGTCCGTAGGCGGCAGGTCCTCAGCGAGCCGGACGACGGTCCGCGGGACCGAATCCAGGTCGACGCAGTAAAGCGTTCCGCTTGCCGTACGCACCCGGTAGGCGCCGTGCATATCATCGGTGATCTGGTCCAGGTCCATGGTCGGATTCTACGACGAACTCTGGGAGCCCGTTCGGCCGTGCCCTTTCGGGATTATTGCTGTGCAGCGTTCGGGCGGTGATGATAACTGTGGTGCCGTGGCCCTGTCGAATAACTTATGCCGCTGTGAACGGCAATGGTTATTAGACGGGGCCAAAGCGCCTCTCCGACGGCGAAGCGCAAGCCTAGGATTGGGCCCTAGCCGAACAGACCGACAGCGCCCAGCTCAGGGTTGAACAAAGCGTGCGCGAAGCGTGCCCCGGCCAGGCTAGTGCACCCTGGCGCGCCTCTACTCCAGCCTCACCCGGCGGCCGCGGAGCTGTGGCTTCCGCCCAGGACCCCTACCTTCACGCACGGCCAATCGATGTCCTGCGCATAGACGCGCCCGGCCGATTTTCATGGCGCTGAACGCGCCCGATGAAGGGTCGTTCGAATAGGGCGCTGGCGCTGGCGCTTGGCGCACAGCCGTAACGTGTAATGCATGAAGACGATCGTTCTGTTGGACGTAGACGGCACCATCGTGCCGACCAGGCACCCCTGGACCACAGTGCAGCTCCGGGGCCTTCAGGAGTTCGATTTGGTCGTGCCCCCGTACGCGCCGACCACTGTGCGTGTCCGTCCTGCCGTCATTGAGGCCATCAACGCGTGGCATGCGGCAGGCGTCGACATCCGTTGGCTCACGTCGTGGGGTTGGAGGGCGCACTGGCTGGCCCGGGCAATCGGCCTGCCGGAGCTCGAGATGTTCTACGAGCCCTCCCCGGGGGAGATCTACATGTACGCCCGTTCCCAACGGCCCTGGAAGCGGTTTGCGGTGAGCAATGCCGCGGAGGACGACTGGAAGACCCCTATCCGGGTGGTCTGGATCGATAATGAGCCGGCAACCGGCCAGACAAAATACCTCGAGGAGAATCTGACAGCGATGCATCCAAACATCGCCGAAGTCCGCATTGTCCGGCCGGACGAGGAGCGAGGCTTGACCCTGAAAGACCTGAGGCGCGCGTCAGCACTCCTTGGCGTGGACCCGCCCCATAGCAATCGATCGACCTAAGGAAGCCGGTGTACGAATTGGAGCACGATGAAGCAGTGACGCTCTCTTTGGCGGCGGAGAAACGATGGATGCAGCTGCTCTGCGACGGCTCGTACACGCTGGCCGAGTCCGCTGAGCAGATGAACCCCGGGGCGCTGGATCCTGCGCGCGTCCTGACGCTGCGCCGCTCCGGGGAACTGCTCGCTTTCGAGTACGCGGGCGAGATGTGGTGCCCGAAATATCAGTTCGCCGGCGGTACGGAGTTGCGGGTCGTCTCTCAGCTGCTGAAAGTTACCCGCGATGTCGGTGCGCCCGACGCTGACCTCGCCCTGTTCATGGTCACCCAGTCTTCTCTATTCCCTACTCAGGACACACCGGCGGATCACCTGGCCTGGGCAGCCCAGATCGTCGAGACTGCCCACATCCACTTCGAGGCGGTGTGGTGACGGGCGAACGGCCGGAATGGCGCGAAGACCGCTTGGCTGGATTTCGGCTTCGCGGCTGGCGACGGTGCCAGACAGGATCAGGAATCCGTTGAGCCCGGACGCTTCACAGCGGGTCAGCCTCGTCGTGGCGCCGGCGTTGGCGACCGAGGAAGCGAAGGATCCGGCGCGCGGGACGAGGTGGGTTTTGTGTCGATGCCGCCCGTGCGGGCCACGCGGTATGTCGCATGTTCCATTCCCTGGAACATGCGCCGATTCCGGGTTAGCGGCCACACCCCAGGTGGGCGATTCGGGGAGTCGGGGAGCGGCCAAACGGCTTGAATTTCGCCCCTTAACACCGGAAGCCGTGTTCCCCGGCCTACGGCAGCTTCTGTCCTCTCTAAGAATTGGGAACGGCCTGTCAGTCTGCGGGCATCTCTATGCCTAGGCCAACCTCGCTTATCTATATGTGGCTGGAGTTGAAGTAGGTCAAGGCTGTGGGGGGCGCTGTGCGAGAGTGACTGGAGGGATTTGATCTACGCTTGGCGCGGGCTTTCACCCCTTCGGCGGACACTTCGTCTGGAACCAGTGGTGATGTACCTTCCCTGCCGGCGGCGGACGTGCGGTCGGCCGGTGTGCTCTTGCTGGTCAACGGAAGATTGGACACCGCGTAGGCGCTGCGCGCCGGAAGAGGATCCTTGCCTGAGCGATTTGGCGGAAGTCCCGGCCGGCGAGGATAAGCGCTGGGGCGCAGGGGGATTGTTCCGTCAACGAAGCGCCTTTGAGGCCGACGGCTGCCCGCCGGCAGTGAGCAAGACGTTCAGCAGCGAGCCACCGGACGGTGTCCCATACGCCTGGAACTTCAGGCCACCCCGCGAGGAAGCCGCTGCCCTCCAAGACCAGCACCCTGACGGTCAGAGCCCGAGTGAACCGGAAACCTCGTCGGGGCGAAGCGCCGTCGCCGTCCAGAACGCCACCTTGAAGAACCTGCGGACCTTCAACAAAGAGTTCGCGCCGGCAGGCATCCCTATTGGAGAAATAAAGCCACCGGCCTGGCCACCCGGGTACTGCAGCGCAGTCGTTGCCACCAGAACGCCCCACCAGACAGCCAGCGCAGAGGGACCCTGACCGGGACCACTCCGCAGGGCGGAACCCTGAACCGCAACGCAGCCCCTTGGACGCGCAGCGTCCAGGCACCGGGAACGTTCCCGAAGAGATCAGCGGACCGAACCCGCGGGTGAGCGCCAGCGAACCAGGGCACGGCATCGGTGGCAAAACAAGAGCACGAGGTGGGTGGGCAGGCGTCAGCGCGCGCCGCGCGCTGCAGGAAACGGAGAGTCTTTTCGAATCGGTATCGGAACCTACTCGACCTGCATACCGGAAGGCTGACAGGCAGCGAGGGGCGAGGGGCGCAGCCCCGAGTCCTCTTAATATGCCCACACCCATGCCGCCGAACTTCTCAGCACCGGCACAGCGGCTATCGCCGGGTCTAAGGCGCCGTCGTCATTCGGATTCGCCTGCGCCGCTGCCAGTGAAGCGGTGAGGATTCGGGTGAACTCCGCACACATGTGCCGTATGAAAACACATGATGCTGGGATGGGGATTACGGCTGTCGACCGTTGTCCGGACGAACTCCCTGACGGGCTCACATGCCTCCGACGATGGCTGGTGAGCCTTTTTGACGGTCTAGTCACTACCGAGGCAAGAGTGGAAATCGACGAGCAACTCCTCACGTTTGTGCGGGCGCGACCGATCATGTTCGCAGCCTTTGTCTCGGGCGTCGTCTCGGATCTCCTAATCAGCCTTCCGGCCGAAGACCCATGGCGGCATACCGAGGAGTCTGAGGGCTGCATCCGGTCGGCGGCCGGTAACCCGTTCGGGTGTTGGGAGGACGGCGCGGACCTCCATCACCGAGCCGACGCAGACTTGAAATCAGAACCAAAACTTGCTGCATTGCATGCGCCGCTTTCGACACCAGCGGCTGAAGTGATCCATCTCGGCTCCCACGGCTGGCGGGTTCCGTTCGAGAAGTTGAGCAATGACATTCTCTTGGGCAAGCCCGCTGACGAATTGTTGTTGCACGGTTGCACGGCTGTCAGATGGGTCGTTCATCGACGCCGGGCCTACATGGGAGCGGACGACGCCTACGCCTTAGCTGTTGGCTGGTCGTGGGGCCGACGGGCTGACAATGTCGACAGGGGTGTGCCGTGGGACGAGTCGAGGCGCGCGCGTCTCGCTCGTCAGGAAAAGGTCCCGGACGGCCTACACGAATGGTTCGCTGCCCGATGACCGAAGCGGCAATCGAAGTCTGATGCGCGGCCGCATGCTTCATGACGACGGGTTCCTATGGTGAGAGATGGTTGCTACTCCGCACACATGATCGTCATGAGAACTTTGAAATCAGAAAACCACAGCAGATGGCTAACAGGTCCCCGACTAGAGGGGGAGGGCGCGGGCTTGGCGCGACAGTGCGACATGGTCGATCCGTCCCGACAAACCTCGGTCTCTTCGAGCATTTTGGGGCCAGCAAATGGACGGTGACCGTGAATACATGGCAAGTGAAATCGAGATCGCCGCTGCAGCCATTCGTAATGCTTCCGCCGGAGTGGACGAGAATTCCTTGATCGATGAGGACTACCTGGGCGCCGTCTCCGAATGCCTGGCGCGGCACTATGTGGCGGATGCTTCTCTCTGGACCCAATCAAACCAGGACGCCATCCTGCTCTTTAGAGCCATTGGTCGGAGCTTTCCGCAGGTCATCGATCGCGCCGCTGGCCGGATGCTTCTTAGCAGTTGGCTTGACCGTTTCTTCCACGGGGTCTGCCCTGCAGACCTCGATCCACGAAACTCCCACCTCGCTCTCATCGGTCCCCTTGAAGAGCTATCCATGAGCGCAGCCATTGACGTTCGCTTCGTAGTTCAGGTTTACGTCGACGCATCGCCGGATGAACGGAATGACTTGTTAGAGCGACTCGCCGAGACCAGCCGCAGGGAAAGCCGAACGACATGACGAAAGAGGACGTATCTCTCAGCGACAAGATGCAGCAGGACGTCTCCGGCCGCTCGGCAAAACCGAAAGATGGTGCCGGGTCGCTGCCGGAGGGTCCGAAGGCGGTTCACCAACAGGCGAAAACCACCGGCGGAACGCCCACGGGCCAACCGGGGAATTTGCCCAGGCCTATGGCTGAGCGTTGCGGCCTGATCAAGGTTTAGTGCAAACAGCATAAAGGGACAAGGAGGCGTCCGTAAGGGGATCGGCTACCGGCACACCGATCCACGCCGCTGAGAGCCGGAAAAGGTGCGTCCGTAAGACCCGCTCGGTGAACCGTCCGGTGTGCGGGGGCTTAACGAAACACGAAGGAGACAACCTTGAAGATCGGATATGCCCGGTGTAGTACCGCGGAGCAGGACCTTGCCGCGCAACGTGAGCAATTGCAGGAACTTGGCGCGACGCGGGTTTACGTTGACCATGGGCTGACCGGAACGAACAGGGACCGACCCGGTCTTCGTGAGGCTCTGGCCGCCGTCAGAGAGGGGGACGTGCTCGTCGTCGCCAAGCTGGACAGGCTCGCTCGATCCTTGCCCGACGCCCGCGACATCGTAGAGGAACTGACGACGATGGGTGTGAGTCTTCAGCTGGGAACCTCGATTCACGACCCGAAGGACCCGACGGCGCGCCTGCTGTACAACGCGCTAGCGATGGTCGCCGAGTTCGAGGCGGACTTGATCCGGTCGCGAACACGACAGGGAATGCAGCTGGCGAAAGCTAAGGGGAGACTTCGCGGGAAGATGCCTAAGCTGAGTCGAAAGCAGGAGGAGCATTTGATGCGTCTGAGCGACGCCGGAGAACATACGGTCGCCGAACTCGCCGAACTCTTTTCAGTCTCGCGCGGGACGGTCTACAGGGCGCGGGAGAGGGCCCTGCGTTGTCACGATGGTGAGGCCGCCACATGACTGGAACAGACCCCAAGAGCAGAATGCTAAGTGACAAGGAGGGGAGCGGCATCAAGGCAGCCGCGGGCCGACTCGCATGGAACAACGTCTGGCATTACCCAGCAGACGGGTGCATAGTCTTTGTCCTGGAAGCTGGTCGAGGACGAACATTGTCCCTGTGGCACTTCCACCGACTCGTCGAGTCTATTGGCGAAATCCTGGGGCCAGACAGAGCGTTCTTCATTGAGGGCGTCGAGGAGGCAACTCCCGATACCTGGACGAAGATGACACTGCTCTGAGTTCCCGGCTAAGCCTGCCGGCCGCCAGCTGGCACTGCAGAATCGTCGACGGTGCTCAGCCATGCGCCACCCCAATCTTGCGACTCTTCTCGTCATCGTAATCCGCCATTCGTCACGTGTCCGCTTCGAATCAGGGCGGTTTACGGGATTGCCCTTCCGAGGTCTGAACTGCCAGTACAGTGCTGGAAAGAGGGTCCGGATTTTCCGTCTGGCCAATTCAGCGAAGGTAGAGCATGGATAACAGCATCTCGGGCGACCTGAGCCTCGGCAATCTCTTCCATGCGGCCGGGCTCGCTCCGGAGGATGTGCAGGTCATCCGGCACACGCTGAAGCCGGACGGGTTGAGGACGCGGGCGGACGCAATGGGACCCGGCCTCCTGCCTTACGTGCGGGAGCAGGGCATCCGCAACAGCAAGCTGCCGCCGACCCCTCCCCGTATCTGGCTGAACTTCCTTGCCACCACCGGCCGGCGGGCCCGGTTCCTTACCGCGTACGAGAACCATGGTGAGGTTGTTGCCGAGCGCTCCGACATTCGCCGCTATTTCGATTTGAGGCCCTCGCCGGTGTTCGCGGCCCTGGTGGACCGGCTGGTCATTGAGTGGACCAATGACCCGGTGAACTGGGCCAAAACAGGAGACCTGGCGACCGGCATGGCCGTGGTGGAAATTTCCGACCCGGCCGACGTGGCATTCCTCGGCTTCGACGCGATCCTGATCAGCTACGACGAGCTCCAGGCCGTCATGTCGGACGACCGCTACAGGCAGTGGCAAACGGCCCTCAGATCCGTCCAGGGAATCTACGTCATCGCCGACACCCTGACGGGAAAGTTGTATGTGGGCAAAGCTGACGGCGCTGAACGCTTGCTTGGCCGCTGGAGCGAGTACGCCAGGAACGGCCATGGCGGCAACGTCGCGCTCCGGGAGTTGGCCGCCGCCGACGCCCGGCACCGGCAGTACTTCCAGTTCAGTATCCTGCAGGTCTTCTCGCCGAGCGCCTCTGCCGCGCAGGTGGATGCAGCCGAAGCCCACTTTAAGCGGGTCCTCCTCACCCGTCAGTTCGGCATGAACCTCAACTAGGGGTCGAGCCGACAGGATGTCAGCGAGCCTCAAAGGCTCTAGCTCGATGAGGAACCACTTCGAACCCCGGTTTTTGGGCCTTTATGTGCCCGAGGTGTCTCGCGGACCCCCACTGAATGTCGGAATTCGGTGCTTTTTGGCGGTGTTTTGTGGTCGATAAATGGCCCCTAGAACCGTCGCGTGGCTAGGCCCCGACCTAGTTCCTCCATCTCGTATCCTAGGGAACTGAGATACGCGAGTATCGAGACAGTCAACATGTACAACAAAGAACGCTCGTTCCACATCCATCCTTTGGACAGGAAGAATGACCTAGTGGTATCACGCAATCCTGACGAGCCGACCAGGGCAACCGTCAAAGAACATCCCCTGCCCACTGTGGCAACTGTAAAACAGCTGTACGCCTCGGCGTTCCGCTGCGCGAAGCCCGATTGTCTCCGCCCGCTCTACAAGACGAATGACGACACCGGTGACCTCGTCTTGAACAGCCGTATCGCACACATTCACGCCCGTCGCGCCGGAGGGCCTCGGTGGATAGAAATGTCGGCAGAGGACAACCGGAGCGCGTCGAACCTCGTGCTCTTGTGTATAGAGCACTCCTATGAGGTGGATGACTTCCCCATCCTGTTCCCCGCCGACATCCTCCGCCAATGGAAAGCCGTTCAGTTCGAGGAGTATCAGCAAGTCCAACGAGGTTGGCCTCTCAATGATGCAGAAGCCGGCCAAGTAATCGGCGCGTCGTTACCTGCGGTCGACTTTCATTATGCAGGTGCGATTCTAGAGGGAGTTCGTGCGGCCGAGCGGCTCACCCTGGCGGCTCGAAACGTCCGGCGCGGGCCGGCGACCGAAGCAGCCGCATGGCTTGCTACCAGAGCCCGCGCACGTAGAAGCACCTCGTGGGACCAAGACGGCAACACGATTTTTGCGGAACCGTCCTCGCTCGAGACCCGACAACACAGGGCCGCACTCCAGGAGGCGCTCACCCAAGCCTGCGAGGAGCTCATTCCCGCCGTGCACGATGTCAAAGTTGAGCTTGCGGCAGCCAAAGCGAGTCGCCCGTCTATCTCCCCTTGGGTTTCTTGGGTATCGCGTGCCGTCGACGATGTCGTAGCCGCATCAGGAACATGGCCAGACACACCTGAGTTGAACGACGATGGCCAGCTCGAGGCCACCTTAAAGAAGCTTGCTGAGGCGACAGATGCTCTCAGCGCAGCCTGGCGCGGTGAGCAGGCCCAGTCGCCTCCACCTGTACCGCAAATGCAACCACCTGCAGTTGAACATAACCCGATCAAGGAGCACCTGGCACTGCTTGAGCGGGCTCGCCCCTACTCGCGGGTTCAACATCGTCCCTACGACGCAGCGCTGCGCGCAGAACTTGCGGAGGCCGCCTCGGCCGCTTCCGAAATTCCACCCGTAATGTCTGCCCTCGCCTTGGGACTCGATGCGACATGCAGTCTCGCCGCTGCGGTCGCCGCGAATGCAGAAGATGACGAGCTAGCGGTCCTGACAGATCAAGACGCCAAACGCCGACCGTTGTCTGCAGCGTTTTGCCTGCTTGCCGAGACCGCCCGGATTGCCGAGAAACGCGGCCGTCTGGTTGCGCAAGAGCATGCTGAGACAGCCCTCCTAGCCCTCTGGGACAGCATCGATTGGTCCGACCCCAGTTCTTGGGACCCCGAAGATCTGAACCTCCAATCCGCACTTTGGACCGGCACGCGACTCACCTCGCCCCAAGCCGTTGCGAATAAGCTCACCCGCGCGTTGGAGCAGCAGCCTGGCATTCTCCTTCTCCTCGTTAGCGCTTGCGCAGGCTGGGTTGAGATGCACGACTCAGAGACCATGGAAGTGCGCGGTCACCGCCGCCGGTATCGGCAGCTCCCTCCATGGTTCCCGCTGCAAGCCGTCGTAAAAGCAGCCGCCTCCGCGACGCCGGTGACCGTGGACCAGTTCGGGGAGACCGCCTCTGACGATGCCGAATCGCTGCTGGCTCAGGTACTTTGGGCTGCGGAACACGAGCCCGCCCAACCGCAGGTCGAATCTGGAAGCCCAGCTGCCTCTCACCGCCTCCCGTTGCCAGACCGCCCGAACTCATAGCCAAGTGGCAACCAGTTATCGGACGAGATGTGGCGAAGTGGACTGTGCGCCGCATGAAGACCAAGTGGGGTAGCTGTAACCGCGAATCAGCCCATATCTGGTTCAACATAGAACTCGCCAAGAAACATCCGGACTGCCTCGAATACATCGTGGTCCACGAATTGATGCATCTAAGAGAGCGGCACCACAATGAGCGTTTCACCGAGTCGATGGATCAACACTTGCCAGACTGGCGTGCTCGGAGAGATGAGCTCAACGCCGCACCTTTAGTTCAAGTGAAATGGGGAATCACGGATGTCGCTGGAAGCTGATATAGCTAGGTGGATAGGCACTCGCCCAACGTGGCAGCAGCAAATCTTTTCTAGTCTCTGCAAGGGAGATCCAATTGGTGAAGCCGCGATTGACCAAATCGCGGAAGACCTCCTGACGGGATCCGATGCCGTTGCCGATGCGCTGCAGCTCAGTGCATCAGACATACCTGGCGGCGCGGCAATTTCGGATCCTGTCCGTCTTCTCCAACTTCGGAATGTCGAGGGAATCAACGCTCTCGCCTCAGGCCAGACACTTACGTTTTCCGGCAGCGGTCTCACAGTGATTTATGGTGACAATGGCAGTGGCAAGTCAGGCTATGGTTGGGTCCCCAGATAGAAGTCCAGTGTCTGTGTGAGTTTCGTGTCCGAGAATGGACACAGGAGGAAATTCACGAATCATGGCACGCAGACATACCCCCGAGCAGGTCATCGCTAAGGTCCGGCAGGGACAGAAGATGCTCAACGACGGACGCCCGATGGTCGAGGTCATCAAGGAACTTCAGGTCACCGAGGCGACCTGGTATCGCTGGCTGAACCTGTACGGGTCCGAGAAGAACGCCGAGTCATCCAAACGGACCAAGGAGCTGGAGAAGGAAAACGCCCGGCTCAAGCGGCTGCTGGCGGAGAAGGAACTCGCCATCGACATCCTGAACGAGGTCGCGCGGGGAAAATTCTGAGCCCCGGACCCCGCCGCCGTGCCGTGCGCATGGCGGTGGAGAAGTTCGGGGCGTCCGAACGCTTCGCCTGCGCGCTTCTGGGCCAGAACCGGTCAGCGTTCCGCAAGAAGAAACCCGACATGGGTTTCGAGGAAATCCAGCTCCGCGCAGCCTTGCGCGCCGTGGCGGTGAAGCATCCAGCGTGGGGCTGGCGGAAGGCCCGCTGGCACCTGCTGGCACAGCCCGAGTGGGACGGCGTGGCACTGAACAGGAAGCGGGTGCGCCGGCTCTGGCGCGACGAGGGGCTGACCTGCAAACCCAGGGCGCGGAAGAAGCGCCGCACCGGGCCCGGCGCCGGGGAGCAGAAACGGCTCACAGCCGAGTACCCGATGCACGTGGTCAGCTTCGACTTCCAGTCCGACGTGACCTCCTGCGGCCGGCACATCCGGTTCTTCAACGTCATCGACGAATACACCCGCACCGCGCTGGCCATCATCCCCCGCCGGTCATTCAAAGCCGCCGACGTGGTCGCGGTGCTGGAGAACATCATCGCCGAAACCGGCACCGCCCCGGCCTACGTCCGGTGCGACAACGGGCCCGAGTTCACTGCTGAGGCACTGGTCAGCTGGTGCGACACCGCCGGGGTCGACACCGCATTCCTCGACCCGGGATCACCCTGGCAGAACGGCTTCATCGAATCCTTCAACGCCCAATTCAGAAGGGAACAACTCTCCGGAGAAATCATGGACAGCATGGCCGAAGCCAAGTATTTGGCGGAGGAATGGAAAGCTATCTACAATCATGAACGGCCCCACGGATCCCTGGACGGCATGACGCCGAAGCGCTACTGGGAAACCTGGACGCAAGAAAACCAATTAGCTATCGCATAGACGCTGGACTGCTAACGGGGGCCCAACCAGCTACGCGCGGCTCCTTCGGACAGCCGTCAGGGCGCGTGTGCACGGGGATGTGCTAGGAAATGTCTTCACCTCAAATGGCTCTGACGATCAACACGCGGTTTTTGAGTACGTAGTCGGCGACGCCGGCAGTACTGATGAATGGAAGTGGCAGGAGCCGGTCAGCGGAGAGCTTGCGCAAGTTCAGTTCTACGACGATGCGTGCGGCCAAGCGTACGTCAGTACGGCATCTGAAATCAGCTACAGACCTTCCGCACTCGAGTTGCTTGATCAACTTGGCCAAGTCTGTGACGCCGTGTGCGCCACCCTCGACGAGAAGTTGCAGGAAAATACAAACTCGAAAGCCTCGATGCCGGTTGTGCATCCGGACACGGCGGCTAGCGCATTTTTGGCATCGCTTACTGGGCAAACAACGAAAGAACAGTTAGACGTCGCCCTGGCACCAAGGGCCGACATCTCAACAGATCTGGGTGACGCGATCCAAACTGAAGCGCAACTCAAGAGTAGTGACCCAGCCAAGGAACGACAGAGACTCAACAATTTAGCGACGGACTACAGGACTGTCGCCGCATATTGCAAGCTGGTCTTCAGCACTTTGTCGATAGAAGGGCTTCAGTCGCTCGCGAAGATACGGAAGAGTGCGCTAGAACTTCGTGCAGCCGCGAAGATCGCGTCATCCGATAAGTTTTCCGAGGAACCTCTCGACGGAGTCGGCAGTGAAACATGGCGGACGCTGTGGCAGGCAGCCAAAGCCTACTCGGAGACCGAGGCATACACTGGGCACGATTTCCCTCATGTCGAAGAAGAAAGCCGCTGTGTCCTGTGCCACCAAGTACTGGACGAAGGAGGGGCAGAGCGTCTCAGTCGATTCCACACCTTCATGACCGAGACCACCGAAGAAGATGCCAAAACGGCCGAAGGGTTATTGCAGGCCAAGCGCGCTGAGTTGGCTAAGCTTCATCACCTGCCAGCTTCGATCAGCGCATCTTTGACAAGGCTTACGATCGCCGACGATCTGACAGCCACGAAGGCGGAAGAGTGCCTCCAGAAAGCTGTCGACGCCGCTGTGCAAGCTGTTGAATGGATTGACAGTCAGCAGGATGATCCTCCAGCTGCACTTGTGGAGTGCTCGGCGGCCGCTCTGACCACAAAAGGCGATGAGTTGACCAAGGCCGCTCTCGCTATAGATTCTGGCACGTTCCGAACACGGCTAGCCAACGCCTCGGCCGCGGTCAAAGAGCTGCAATCCCAAACAGCCTTGGTTAGCGCTGCAGAAAGCGTTCGGCAGGAAGTGTCTCGACTAGCCCTGCGTACTACGATCGAAAAAGCCAAGCGGTCGACGGACACTGGCGTCATCACGCGCAAGACAACTGAGCTGACGAAAGAGCACGTTACTCGCGTAGTACGAGATAAATTCACACGCGAGACTGAACGTTTGCGGCTAACTGGAGTTACTCTCGACCCACAGCGGGGAAAAAAGAACACCCTCCCTCACCTTCCGGCGCTCGTGAATACTACGTCTAGGGCCTCTGTGACGGACGTCCTTAGCGAGGGAGAAAAGACCGCTCTTGGCCTAGCCGGATTCTTTACAGAAGTTGCATTCGACGAGACGCGGTCAGCAGTGGTTCTTGATGATCCCATCACATCCCTGGACCATGGCAGACGCTCCATCGTCGCTCGACGCATTGTTGAACTTGCTGAAGACCGCCAGGTAGTCGTATTTACTCACGACATCAGTTTCGTCGGCGACATCGTGAAGCATGCAGATGAGTTTGATGTGCCCGTCGCCAGGCGATGGATCAGCCGCCAAAAGGAATCTACGGGTTATTGCCTTGACGGCCACCCATGGACAGCAAAAGATGTTTCGACTCGCATACGTGACCTGAAAACGGAGGCGGCGAGAATCGCCAAGGATAGGAAAGATCTGAATCCTGAGGAGTACGACCGACGATGCTCCGCTTGGGCTGGTGATCTGTCCACCACCTGGGAGCGGGCGGTAAACCTGGAGATCGTCTACCAAGTGGTCGATCGTGGAACGGCTGAAGTCAGACCGAAGATGTTCAAACTACTTGCTGCCATCACCCAGCAAGACAACGATGAGTTCCAACAGGGATATAGTCACGCGTCCAAGTGGACGCGGAGACACGACCAAGATCCTGAAACGAACTACACTCCGCCCGAGCCGGAGGAACTGGAAAGCGAGATCAGTCGTCTGGACGTATGGTTCAAACGCGTCCGCAAGTACCGAAGCTAAAAGGCCTCGTGGCGGCGCTCGTATCGGCGGGACTCCGCAGAACATCCGGACGGTGTGGTCGCTCGAGCTAAGGCTAGAGGAGCCCTCTGCACCTCCTGTCTTTCGGATCTACTCAATATCCAATCCATTTTGTGTACATGTCGTGGTGGCAATCACAAGTCGAAGGCGGGCCACAGCGCGCTGAACACGCCGGTAGGCCTTAGCATGTCGGGACAGCTCGGCGGCGGTCATACTGCGCGCGTCCTGACGCCCACAGGGACAGAGGTCGTGGCAGGATTTTGGGGCTTTGAGGTCAGCTCGCGTGTCGTGGGCGGCGTGACGGCCTGCCATTGCAACTAGCGGGCCAACACCGATTGCAGATTGTCAGGAACGGGCATTCCGGATACCCGCGCCAGTTGAGCAATCTGCTTTCCAAGCCGGCGGCGCATTATTCTGAGAAAGTCTCGAGCCTCTTCTTCGTCGATGGCGCGGCCATTCTTTTGCAACTTGAGATCGCCCTGAGTCTTACGAAGGAGCGCCTGGATCTCAGTCGCGGGTTGATGAACGGGATCTCTTGGTAAAGAGTTTTTCAAAATATCGTTGAGAAGGGTTCGGAATCTACTTAGAGACTGAACCACGTGGGACCAGTCTTCGTCGTGAGGAGGATCGAAGAACACCCTCCTATTGTTCATATCGGTCAGAAGTGTCCGGGCAGCAGCCGCTGTCTGTGATTGGCGTCGGACAAGGCTGAAGAGGTTATAGCTGCCCGTGAGAGCTTCTTGGACCAGGGCATGATGGGTGTCCCTCCAGGACAGTATCTCTGGCGCACCGAATCCTGATGTTCCACTGTGGGCCCCCCTTTTGTCGATCATGTCGTGGCAGGCCGCGCAAAGGAAGATCGCATTGTCTGGGTTTGCGCGGCTAGACGGATCCTCGTGGCACTGGTGGCGTTCGCTTCCGTGGCGGTTTCCATAGATATGGGCCACTTGTCCGAGTTTTAGTGGGCCGGCCGCGTTCTGATCCAGCGGCGCCCGTAGAAGTCGGTTGCATTGCGGATTGTTGCAGAAATAAGCCGAATGTGCGGCCGCGTCACCTTTCACATCGTCAGTGAACCGTCCGTCTTGCTTTCCGTCATCGCTGGTCGTCTTGCATTTGGTCTGCACGGCGAAATCATATCGCCCATTTCCTTTGCTGAGCAGATGCAGGGGAGTCGTAGGACAGTGGGGCGCTGCGTGAGCGGCACCATAGATGTGATTACAACGCCATTCAGTCCGCTTGCTGTGCCCCGTGGTGTCGCAATTAGGATTGCCCAGCCAACGCATATCTGCGAAGGCGTCCTGTCAGTACACGTCATAGGTGCACAACCCCCGATGGGACACGTTTAAAAAAGCGTGTACCCTCGACTTCCGAGAAGTGGTGGGTTCTTGTTGTCACGTTCGGCCGGCTGACCCAAATTGACCAGCATGCGAGGAGGTCCGTCGACGGTCCTATGATGAAGACATCGGGAAGCTGATGCGCATCGTGGACGAGTCCGCATGCCAGCCCGACATCGACGGGGGTCTTCGGCCAACCCCCTTGGACTTCATCCAGACCAGGCACTGGCAGGTCACCTCGCCGGCACTATCCGGGGGAGTCCCTGTCTATGAAGATGCGGAGTAGCTAGCGATGGCTTTCAGGGACCATGTGGACCTCACCAAAGCCGCCACTACTGCCGAGCGGATCATCCGTGAGGACCTGGAGACGACCCCCAACCAGAAGAAGAAATGGCGGCTCGCGGAGCCATAGCACACGCACCTATAACGGATCCCTTTCACCGAACGACTGGGTCAGCTTCAGCAAGGATGGTTACGGCGTGAAGTGCCGGAGCCCACGGCCAGCAGCGTTCCCGCCACGAGTTCACCGTCACCGGCAGGAAGCTGCCAGACTGGAACAGTGCCCATTGGCGACGTAGTCGAGGATGGGGGCAAGCGTGGCCGACTGAGAGTGGTGCCATTGGTTTTGCCCCTGCCTGTTGCCCCGTGTCACGCCCCTCGCGGGAACCATTGATGAACTCCGATAGAGTCTTCGTCAGGCCGAACCGAAAGCAGGGGATAACACCTATGGAAGAACTAGCTTCACCTCGGGCACGTCAGTGAGCCGGTACTTCGTCGTCCCATACCTGATACAAGTGAAGGACAGGCGTAAGGAGGCCGGGGCGATACGGCCAATCGACAATGTCAACGGGGCCGGGCTATCACTTAGAGAAGCTGTGGAACGTGTCGTAGTTGCTATGCTTCAGCGCAGCCAAGGATATAACAGTCTTTCGGATCCTGACACTAAGTTCACAGTCACGGAAGCTTTCTCGTCGGACAACCACGAAGCACTTATGGTGACCATCGAACCTGGCAAAAGGGGTCACAGGAGCAGGTTGGCAAAGGCGGACGGCACAACCGTTGACCGCCACACGGGCGATACTGAACACATTCCTCTCCGGGCCCTCATGTATTTTCCTCGTGATTCCTACGCAGCTTTCTTATTCATTGAGCGGCTCGGGCGAATGGGTACCGTAACTTTCATGCGCAATGCGCTTATCCCCAGTCTCACTTGGGGACTGCGATATGTAACGGTGAAAATACCACCTATCACGACACTCCAAGCTTTACAGGCAGCCTCCATCCGTAACGTCGTCTTCAGAGCTCCCCGCAGGAGGGATCGGTCAGGCAAGCTCATCGAATACGGCCCTTCTGTGGAACTCAGGACGTCCTACCGAGGAGGAAGGCGCGTCAAGGGCCTCCTCACCGAGGACGGGAGGAAAATTGACCGCTCGAAGGTTTTCGGTCTTCTCCAGGAGGGGACAGAAGAAGCTGGCGTCTCGTCGCCGTTGGATACGAGCGACTGGGAAGCCAGCCTCAACGTAGAACTTCCGAGCGGACGCCCCGCAACTTTCGATATGAATTCTGATGGCCCTGGACTGGTTTACCCGCTGCTTACAGAAGTAGATACAACTGTCGGGGGTAGTCGCTATCCTGAACCTGAAGATTTTCTTTCCGTTTGCCAGACAATCTTGGACGACATCCGGGGACAGCTTGGAGTCGGAGATGACCACAACCTGCCCACAGCCTCGTCCTTTAACCACTGGGACGGAACGGGAGTTGAACCGTGGAAAGTGACCTACTATGACGATCCTGAGCCCGACCGAATTACTTAGGGGCCAGTTCACCGTAGACCGAAGCGCGGTATGGTTCAGGTCCCTGCGCTGGGCTGAGTTCTTGTGGATTGCGCTTGCCACAGCCGTCGGTTTCGTCATCTTCTTTTTGGGAGTGAACACTGTCGCCGCGGGGCCTGTCCTGACAGCAACGTCGATTATCACCGGTCTGACATTCACTATGGCCATGAGATTTTGGGAACGCCGAATCGAAGTAGCATCGGCCGAACGCACCACGGGGTACATAGAACGGCGTCGACTGATTGAACAGGTGGGCACTCAGCTGATCTGGACTGTCCTAATTGGAGTCCTGAGCACTACCTGGACAGCTTTCGCAGCCCTGGTGTCGGGAGAAAGCCTCGCATCCTGGGCTACGGGTATCAGTGCCGGACTCTTGGCGTACCAGCTGTTCCTGGTAGCCAAGTCCTTGCTGACCTTATACAACAGCAGCATAGAGCTTACGTAGCTGCGCCTACTGAGCTATTACGGTCGGCGGGAAACCGGACGGATATATCGGCTGCCTCTACCTCCACGGAACCTTTGACAGCTCGCATGGTGTGGCTACACTGGAAATGTGCGGATGGTCGTCTGCAAGCTGAAAGGTTTGCACCCGGTGATGAATCGGATTATAGCCGGCTGACGCACTCACAGGGCCGCTATCCACGGATACGCGGCCTTCGTGCTGTCATTCCATGGATGCATCTTCAGCCCATAGGTAGTCAGCTTCCCGTTGTGACGCCACAGCCTGTTCACGAACGCCCCCAAATACTCCGGGTGGCAGTTGCCCATTTGATCAGGTTCAAAGGCGTTACCGGTCGCGCTGGCAATGAAGTCCGCCAACTGCAAGTACTTCAACCGCTTCGGCTGGTCAATGTTGCCGCCTTTGGGGACGTGCCTCCAGTCAACGGAACATAATCCGGGCGACATGTTGGCAAGCCGCGCCTCGTAGGCCCTCAGTTTCGCCAGCGAGAACCGCTGTATGTGTGCAAGGGTGTAGTCCAGGTCCGCTGAGTTGATCCGTGCCACCCACGAGAGGCGCTCGAGCAGGTAGCGGAACGTAAGCAAGTAGGCGTCGTCCTCGGTAAAGCTGGAGTCTGCTTGCAGGTGGCGCTTACATACGACGACGCTCAGGAAGCCGACTTTATGGTCTGCGCCGCCGAGAACAGTTGACGCTGACAGCCGGACGTCGGGCTTGAAGTTTTTCCAGTGCAAATGCTGGCCTGGAAGACGCCCTGTTGCCAGGCGAATGTCCTCCAGCAGCTTGTCCGCGCTAAGTTCCTGCTCGTCGAAGAATAGGGCCGCTGACATAACAAAGTGATCGCTTGACGCCGCAGATCGTGACCTCTGCCCGGACTCGTCAATGTAGGCCCGCAACTTCTTCCGCGTCGGCCCCTGTCCAGCATCCAATTATGCGTACTCTTTCCGGCCTCGCCCGGGTGGTCCAAGTTCCCCTGGCGGTTGATTCGTCGCACAGGCGACTGCCACCATAGATCCAGGAACACGCCAGCTACGCGCTGATCGGTTTCTGTCGGCAGGTACCCTGATGTTTGCGAGACGGACGGGTATCTGCCGCTTTGCTATAAAGGTAAGCGGAAGATCAGCGATTAACCCATCCATCAGGTTGTTCACCTGTGGATAACCTGTGCAGTAGCTGGCATATTCTGTGCACAAAGTGTGGAGTACGTTGTGGGTTCAAATTCAGCTAAGGAGCAAACCCACGCCAACGCTGGGAAGTAGAGCCCGTAAGCATGTGGGCTCTATATTTCTTTCCTGCACCCTCATCCACAGGTCATCCTCGTGCACCAAGTGCGCTTGAGCGGTGCCCACCGGTCGCCTGTCGTCCCCTGTCTGTAGCCTTACGGCGGGGCCGAGCCGAGCCCTCAGATTAAAACCCCAGGGGGAATCAGTGGAGACGACCACAGAAGAAGATGTCAGAGCCCAGCAGCGCGAGCAGGGAAAGGAATTAATGCTCCGGCTCAGCGACTCGGGACATGTTCCGCTGATCAGCTATGGCGGCCACCCGCAGTGGTGTCAATGGCCAATAGTTTGTGCCCACTGGCGGTCAGCAAAAACGCCCGCTGGTGGCCATGAAAACTGCCCACTCATGGCCACCAGATCTGCCCACCGGGTATTCGGTGGCGTTGGCCATGCTGGG
>NZ_JASIST010000014.1:0-45956 GCF_030063265.1 Pseudarthrobacter sp. PH31-O2 | reverse complement strand
AATCGCTTGAGAAGGCTCTTGACCTCGGCGTAGCCCGCGTGAACCTGGGCACCGCCGCCCTGGAGAACCCGGAGTGGACCGCCCGGGTGATCGAGCGCTTTGGTGACAAGATCGCCGTCGGCCTGGACGTCCGCGGCACCACACTGGCCGGCCGCGGCTGGACCAAGGAAGGCGGGGACCTCTGGGACGTCCTCGGACGCCTCGAGGAAGCCGGTTGCTCCCGCTACGTCGTCACCGACGTCACCAAGGACGGCACCCTGCAGGGGCCCAACGTGGAACTGCTGCGCCAGATGGTGGAGAAGACCGGCAAACCCGTTGTAGCCTCGGGCGGGATTTCCAGCCTCGAGGACCTCAAGGTCCTGCGCTCCCTCGTGCCGCTCGGCGTCGAAGGCGCGATCGTCGGCAAGGCCCTCTACAACGGCAATTTCACCCTGCCTGAAGCCCTCGACGCCGCCGGCCGCCGCTAGCGCGCGCGCAGCATGGAGCACCTCTCCGGGGAAGAGCGCACGCCTGGTGACCGGGCCCCGGCACGGCCGCTGCCCGGTCATATCGCGGCGGCCCTGGCCGGCGCCGGCGGTCCGACAGACTCGGCAGGCCAGCCCTGGTCCGGCCGCACCTTGGCCGGCGAAGCTGCCAGCGTGCACAACTTCGAGAACGACGACGGCGCAGCCGACGCCGGTTACCTCGCGGCGCTGACCGCACTGGCCGCCGGCGCCGGCGACGAAGCGGCGGTGGTGGCCGCGCTGTCGACCGCGCGGGTGTTTGTGCCGATTCTCGCCACGCTCGCCGAAGAAGGCGTTGGCGTTGCGGACCTGCATTCAGACAAGCAGGCCGATATGGCCCTCGTGACCCTCAAGGCGCCCGACGGCCGGACGGCGATGCCGGTGTTCACGTCCGCCGCTTCGCTCGCCGCCTGGCACCCGCATGCTCGCCCGGTGGCGGTCCATGCCGCCCGCGCGGCACTCTCCGCGGTCGCTGAGGGCGCGGAACTGCTGGTGCTGGACCCGGGTTCTCCGATCACCTTTGTGGTTCGGCGGCCGGCAGTGTGGGCCCTCGCGCAGCAGCGGGGCTGGACACCGTCCTATGCTGATCCGGAGCTGGCCCGGAGCCTTGGGGCGGCCGCCGTTGGCTTTCCTGCCGTTCGGCGGGTGGAAATTCATTGTGGCGGCGGAGTCGCCTCGCTTGCGGCCGATGGAAGGCAGCTTCCCGGCGGCGGCTCCGGCCCGGAACTCCGGGTGCTGCTGTACCTTGAAGACGGACTCGACGCCGCCGGCGTCCAGGCCATCGTGTCCGGTCTTAATGACGCCTGGGCGCGGAATGAAGTTTTTGCCGAGCGGGTTGACTCGATCGAAGTCAAACTGCAGCGCGCGGCGGAATAGGCCCCGGCCGGCGGGGGAGACTCCGCCGGCCCGGGCACGACCAGTAAGGATGTGATCCGTGAACTTCGCGATATACCGGGAGTTGCTGGCCGTTCAGCCGATCAGGCGGCTCCTGCTGATCGGAATGGTGGCCCGCATCCCGCACTCCGCTGCCGGCGTCTTACTGACCCTGCACATTGTGCTGACCCTCGGCCAAGGCTATGCGGCTGCCGGGGCAGCGGCCGCGGTGATGACAATTGGCATTGCCGTCGGTGCACCCTGGCGAGGACGGCGGGTAGATACTGTCGGGCTGCGCCGCGCGCTTATTCCCTCCGTCGTCTCTGAGGCGGTCATCTGGTCAGTGGTGCCGCACGTGTCCTACGAAGTGCTTTTGCCGCTGGTCTTTGTTGGTGGCCTGCTGACGCTGCCGATCTTCAGTGTGGTGCGCCAGTCCCTCGGCGTGCTGGCCTCCGGCGAACAGCGCCGGACGGCCTTCGCCCTGGACGCCATCTCCACCGAGTTGGTCTTTATGATCGGACCCGCAGCGGGTGCCCTGGTCGCGACCGCCGGACAGTCGGTGTTGGGGCTGACAATTGTCGGCATTGCCACCTCGGTTTCCGGGCTCTTCCTGATGTGGTTCAACCCGCCGACCCGCAGTGCCGAGTCTGACGGTGAGTCCGATGCGGTCTTTGGCGCCAGCCAGCAGGACGCCGCCGAAGCCGCCGTCGTGGCAGCCGCCCCGGCGCACCTGCAGGAAGCCGCGGCCGAATTCGTCCCGCTTGCCGCCGCGGAGGACAGGCGGCTGGCGCCGGCCGGGCTCCGGCGCAGGGTCATCCACAATTTCAGCTGGTTCACCACCGCGGTCGCCGCGGTCTTCGCAGTTGCCGGCGGTGCCGGGATGGTCCTGAGCGGCACCGACGTCGGGATCGTGGCCGCCCTCGAAACCGGTGGCCACCAGGGTGAGATCGGACTGGTCTTCTTTTTCTGGTGCGCCGCGTCGGTGATCGGTGGTTTGCTGTATGGCGCCATGCACCGGCCGATCTCGCCGATCCTGCTGCTCCTTGGTATGTCCGCACTGACCATCCCGATGTCCTTGGCGCAGGACACCTGGACACTCAGCATCCTTTCGCTGCTGCCGGGACTGTTGTGCGCGCCGGTGCTGTCGGCCGCCTCGGAGAAGGTTGCCGAGCTCGTCGACGAGCGGCGCCGCGGCGAGGCGATGGGCTGGTACGGCTCGGCGCTGACCGGCGGCGTCGCGTTCGGCGCACCGCTTGCCGGGGTCTTTATCGACGGCGTCGGGCCCACCACCGGATTCCTGGCGGTCGGGGCGGGCGGGGTGCTCCTGTGCCTCGTGGGCCTGGTGCTGCAGCAACGCCGCCGCCGGCGCCTCGCTTCAGCCTGAGCCCCGGCCGGGACGGACCGCCGCTGGCCCGGCAGTTGCATGGACGACGGCTTTAACGGGGACGGCGGGCGGACCACAATGGTCTGCCCGCCGTCCCCGCGTACTCGCTGGTTTGCCGGTGGTGCCTAGTTGACTGCGCCGGTGTATTTTTCGCCCGGACCCTTGCCCGGGGCGTCCGGGATGACGGACTCTTCTCGGAAGGCCAGCTGCAGGGACCGCAGCCCGTCGCGCAACGGTCCGGCGTGCTGGGAACCGATTTCAGGCGCCGCCGCGGTGACGAGTCCGGCCAGCGCCGTGATCAGTTTGCGTGCCTCGTCAAGGTCCTTGAGTTCGTCGGCGTTCTCTTCGGCGGCCAGCCCAAGCTTCACTGCTGCGGCACTCATCAGGTGCACTGCGGCGGTGGTGATGACTTCGATTGCGGGCACCTCGGAGATGTCGCGGATCTGCTGTGAAACGTCGCCTTGGGCGTCGGCGGGCTCGTAAACGTGTGAATTACGCTCTGATGTGCTCATGCTGGTAAGCTTGTCACAGACCGACTGATTGTCGTTATTCCACTGTTTGCGCCGTTAGTTCACCGCTGCGGCCCAGCGTCGGGACAAGTCCGAACCCGCCATGCCCGTCATGGAGGTGCGTCGGACGGAATTTGTTCTGTAGAATCGATTTTCAGTTTGCAAGCGGAGTTCTCTCCCACCCGCGTCAGCCGCTCTCCTTCGGGAAGCTTCGCAAGAAGTAAGGTTGCCGGGTACCTGGTCGGGCATTCTTCCCGGGCGTCAGCCCGGCAGGATGTATGCCGCCTCATTCGAGGCCGGCAGCGCCGATCTTCGAGGCCTTCGATTGCTCCGGCAATTGGGGGCCTTCTCTTTTTGCCGGTGGAATACCCCCTTACGAACACAGGAGCCTTAACATTAGCGAGCCAAGAATCAATGAGCGTATCCGCGTCCCCGAGGTGCGGCTGGTCGGCCCTGCAGGCGAACAAGTAGGCGTTGTCCGTATTGAGGATGCCCTGCGTTTGGCTGCCGAGTCCGATCTTGATCTCGTTGAAGTTGCACCGCAGGCCAAGCCTCCGGTGTGCAAGCTGATGGACTTCGGCAAGTACAAGTACGAAGCCGCCGTCAAGGCACGTGAAGCCCGGAAGAACCAGACCAACACGGTCCTGAAGGAAATTCGCTTTCGCCTGAAGATTGACACCCACGACTACGAGACGAAGCGCGGCCACGCGCTCCGCTTCCTCGGCGCCGGAGACAAGGTCAAGGCCATGATCCAGTTCCGAGGCCGTGAGCAGCAGCGTCCCGAGATGGGCATCCGTTTGCTCCAGCGCTTCGCGGACGACGTCGCCGAGGTTGGCGTCGTGGAGTCCAGTCCCCGGATCGACGGCCGCAACATGGTCATGGTCGTTGGCCCGCTCAAGAACAAGGCAGAAGCCAAGGCAGAAGCCCGCCGGGCGTCGCAGCGGGCGGACGCCAAAGCCGAGAACGAAGCCAAAGCTTCAGGCCGCGTCGAAACCTCGGCACCTGATGCACCCTTGACCCAGTCGCTCGCGGATCTTCTTCCCGAGGGCTACCAGGTCCGGACCGAGGCGCCAGCAGCTGAGGAGGCCGTGCCAGCGGCTCCGGCCACGGAAGCCCTGGCAGCGGAAACCGTCCCCGACGTCGTCGAAGAGCCGGCGGAAACGGTCAAGGCTGACGCCGTCGCGGCCGACGCTGCCAAAACCGCCGAGGCTCCGGCCGCCGCGGCAGAGAAGGCCCCGGCTGCTAAGGCTGCCGTCCAGGAAAAGCCGAAGCAGGAGGCCGCCAAGGCCGCTCCGAAGCGTGAGGCGCCCAAGGCCGCCGCCAAGCCGGCAGTTAGCAAGGCCCCGGCAGCGCCCAAGGCCGCAGCCACGGCTCCGGAGGCTCCCGCGGCCGCTCCGGCGGCAGCACCGAAGCCGGTTGCTGCCCCCAAGCCGATCCCGCGGCCCTCGGCACCGAAGCCGGCCGCCCGGCCGGCCGCTCCAAAGGCAGCTGTCAAGCCGGCCGCCAAGAAGACCAACTAGTTCAGGGCTGCCGGACAGCAACGTCCGGCAGCAAGCAACCAGCACGCCGCCCGCAGGGGCGGCTGCACGAAAGACTGCAGACCCTGTCTGCGGATACGTTAGGAGATCGGTTCCCATGCCGAAGATGAAGACCCACAGTGGTGCTAAGAAGCGCTTCAAGCTGACCGGCAGCGGCAAGCTGCGCCGCCAGCAGGCTAACCGCCGCCACTACCTCGAGCACAAGTCCTCCAGGCTGACCCGCCGCCTCGCCGGCGACAAGATCGTCTTCAAGGGCGACGCCAAGGTCATCCGGAAGATGCTCGGCATCTAAGTTCCAAGTTCTCTGACTATTGCCACCTGGCAGTAGTCAACTACCAAAAAGGCTTCTCAGGCCAGCCGGTTTCTCCGGCAGTAGATGCTTGGGATCAGATTTTCTAAGGAGTACGCACGTGGCACGTGTGAAGAGGGCGGTCAACGCCCACAAGAAGCGCCGGGTTATTCTTGAGCGCGCCAAGGGCTACCGTGGACAGCGTTCACGCCTGTACCGCAAGGCCAAAGAGCAGCTGCTGCACTCGTTTGTGTACAGCTACGGTGACCGCAAAAAGAAGAAGGGCGACTTCCGCCGCCTCTGGATCCAGCGCATCAATGCTGCCTCCCGCGCCAATGGCCTGACCTACAACCGTCTGATCCAGGGCCTGAAGGCCGCTGAGGTCGAGGTTGACCGCCGGATGCTGGCCGAACTTGCCGTCTCCGACGCCAACGCCTTCGCCGCTCTTGTCAAGATCGCCAAGGACTCGCTGCCCGCCGACACGTCAGCTCCGGCCGTGCAGGCCGAAGCTGCACCGGCCGCTTCGAAGCCGGCTGCGAAGAAGGCCCCCGCCAAGAAGGCCGCTGCCAAGCCGGCCGCCGACACGGCTGCCAAGTAGTACCTGAGCTCGTTCACGGACTACCGCGTTCAAGAACCGGCTCGAAAAGCTACTAAGGTTCTTATATGAACGAAACCGGGCGCCCGCAAGATGATGTACTTTCCAACCCTCGAGCTGATCGAGTGAGGAAGGTGGCACAACTTGCCGGGCGCCCGGCCCGTTTAAAGCGCCGCGAGTTCCTGGCCGAGGGGCCGCAGGCGGTCCGGGAGGCCTTGGTGCTGCACCGGAAGAGGCTGGCCGCGGGGGAGCCGGGCATTGTCTATGAGGTTTACGCGAGCGAGTCCTGCCTGGATCGGCACCCTGACCTGGAGACACTCGCCGAGGGCACCACAGCCTTTTTAGCCACCGACGAAGTCCTCGCCGCGATGGCGGATACGGTGACCCCGCAGGGTGTGCTCGCGGTCTGCGGCTTCCTCGATGTGAGCCTGGAGACGGTACTTGACGCCGGCCCGCGGCTGGTGGCGGTGTTGTGTGAGGTCCGCGACCCGGGTAACGCCGGCACCGTTCTGCGGGCAGCGGACGCGGCCGGCGCGGATGCTGTTGTCCTCACCGCTTCCAGTGTGGACATCTACAATCCCAAGGCGGTCCGATCGACGGCCGGGTCACTCTTTCATCTGCCAGTGGTGCTTGGTGCCGAGCCCGGGGAGCTGGCGGCCCGCTGCAAGGAACGTGGCATCGGAGTTCTCGCCGCAGACGGCGGAGGGGAACTTAATCTGGACCGGCTCCAGGACCAGAACGCTGCCCGCCGGCTGGGCGCACCGGCACCTGACGCCGGGTACGCGCTGGAAAGCCCGACGGCATGGCTCTTCGGCAACGAAGCCCAAGGGCTCTCCGATGAAGAGCTCGCCCTGGCCGACCACCGGGTGGCCGTGCCGGTCTACGGCGCGGCTGAAAGCCTCAATCTGGGGACCGCGGCAACCGTCTGCCTCTACGCCAGTGCCCGCTCGCAGCAAGACGTCGGAGCCCCGCAGAGCTAAGCCCCGCAGAGTCAGGCTCACAGAGTCAGGGACCGCGGGGCCGCTCCCGGTCCCGTGGCTACAACGAGCAGGGCACAAAAGTACGGCGGGGGTCCACCGCAAGGTGGGCTCCCGCCGTTGTGCCGGTGTAGTTATGTGGTCTTGTTGCGCCCCGTGATGGCGCCGTAGACGCCGGCAACCACCAGGCCGCCGACAATGGCCAGGACCCAGGAACCGAGGTTCCAGAATTCCATCTTGCCGCCGCCGAAGAGCAGGTCGCCGATCCATCCGCCGACAATAGCGCCGACAACGCCGAGTACAAGACTGGTAACCCAGCCGCCGCCGACACTGCCAGGCATAACTGCCTTGACGATTGCACCTACTATGAGTCCGAGAATGATCCAGCCAAGAAAGCCCATTACTCCTCCTACATATTCGTCGGCATCCAAAGGGTGAATCCCGATTATGGCTTCAAGCTAACATAGGCCGGTTTGCTTGTCAGTAGCCGCACACCCAATTGTTATTTGCCCCGCCGGACCGGTCGCCCCGGGTGCTGGCGGCGGGGCAAGAGCAGGTACGGTATTCCTTGTGGGCGCGCGCATCGGCCGGAGTCCACCACCTTCCCAAACCCCTTAGAAGAGGCTCTCTTGGCTGCAAATGGCGGTACCAAGGCGATTGTTGCGGCGCTTGCCGCCAACCTGACTATCGCCGTCCTGAAATTCGTCGCGTACTTCCTGACTTTTTCCTCATCAATGCTGGCCGAAGCGATCCACTCGCTCGCGGACTCCGGCAACCAGCTCCTGCTGCTGGTGGGCGGCAAGCGTGCCAAACGGGCGGCAAGTCCGGAGCATCCGTTCGGATACGGCCGGGAGCGCTACATCTACGCCTTTATCGTCTCAATCGTGCTGTTCAGCGTGGGCGGCCTCTTTGCTTTGTATGAAGCGTGGGGAAAGCTCCAGCACCCACACGCCATCGAAGGTGCGTTCTGGTGGGTCCCGCTCGCCGTCCTGATCGGTGCCGTCATCGCGGAGTCGTTTTCGTTCCGGACAGCCGTCATCGAATCCAATCCCCTCCGCGGCAAGCAGGGCTGGGTCAAGTTCATCCGCAGCGCCAAGCAGCCGGAGTTGCCCGTTATCCTGCTCGAGGACTTCGGCGCGCTTGTGGGCCTGTTCTTCGCGCTCTTGGGCGTCAGCCTGACCCTGCTCACCGGAAACGGCATCTGGGATGCCCTGGGTACTGCGATGATCGGCTTCCTGCTGGTTGCCATCGCCGCTGTGCTTGCCATCGAAACCAAGTCACTGCTGCTCGGTGAATCGGCCACGAAGGACGACGTCACCAGGATCCGGGTGGCCATCGAATCCGACGGCACCTCGATCATCCACCTCAAGACCCTGCACTTGGGTCCGGAGGAACTGCTCGTCGCGGCGAAGATCAGCATCGGCAGCTCCGACACCGGCCGGGAAATCGCTGCGGCTATCGACAGTGCCGAGACCCGGATCCGGCAAGCTGTTCCGATCGCGCGGGTTATCTACCTTGAACCGGACCTCCAGCGCGTCAACGCCACCTGACCGGTCATGATGCTGAGGGGCCGCTGATCCGGGAACCGCAGTGCGGCTACCGGACCAGCGGCCTCTTGCGTTCCACCCGTCCGCTGATGAGGGCGATTCCAAGGCCCAGCAGCGCCAGCACGGCTCCGACCAGCGCGGGAGCGACGTACCCCCAGCCCCAGGCGATGACAAGCCCACCCAGGAATGCGCCCAAGGCGTTGGCCACATTAAGGGCCGCATGGTTGAGCGAGGAAGCCAGCGACGGGGCGTCGGGAGAAGCGTCCAGCAGCCGCGTCTGCAGGGCCGGGACAAGCATGGCGCCGGCCGCGCCGACCACGAAGACCATCAGGTACGCGGACCACGGCCAATGCACGGCCACCGCGTAGGCCACAAGTGCCGCGGCAATGCCCGGCAGCACCCAGTAGATCGTTCCCATCACTGACTTGTCCGCGATCCGGCCGCCAACGATGTTCCCGACCACCATGCCCACCCCGTACAGCGCGACAACGGCCGGGAGCCAGGCCGAGGGAATGCCCGCCACGGAGGTCATGGTGTGCGCAATGTAGGTATAGGTGGCGAAGAAACCGCCAAAGCCGACGACGCCAATCAGGATCGCCAGCCAGACCTGGAGCCGTTTAAGGGCGCCCAGCTCACGGCGGAAGCTCGCATCGGCGTGCGGCTTCTGGAACGGCACAAACTTTGAAAGCATCACCAGGGTCAGCACGCCGATCCCGCCGACCAGCAGGAACAGCAGCCGCCAGCCATACGTCTGGCCCAGCCAGGTGCCGAACGGTACGCCGATGACATTGGCGACGGTCAGGCCGGCCATCACCATCGAAATAGCCCAGCCGCGCCGGGTCGGGGCGACCAGTGACGCCGCAATCACCGCAGCAACACCAAAGAAGGCGCCGTGCGGCAACCCCGCCGCGAAGCGGGAAAGCAGCATAGTGCCGTAATCGGGGGCGATGAAGGAGCTGAGGTTGGCGACGCTGAAAAAGAGCATAAGCCCCAGGGCCAGATACTTCCGCGGGAGCTTGGCGCCGACGGCGGCCAGCACAGGGGCGCCAACCACCACACCGAGGGCATACGCGGAGATCAAATGGCCGGCCTCCGGCGTGCTGATGTTCAGGCCCTGCTCGATTTCCTTCAGCAGGCCCATCATCGTGAATTCCGTGGTGCCGATGCCGAATCCGCCCATGGCGAGGGAAACGATGGCTAGGGAAACAGTGCGGGTGCCGGTCTTGGGCGTCGCCGGTGTTCGTGCGGTGATTGTCATTCGTCTGCTTTTCGGGGACGTTCCCGGGTGGAACCAGGAGGGTGCGGCAAGTTAAATATGATCTGCGGTCTGATGAGTTGAACGGGGCGGGCGGGCCGGGTATTCCAGGTCCGCAGCCACCGGCCGGTTCCATTCTCTCCCACGTGTGCCCTGCCCCTAGACTTGGTCGCGTGACTGGACTCATCAACGTTGTCGGCGGCGCAGTACTGGACTCCCTCGCCGAACCTGGCCGGCTGCTTGTGGCCCGGCGGACGGCGCCCCCGCAGTTCGCCGGCATGTGGGAGTTTCCCGGCGGCAAGGTCGAGTCCGGCGAGACGCCCGAACAGGCCCTGCACCGGGAATTGCGGGAGGAACTTGGAGTCCGGGTCAGGCTGGGAGCAGAACTCGCTGCGGGCGCGGCGGAGGGCTGGCCGCTTAACGAACGTGCCGTGATGCGGGTCTGGTTCGCAGAGCTTCTCGGCGGCGATCCGCGTCCGCTCCAAGACCACGACGAGCTGCGCTGGGTCGATCTGCAGGACCGCGGCGCCGTGCTGGCCCTGGACTGGATCCCGGCCGATTTGCCCATTGTGGAGGCGCTGCTGACAGCCGTGGAGGGCCGGAAAGACGCAGCGGCGCCGGGGCCCTGAGACCGCCGGTGTTGTGCTTCGCTTCGGGCGCCCCGGACGTGACATGGAGGCCCTGAAAACCGTCCAGGTGAGCTGCGGGTGACGCGCCGCCGATCCCCGCCTGCGGAGCCCGCCCCTCGCCAAAGGGTGAAGCGTGTGCCTACTCTGAAGCCATTCGAGAGGAGTTGCCAGTGCTGGTGGGTGTCAGGCGGGAACAACGCACGGGGGAGCGACGGGTTGCCGCGACGCCGGAGACCGTGCGCCAGCTAATGGATCTTGGCCTCGATCTGGTGGTGGAGAGCCAGGCCGGTACCGCGGCCGGGTACGGCAATGCCGCCTACGCCGCGGCGGGAGCGTCAATTGTTCCGGAGCTGACGGCAGCATCACTGGATGTCTTGCTGCACGTCCGGCCGCTTGAACCGGAGACAGCCCGGGAACTCCGCCCGGGCACGGTGACTATTGGCTTCGCCTCTCCGGGGTCGGAACTGCCCGGAGTGGACGCCCTCGCGGGCGCCGGGGTGACCTCGTTTGCGCTGGAACTGGTGCCGCGCATCTCCCGGGCCCAGTCGATGGACGCGCTCAGTTCCCAGGCGCTGGTCTCCGGCTACCGGGCGGTGCTCGAGGCCGCGGTGCGCTATCCCCGCTTCTTTCCGTTGTACATGACCGCGGCGGGGACGATCCCGCCCGCCAGGGTCCTGGTTCTGGGGGCCGGAGTCGCCGGGCTGCAGGCCATTGGTACGGCTAAACGCCTTGGGGCCAGGGTTTCGGCCAACGACATCCGGGCCGCCTCAGCGGAAGAAGTCGCCTCGATGGGTGGCACCTTCATCCAGCTCGATCTTGACGCCGCGGACGGCGGTGGCGGCTACGCCCGTGAGCTGGGCGAGGACCGGGCCATACGCCAGCGCGCCCTGCTGGCCCCGCACGTCGGGGCGGCGGATATCCTCATCACTACCGCCGCCATCCCCGGCCGCGCAGCTCCTTTGCTGGTAACTACAGAAATGGTGGGAGCCATGCGGGCCGGTTCGGTCGTTGTTGACCTTGCGGCGGAATCCGGCGGGAACGTCGAAGGAGTCATCGCCGGGCAGGACCTCCAGATCCCGGTGGACGGCGGTTCCGTTACGCTGGTGGGCCTGCAGGACGCGGCTTCCTCGATGCCCTCCGATGCTTCCCGGCTTTTCGCCCAAAACGTCGCGAACCTGCTGGCCCTGATGACCACAGAGGGAAAAGTTGTTCCGGATTTCGACGACGAAGTTGTCGCCGGCGCCTGCCTCACCCACGGCGGGGCCGTCCGGCACGCCGCCACCGCCGGCGCGCTGGAGGCACTCAGATGATGGATCCGGTCACCCTGCTGACGGTAGTGGTGCTCGCCGTCTTTGTTGGGTTCGAAGTTGTGTCGAAGGTCACCAGCAAGCTGCATACTCCGCTGATGTCCGGCGCCAACGCCATCCATGGCATCATCCTGGTTGGCGCCATCATCGTGGCCGGCCAGGCGGACGACCCCTGGCTGCTTATGGTTGCACTCCTCGCTGTGGTGCTGGCAACGTCCAATTTGGTCGGCGGATTTGTGGTAACGGACCGGATGCTCGAAATGTTCGGCAGCCGGAAACCTGTCCGGCGCAGCGACCGTCCGCGGCGGGACGGCCCATGAGCGTCCTCAGCCCGATGTGGACCTCCCTGTTTTACCTGGCGGCCGCGGTGTGTTTCATTCTTGCGCTGAAGGGCCTCAGCTCACCGCGGACCGCGCGTCGAGGCAACACGATTGGAGCGGCCGGCGCCTTCGTGGCCGTCGCCACGGTCTTTCTTTCCGCGAAACTGGCAAACATCCCGCTGATCCTCGCCGCCATCGCCGTCGGGTCTGCCATCGCCGTTCCGGTGGCCCGGCGGGTGCAGATGACCCACATGCCGCAACTGGTGGCCTTGTTCAACGGCGTCGGCGGCGGAGCTGCTGCGCTGGTGGCAGTGCTGGAACTGGGCCACAGCGGCGATTACTGGGTGCGGGTGGCCGTGGTCTTCACCATGTTGATCGGCGCTGTGTCTTTTGCCGGCTCAGCCGTGACTGTGGGCAAGCTCCAGGAGCTGATCAGCACCCGTCCGCTGCTGTTCCCGGGTATGCCGGCGGTGATGGGCGCCGTGGTGCTGGGCGCCGTCACCGCCGGCACCCTTGTGGTCGGTTCGGGTTCAACCGGCTGGGCGGCCGCGCTGCTGGCAGTGGGCCTGGCCGGGGGACTCCTGCTGGTGCTGCCCGTCGGCGGGGCCGACGTGCCAATAGTCATTTCGTTGCTGAACGCCTTTACCGGCCTCGCGGTTGCAGCATCCGGCATTGTGCTTGGCAACGTCCTGCTGGTGGTGGCCGGCACCCTGGTGGGGGCCAGCGGCACCCTGCTGACCAAGGCGATGGCCGCCGCGATGGGCCGGGGCGTCGCCGGCATTATATTCGGGGCCTTCCGGGGCGGGTCGACGGCGGGATCCACAGTGCAGAGCGACCGCCCGGTGCGCTCGTCCTCGCCCGAAGACGTCGCGGTCCAGCTTGGCTACGCCCAGCGGGTCGTGATCGTGCCCGGCTACGGACTCGCCGTCGCCCAGGGCCAACACACGATCGCCGAGCTTGCCACGGCCCTGGCGGCCCGCGGCGTTGAAGTGGTTTTTGCCATCCACCCGGTGGCCGGGCGGATGCCGGGCCACATGAATGTGTTGCTCGCGGAAGCAAACGTTCCATACGAGGCGTTAAAAGAGCTGGCAGAAGCCAACCCGGAGTTCCCGAACACCGACGTCGCCCTGGTTGTGGGCGCTAACGACGTTGTTAACCCTGCCGCCAAATCCACGCCCGGGGCGCCGATCTACGGGATGCCCATCCTGGAGGTTTCGCTGGCCGGGCAGGTGGTGTTCCTCAAACGCTCGATGCGGCCGGGTTTCGCCGGGATTGAGAACGAGCTGCTCTTTGATGCCAAAACGACGCTGCTCTTTGGAGACGCCAAGGACTCACTCACCCGGATCCTGGGCGCCGTGAAGGAACTCTAGAACAAGGTAGCCTGTGCAGCCGGCGTTGCTGACCGCTGGCCGGCGGCGACGGCTGCCGGTTCGGGGAGGCTCCCCTCGGGATACTGCGCTTCCTCGTCCCTGGGGTCACGGCTGCCGGGATCGTCGTTGAGGTCCCGGTGGCTGAAGCCCTGCGAGCCGGAGAACCCATGCCTGGCCTTGAAATACCGAATGCGGCCGGAGAGCCAGTCGCGGTACTCCTTGGCGGCGTAGGAACCGGTGCCGTAGAGCCGGCGGTACCTGCCGGCAAGCTGGGGGTGTTCCTTGGCGACCCACTGCATAAACCATTCCCGGGTGCCGGGCTTGAGGTATAGCGCCCCGGCCGTGACTCCGGTGGCGCCCGCCGAGGCCAGCGAAGCGAACAGGGAATCGAGGGCCTCGTCGCTGTCCGAGAGCCACGGCAGGATGGGCATAGCCATTACGCCGCAGGGCAGTCCGGCCTCCCGGAGCCGGGTAATCAGCTTCAGGCGGGCCCGGGGCCCGGGCGTACCGGGCTCGACTGCTTCGGCGAGGCGCTCGTCCGTCATCGCCAGTGAGATGCCCACGCCGACCGGGACCTGCGCAGCCGCATGCTTCAGCAGCGGGATGTCCCGGGCCAGCAAGGTGCCCTTCGTCAGGATTGACAGCGGAGTCCCGGAATCGGCGAGGGCACCTATGATCCCGGGCATCAGCCGGTACCGGCCTTCGGCCCGTTGGTAGGGATCGGTGTTGGTACCGAGAGCCACGTGCTGCCGGGCCCAGGAGGGCTTGGCCAATTCCCGGCGCAGGACCTCCGCGGCGTTGATTTTCACTACCACCTGGCTGTCAAAGTCCAGTCCGGCGTCGAAATCGAGGTAGGTGTGGCTTTTCCGGGCGAAACAGTAGACACACGCGTGGCTGCAGCCACGGTACGGGTTGATGGTCCATTCGAACGGCATTCGGGAACCGGCGGCCACTTTGTTGAGCACCGATTTAGCGGTGACCTCATGGAACGTGACGCCGGCGAATTCGGGGGTGGTCACGGAACGCACCAGCCCGAGCAGGGGCAGCAGGGCATCGGCGGCGGCCGGGGACCCGCCGGCGGCAACTGTGCCCTGCCCGGCGGCCGCCCAGTCTTCCGACGCCGGATTAAGTGCTTGCGCGTCCCATCTCATGGTTTCCATTCGAAGGTATGTTCGAGTTTAAGTCAAGGAGCCCCGCTGTATCCGGACGCCAGCGCGCCGTTGCAGTCCACCGCCGCCGGCCCGCACCGCTGCGCCCGTGGCAGGCTTAGCCGTGCAGCTCCCACACAACGCCGACCGTTGCGGTGACGGACGATTCTCCGGCCTCGACAGTAAGCGATTCCACCGCGGCGGCCCGCTGCATCGCCGCCCCGGGGAGTGGGGCTGCATGTCCGGACTGCTGGGTGAGCGAGATGACCTGTCCCAGCGACGTCCCGGCGAGCGAGGCGAAGTGCCCGGCCGTTGTGCGGGCGTCCAGCCAGGCGGCCTCACGGGCGCGGGCGTAGACGCCGGCGGGATCGGCGAAGCCGAGCTCCAGGCCGTTGAGCCGGACATCGTTGCCGCCGGCCGATACGGCCGCGGCGATGACCGCCGACGACGTTCCCAGCTCCCTGAGCCGGACACTCAGGACGCTGGACGCCAGGTAGCCGGCCACGACCTGGCCCCGGCCCTCCTGCCAGTTCACCTCGGCACGGACATTGAGCCCCGACGTGGTGATGTCCGGGTCCGCCACGCCGTACGAGCGCAGTGCCTCCGTGATCGCTGCCAGGACCCGGCCGGCGTCGCCGTACGCGGCGCCGACGCCCTCCCGGTGGCACTCGACCCCTATCGAAAGGGTAAGCATGTCGGGTTCGGCTTCCGCGCTGCCGGATCCGGTGACGGAGATGGTCCTGGGACTGTCGGTCATGTTATGCCTCGTTCTGTTCGGGGGCCGCCTGGGTTGGCTCCGGGTAGCCGCCGGCCAGCAGCCCGGCGTGCCGTTCGAAGACATTACCCGAGCCGGGGTTGCCGGTCCGGAGCTGGGACCAGGCTGCTGCCAGGAAATACAACGGCAGGAAAGGCAGGCCCAGGCAGCACGCGTACTGGGTGCTGTGGCGCTCCTCGTGCCCGAGCAGTTCCGGATTGGCGAGGGCGTTGCCGGGTCCGGCGCGGAAGAGCACCACATTGCCGACCGTAAAGGCCCCGGCCATTGGCCGCCGCCAGTGGTAGCCGGTGGCAAGCAGCAGCCCGCGGGGTCCACGGCGGACCGGGGCGCGGGCGCAGCCGGCGAGCAACAAGCCCAACGGGGTTGTTGCATTCAATACATTGGCCAGCTGCCGCAGCCGTTGTCCGGGCGTCATAAGGCCATGCTAGCCGGGACCCAGGTTCGGGCACCTGAGTGCGTTCAACTAGACTGTTGGGAAGTGTCCGCCGGAGTGATTTTGGCGGGCCCTGCCCTTTGTCAACGCGCCGGTACCTGCTCCTGTTGAAGGTCCTGCGCCCGTTGGCATGAACCGACTCGTAGCTAAGAACAGTAGATGACTGAAACTTTGCCGGGCGCCGGCGTCCCGAATCCCCTGGATGAAGCCGCCATCACCGCCGCCGTAGACCAGGCCGTTGCCGCTATTGCCGCCGCCTCCACGCTCGATGAACTCAAAGCCGTGCGGCTTGCCCACACCGGCGAGAAGTCCGCGCTGAGCCTCGCCAACCGTGAAATCGGCGGCCTGCCGAAGGACCAGAAGGCCGCCGCCGGCAAGCTGATGGGTGCCTCCCGCGGACGTGTCAACAAGGCGCTCGCGGACCGCACGGCCGAGCTCGAAGCCGAGAACGACGCACGCATCCTGGTCGAGGAGACGGTTGACGTCACGGCCGCTCCGCGCCGCCGTCGTGCCGGTGCACGCCACCCGCTGTCCACCCTGCAGGAACGCGTCGCTGACATCTTCGTTGGCATGGGCTGGGAAATCGCCGAAGGCCCCGAGGTCGAGTCCGAATGGTTCAACTTCGATGCGCTGAACTTCAAACCGGACCACCCCGCCCGCGAAATGCAGGACACCTTTTTTGTGGAGCCGCCCGAAGCCCACCTGCTGATGCGCACCCACACCTCCCCGGTGCAGGTCCGCTCCATGCTCGAACGCGAACTGCCGATTTACGTCCTGTGCCCCGGCAAGGTGTTCCGCACCGATGAGCTCGACGCCACGCACACGCCGGTCTTCCACCAGTTCGAGGGCCTCGCCATCGACAGGAAACTCAGCATGGCGGACCTCCGCGGCACCCTGGAGCACTTCGCGCGCCAGATGTTCGGCGACGAGGCCCAGATCCGGCTGCGCCCGAATTACTTTCCGTTCACCGAGCCCTCCGCCGAGCTGGACATCTGGCACCCGGAGGCCAAAGGCGGCCCCAGCTGGATCGAATGGGGCGGCTGCGGCATGGTCAACCCCAACGTGCTCCGCGCGGCCGGCATCGATCCGGACATCTATTCAGGTTTTGCCTTCGGCATGGGCATCGAGCGGACCCTGATGTTCCGCAACGAGGTCGGCGACATGCGCGACATGATCGAAGGCGACGTACGTTTCAGCGAGCACTTCGGGATGGAGATCTAACCGTGCGTATCCCACTTTCCTGGCTGCGTGAATTCGCGCAGGTACCGGCCGGAGCGACGGCCGAAGACGTGATGGCCGACCTGGTCAAGGTCGGTTTTGAAGAAGAAGCAGTGCACCGCCCGACGGATGCCCTGCAGGGTCCCGTTGTGGTGGGCCAGGTGCTGAGCATCGTCAAGGAACCCCAGACCAACGGCAAGACCATCAACTGGTGCCAGGTCCGGGTGGTCCCCGAAGGCCAGCAGCAGACCCTGACAGGCGAGGGCATCGACCCCGCCGGCGTCCAGGGCATCATCTGCGGCGCGCACAACTTCGTGGCAGGCGACAAGGTCGTTGTCACCCTTCCGGGCGCCGTGCTGCCCGGCGACTTCCGCATCTCCGCCCGGAAGACCTACGGGCACCTTTCCGCGGGAATGATCGCTTCGGTGCGCGAACTTGGCATCGGCGAGGACCACGACGGCATCCTGGTGCTCTCGCGGATCGGGCTGGACCCGGAAATTGGCACCGACGCCATGGAACTGCTGGGCCTTTACGACCAGGCCGCCGAAATCAACGTCACCCCGGACCGCGGTTACGCGTTCTCCCTCCGCGGGGTGGCCCGCGAGTACGCGCACGCGACCGGCACGACCTTCACCGACCCGGCAGCCAGGGTCCAGGCACCTGCGGAACTGGCCGGCGGTTACGGCGTGCAGCTCAACGACGGCGCCCCGATCTACGGTAAGCCCGGCTGTGACCGTTTTGTGGCCCGCACCGTCCGGGGCGTCGACGCGACGAAGCCCACGCCCCCGTGGATGACCTCCCGGCTCCGGCTCGCCGGCATCCGCTCGATCTCGCTGCCGGTGGACGTCTCGAACTACGTCATGCTGGAACTCGGCCAGCCCACCCACTGCTACGACCTGGACACCCTGTCCGGTGACATTGTGGTCCGTCGGGCGGCGGCCGGGGAAAAGATCACCACCCTGGACGGCAAGGAACGCACGCTCGACGTCGAGGACCTCCTGATCACCGACGGTTCCGGGGCGATCGGCATTGCCGGCGTGATGGGCGGTGCCGCCACCGAGGTGTCCGATGCCACCACAAACGTCCTCGTGGAGGCTGCGCACTTCGACGAAGTGTCCATCGCACGCTCCCGCCGCCGCCACAAGCTCCCGTCCGAAGCCTCCAAGCGCTTCGAACGCGGCGTTGACTGGCAGGTGGCCGGCATCGCCGCACAGCGGGTTGTTGACCTCTTGGTCGAGCTCGCCGGCGGCACCGCCGTCGCCGAGGGGACCGACGTCGGCACCGCACCGGCCGCCGTCGCCGTCGAGTTGCCAGCGGCTTTCGCCGCGGAACGTATTGGGATCGACTTCACCGAGGAACAGATCCTCAGCTCGCTCGAGGACCTGGGTGCAGTTGTTGTCAAAAACGAGGGCGGGTACACGGTGACGGCGCCAAGCTGGCGCAACGACCTGGAAACCAAGGAAGACCTGACCGAGGAAATTGCGCGCCTGGTCGGCTATGACAAAATCCCCGCGTCACTGCCCGTGGCACCCCCTGGCCGCGGGTTGACCCGCGTCCAGCAGCAACGCAGGCGCCTCGTCCAGGCGCTGGCAGCCGCCGGCCTCACCGAGGTCCTCGCGTACCCGTTCGTCTCCCAGGCCGCCAACGACACGTTTGGCGTTGCCACTGAAGGAGCGCCGCGCACGGCACTCAAGCTCGCCAACCCGATCAGCGAGGAGCAAGGCTACCTGCGCACCTCGATCCTGCCGGGCCTGATCGAGGTGGCTAAACGCAACCATTCGCGCGGCTTCCGCGACCTGGCCCTGTTCGAGGCCGGGCTGGTTTTCCTGCCGGGTGACACACTCGGCACCGCCACGATCCCGCCCCTTGGCGTCCGGCCGGGCGATGAAGTGCTCGACGGTTTGTATAACGGTGTGCCGGACCAGCCGCTGTACCTCGCCGCGGTGCTTACCGGCCACGACTCACCGGTTGCCGCCGGCCACAGTCCCCGGGTATGGGACTGGGCCGATGCCGTGGACATCGCCCGGATCGCCGGCGACGTGCTCGGCGTCGAAATCGTTGTTAGCCAGGGCCGGCACCAGGCCTTCCACCCGGGACGGGCCGCGCAACTGGCGCTCCGCACCGGGGAGGTCCTGGGCTACGCCGGCGAACTGCACCCGAAACTGCTGGCCGCCCACGACATGCCGGCACGGTCGGTGGCGCTCGAATTCAACGCCGATGCCCTCTTTGAGGCTGCCGCCGACGTGATCGTCGCCCGGCACCTGTCGACGTTCCCGGTGGCGAGCCAGGACGTCGCCCTGGTGGTGCCGCTGGAGGTCCCCGCTGACGAAGTGGAGTCGGCTCTGCGCGCGGGAGCCGGCGAGCTGCTTGAAGACGTTGCACTCTTCGACGTGTACGCGGGCAAGGGCATCGAGGACGGCAAAAAGTCGCTGGCTTTCAGCCTGCGCTTCCGTGCCGCTGACCGCACGCTGACAGCCGAGGAGGCGTCCGCGGCGCGCGAGGGTGCCGTGGCAGCTGCGCACGAGCGTTTCGGGGCAGTCCAACGCTAGAGCACGGAAGAACACTCGCCGTCGCCGGGGCCACCGTCCGGTCCGTTCGTCTTGCCGACGTCGGACCGGACGGTGTGGCCTTCCTCGATCAAGCAGAACGCGCCCGTGCAGCGGGCCTCAAAGACGACCCCACCCGGCGGGACTTTGTGGCCGGCCGGATCGCGTTGCGCGCTTTTGCTGCCGGGATCCTGGCGGTGCACCCCGGAGAACTAACGGCCGCCTATGTGTGCCCTGATTGCGGCACCGGCCCGGAGAATGACCATGGCCGGCCAGGCTACCGGATTGCCGGTCTTCCCGCCGGCCTGAACCTAAGCCTGTCGCGCAGCCGCGGCTGGGCCCTGCTGGCAGCAGTGCACACCCGGGAACCGGGGGTCCGTCCCGGCATCGACCTGGAGCACAGCTCCGGTGTGACGTTCCCGGGGTTCGACGTCGTTGCCCTCACCCCTGCCGAACGGGAGCGGCTCAATACGCTTCCCCCCGACCAGGCAACGGGCTGGCGGGCAGCTGCCTGGGCGCGCAAGGAAGCGCTGCTCAAGTCACGCGGTACCGGGTTGCGGGTCGATCCGGCTACGGTGGAGGCTTTCGCGGAGCCCGGGGACGGCATTGTCCTTATTGAACTGGACACGTTTGCGTTGGGCCTGCCTGCGGGATTCGCCGCCGCGCTGGCTGTTCCGGGAACCGCTTAGCAACAAAGGGCCAGGAGATCACTTTGGGCCGCCGGCCGGAAGTGCCGGCAGCGCTTCCTGGTACAGCCACGGGTGCAGCAGCGCTTCCGTGTCGAGGCCTGTCGCGTGGTCCGCGGTGAGAATGAACTGCGCCGTCGAGACCGAGCCGTGGCGGTACTGCCCCGCCCACTCATGCAGCAGCGAAAAAAACGCCAGGTCGCCGCAGCGCAGGCGGAGGGCGTGCAGCGCCAAGGCCCCGCGTTTGTACACCCGGTCATCGAACATCAGCTCCGGACCGGGGTCGCCCACGAGCAGGTCCTGCGCGCCGGTGCTGAGCTTCCGCCAGGCGGCGGCGGCCCGGCGCGCCACAGTCATAACGCCGGCTTCCTCGGACCAGATCCATTCGGCATAGCAGGCGAAGCCCTCATGCAGCCAAATGTCCTTCCAGGACGCTGCCGTCAGCGAATTGCCGAACCACTGGTGGGACAACTCGTGGGCGATGAGCCGCTGCGACTCCCAGTCCTGTTCCAGCTGGTTGGGGCCGAAAATCGACAGGCTCTGCGCCTCGAGCGGGATCTCCAGCTCATCCCCGGCCACCACTACCGTGTACTCGGCGAACGGGTAGGGGCCGAAGCAATCGATGAAGGTACGCATCATTTCCGGCTGCCTCCTCAGCCCTTCGCGTGCCTTGTCCGCAAGCTCAGCAGGAACCGCGACGTGCTGGGGCACCTGCGACGCCGGGCGGACCGGGTTGAGGGCCAAGAGCTCGTAGCGGCCGATCTGAACCGTGGCGAGGTACGTGGCCATGGGCTCGGCCTGTTCGTAGACCCAGGTCTCGCGGCTGGACCGGCCGGTGCGGGCGACCAGGATCCCGTTGCACACCGCCCGGTAGTGTGCGTCAGTGGTCACCGAGATCCGATAGCTGGCCTTGTCCAAGGGGTGGTCGTTGCAGGGGAACCAGGACGGTGCGCCGTTCGGCTGGCCAGCCACCAGCACACCATCGGTCAGTTCTTCCCATCCCACGTCGCCCCATAAGCCCCGGCGGGGGGAGGGGTTTCCCTCGTAACGGACGTCCACAGTGAATTCTTCGCCCGGCATCAGGGCGGCGTCGGGGACAATGACCAGCTGGTCGGCGCGCTGGCTGAACTTGCGGACCTTCCGACCGGAGAGCTGGATTTTGCTGGCCCGGAGCCCGGTCAGGTCCAGCACAATGGCCGAGGTGGCGCGTTGTGTCACCGCGTGCACAGTGGCCCGCCCGTTCAGGCGGTTGCTGCTGAGCTTGTAGTCCAGTTCGAGTTCATACCGGGTGACGCGGTAGGCATTGGTGCCATGGCCCGGCAGGTACGGATCAGGAGAGCCCGCCGGATCATCCGCGGGCAGGCCGCCTCCGGTGCCGGTTGCGGCGGTGGACCTCTGGGGGCTGGAACTCATTAGACGGCCTTCGGGTTGGCAGGTGCGGGTCGGGCGGGAGCGTGCTACTTCGGCTTGGGGGCAGCCACTGCCGGCCCGCCCCACGGGCTCACCGGGTTGCCCATCCAGTACGTCGCGGCAGGGACAGTTTCACCCCGCATCACAAGGGATGCCGGGCCTACGGTGCCACCTTTGCCGATCCGGGCCTGCGGGAGGATGACTCCGTGCGGGCCCATCGTTGCCCCGTCATCGAGCGTAACAGTGTCAATGCTCATCACACGGTCATGGAACAGATGGGTCTGGACCACACAACCCCGGTTAACCGTGGTGTTCCGGCCCAGGGTCACCAGGTCCGCCTCGGGCAGCCAGTAGCTTTCGCACCAGGTGCCCGCGCCGATCCTGGCGCCGAGGGCCCGGAGCCACCAGACCAGGGCCGGGGTCCCGGTGGCCGCCCGGGCGAACCAAGGGGCGCTGACCATCTCAATGAACGTGTCCACCACCTCGTTGCGCCAGATGAAGGAACTCCACAACGGGTGCTCACCGGGTTTGATGCGCCCTACCAGCAACCATTTCGCCACCACAGCACTGCCCGCCGCCACCGCTCCGGCGATGAGAATCACCACGCCGCCCAGGAGCGCCGCGATGCCGTAATTCGTGGCGGAGGCAAGCCAGTCGAAGGCGAGGAAAACGCCGGCCGCGATTGCGACGGTCACCACGACTGGAACAAAACGGCACAGTTCCCAGAGCGACCGGGCGACCTTGAGCCTTAGCGGCGGCTGGTACGTCCGGGTGTCATCGGAGGCGATGGCGGTGCGCCGGAGCCGCACCGGCGGACTGCCCAGCCACGAGGTGCCGGCCTTGGCTTTGGCGGGGGTCGCTGACAGCACGGCAACCAGGGAGTTCTTGGGCACATTGCGGCCGGCCGCCGTCATCCCGGAATTGCCCAGGAAGGAGCGTTTGCCGATCTTCGCGGGCGCGATCCGCAACCAGCCGCCGTCGAGTTCGTACGAGGCCACCATCGTGTCGTCGGCCAGGAAGGCTCCCTCGCCCACAGTGGTCATCTTCGGGATCAACAGCACCGTCGAAGCCTCCACGTTCTTGCCGATCTTCGCGCCAAGCAGGCGCAGCCAGACCGGAGTGAAGAGGCTCGCATAGATCGGGAAGAGCACGTCCCGGGCCAGGTCCAGGACCCGCTCGGTAGCCCAGACCTGCCAGCCGATTCTGCTGCGCACCCGGTAATATCCTTCGGCCAGGCCCAGGCTGAGGAGCCGGGTGGTCAGCAGGATCAGCAGCAGGTTGGACAGGAACCAGACGAGGGCCGCCGGCGCAATGGCCAGCAGCAGCTGCGGAACCGCTGCCGTCAGCGAAGCGCTGCCCCGAATGAAGGCATAAACCACTAAGGCCGCGGCAGCAGCGGAGATCACGGGGATCAGGGCCAGAACGGCGGACGCTGTGGCGAAGCCGACAAACCAGAGCCTGCCGATTATGGGGTGCTCGGCGGGAGCCTCCGGCCAGGAGGGTTTGGCTTTGCCCCGCCGCTCCGCGGGTGAGCCGGCGACCAACTGCCCGGACTTCACCTTGCCCAGCACGGCCGATCCGGGCTCCACCCGGGCTCCGGCACCGATCGAGGCACCGGGCATAAGGGTACTGCGTGCACCGACAGTTGCGCCGGGCCCGATATGGATGGCGCCGATATGGACTACGTCGCCGTCGATCCACCAGCCGGACAGATCGACCTCAGGTTCGACGTTGCAACCGGTGCCCAGCGAGAGCATTCCCGTGACGGGAGGCAGCGAGTGCAACTGGACATTGTTGCCGATTTTCGCCCCGAGGGCGCGTGCGTAATAGGGCACCCACGGGGCACTGGCGAGGCTGACCGCGCCGGCGAGGTCCTGGATCTGCTCGGCCAGCCACAGGCGCAGGTGCACCCGGCCGGAGCGGGGGTAGACTCCCGGCACTACCTTGCGCAGCAGCAGGCGGGCTGCCGCGACGGAGATCAGCATCCGGCCGGCAGGACTGACAAAAACAAGCCAGGAGGCTCCCACCCACCACCAGGAAACCGTGGGCGCCGCCGCGAAGCCGGCGAGCCAGAAGAGTAGATTATTCGCCGCCATCACATACGTCAGCCAGCGCATGCCGACCAGCAGGTGCAGCGGAACCCCCATCAGAGTCTGGAAAACCTGCGACTTGCGGGCCGTGCGCCGGACCGTGCGTTCCGGGGCCGGTCCTGCCCCGCCCTCGGGCAGCGACAGGCGTGCAGTATCGATGAGAGCCCCGATCCGGGGCGTGGCATAGATGTCGGCCACCGTGATCGTTGGATAGCGCACGCGCAGGGCCGAGACAAGCTGCGCGGCAGCGAGGGACCCGCCGCCGTAGGCGAAGAAGTCGGCGTCCAGGCCGGACACGGCGCTGCCCAGGACGGAGCTCCACTGCTCCACGATCCAGCCGGCATCATCGGGCAGGTTCAGCGGGGCCGCCGCGGCGTCGGCGGCGCCGGCCCCCGCCAGCGGCCACGGCAGCGCGTGCCGGTCCACCTTGCCGCTGGTCTTGGTGGGCAGCGAATCGACAACTGTCAGCAGCGGAATCAAGGGGGCCGGCAGGCTCTTGCCGAGGAGCTCACGTGCGGCGGTGAGATCGAGGTCCCGCCCGCCGGCCGGGGCCAGGTACCCCACGAGGATTTGGTTTCCAGCCGCCGTCGTCTGCACCGTCGCGGCCGCACCGGCGACGTCCGGCAACGCCTGCAGGGCCGAGTCGATCTCACCCAGTTCGATCCGGCGCCCGCCTAGCTTGACCTGTTCGTCGGCGCGGCCCTGAAAGATCAGCCCCTCCGCTTCGTACCTGACCAGGTCGCCCGAGCGGTAGGCCCGCGTCCAGCCCAGCGACGGCATCGGGGCAAATTTCTCAGCGTCCTTGGCCGGGTCAAGGTACCGGGCCAGGCCGACGCCGCCAATGATTAATTCGCCAACCTCGCCTTCACCCACCGGCCGGGCTTCAGCGTCGACGACGGCGAGGTCCCACCCGTCCAGCGGCAATCCGATCCGGATCGGGCCGGGCCCGCCCAATCGAGCGGCGCAGGCGACAACGGTGGCCTCGGTGGGGCCGTAGGTGTTCCAGACTTCGCGGCCTTCGACGGCGAGCCGCTCGGTCAGTTCGGGCGGGCACGCTTCGCCGCCGAAGATCAGCAGGCGGACGCTCTCCATGGACTCCACCGGCCAGAGCGCGGCCAGTGTAGGTACTGTGGAAACGACAGTGATGCCGTGGCTGATCAGCCACGGGCCGAGGTCCATCCCGGTCCGGACCAACGCCCGGGGCGCCGGGACGAGGCAGGCGCCGTGCCGCCAGGCTAGCCACATTTCCTCGCAGGAGGCGTCGAAAGCCACGGACAGGCCGGCCAGGACGCGGTCCTGGGGGCCAACCGGATCGTCCTGCAAAAAGATCCGCGCCTCGGCGTCGACGAATGCCGCGGCGGAACGATGCTGCACGCCGACGCCTTTCGGCGTTCCGGTGGACCCTGAGGTGAAGATGACCCAGGCGTCGTCGTCCGGCGTGGGAGGCCGGGGAGCCGGAAACGGCCGGGGCAGCTGGCGTGCCGTCACTATCTCGCCGGCACCGCGAAGCGTCCCGGCGATCCGTGCTTCGCCGAACACCAGCCTGGCCCGCTCTTCCGGGTCGTCCGCGTCCACCGGAACATACGCCGCCCCGACCATCATGATGGCCAGGATTGAGACATACAGCAGGTTGGTACCGGAGGGAATCCGGACACCGATCTTGTCCCCGGCACCCAGCCCTGCGGCGTGCAGCTCCCTTGCCCGGGCCCGGACTGCCGCCATAAGCTGCGCATAACTGAGCGACTCGTGACCGTCGTCGAGCGCGGAGGCGTCCGGAAAGCGTTTGGCCGTGTCCTGCAGGATGTCAACGAGCGTCCGCTCCGGCGGAGTGGCGGGGGACCCTGCAAGCTGGGCCGGGAAGACCGTGTTTAGGGTGGCGGCATCCTGCGGGAGCACGGTGCTTGTGGGTTGCTGCTGTTGCTCAGTCACGGGGGCATCGTCTCTGACCTAGGTAAATGGAAGGTGTCCGGCGTCGCTTTGTGTTAATGATCCGCCTCAAGCCGGATGTGCGCACGCTGGTCCCGGATAACGGCGGACCCTGGCGGTCCGGGTTTAGGGGACCAGGATGACCTTGCCCGTGGTGCGGCGCTGCTCCAGGTCTTCGTGTGCCCGGGCGGCTTCCGCGAGGTCGTAGCGGGCGCCAATCCGGACCTTGAGGCTTCCGTCAGCCACCGCGGCGAAAAGCTCGTCCGAGCGCCAGCGGCGTTCCCGGGCATCGCGCAGGAAATGTGAAATCGTCGGGCGGGTCAGGTACAAGGATCCGCCGGAGTTGAGCCGCTGTGGATCGAAAGGCGGCACGGGCCCGGACGCGGCGCCAAAGAGCACCAGGGTGCCGCGGATACGCAGGGCGGACAGGGAACCGTCGAAGGTGTCCTTCCCGACGCCGTCGTAGACCACGTCCGCGCCGGTCCCGTCGGTCAGTTCGCGGACCTTTGCCGCGAAGCCGTCGTAGCGCAGCACGTGGTCGGCTCCGGCGCCGCGGGCCAGTTGTTCCTTCTCATCCGTGGAGACGGTGGTGATAACGCGTGCGCCCTTGGCCTTGAGCAGTTGGATCAGCAGCAGCCCGACGCCGCCCGCTCCGGCGTGCAGCAGGACGGTGTGGCCCGGCTCCACCGTGAAGGAGGAATTGATCAGGTAGTGCGCGGTGATGCCCTGCAGGGGAAGGGCGGCTGCGGTGAAATCGTCCACGCCGCGGGGGACCGGCAGGGCTTTGTCCTCATCGACGAGTGCGTAGCTGGCGTAGCAGTTGATGCCTTCCGCCGTCGCCACCCGGTCGCCGGGGGAGAACCCGGTGACGCCGTCGCCGAGTTCCGCCACGGTGCCGGCGGCCTCGGAGCCGGGGGTGAAGGGGTAGTCCACCTGATAGCTGCCGCTGCGCTTGTAGGTGTCGATGAAGTTGACGCCGGCGGCGGCGACCTTGATCAGCAGCTGGCCGGGGCCCGGCGTCGGGCGCTCCACCCCGGTCAGCGTGAGGACACCGGGACCCCCGGCCTCGCGGGCGACGATTGCGTGCATTACCTGTCTCCTTGCTTGAGCTGAAGTTCCTGGGCTGCAAACCGGCCCGCATCGGCCGGCTGGGCTTCCGCGGCCCGATCTCCGGCTCCGCTTCTGCACCATCCTAGGGACAGCGACAGCAACGCCGAAGTGGCGGCCGGTATTCGGCCGCCACTTCGGGTCACACTGACAGGCCGGGGCTGCCGGCTTGCCCTTCGCGCAGCGGAGCCCGGCCGCGGCTTAGAAGCGTCGGGTCACGGTCGCCATCGGGCACTCGAAGTGGCGTCCGGCGGAGAGACCGACCTCGTTGAGGTAGCGCACGATGATGCCGTAGGACTGCAGCAGGGTGGTTTCCGTGTAGGGAACCTGGTGCTTCGCGCAGAATTCGCGGACGATCACGGCGGCCTTGTCGAGCTGCGGCCGGGCCATATCCGGGAAGAGGTGGTGTTCGGCCTGGCGGTTGAGGCCGCCCAGCAGGATGTCCATCCAGGGGCCACCGGAAATATTCCGTGACGTCAGGACCTGCCGGCTGAAGAAGTCAACGCGGCTGTCCGCCGGCAGAACCGGCATGCCCTTGTGGTTAGGGGCGAACGAGGCGCCCATGTAGAACCCGAAGACGGCCAGCTGGACCCCGATGAACGCAAGGGCAACGCCCCACGGCAGGAACGTGAAGGCCAATACCGGGAGCAGGCTGAGCCGGACCAGGAGAATCGGGATTTCCACCCAGCGGTGTGTGACTTTGGCGCGCTGGAAGATGAACTTGATTGAATCGATCTGGAGGCCCAGGCCGACGAGGAACAGCAGCGGGAAAAAGAGCCAGCCCTGTTTGCGGGTGAGGAAGGAGAACCGTCCCTGCCGGGTAGCGGCAGCCTCCGGGAAGAAGGCGATGGCGCCGGTGGCGATGTCCGGGTCTTTGGAAATGACGTTCGGGTGGTTGTGGTGCGCGCCGTGCTTCTGCTCCCACCAGGAGTAGCTGATGCCGGCGACCGAGGTGGCAAGGAGCCGGGCGGCCCAGTCGTTGGCGCGGCGGGAGGCGAAGATCTGGCGGTGTCCGGCCTCGTGGGCCAGGAAACTCAGCTGGGTGCAGAGGATGCCCAGCGCCGCGGCGATAAGGAGTTGGAACCAGCTGTCACCGATCAGCGCAAAGCCGAACCAGGTGGCGGTCATCAGAAGGACCAGGACGGAGAAGACCGTGACGTAGAAGCCGACGCGGCGTTCGAGGAGGCCGGCGGACTTGACGGTCTTGAGGAGTTCCGAGTAGCTCAGGACAACGGCGTTGGGCTGGCGGAGGCGAGATTTGGGTCGCTCCGGCGTAGCAGTGGTGGGGGTCATGGAGCTCGCGCCTCGTAACTGTTACGGGCAACGCTGCATCCGACATTCGGATTGCACGGTCTGGATCACCCACGACCAAGCATACGCCCCCGGGCCATCGGGACCCCTCCCGCGGTGCAGCCCAGGTGCACTCCGCGGCCGGGTGACCATGGCCGGGCGCGGCTCAGCTGATGCATAATTATCGACATCTATGCATACTCTTGCTGTATAGTTCCCTGTATGACTATTTCTGTTGCCGTATCCGGCGCAAGCGGTTATGCCGGCGGCGAGGTGCTGCGGCTCCTTGCCGGTCATCCCAACGTAACGATCGGTGCCATCACGGCCCACAGCAACGCCGGTTCCAGACTAGGGGAATTGCAGCCCCATCTCCACGGTTTGGCCAGCCGTATCCTCGAAGACACCACAGTGGCCAACCTGTCCGGACACGACGTTGTGTTCCTGGCCTTGCCGCACGGAGCCTCCGGGGAGATCGCCGCGCAACTGCCCGCAGGCACCCTCGTGATCGACGCCGGCGCCGACCACCGGCTCGAGGATGCGGCCGCTTGGGAAAAGTTCTACGGCTCCCCGCACGCCGGCACTTGGCCCTACGGGCTCCCGGAGCTTCCCGGCCAGCGTGAGGCGCTCCGGGGCGCCACCCGGATCGCCGTGCCGGGCTGCTACCCGACCTCGGTCCTGCTGGCCCTTACCCCTGGTTTTAGTAACCACCTGCTGCAGCCCGACGACGTTGTTATCGTTTCCGCATCCGGAACCTCCGGGGCCGGTAAGGCGGCCAAAGCCAATCTGATCGGCGCCGAGGTGATGGGCTCGATGAGCCCCTATGGTGTGGGGGGCGGGCACCGGCACACGCCCGAGATTGAGCAGGGGCTTTCGGCGGCCCTCAACGCTCCGGTAACGGTGTCCTTTACGCCCACGCTGGCCCCCATGAGCCGGGGCATCCTCACCACCGCCACGGCGAAGGTGCGCCCCGGCGTTACTGCCGGGGAGCTCCGCCAGGCCTGGAGCGAGGCCTACGACGACGAGCCGTTTGTGCACTTGCTGCCCGAAGGCCGATGGCCCTCGACAAAGTCGGTCCAGGGGTCCAACCACGCCGTGATGCAGCTGGCACTCGACGGGCACACCGGCAGGGTAATCGTTACGTGCGCCATCGACAACCTGACCAAAGGGACCGCCGGCGGAGCCGTGCAGTCCATGAACATTGCCCTCGGCCTGGCGGAAACCGCCGGCCTCGATCTGCAGGGAGTAGCACCGTGAGCATCACCACCCCCCAGGGATTCCGTGCCGCCGGAGTCACCGCCGGCCTCAAGGCCTCCGGCAACCCCGACCTCGCCCTTGTGGTCAACGACGGCCCCGCCAAGGCCGCCGCGGCCGTGTTCACCTCCAACCGGGTGGCCGCAGCCCCCGTGCACTGGTCCCGAGAGGTGGTCAAGGACGGCCGCGTGGATGCCGTTGTGTTGAACTCCGGCGGGGCCAACGCCTGCACCGGCCCGCAAGGCTTCCAGAACACCCACACCACCGCCGAAAAGACCGCCGAAGCCCTCGGCATCTCCGCCACCGACGTCTTCGTCTGTTCCACCGGCCTGATCGGCGAGCAACTGCCGATGGATAAGGTCCTCGCCGGGATCGGGGCGGCAAGCGCAGCGCTGAGCACAGGCGGCGGCTCCGATGCTGCCACCGCCATCATGACCACGGACTCGGTGTCCAAACAGGCCGTCTTCACCGGTACCGACGCCGACGGCAAGGAATTCACCATCGGCGGTATGGCCAAGGGTGCCGGCATGCTCGCCCCCGGGCTCGCCACCATGCTCGTGGTGCTCACCACTGACGCTGACGTCCAGCCGGACATGCTCGACGTTGTACTCCGCGACGCCACCCGGGTCACCTTCGACCGGGCGGACTCGGACGGTTGCATGTCCACCAACGACACGGTGGTGCTGCTCGCCTCCGCAGCGTCCGGCGCCGTGCCGTCGGCCGCCGACTTCGGCGCCGGCCTGACCCGGGTCTGCGCAGAACTGGCCCGCAAACTGATCGGCGACGCAGAAGGAGCCAGCCACGACATCGCCATCCGCACCTTCAACGCCGCCAGCGAAAAGGACGCCGAAGTCGTCAGCCGCGCAGTGGCCCGCTCCAACCTCTTTAAGGCCGCGATCTTCGGCAAGGACCCCAACTGGGGCCGGGTGCTCTCCGCCGTCGGCACCACCGACGCCGCCTTCGAACCCGACCGGCTCAATGTGTCCATGAACGGCGTGCAGATCTGCCGCAACGGCAGCATCGGCGACGACCGGAGCCTCGTGGACCTGGCACCCCGCGAGGTCCTGGTCGAGATCGACCTCCAGGCCGGTAACGCCGAGGCCACCATCCTGACCAACGACCTCACCCACGACTACGTCCACGAAAACAGCGCCTACTCCAGCTAGGGGATGCCGATGAACGCCCAGACCCGCGAGACCACGTCCATGTCCGATGCCCAGGGCAAGGCCGGCACCCTGATCGAGGCCTTGCCCTGGATCCAGCGCTTTGCCGGCACCACGATGGTGATCAAATACGGCGGCAACGCCATGGTTAACGATGAGCTGCGCCGCGCCTTTGCCGAGGACGTCGTTTTCCTGCACCACGTCGGGATCCACCCGGTCGTGGTGCACGGCGGCGGCCCGCAGATCAACGCCATGCTCAGCCGGCTCGGGATCGAATCCGAGTTTAAGGGCGGGCTGCGGGTCACCACGCCGGAGGCCATGGACGTGGTCCGTATGGTCCTCACCGGCCAGGTGGGCCGCGAACTCGTGGGCCTGATCAACTCACACGGCCCCTACGCCGTTGGTATGTCCGGTGAGGACGGCGGGCTGCTCCGGGCCGTCCGGACCGGCACCGTGGTGGACGGCGAGGAGGTGGATCTGGGCCTCGTCGGCGAAGTTGTCGGCGTAAACCCCGAGGGAATCCTGGATATCGTTGCGGCCGGCCGGATCCCGGTGATTTCGACAGTAGCGCCGGAAATATTCGCGGACGGCACCGGTGACCGGGGAACCCACCAAGTGCAGACCACCGGCCAGGTGCTGAACGTCAACGCGGACACCGCCGCCGCGGCCTTGGCCGAGGCGCTCGGCGCCTCGAAGCTGGTTATCCTCACCGATGTTGAGGGTCTCTTCGCCAACTGGCCGGACCGCTCCTCGCTGATTTCCTCGCTTACCGCGTCGGAACTCCGCGAGCTGCTGCCGCGTCTGGAGTCAGGCATGATCCCGAAAATGGAGGCCTGCCTCAAAGCCGTTGAAGGCGGCGTCGAACGCGCACACATCGTGGACGGCAGGCTGGCGCATTCGATGCTGCTGGAGACCTTCACAACAGCGGGCATCGGCACACAGGTCGTCCCGGACGAGGAAAACAAATGAACCAGCTGGAAAAATCCCCCAAACTCAGCGAAATGGTCGGAACCGGCGGCTCCGGTACCGGAGCCGACTGGCTGGCCCGCTACTCCACCTCGCTGCTGGGTGTCTTCGGGACCCCGCAGAGGGTCCTGGTCCGTGGCGCCGGCTGCCTCGTCTGGGACGCGGACGGCAAGGAATACCTGGACCTGCTCGGCGGGATCGCGGTCAATGCCCTCGGCCACGCGCATCCTTTTGTCACATCGGTCGTCTCCAGCCAGCTCGCCACCCTGGGTCACGTCTCCAACTTCTTTACGAGTCCCACCCAGATCGCGCTGGCCGAAAAGCTGCTGGAGATCACCAGCGCGCCGGCCGGTTCCAAGGTGTTTTTCGCCAACTCCGGCACGGAGGCGGTCGAGGCCGCGTTTAAGCTGGCACGGCGCAATGTTGGTTCGGCAGCGACGCCGCGGACCAAAATCATCGCCCTTGAGGGCGCCTTCCACGGCCGGACCATGGGCGCGCTGGCGCTCACCGCAAAGGAGGCCTACCGGGCGCCGTTTGCGCCGCTGCCTGGCGGCGTTGTGCACATCCCCTTCGGTGACATCGACGCGCTCCTGGCCGCAGTGGACGACACCACCGCAGCAGTCTTCCTCGAACCGATCCAGGGCGAGGCCGGCGTCCGGCCGCTGCCCGCCGGCTACCTGCAGGCCGCGCGGGCGGCCACCCGTGCCGTCGGTGCCCTGCTGATCCTGGACGAGGTCCAGACCGGCATCGGCCGTACCGGCAAGTGGCTCGCCAGCGAGGACGCCGGGATTATGCCCGACGCGGTCACGCTCGCCAAGGGCCTCGGTGGCGGCTTCCCGATTGGCGCCCTCGTGACCTTTGGCCCGGAAACTTCCGCGCTGCTCTCCGCCGGCCAGCACGGGACGACGTTCGGCGGCAACCCGGTGGCCACCGCTGCAGCACTGGCCACCCTGCACGTGCTGGCGGACCAGCATGTCCTGGACCACGTCCGGAACGTAGGGGAGCGGCTGCGTGCCGGCCTCGCGGGGATCGACGGCGTTGCCGCGGTCCGCGGCGAAGGGCTCCTGATCGGCTTTGATCTGGACGCCGACGTCGCCCCGACCGTCGTGGCCGCCGGGCTCGACGCAGGCTTTATCGTCAACAGCCCGGGCCCGCACACGATCCGGCTCGCCCCGCCGCTGATCCTCACGACCGAACAGGCCGACCGCTTCCTCGCGGCACTGCCTGCCCTTCTCCAGACAGCAAAGGACGCCCAGTGAACACGACTGAAATGTCGACAGTGACGTCGAACAGCCGGCCCCGGCACTTCCTCAAGGACACCGACCTCACCCCGGCCGAGCAGGCTGAGGTCCTGGACCTTGCCCTGCGGATGAAGGCCGCCCCCTACAGTGTGCAGCCGTTCGCGGCGGAGGCCAGCGGACGCAGGACCGTTGCCGTGATCTTCGATAAGACCTCCACCCGGACTCGGGTCTCGTTCGCCGCGGGCGTGGCCGACATGGGCGGCAATGCGTTGATCATCAACCCGGGCGAGGCGCAGATCGGCCACAAGGAGTCCATCGAGGACACCGCCAAGGTCCTGGAGCGGATGGTGTCCACCATTGTCTGGCGGACCGGTGCCCACGCCGGCCTGGTGGCCATGGCAGCAAACTCCCGGGTGCCGGTCATTAACGCCCTGTGCGATGACTACCACCCCTGCCAGCTCCTCGCCGACCTGCTTACGATCAAGGAACACAAGGGCGAGCTGGCGGGCCTCACCCTAAGCTACCTTGGCGACGCTGCCAACAACATGGCCAACTCCTACCTGCTGGCCGGCGTCACCGCCGGCATGCACGTCCGCGTGGCCGGCCCCGAAGGTTACCTGCCTTCCCCGGCGATCATCGCCGCGGCCGAAGACCGCGCGGCGGAGACCGGCGGGTCGGTACTTGTCACCATTGATGCTGCCGAGGCGCTGCTGGGGGCCGACGTCGTCGCGACCGACACGTGGGTCTCCATGGGCCAGGAAGAGGAGAAGGAGGCCCGGCTGCAGCTGTTCCGCAGCTACGCTGTCGACGAAGCGGCGATGCAGCTCGCGGCGCCGGATGCCGTGGTGCTCCACTGCCTGCCCGCCTACCGGGGCTACGAGATCGCCGCGGCCGTGATCGACGGCCCGCAGTCAATCGTCTGGGACGAGGCCGAGAACCGGCTGCACGCCCAGAAGGCGCTGATGGCTTGGCTGATGCACCGCTCCGGCCTCGCCGTCGTTGACGGGCTGGCGCCGAACGGGGAGCCGGCACCGAAGGGACGCCGATAGTGTCCGTCCAGCCCGCTTCCCCGGGGGCCAGCCCGGCCACCAAGACGGCCCGGCAGGCACGGATCACCGCGATCCTCACGGGTGAGTCGGTCCGTTCGCAGGCGGAGCTGGCGGCACTGCTCGCGGACGACGGCGTCCAGGTAACCCAGGCCACCCTCTCCCGGGACCTCGTGGAGCTCGGCGCGGTCCGGGTCCGCGGGAAGGAAGGTGCGCTCGTCTACGCGGTGCCGGGGGAGGGCGGGGAACGCGCGGCCAAAAGCGGTGTCAGCCAGGAAATCCTCGACGCGCGGCTGGCCCGGCTCTGCGCGGAACTGCTGGTCACCGCCGAAGCGTCCGCGAACATTGTGGTGCTCCGAACGCCTCCCGGCGCGGCCAACTTCCTGGCGCTGGCGATCGACCACTCGGTGATGCCGTCCATCCTCGGCACCATCGCCGGGGACGACACCGTGCTGTTGGTCACCCGCGACCCGGTCGGCGGCGCAGCCGTCGCGGCCCGCTTCCTGCGGCTCGCTGATGAAGCCGGCCAATAAACTTCCACCAGAGAACCAAGAACCAAACAACTAAGAACCAAACAACTAAGAACCAAACAACTAAGAACCAAACAACTAAGAACCAAACAACTAAGAACCAAACAACTAAGGAGCAATTGAAGTGACTGAGCGTATTGTGCTGGCCTACTCCGGTGGCCTGGATACTTCCGTAGCTATCGGCTGGATCGGTGAAGCTACCGGTGCCGAGGTGATCGCCGTGGCGGTCGACGTCGGACAGGGCGGCGAGTCGCTGGAGACGATCCGCCAGCGCGCCCTGGGCTGCGGCGCCGTCGAAGCCTATGTGGCTGACGCCTCCGACGAGTTCGCCAACGAGTACTGCATGCCCGCGCTGAAGGCCAACGCCCTCTACCAAGGCCACTACCCGCTGGTTTCCGCGATCTCCCGCCCCGTGATCGTGAAGCACCTGGTCAAGGCTGCCCGCGAATTCGGCGCTACCACGGTGGCCCACGGCTGCACCGGCAAGGGCAACGACCAGGTCCGCTTCGAGGTCGGTATCCAGACCCTCGGCCCGGACCTGAAGTGCATTGCACCGGTCCGTGACCTTGCCCTGACCCGCGACAAGGCCATCGCCTTCGCCGAGGAAAAGGGACTCCCGATCGAGACCACCAAAAAGAACCCGTACTCCATCGACCAGAACGTCTGGGGCCGCGCCGTCGAAACCGGCTACCTCGAGGACATCTGGAACGGTCCCACCAAGGACATCTACGACTACACCGCGACCCCGGAGTTCCCGCCGGCTCCCGACGAGGTCACCATCTCCTTCCACGCCGGTGTCCCGGTCGCGATCGACGGTGTTAAGGTCACCCCGCTGCAGGCCATCAAGGAGCTCAACCGCCGTGCCGGCGCCCAGGGCGTGGGCCGGATCGACGTCGTCGAGGACCGCCTCGTTGGCATCAAGTCCCGCGAAATCTACGAGGCGCCTGGTGCCATGGCGCTGATCACCGCGCACAAGCACCTCGAAGACATCACCATCGAACGCGAGCAGGCCCGGTTCAAGGCCACTGTCGGCCAGCGCTGGTCCGAACTGGTGTACGACGGCCAGTGGTTCTCGCCGCTCAAGCGCTCCCTCGACGCCTTTATCGAAGACACCCAGCGCTACGTCACCGGCGACATCCGGATGGTGCTGCACGGCGGCCAGGCGATCGTCAACGGACGCCGGTCCGGGACCTCGCTCTACGACTTCGACCTCGCCACCTACGACACCGGCGATACCTTCGACCAGTCCATGGCCAAGGGTTTCATCGAGCTGTGGGGCATGTCCGCCAAGGTCGCCTCGGGCCGCGACATCCGCGTCGCAGGTCAGTAGTGGCTTCCGGCACAAATGAAGGCGCGCTGTGGGGCGGCCGGTTCGCCGGCGGACCCGCTGACGCCCTCGCGGCGCTGAGCAAGTCCACGCACTTCGACTGGCGGCTGGCGCGCTACGACATCGCCGGCTCCAAGGCCCATGCCCGCGTCCTGCACAAGGCCGGCCTGCTCGACGACACCGAGCTTGAGGGCATGCTGGACGCCCTGGAACGGCTGGATGCAGACGTGGCCTCCGGTGCCTACCTGCCCGCGGACTCCGATGAGGACGTGCACGGCTCGCTGGAACGGGGTCTGATTGAGCGCGCCGGCACCCAGCTTGGCGGCAAGCTCCGCGCCGGCCGGTCCCGTAACGACCAGGTGGCCACGCTGGGGCGGATGTTCCTGCGTGACCATGCCCGGATCATTGCCCGCGGTGTCCTCGCAACGATCGCTGCTTTGGTGGACCAGGCGAAGGCCCATCAGGGCGTCGCCATGCCCGGCCGCACCCATCTGCAGCACGCCCAGCCCGTGTTGCTGAGCCATCACCTGCTGGCCCACGCCTGGGCGCTGTTGCGCGATGTGCAGCGTTTGGCGGACTGGGACAAGCGGGCCGGGGTGTCACCCTATGGCTCGGGTGCCCTCGCCGGCTCGTCGCTGGGCCTGGACCCGGAGGCTGTGGCCGCGGAACTGGGCTTCTTCTCCGCGACGCACAACTCGATCGACGGCACCGCCTCCCGCGATGTCTTCGCCGAGTTTGCGTGGATCACGGCCATGATCGGCGTGGACCTTTCCCGTGTGTCGGAGGAAGTTATCCTGTGGGCCACGAAGGAGTTCTCCTTTGTTACGCTCCACGATTCCTACTCCACCGGCTCCTCGATCATGCCGCAGAAGAAGAACCCGGATGTGGCGGAACTGGCCCGTGGCAAGGCCGGCCGGCTGATCGGCAACCTGACCGGGCTGCTGGCCACACTGAAGGGCCTGCCGCTCGCGTACAACCGCGATCTGCAGGAGGACAAGGAACCGGTCTTCGACGCCGCCGACACCTTGGAGGTCCTGCTCCCGGCAGTATCGGGCATGATCGCGACGCTGACGTTCAACACCGAACGGATGGAGTCCCTGGCGCCGCAGGGCTTCGCGCTGGCTACGGACATTGCCGAATGGCTGGTCCGGCAGGGCGTTCCGTTCCGTGAGGCGCACGAGCTCTCCGGGGCTGCGGTCAAGCAGGCGGAAAGCCGCGGCGTCGAGCTTTGGGACCTGACGGATGAGGAATACGCCGCGATCTCCGAGCACCTGACACCCGAGGTCCGTACGGTCCTGTCCACCGAGGGCTCGCTGAACAGCCGCAACTCCCAGGGCGGTACGGCTCCGGCCGCCGTCGAGCGCCAACTGGTGGCCCTCGAGAGCGAATTGGCCGGGGTCCGCGGGTACGCGGGCTAGCGACACACGCTCCCTCACTTCCTGCAGCATTTCCGCCGACGCTCCTGCACTGCCTGCAGGAGAGTCGGCGGATTTCCTGCCAAAAGTGAGGGAGCGCTGTGCGTTTGCCGCCAAAACTCCCCGCTAGCATTACGGCATGAGCGAAACTTTCCGCCAGTTGCTGCGTGGCCTGCCCGATTTCCCCGATGTACTTCCGGAGTTCGACCCGGCAGAAGCGCCCGCTGACCCCGCCGAGCTGTTCCGGCAGTGGTTCGATGAGGCGCTCTCAGCCGGTGTGCCGCAGCCCAACGCCTGCAGCCTGGCCACGGCGGACCGCCTAGGGCGTCCCTCCGCCCGGATGCTCATCCTGAAGGACATCGACGGTGGCGGCTGGCACTTCGCCACGTCCCGTGCGTCGCGGAAAGGCCGGGAGCTTGCGGCCAACCCGGAGGCCGCGCTCAACTTCTTTTGGCAGCAGCAGGGCCGTCAGGTCCGGGTGGCCGGCGGTGTTGTTGAGTTGTCGGCGGAGGCCTCCGCCGCAGACTGGCACGCCCGGCCGGGGGCCGACGGCGGCGATAACCCGGACTGGCAGCTCTATGCCCTCCGGCCCCGCGAAATCGAGTTCTGGCAGGCTCGGCACGACCGCCGGCACATCCGCCACCGCTATGGCCCGGGGTCCTTCAGTTAATCCGGATTTATCCAGGGCGCTCGGTTAGGATGTTCGCCATGACCACAATCACGCCGGAAAAACTCCTGGCAGAACTCCGCCGCGCCGCCGACGTCGTGGCGGGGATAGCTGCCACCTTTTCCGAGGAGGACGTCAAGGCGCCCTCGGAACTGCCGGACTGGACCCGGGGACATGTGCTGGCCCACCTCTGCGGCATCGCCAACGCGATGGCCCGCCAGCTGGAATTCGCCGCGCAGGGCAAGACCATCGAACTCTATGACGGCGGCTTCGAAGGCCGGACCCGGGCGATCGAAATGTCGGCCGGACACCCCGTGGCGGAACACCGCTCCGATCTGGATCACGCCTTGGTCCGGGCGTTGACTGCTTTTGAATCCCTTGACGGCGCCGACTGGCACAGGCCGATCAGTTTCCGCGGGGGAGTTGTGTTCGACGGCGGACTGGCACTCTGGCGCGAATTCGTCATTCACGCCGCAGATCTTGGCACCGGCCGCGGTCCCGAGACCTGGAGCCGGCCGTTCTGCGAGCACCTTTTCGAATTCCTGGCCGCGCGGGTGCCCGACGGGCAGCGCTTTGTCCTCCAGCCGCTCGGACTGCCAGCCGTGGCCATCGGTACGCCCGGCAGCCGATCGACGGCCGTCAACGGGATGCTGACCGACATTGCTGCCTGGCTCGCGGGCCGCACGCCCACTCTCGGCAGCCTGCGCGCCACGGCCGCGGCCGACGGCGTCGACCTCCCGGCGCTGCTTCCGTGGCCGGCCGGGGTGCCTGCCACCCGCTGAGCCCAACTCGGGCGCCTAACCACTCGGGAGCCGGCCCGCGCCCGCTACTGCTTGACGGCAGAGACCAGCAGGTGTTCCCGGGCCAGAAGGCTTTTTTTGATTACCAGCCCCCACCGGAACCCGCCCAGGCTCCCGTCGGTGCGGATCACCCGATGGCACGGTACAAAAAGCGCCGCCGCGTTGAAGGCGCAGGCGCTGGCAGCAGCGCGGACGGCCTTCGCATTTCCCGACATTTCCGCGTACTCGGTGTAGCTCACGGGGTGTCCCGGCGCGACGGTGCGGAGGATCTCCCAGGCATGCCCGCGGAACGGACCGGACTTCTGCAGCACCGGTACCGCCATAGCCGGTTGCGGATAGCCGGCGTAGAACTCGTCCACGGCATCGGAGATGACGCCGAGGCCCGGGACGGACTCGAAGGCCCCCGGCAGCAGGTCCGGGTGGATCTGCCCGGTCAAGTCCCCGGGAACAGCCGTCCACCCGGAGGCAAGCACCGCACCGTCCCGGGCAATGATGGTGAACGGGCCGTCGGGGGTGGACATGGTCAGCAACTGGGCTTTCATAATGCCGCTTTCTTGGGAGCCAGGGGGGAAATGGATGATGTTTTGGGAGCCGCGGCCCGGGCGAGCGCCGCTATGCGCCACAGGTGCATGGTGGCGTAGGACCGCCAGGGGCTGAGCTCGCGGAAATCGGGGCTCAGGGGCTGGCCCGGCGACACGGCGCCGTCAGGATCCGGGGCCAGCGAGCGGATGCCATTGCGCACCGCCGCGTCGTTGGCAAGGAAGACATCCGGTGCGCCGATCACGCGCATCGCCACATAGCCCACCGTCCACGGCCCCACCCCGGGCAGGGGCAGCAGTTTGGACTCCAGCCCCGGCAGGTCATCGCCATAGCCAAAGTCGAGACTGCCCGAAGCCATCGCAGCGGCTGCATTCCGGATCGAATCGACGCGGCGTTGCGGGCCCCGGAGCAGTCCGAGGCCGTCCGCGGCAATTTGCTCCGCGGTGGGGAATAGCCGGTGCAGGCCGACGGCGGGAACCAGGCTGTCGCTGCCGGCGGCGGACAACCGGATAAGTGCCGTCCGCGCGGCGGCGACGGTGATCTGCTGGCCGATCATTGCCCGGATCAGCAGCTCCTGCGGATCGACGGCGCCGGGCATCCGGATTCCCGGCGTGGCGGTGACTCCCGCCGCCAGCCGGGGATCGGATCCCAGCACCTCGTCGATGGCGACCGGGTCGGCGTCAAGGTCCAGCAGCCGGCGGACCCGGCTGAGCAGGGAGGGCAGGTCCCGGAGGTCGACGGCGCCGATGCTCAGCAGCAGCGGGCGGCCGCTGGCTTCGGCGTTATAGTCCACCCGGAAGCGCGCATCGCCGTGGGCCATACGCAGCGTCCGCGCATAGGAGCTGGAGGTGCCCTCCTCGACGCCGGGGATGGCCCGGACCGCGAGGAAAGAAAAAACGCCGGGGTCGAAGGGTTCGCGGTACGGCAGGTTCAGCGTCAGGGCCGTCGACGACACAGCAGCCAGGGGCGGCGTCCGGTGGTGGCGTGCCGTGGCCCGCAACGCCGACGGGGTCATGGCGAAAACTTCGCCGATGGTCTCGTTGAACTGGCGGACGCTGCTGAATCCGGCAGCGAACGCGATGTCGGCGACCTTGATCGTGGTGGAGACCAGCAGGGTCCGCGCCGTCTGGGCCCGGCTGGCACGGGCCAGCGAGAGGGGGCCGGCGCCGAGCTCGTGGCTGAGGATCCTGTTGAGCTGGCGCGAGGAGTAGCCCAGGCGGGTGGCGAGGCCTTCGACGCCGTCGCGATTGATCACCCCGTCGTTGATCAGCCGCATGGCGCGTCCGGCGATGTCCGAGCGGACATTCCAGGCAGGCGTGCCGGGCACCGCCTCGGGCAGGCAGCGTTTGCAGGCCCGGTAGCCGGCGTCGTGCGCGGCGGCGGAGGTCTCGTAGAACGTGACATTGCCGGCCTTGGGGGTCCGGGCCGGGCAGGACGGCCGGCAGTAGATGCCGGTCGTGCGGACAGCCGTGTAGAACTGCCCGTCGAACCGGATGTCCCGGGCGTCGATTGCCCGGTAGCGCTGCCAGAAATCCATGAGTTCATCCTGCCAGCATCCGGGTGCCGCTGCTAGCGGAAATCGGACATGGCCGTGCAGGGTGATCCGGCGGGTTTGTTAAAGTCGGAGCATGAGTGAGACTCCTCCTGACAGTGCGCCGGGCCGTGGATTCCCGGCCACTGGGCTGCGGGGGCTCCTGTCCGCCGACGCCCGGCAGGTGGCGCCGCTGCTGCTTGGCGCGGTTTTGACGCACGAGGGTCCCGATGGCCTGGTGTCCGTGCGGATCAGCGAGGTGGAGGCCTATCTGGGACCGCACGACTCGCAGCACCCGGATCCCGGTTCGCACACCTTTCGCGGCGCCACCGCGCGCAACGCCCCGATGTTCGGCCCGGCCGGGCACCTCTACGTCTACCTCAGCTACGGCATGCACCACTGCGCCAATATCGTCTGCGGACCGCTCGGAGAAGCCTCTGCCGTGCTGCTGCGGGCCGGAATGGTTGTGGCCGGGGAAGACCTGGCACTCACCCGCCGGCCGACATCGAAATCCGCCAGGGAGCTTGCAAGCGGCCCGGCCCGGCTCGCCACGGCACTGGGCATCACGACGGCGGACACCGGCCAGGATGCGCTCTTGGCCCCGTTCCGGCTTGACCTGCCGGACCTGCCGGCCGTGGATGTCAGTTCCGGACCACGCGTCGGCGTCTCGGGCGCCGGGGGCAGCCGCGACTACCCGTGGCGCTTCTGGGTCACCGGCGACCCGACCGTCTCCCGCTACAAGGCAGCGAAGGTGCGCCCGGGGTAGCAGGCCGGCCCTGCCGGGCGACCGGCACACGTGCCCGAAGGAACCGTAAAAGCCCAGCGAGTAAGCTTGACGGGTGAATCAAAGCGAGCTTCCCCGGACCACGATGACCAAGAGTGAAACCGCTGCGCCGGTGGACAAACTTATCAGCAGCCTGTGCGCCACCATCCCGGATTACCCCAAGCCGGGAATTGTCTTCAAGGACCTGACCCTCGTTTTCGCCGACGGCGCGGCACTCAAGGCTGTTGTGGACGCCCTGGTGGAGCCGTTCAAGGGCCAGTTCGACGCCGTGGCCGGCGTGGAGGCCCGCGGTTTCCTGCTGGCTGCCGCCGCGGCCTACGCCACCGGCACGGGCGTCATCACCGTCCGCAAGGCCGGCAAGCTACCCCGTGAAGTGGTCTCCGAGGACTACGCGCTCGAGTACGGCAGCGCCACCCTGGAACTGCACACCACTGACCTTGCGCCCGGCAGCCGCGTCCTGATTCTCGATGACGTCCTTGCCACGGGCGGCACGCTGGCTGCCGCCGTCCGGCTGTTCGAACGCTGCGGCGTCGAAGTGGCCGGTGTGGGTGTGGTCCTGGAACTGGATGAGCTTAACGGCCGTTCTGCCCTCGACGGGCATCGGGTCAGTTCCCTGCTGCGGCTGTAAACCGCCCTCCGGGCCCGGCGGGCGGCAAGGTGCACCGGGCCGCGGGACGATCCCGCGGGCCCCGCTGCACCGGGGTGCAAAAAGCGGTCGTGTAGCGGTGCCGCACTGAAATGGTTGTAGAATGGTTGGTCTGTCTTTTTCGATAGGGGAACGTTCGATGCACGACGCTGATTTGGCCCATGAACGCGACTATGTCGCCGGACTTTACGCCCGGCTCGACGAGCTGCGGGCGGAAAAGCGCACCCAGCTGGCGCAGGTCCGTCGGGCCGGTGCGGTGGGCACTATGCAGAACGTCTCCGAGCGGGATGCTTTCGCTGCACTCTACGAGGACCGCCTTGCGCAGCTCGACGCCGTCGATGACCGGCTGGTGTTCGGCCGCCTCGACCTCGACTCCGGGGAGGCGCAGTACATCGGCCGCATCGGGCTGACCACTGACGAGCTGCAGCGGCTTATGCTCGACTGGCGTGCGCCGGAAGCCGGACACTTTTACCAGGCCACCGCGTTTGACCGGCAGGGAGTGCGGCGCCGGCGCCACCTCATCCTGCAGGGCCGCGAGGTCAAGGCCATCGAGGACGATGTCCTGGACGCCGGGCTGCTCGCGGACAACGAGTCCCTGCAGGGCGAGGGCGCGCTGCTGGCAGCCCTGAACTCCAAGCGGACCGGACGGATGTCAGACATCGTCGGCACCATCCAGTCCGAGCAGGACCGGATCATCAGGTCCTCGATCTCCGGAGCCCTTGTCGTCCAGGGCGGGCCCGGCACCGGCAAAACGGCGGTTGCCCTGCACCGCGCGGCCTACCTGCTCTACACACACCGGGACCGGCTCAAGACCGCCGGCGTCCTGCTGGTGGGACCGTCGTCGTCCTTTATGAAGTACATCGAACGCGTCTTGCCGTCACTCGGCGAGACCGGCGTTGTGATGGCCAGTGTCGGCCGGCTGATGCCCGGAATCCATGCCGTGGCCGAGCCGGAGTCCGAGGTCGCTGCCATCAAGGGCCGGCTGGACATGGTCGAGGTCGTGGCGAACGCGGTGGCCAACCGGCAGCGTATTCCTGCGCAGAACCGCGTCCTTGAAGTGGACGGACGCAAACTCCTCCTGACTCCCCGGCAGGTCCGCCGTGCCCGGGACCGCGCACGCTCCATCGGCAAGCCGCACAACGAAGCGCGCGTTTCGTTTGTCAGGATGCTGCTGCGCGAACTTACGGAACAGATGACCGAACTCGTCGAGGCCGGCAGCATCGGCAACAACGCAGACCGCTCCTACCTGGCCGAGGATGTCCGCTCCGCCCGGGACGTCCGGATCGCATTGAATCTGTGCTGGATGCCGATGACGCCGGAGAAGCTGATTGGTGAACTCTTCAGCAAGCCGGCGATCCTGGAAGCCTGTACCCCCCAGCTCAGCCCGGCCGAGCGGCAACTGCTGCTCCGCCCGGCCGATGCGCCGTGGACCGAAGCTGACGTGCCGCTGTTGGACGAGGCAGCCGAACTCCTCGGCGAGCTGGACGCCGCTGCGGGCAGGGGGCTGGCACAGCAGGAACACGATCGTGCACGCGACCTGGCCAACGCCAAACAGACGCTTGTTAACATGGAAACCGCCGGCGTAGACGTCTTGATCTCCGCGGAAGAGCTCGTTGACCAGAACCAGGAACGCGAGGCCCGGCTCACTGCAGCAGAGCGTGCCACGACCGACCGCAGCTGGGCCTTTGGGCACATTGTGGTGGATGAGGCCCAGGAGCTCTCGCCGATGCAGTGGCGCCTGCTGGTCCGCCGCTGCCCGCTGAAGTCCTTCACCATCGTGGGCGACATTGCCCAGACCAGTTCCGTGGTGGGCGCCAATTCCTGGCAGAGCGCCCTGGCCCCGATGTTCGGTGACCGCTGGCAGCTCGAGGAGCTCACAGTCAACTACCGCACACCGTCGCAGATTGCCGAAGCGGCGGCCCGGATGGCCAACGCGGCGGGGCTTGTCGTCTCCGCACCCAAGGCTGTCCGCGAGGGTCGCTGGGCGCCGGTGGTCGACCGCGTCGAGCCGGGCCAGGTGATCAGCAAGCTCGTGGCGGTCCTGCCGGAGGAACTCGCTTCCCTGGAGGGCGGCCTGCTGGCGGTCATTGCCGACGGCGGGCTTCTTTCCGAAGCCACCGCGGCACTGCGCGCCGTTTACGGGCGCCGCGTCGGCACCGACGCCGGAAGTTATGCCCAGGACATCGTTGTTATCAGTCCCCGCGAGGCCAAAGGCCTGGAGTTCGACGGCGTTGTGGTGCTGGAGCCTTCGGCCATGCTGAACCGTGAGCACGGCCGTGTCGGTGACCTGTATGTGGCCATGACCCGGCCCACCCAGCGGCTGCGTCTGATCGCCTCCGCCGGCGTGCCGGCGGGCATCGAAGACTGAGCCCGGCACGGCGGTGCCGGTCTCGATCGAAAGTCACAGACGCTGAGGGTGCGCTGATCCTGCTACCTTAGATTCCGTGTCCCAGCTAAATGATCCCCGTTCCCAGCAGAATGACCCCAGCTTCGCCGACGTCTGGCAGGAGCTGAAATGGCGGGGCCTGGTCCACGTCTCCACGGATGAGGCGGAGCTCCAGCAGCTGCTCGCCGGAGAACCAGTGAGCTATTACTGCGGCTTCGATCCCACTGCTCCGAGTCTGCACCTGGGCAACCTGGTGCAGTTGCTGCTAATGCGCCGGATCCAACTAGCCGGCCACAAGCCCCTCGGCCTCGTCGGCGGCTCCACCGGCCTCATCGGTGACCCGCGCCAGAGTGCAGAGCGTGTGCTTAACACCCCCGAGACGGTAGCAGAATGGGTCGGAAAACTGCAGGCGCAGGTCCAGCGGTTCCTCAGTTTTGAGGGCGACAACGCGGCCCGAATGGTCAACAACCTTGACTGGACAGCGCCCTTGAGCGCCATCGATTTTCTGCGCGGAATCGGCAAACATTTCCGGGTCGGCACCATGATCAAAAAAGACATCGTCGCCAACCGGTTGAACTCCGACGAGGGAATCAGCTACACGGAATTCAGTTACCAGATCCTTCAGGGTATGGACTATCTCCAGCTCTTCCGTGACCACGGCTGTGTCTTGCAGACCGGGGGATCGGACCAGTGGGGCAACCTGACCAGCGGCACTGACCTGATCCGCAAGGTTGAGGGCAAACACGTCCACGCGCTTGGGACACCACTCATCACCAATGCCGACGGGACGAAGTTCGGCAAGAGCGAGGGTAACGCCATCTGGCTTGATCCGGAGATGTGCAGCCCGTATGCGTTCTATCAGTTTTGGCTCAACACCGCAGACAGCGACGTTGCTGCGCGCCTTAAGGTCTTTACGTTCCTCAGCCGGGCGGAGATCGAGACCCTGGAGGCTGCGCTGGCCGAGCGGCCGTTCGCCCGCGAAGGGCAGCGCAAGCTTGCCTACGAAGTGACTTCGCTCGTGCACGGAGTAGAAGCGACAGAGAAGGTCATTGCCGCCTCTGCTGCGTTGTTTGGCAACGGTGATCTGAGCGCCCTGGACGAGGCAACGCTCAAGGCAGCCACGTCCGAGCTGCCGTCCGCGACAGTCGGCGCCGGCACCTTGGGCATCATCGAACTCCTGGTCGCAACGGGCCTGTCGGAGAGCAAGTCCGCCGCCCGCCGCACGGTGGGGGAGGGCGGGGCGTACGTCAACAATGCCAAGGTTGCAGATCCCGACGCCGTCATTGAGCCCGGCCAACTGCTCCACGGCCGATACCTGCTGTTGCGCCGCGGCAAAAAGAACCTGGCCACCGTGGAAGTCAGCGTGCCCTAGCCGAACACCGCGCGTCGACGTACCCCGTTTGCCGCCCCGCTTGCAAGGTCGGGGCGGAGCGTGTATTGTTCTTTTAGTCGCCACCGCAGAGTGGCGGCCAACCCCAACCAAACTAGAGAAGCAATTCTTTTAGCGCTATTGTCCTCCCCGGAGTACATCGTGCAAATCGAAAAAATGCTTCATATTTTGGTGGGGACATTTGCTCCAGCAAGTGAACTTCGGATGAAAATCCGGATTTGCAAAGCGGAAATGAATGAAATAAGATTGAAATATCGCAGCAAAGAAAGACTGAAAGATAAAGAATTCATTTAGTTGAATTGTTTCAGCTACTACTTTGAATGTGTCTGTTGTTTGAGAACTCAATAGTGTGCCAAGTTTGTTGATACCAATTTATTGTATTGAATTGGTTGAATTGATCAGGTCCGCCACCCCGTGGTGGGGTCTGGTTTTTACAGCTGGTTTCAAATTTTGTGCAGCTGATGCGTCCCGTTTTCCCGGGGGTGTTGGTTGTGTCTGTTTTACTTCAACGGAGAGTTTGATCCTGGCTCAGGATGAACGCTGGCGGC
>NZ_JASIST010000013.1:0-89200 GCF_030063265.1 Pseudarthrobacter sp. PH31-O2 | reverse complement strand
TGTGCGCATGGGAATGCTCCTTGAAAGTAGTTCAGTGGATGTATCCGTTCCCGCGGCCACACCGTAAGCGGTGCGGTCCTGACAATGAATCCAGCGGGTCCGGCTTGGTCTGTCAGGAGTACTTCGGCATCCACGCCGCCCCGGATGGGTTCACCAGATACCGTGACCAATCCGTTATGCTACGTCCTGGCAGATGCTGCCCAGGGTCCGGGACGGTCAGTCCCGATCTGGAAGCGGGCTACGGCAACCTGGGGGATACCCTGCGGTGGGCCATCGGTGCAGGGGTCGTCGGGTCCAACATTGAGGACCGGATGCGCCCGCTGGCGGAGACCGTGAAGCAGATGGGCGATCCCCTCCTGGCCAAGAAGCGCGAGGAGATCGATTTCGTCCTCTCCTCCATGCCCGAACGGACGCGTTCCTCCGGACAGGACACGCGCCCGTCGGCCGTGCTGACGCCATCGAACGCTGTAAGGCTTTCCTGGACGCCGGAGCGTCCTGCGCCTTCGTTCCCGAAACGCTTGACGAGGCGACTGTGGCAGCGGATCTGAAGCAGATTGCTTCCGCCGATCCAGCCCGCCGAATACTGCGGCCGGCCCCGCCCCATCAGAGAATGCTGGGCAACCCCTCTGGAGTCACCGCTTTCCGCTTTCCCTGCCGTACCCGGATCCCGGAACCTGTGCTGGTTGAGAGCCCCGGCACATCCGCCGAGAAAGAGACCATGATGATCAAGAGCCACTCGGACGTCGTCCTGGAAGTCACTGCCCACCACCCGGACGCCGTCGAGAAGGATCTGAACGCCGCCGTGGAGATCGCCCGCGAACACGCGATGAAGGAATGCCGACACGGCATACTGCGATACGCGGCACTGGACTCCGGAGCCCTGACACGGCTCAGCATCCTGAACCACTCCGGCCCCCAACGCCCGTCGGCCCTGGCAGAGCGAATGGTCACAGGCGCCTCCAACATCTCCACAATCACCGCACGCCTCCAAGAAGCAGGACTGGTTGGAAGATCAGACGACCCAAGGGATATGCGCGCCTCGCTGATCAGGCTCGCATGGCCGGGAAACGGGCCGGCGCCGCGCTACGGCATTCGGGCAACACCCTTATCGATGTAATTTCAGCGACTGGAACGAGGAAGACCGCCACGACCTATTGCGGCTGCTCTCCCGCTTCGAATCCGACAGCAACAGGGTAGCGGCCACCTTGAAGGGCACCCAAGCCCCCTAGGCACACCTGTGGTCGAACGCGGCCAAATTAAGCGCCCCCGTTCCTTCGCCATCCTGACCAGCTCGCAGGCAGCGTCGGCCTCGGTTGTTCTGTTTCCTTGTCCACGGTTTACGCACTCGGCACAGCCTCTCGTCTCGCGGCCATATCGAGCTTCCACCCCGCCACGCTCACCGCCCAGCGTGTCGAGCGAGATATACCGTTATCTCCACCAGTCCCGCCGCAAGAAACGAAGCCAGGCTCAATTCGATCCAGAAGAAATTCGTTAGTAGTCGACTGAAAGCCCCGGCATCGAGACTGCCGCGGAAGAGAAATTCGGCCGCAGGATCGATCCAGAGCCACAGGCGGCGGTGGCCGCCGATGTCGTCCCGGGCGCTAACCACGAGTGGCGAAAGCCTGCACGGTCCCACTGAACTTGGGCGATCGTTAGAGGACGTGTGACTTGAAGTTCGGGGAATGTGAAAATGTAAAGTATCCAGCGTTAGGGTCGCTTCTGTCTGGGGCCATCGGGGCTACGAAGTAGAGGATAGATCCGTACTCGCTGGATACCTGCGCCCCATCAAAGGCCGACGCTCATAAATCAGCGACCTGCAGCCGTTGCGGCGGGGGTGCGTCGCGGGGATTTGTGTCCGCCGGGTTGAAAGCGGCGTCCGCAGGACCTGTGAGACGATGTGGGCTTATACCTCGGCGGACTCTTCCCCGCCTTCCCCACTAGTGGTCCTGATGCCCGCGTCGCCTGCCATTGACCACCTCGCTCTTACCGTGACCGACCTCGAGGTCAGCGTCGCCTTCTACTCCCGCCTATGGGGTACATCGCCCACCGGGACGATGCTCGATGGGCCGTTTGTTCGAAGTAAATTCGATCTTGGTGGAGGGGCGTCACTGGGACTCACAGAGCATCGCGCAGCTTCCGGGGAGGGCCGCTTCAGTGAGCGCAATCCAGGTCTGGACCATGCGGGTTTTTCCGTGGCCAGCGCAGAGGAACTCCTCGAGTGGGCCGCGCATCTGGATAACATCGGCGTGATCCACAGCGGACCCGTAGATGCCCCGTATGGCACGGCACTGAACTTCAATGACCCGGACGGTATCGCGTTGGAGTTCTTCTTGCCCAATTAAGGACTGCTCACCGCAGACCGAAAAACCACTCGTCTTTGCACTTCCGGTCCGGGACGGGCACGGGGATACACCGGGGTATGTTGCGGGTTCATGAGACACAGAATGACCGGGTCTTTGGTCGGCGTAGACCGCATGAAGCGCTGCGATGACACGCACCAGTTTCATGCGGCCGAGCCGATGGGTGGTCGTGTAGCTAGTTCAGGGGCGGGGTGTCGGCGGGAATGACACCGGTCGAGTACAGATCGGTGGCGAGGTCGCGGATTGCGCGCAGGGCGACACGCTGGGTGAAGGGGCCGTAGGAGACACGGGCCACCCCAAGTAACTGCAGCTCGGCTGCCGGCAGGGCACCGGGTGCGCCGATTACTGATAGCTTTCCGCGCCCGAGTCCCTCGACCAGCGGCTCGATGACCTCGCGGGTCAGTGCTCCCGGGACGAACACCAGCGCGGCACCGGCGTCCAGGTATGCGCGGCCCCGGGTGATGGCGTCATCGATGCTGTCTTTGATAGGCCGGTCACCGCCCCTCGCGATCGCGTCGGTGCGGGCGTTCAGCTGAAAGGCTATGCCCTCGGCCTGGGCAGCTGCCATGACGGCGTGCACGCGGGCGACGGCTTCATAGAAGGGCCGAAGCCGGTCTTCCACGTTGGCGCCGACGACGCCGAGCGCGATTGCCCTGCGAATCGTCTCGGCCGGGTTCTCGTAACCATCATCAAGATCGGCCGTGACGGGAAGATCAACGGCGTCCACGATTGTTTTGACCCCTGCCAGCGCCATCTCCAGGGGCATCGTCCCGTCCGCGTAGCCGTACGCGGCGGCGATGGAGTGGCCGGCGGTCGCGATTGCCTTGGTCTCCGGCAGCGCCGCGACCGTGGACGCGCTGATGGCATCCCAGACGTTGACAACCCGCAGGATCTCCGGGGCCTCATGCAGCGCTTTCAACTGCTGCGCGCGCTCTGACGTGTTCGATCCGGTCATTTTTCTTCTCCGTTTTCTGTCGAGGTACTTGGCAAGGAAGCTGAGGAGGATGTCGGTAACCTCCAGGACATTGGTCCAGGGAGTGCATGGCACTTTCTATCTCCACATGCTCCACTAAACAGGAATTGTCGGGGTCAGGGAGTGTCTCTGCCGGTGGTGGCGGACGTACCGGAGACAGTTTTCGGCCGGGATCGCCGGTCCAGGATCAGGGCGGTGGCGGCGAGGAGGGCCGCGGCGCCCTGGGCGAGGGCGGTGAGGGTCTTATCGAAAAACCAGACGGGTTCATACATGGCCGGGAACGGCCCGAACGCCGGAACATCGATGTAGCGGTAGAGCAGCAGGACGGCCAGCCCTCCGCCGGCAGTGAGTAGGGCAAGGAGCCAGGCGGGGCGGCTGCCACGGACCAGGACGTAGAGTCCGGCCGCTGCCGCAGCGCCGGCTTCGGCGAGGAAGAGGTTGCCCTCCCCGAAGCCTTCCGGGGCGGCGGACTGGTAGCCCGTTGCTAGGCGGGCGTGCACGATGGCGTCCACAAAGAGAGCGGCCGCTGCCAGGACCCGCAGGACGAGACCCGCAACGCTGCCACGGCCGCGGCGGCCCGGCTCCGGGGCTCGGGCGCCGTGGGTTGGGGTGTGGTCCTGGCTCATTTGACGGTCAGGGTTCCTTGCATGTTGGAGTGGTAGGTGCAGTGGTAGGCGTAGGTGCCCGCCTTGGCGGGGGCGGTGAAAGTGGTGCTGGTCCCGGCTTTGACGACCGCGTCGAAGGAACCGTCCTCAGCGGTGACGGTGTGGGCTTGAGAGTCCATGTTCATCACCGTCACGCTCGCCCCGGCCGGGACGCTGTCCGGGCCGGTATAGGCAAAGGACTTGATATGGATCGTCACGTCAGCCGCCGTCCCGGTGGACGCGTTTGGGGCTCCCGTTGACGGTGTCATCGGCGAAGCTCCCATTCCGGGGTCCATGGAAGCGGACGAGGAAGGCATTGACGTCGGAGACCCAGGTGATGAGCTGGGCGCTCCTTGGGTGGTCCCGCAGGCGCTGGCACCGATGACGGTGGCCGCGCCGATCAGGGCAACGGTAAGACGTTGAGGGATTTTTATCGCCTTCATGATTGTTCCCTTTCGGGGAGCTGACGGGCGCTCCTGGTGGAAGCAGGGGCAGAGGTTCCGGATTCAGGCGGGGTGGCTGGAGGTCAGGTGGGCGTAGACGACGGTGTTGTCCAGGTACTCCCGCGTGGTGGGGTCGTACCCGCCGCAGGTGATCAGCCGGACTTCGGGCCGGTCCGCGTTCTGGTAGACCTCCACGGTCGGGAAAGTTGATTTGTGGTAGACATCGACTTTGTCAACCGTGAAGACCGCGGCGGTGTGGTCCGCGCGGGTGACGGTGATGGTCTGGCCCGGGGTGAGCTCATGGAGCCGGTAGAACAGCCCCACATCGCTGCTGGTGGTGTTGACGTGGCCGAGGATGACCGCGGACCCCGTCTGGCCCGGGGTGGGCGAGTCCTGGTACCAGCCACCGGGTGAGCCCGGTTCCCCGGACGGGGTCTGAACTTCCCCGTTGGCCTGCTTGCCCACAGGGGTCAGGGCCGCGTTCACGCCGATGGAGGGGACCTCAACCCGATCCGGCGCGGACGCGGGCAGAGCCGTGTCCGGCGCGGACGGAACAGCCACGGAAGACGGGTTAGGCGGGGCCGGTGCGGTCAGCGGGTCCGGAATGGGTGCTGCCGCAGCAGTGGCAGCGCCAGGTGACGGCGACGGCAAGGACACGCTGGTCGTTGGCCCCGGTGCGGGTGGTTCGGCGTGGAGTCCCAGGCCGATGGTGGTGATGCCGCCGGCCAGGAGCAGCGCGGCCACCGCGGACGCGCTGAAGCGTCCACGGCGGCGGCTGTTTTCAGATCCCATCAGTTCCCTGCTTGTTCCCCGGGTCTTCTCAGACCCTAGGCTGCCATTTTGCGGCGGATTGCGTATGCGCCGCCGGCGGCCATGACGAGGCCGCCACCTGCGGCCAGCAGGCCGAGATCAGGGCCGGCAGGGGCGGGCTTGGTGATGCCGGTGCCGGGGGCCCCTGCGGGCATGGCTTTCAGGGTTCCGCACAGGGCAGGTGACGTGGCGGCCAGGGGCAGGGAGGGCACGAGGTCGCTGGGGGCCTTCTGCGCTGCGTCGGACAAGGTGGCCGGGTCCAGGCCGTGGACGACGACGACGGCGGTGCCGGCCTTGAGGGCATCAGCGGTTTTGGCGTCCAGGGTGAAGGTCCTGTTATAGGTGTAGGAGGCACCCATCCCGGCAACCTTCAGGTCGGTACCGGCTGCGGGGCTCGTGTCTCCGCTGGTGGACAGGGTCGTGCCGATGCCACCGTAAGCGGGGGCGCCTTCGGTGGTGCTAATCACTCCGTCTTTGTTGGTGTCAGCGGACATGTCAGGGCAGGTACCCTTCGCACCGATATGGATGTGCTGGACGTGCGGGTAGGGGCTGCCGTTGAACATGGCAGCTAGCCCGGAGACTTTTTCGGTCACTGTGGCCTGGTCGCCACTGACGGTGATCATCACCGTGCCTGTGGCGTTGCTGCCGTTGATCGCGGCAAGGTTCGCCTGATAGTTCGTGTTGTCCGCGGCGAGGGCCGGGCTGGTGGAGAGTGCGAGGGCGCCCAAGGCCAGGGCCGGGGCGATCAGGAAAGCGGATTTCTTCATGACTTTTTCCTCCATTGGAAATGGACGCTCCCCTGATGGTCACGCCCATGGTGGTGACTCTAACGGTTCGTTGTGCTCCACGTCACGGATGGGAGGGATAAAGAAATACTTTTCCGCCTCGGAACAGGGCACCCACCAGCTCAAACACACCTCCGGAAACCCCTGGGGTTCTGTTTCTGCCAGTTGTGTAGGACATATTCGGACCAGCAGGCCAGTACCGTGGTGGCGACCTGGTAAGCGAATGCGGCGCGGGTGACCTGGTTTGGTCCCAGCGTTTCCGGCAGGGCCGCCGCGTCCACCGTCAGGACGAAGTTGTCCTTAACGAAGGCTGCGGACGTTGGCGTTTGGAAGGCCGGGAACCCCAGATTCGCCAGCCCCTCGATCGGGGCGGCCGCATCCGTGCTCCGCTGCAGATCCCGGACATACGCGTGTGCAGCATCCGGGTCCGCGGCTTCCTGCACAGACAGCACGAAGGACCCTTGAGGCAGGGCATAGGTGCAGGTATACAGATTGTCGACCCAGGAATCGGTCGTGCCGGGGGCGGATGACATCGCCAGGATCCGGACGATATTTGCCCGGGTTTCCTCCCCGCACACCATCAACGCCGCAGCCGACGGGGAACCCGCCGTGCCCGCACCCGAAACAGCAGAAGGAGACCCCGGCTGCGGCGAACCAGACCCTGCTCCCGCCGGGGAAGCCCCCGAAACAGCCGGACGGCTGCTCGTCGCCGCGCCTCCGCTTCCTGGTTCCGCGTTGCCGGCGGCGTGGAACCCGCGACCCGGCGCCCGGGCGGGGTGGGCCGGGGCGTTGTCAGGCAGGCGCATCGGTGAAGGCGGTGCTGCGTCAGATCGCGAAGAGACCCCCACCGACTTACCCGCCGGGCTGGACTCCCGGCGGGACAGCGAACAGCCCGGAGCCGGTGTGTTCCAGGTATTCCACCGCCAAGGTGTCATTCCTGGCCATCGCGAGCTGCATGGGCACGTAGTGGGTGCGGGGATCCTTGACGAAGGCGATGAAGAAGAGGCCGGCGTCCAGGTGACCCGGCCCGTCGGAGCCGTCCGTGTAGTTGTACCCGCGGCGGAGCATCCGCACCCCGTTGTTGTGCGAGGGATGCGCCAGGCGCAGGTGCGAGCTGGGAGCGATGAGTGGTTCACCGGCCCTGCCCTGGGCTTCAAAGTCGGGGGCACTGAACTCGGCCCCGCCGGACAACCCTGTAAGGGACCGGGGATGTGCAGGGTAGGGACTCCCGGGGATTGACCTGGGGTGACCAAGCCGGGCATCCTTTTGGGCTGCGGCGTCGAACAAAGGGCATGAAATACTACAGCCCGGCGGCGCAGGAACGGGCCAAAGACGCCGCATACGATGCAGTCGAAAAAGTACTGACCAGCCTGTTCGAACCGCTCAGCAGACAGGCCCTGACAGCACGCTGGAACCAGGCCGCTGAAGCCATGGCCATGCATCTCGAAGCGCAGGACAACGGCACGGAATAAGTCGCACGACCCGATGCGCAAGGTCAACACGCCCGGAGCGTTCCGCGACCCCCGCAGGGACGCGGGCTCTCCTGCGTACCTGCTTCGCCGTCAAAGTGTCCGCGAGCCTGAACCCGGCGCCGGCGTTCGATGCTGCACTTGGGCCGGCCCGGGGAATGTAACCCGGTCCGCGGGCTTGTCACGGCGGCCCATGACTAGTATTTTTTCGATCGCGGCCGCCACCGCGGCTGCGAACTCGGTGCCCGGGATTTCCGCGGCGATCTCCCGTGCATCATTGATGCGGTCCATGTCCCTCAGAACAGCTAGCAGCCCCACTGAGAGTCCGCCCGCCGCCAGCCGGGAGAGCTGTTCCGATCCGGTCTTATCCGTGGACATCGGCACTCCACGGACCAGCGCGCCCTCAGGCCGGCGGAGGGCCAGCGCCCAGAAGCCGCCGTCCTCGGCCGGTCCCAGCCAGGCATCGTGTTGGGGAGTCGCGGCAGACCAGTCCATGAGTAGCGGGGCAAGATGCGCCGCTGAAATCTGGGGTGTGTCCATGCCAACTATCAGCAACGGGCCGGTGGTTTCGTCGCAGATTGCAGCGAGCCGTTCATCTAGCGGGCCGCCGGTCTGGGCCATAACCGCGAATCCTGCGGCATCCCGGGCGCTCGGTGTCCCGTCCATCACCAGCAGCCGTTCGCTTACAGGCAAGACCCTGATGGTATCGAGGGTCCTGCTGAGGCTGCGTTGTGCCAGGTCGGCGGCCTGATCAGGCGTCAACGGCGGAGACAACCGGGTCTTCACCCGGCCAGGCCGGCACTCCTTGGCGAAGACCGCCACCCGCAGCTGCAGCGTTGGCCTCATTGCTGTTCCTCGAAGCCGGGAAGAGTGCTGACGGGCCGGGCAGCAGCTGCGGCCGCTGCTGCCCCCAGCTGTGCCGACATTTCGAGCAAAAACTTGCTTGTGCCCAGAGCTGGCCCGGCCACCGTGGACTTGACCGTCCATGGGGCGCACACCACCGGAAGCTCGATGGCCCGGCACCTGTAGAGGCCGGTCATGTCGATGACTCCGGGGGGCCCGGGGTCCAGGTACGCCGAAGTGGTTCGGTCCCTGGCCGGTCCACGTATGGCGGGACTCGCGTCGGGACTTTCAAGGCTCCGCCGGCCACAGCTACTAGTCCGGCCCGGTGGGCGTTGCTCGTCGCTCAGGTGGTGTTTGGTCACCGGCGAGCATGATACCGATGAAGGCCATGCCGAGTCCGGTCAGCAGTGCTGCAGTCCCGACGCTGCCGGCTGTCTGCTCGAACCACTCTCCGTACGTGATGAGGCGGAGGAGACCCACGACGATCATTACTGCACCGACGCCGAACAGCAGGGCGCGCAGCCGGAGCAAGGTGCCGGTTAAAGCGATGAGGGCAAGAACGAGAAGGGTCACGGCCTGTGCCGGATTGACAGGCACCAGTTTGAGCGGGTCGTAGTCGATGAGTGCGAAGACGGCACTTGCCGCGGTAACGGCACTGAGCGCCACTGAACGTCGTCGGGTTTCCGGTTCCAGCCGGGCCCGGGAGATATCGCGGCGACCGGTCATGATGCCCTCAGCGCCCACTTGGCCAGGCGGTTTGATGAGGTGCGCCAGTGCGGACGGAGCAGGCCGTCGAGCCCTGCGGATCTGCCGGCGGCCGTGGCGAGCAGCACGGCGTGCACGGCGAGCATGAGGTAGTAGGACCAGTGCCATTCGTTGGGTGCGTTCAGGACGGACAGGGTAATCGCCAGGGTCTGGATGATGCCAATCGCTGCCCAGAAGCGGGTGAGAAGGCCGACGATGAGGAACGCGCCGAGGCTGAACTCGACCAGCAGTGTGGCGTAGCCGAACAATGTGAAGTTCGGTAAGACAACGTACTGGATCAGCCAGGAGAAAGGCGGGAAGACCGGGTGCTCGAGGGCGTAGCTGGTGAATTGGAAGAGACCAGTGTGGTCGTTGCGGCCGAAGTCGGGGGGGATCTTCCAACTGACGTTTTGGATCCACAACAGGGCTACGGCGATTCGCAGTCCGGCGATGACGGCTCGGGCGGAACGCCCGGAGTCGATTCCTTCGGCGGCGGCGGTCTGGCCGGCCGGCGTTGTGGTCGCGGGTAGATCAGACACGGTCGGAGACCTTGCTGTTTTCCCTCATGTGGGTGCCGCTGAAGGGGACGGGGCCGCCGGGCGATTCCCCGCAACTGACGTACAGATAAACGACAAGCACCTCGTCGTTGGGCTTCATGGATTCATGTTAGACCTCAGGAGTGTCCTGGGCGAGCCGAAAAGCATTTCGGTCGGCGTGCGTTGGGTGGGTCGCGGGGTGCACGAGCGCGCGCGGATTGAGTTCGGTCAGCTGAGCAGGTTCGGACACTGGCGGCCGTCCTACGCGCAGGGGAAAAGTTTGGCGGCGGCGCCTGCTGCAACCCAGTGTTCGGCGAAGAGCCGGTAGACCTCGCTGAGCGCCGGTCCCAGGGGTTCGATCTGTGTGCTGACCAGGGCGTGGTCATCTGTCGCTGCGACCGGATGCCAGTACACCCCGTCCGCGGTGACGGTGACTTCGGGGACCAGTGTTTCGCGGCTGAACTGCACTCCGGTGTCGGCGGCACCCTGCTGCGCGACCGGTCGAATGACCTGGTCGGTCAGCGGGATGCCGAGCCCGTCGAGAAAATCGTGCAGGGCGGCGAGATCGGTCGCGTGGGGCGAAGCGATCGTGGCAGCCACCCGGACTCGGAAACCTTCGCTAAGCGCGACGCCGACGCCGGCCACCGCGCGGGCCCAGCTGCCGGCGCCGCGGTGACCGTCGTGGATCTCCGGGGTGGGGGAGTCCAGGCTGATCTGCAGGGCGAAGTGCTCCCTCGGCATCGCCTGCAAGGAACGAAGCCCGGGCCCGCGGAACAGCATGCCGTTTGTCAGCAAGGTGGTTGGAAGCAGCCGGACGCAGTCTGTGACTATCCGGGCAATGTCAGGCAGCAGAAACGGTTCGCCGCCGGTGAGATAGACCTCCTGGACGCCCCAGTCTGCGCCCTCCCGGACCAGGCGGGCGATCCGTTCGACGCCGAGCTCCCGGCGCTCGGCCTTGGGTGAAGATGCGACACAGCAGTAGTCACAGGCCAGGTTGCAGTGGAAATTCGTATACAGCCAGAGCCGGGCCCCGGGAAGTCGGTCCGGTCCCAGCGTCAATGCCGGGTCGGGCAGCCGACCGCGACGCACGATGACGGTGCCGGGCCCGACGTCAGTCCACGACGTCGTGATGAGGGTGTTGCCCGTTCGTTCGCACCAGCGTTGGACCACGTCAAACTCGCTTGCGGAGCCAACAGCCACCGCGCCGGTGGCGCCCTCGGCCAGGGACCCCACTACACGCACCAGGTCCAAGATCACCACCACTGGGTCACCCCCTGCTCCTCGACGGCGACGAACAGCCCGGCGTAGCCGTCCAGTTCGGGCCGGACCCAGCGCCTCAACCCCTCAAGCTCGAGGATCCGTCGGTGTTCGGGCCGCTCCCAGTCCATAGCCAGCAACGTGCTGACCCATGGCTCGTGGCGTTCTGCGGGCAGGGTGTCCAAGGCGGTGAACATGCAATGGCAATACGGTTCGGTCTGCCAGACCGCCTCCAGTGCCTCCGGCATCAGTTCAGCGCCGCCGATGCCTTCCCAGGTGGTGATTCCGATGGCCGCGACGTCGGCTTCGCCGGCGAGCACGGCGTCGATGGCGTCCAGCTCGCTGCGCCCGGTGTCACCGTGCTTGCCGATGTCACTATTGAACCGCGTCACCTCCAGCAAGGTGAGGTCCAGGCCTGCCCGGGCCAGATAGTACAGCGGCAGAATGGCGGCCTGGGCCGAGTCCGCGGACCCCAAGGCCAGCCGCTGACCGGCGAGGGCGTCCGGGCCGGAGAGTCCGCTACCGGCGCGGGCGACGAACACGGTCGCGAACCGTGTGTCGGTGTCGCGCATCGCCAGGGCGCGGGCCCGCCCGCCGGTCTGCATGACCGTACGCACATAGGCCAGATTGGTGTTCCAGATGATGTCGACCTGTCCGGCGCGCAGCGCCTGGACCTGGCGTCCATAGTTGGAGAACAAGACAAAGTCCATCGGTGCCGGCGAGTCCTTGAAGTATTCGCGGATGCCTTCCCAGATGGGCACTACGTTCGGGGTGTAGGCCACAGCGCCCACCAGTAACTGCTCGGACATGGTTCAGCCTCCTGAGAACAGCGGCAGGCCAGTGAGGGCCCTACCATAGAAGTCGTAGAGCGCATCCGCCGTCGGCGCCATGACCGAGCCCGCCCGCGCATCACGGAAGGCCCGCTCGATGGGCAGGTGCTTGGAGAACGCCGCACCCCCGCAGACCCGCATTGCCGCGTCGGTGATTTCGAGTGCAGCATCATTGGCCGAGGCTTTGACCCCGAGGACATGCAGCAGCGTGTCTTCCCCGGGAGACGCGACGGTGCCGGCTGCTTGGGCCAAATAAGCACGCTGCACTGCCAGGCTGATGGCCATTCGGGCGATCTGGGCCCGGATCGTTGGCAACCCAGCCAGTGAATGGCCCAGATGTTCGAGTCGGGAAACTCCAACGTGTTCGACAGCGGCCCGGGTAGCGGCAGATGCCAGACCCAGCGAGACCGCCGCGTTGCCGAGGTTGAACCACGGCAGCACCGTCTCCATCATGCGCGCGAAGCCCGTCGCCGGCCCGCCCAGTCGGTACCCGACCGGAATGCCAGCGTTGATAGTCATCGGTGCGGAGTCGTTGCCGCGCAGCCCGAGCCCCCGCCAGGGACCGGCGACGTCCACACCCTGCGTGCCGGCGGGAAGGGCGTACAGATCCACCTCACCCGGCACGCCCGAGGGCGTGCCGGTCGAGACCACATAGACATCGGCATGAGCGGCCGAAGTCACCCAACTCTTGTCAGCGCGCAACACGACAGTCGACCCGCTGGCGGTAGCGATCGACACGGGGGCCCAAAAATGCGACCGGGATCCCCGCTCACTGAAGGCGAGGGTGCCCAGCGTCGTCCCGCGCGCCATCCCTGCAAGCAGGTCCGGCAGATCAGGGGGCGGCGCGGCCGCAATCGTAACTGCGGCGGCGGCATGCATCAGATAGATCATGGCTGTTGAACCGCACGCCTCTGCCAGAGCACTGACCGTCTCGGTGAATACCTCCGGCCCGGCACCGGCACCGCCAACCTCGACCGGCAGCACCAGTCCCAGGAGTCCGCCGGCCCGCAACTCTGCGACCGCTTCAAGAGGATATACCCCGTCGGTGTCCACCCTCTCGGCGTGCTCCCTCGCGACCTTGACCACATCGTCCAGTGCCTGGCTTGTTGACAATCCACTCACCCTGTCCGCCCACGAAGCGCCCTCGCATACCCATCCCGTGCTGACGAGGGTCAAGGTCAGCACGTGACGATTATGCGCTCCGACCGGCCTCTACGCCAGAGCCCGTCGAGACTCACGAATAGTGCTCGCGAAATGGCGTGCCCCCATCATCCGGGAGAGCTCGCTAAACGTGGTCTGGCTTCGGGTGCGGCTGGGATGGGTCAGGGGTTCTCGTTCTCAGCGCGCAGGGCGTCACCACGCAGTCCGCGCAGAGCATGCGCAGGCGGGGAAGCCGGACCAGGGTCGGATCGTGGATGATCCCGGCGGCGTCACGGGCATTTCTCGACATCCGACAGCTTGGTCAGCCGCCGCCGAACGGCCTGCGCGCCGGGTTCGGGGGAGATCAGCCATCTTCAGGGTACAGGGGCAGATGCTGGCCGGGGCGGTCCACAGGACTCGGCGCAAGTTCGGAGCAGGGGTCTGGGAGCCGGACCGAAATGGGTGACGTCCGGAGCGACTTCGTCTTTGGTTCCGGAGCTGCCGGGGTGTTCGGGGGCGCATGCCGCCTAGGCGGCATGCAGGGGGTCTAGTTCGCCCAGAGGGCGTGGCTTGAGCGATGAACAATTGGACGCTGCCGCGTATGCCGCAATGATGATCGGGGGGTCACACAAAAGGTCCACGCAGGGGCCATGATTAATTTCGCGTAGGGACTCGCTGCGCGAGCCAGTTTGCCGGGTTGCTCGAATTCGGGCTCCGCTCACCGGGTTGTCATTCTTGGAGGAGGATCTGGATGATGGCCTCTTGGCGCCAAGATCGGAGATCACCTGTCCCGGCTAATTGAACTGCCTCGGGTTTTTGGTTTCTCCATGGGGAGGCATACTAAGCGGCTGATCCGGGAGCATGCTACGGCTGTGTCCTCATGGGGGCCAGCATCAACAACAAGGGCAGGAACGCGCATTCGGACAGTTCTGTTGGGATGCGCTCGCTTGTCATAGGGCTGTTCAACGATGGGCTAACGAATTGCTGGGCCGTCTTGGGGATCGCTAAGCGTCCGATCGGCAGCAAAGTATCGCCGTGCCCGGGCTCCATGACCGACAGCAGATGCCAGAAACTCGGGGATTGCACCGTCTGAGGAGTGCGCATGACCGGGGGCCGGGCGGTCCGGTATCGACGCGACACCGACGTCAGTTCGACGTAGGATTCAGTGACAGGAAAGGACTTCCGTCATGAGGCTTGAGGGCTGGCATCTGATTATCATCATCGTTCTAGTTCTGGTTCTTTTTGCTGCACCGAAGCTGCCGGGAATGGCCAGGAGCCTGGGCCAATCGATGCGTATCTTCAAGTCCGAAGTCCGCGAGATGAAGGAGGAGGGCCCTCCTGAGAAGAACGCCGCGGACGCCGAACCCGTCGAGGGCCGGACCGTGAATTACCCGAAGTCCACGGGGGTCGAAAGCCGGACCGGAGACGGAACCGACGTACCGCCGCCGACCCGCGCCTAAGACACCATGGCAGCCGGTAAGAGCAGCCGATCCAACCCTGAGGGGCGGATGGCGCTCTTGGACCACCTCAAGGAGTTGCGGAACCGGCTTTTCAAGGCTGCGGTCGCCGTCGTGCTGGGGACCGTCGTCGGCTTCCTCGTATACCAGCCCTTTCTTACGGCGCTCATCAAGCCGATTCGGGACCTGAACGAACATGAGGGCCGGCAGGCCACGCTGAACTTCGACGGCGTGGCGAGCTCCTTCGACCTGTTGATCCAAGTATCCGTGTTCCTGGGCCTCATCCTCGCCAGCCCGGTCTGGCTCTACCAGCTCTGGGCGTTCATCGTCCCGGGCCTGCATAAGAAGGAACGCCGGCTCGCCTTGTCGTTCGTCGCGGCAGCCGTGCCGCTGTTCCTCGGCGGCGTGGCCCTGGCCTGGCTCGTGCTGCCGAACGCCGTGCGGGTGTTGACGGATTTCACTCCCGCCGGGGCTCCAACTTCATCAGCGCCCAGATCTACCTGTCCTTCGTCCTGCGCCTGCTCCTCGCGTTCGGCATCGCGTTCCTGCTCCCTGTGGTCCTGTTCGGCCTGAACCTGGCCGGGCTGGTCAAGGGCGCCCAACTCCTCAAGAGCTGGCGGATCACTGTGTTCCTCGTGTGTCTGTTTGCCGCCATGGCCGCGCCGGGCGCGGATGCCACGAGTATGTTCTATCTTGCCGTGCCCATGCTGGTGTTGTTCTTCACGGCCATCGGGCTCTGCCTGCTCAATGATCGCCGCCGGGAACGGCGGACGGTCAAGCTTGCCGCGGAGACCGAAGCCCGCGCGGACCTGGCAACGCCCGGCTCCGAACTGGGGAATCTCTAGCCCTTGGTGCAACGGGTCAGCCGCGCACCATGTGCCTGGCGGGAAGCGGATCAGCCCGGTGAGGCCCGCCGGCGCATGGGCCTTTCTGCCCCGACCACGGCCGGCGGGCAGCCCCCGGGGTGCCCGCCTGCCGTGGTCCATCCGTTTCTGTATGGGTGTGGGGTGGTGAGGCGCTGGCTGCGCTCCGGTTGATCTCGCCGTTTACCCCCTTGGGGAAGAACCCGCCTTCTCTTTCTGCTTTGGCGGTGAGGTAGGCGATGTTCAGGACCTGCCCCGGGCTGCGGCTGAAAGCGATGCCGTTTGCGTCGGTCGGGACAAGGTTGGCGGTGTCTTTAGTGCCAATACCCTGATCGAAATCAGTTGATCCATCGAGGCTGTCCCGGGCGTCGGAGATCGCTTGGGCGGGTACCTGCAGATCACGAGCGTAGAGGGTGGTTCTGATGATTCCGGCGTGATAAGCCTCGACAGCGAGGATACCGGCGGCGGCTTCGAGGTCAATGCCGCAATTTGCCGTCCTCATGTATGCAGACGAGTCCCTCCATACTGTCGACGCAGCAGAGTCTGGCCTCGGCCGAGGAACCCGACGCCTCCCAGGCCCTGATGGGCGTCTTCGCCGACGAAGGTATCCGGGTCGTCCGCCGGGCGGCCGTGTCCTCGGTGCGCACGGACCCGGCCACCGGCGGGATCATCGCGACCGCGATCGTCTCAGGTGGGCAGCAGGAATTCCGGGCCGCCAGACTGCTCGTCGCCACCGGACGCCGGCCGGTCACGAACGGACTGAACCTGGCCGCGGTCGGCGGCAAAACCGGGCACCGGGGCGAAATCCTCTTGCAGAACATCCTAGCCAGCTCCCACGAACGGATCTGGGCCGCCGGGGAAGGGACCGGACACCGCGAATTCGTCTACGTCGCAGCCGCCCACGGCTCCCTTGTGGGGGAGAACGCCTTCAACAACGCCGGCCGTGAGGTCGACGCAGCCGGTATCCGGTGCGTATGCCGGGTGCTTCCCCTGGCATACGTCCCCAGAGCCTTGGTGAACAGGGACACCCGAGGCTTCATCAAAATTGTCGCCGACGCGGACAACGGACGGATCGTGGGAATGACCGCCGTCGCCAAGGACGCCGGTGACCTGGCCGCGGCCGGGGTCTTCATCATGGAAGCGGGAATGACTGTGGAGCAGGTGGCGAACCTATGGAGCGCGTACCTCACAATGGCCGAAGGAATCAAGATCGCCGCCCAGTCCTTCACCACCGATGTCTCCAAACTCTCATGCTGCGCCTCGTGACCAGCTAGGCCTCCACACGGATGCAGCAGGCCTCGTTGAGTACGACTTCATCGATCCAGCCGACCTCCGTCCTCACAGGTAACCGACATCGTCCTCGCACCCTCTCGCCCTCGCTGCCCCGGCACGGATCAACAGTGCAGGCGTCTGCATCATTTCGAATGCTGTGCGTTCGGAGGACTGCCGGCTGGCCAGAGGAGCGCATCATCCTCGGCAGCTGCCGACAGGAGTCTCAGCTTCCGGTGATTCGGCGTGCACTGCGTCGCTGGAGGGCCTGCTTCCGATAATGGCTGCCGTCCGGGGGATACCCGGGATCATCCAGAGCGGTAGAACGGGCACGCTGGGGTGCTACGATTTTTCCATCCACACGGGTGCCCTTGCAAGGGCTGAGATCGGGCTGATGCAGTCTGCGACCGTTGAACCTGTCCGGGTCATGCCGGCGAAGGAAGTAGGAAACCACTGATGAGCTCCATGAATTCACATTCGCTCGCGTACGCCCGAGACCCCGAAAATGGCATTAGGGTCCCTGTCACGGAGATTGCCCTGGAGGACTCTCCGAACGGGACGAAGAATCCACCGTTCACGGTCTACCGGACGGCCGGGCCCGGAAGCGATCCTGTGATCGGCCTGGAGCCGTTCCGGTCCGAATGGATAGAATCCAGGGGCGACACCGAGCCCTACGGCGGCCGGGAACGGAACCTGCTCGACGACGGTAAATCCGCCGTGCGACGGGGTGCGGCTTCTGCTGAATGGAAAGGCGCGCAGCCGGTTCCCCGCCGCGCCCTCGAGGGTAAGACCGTTACCCAGATGCGCTACGCCCGCCAGGGCGTCATCACTCCCGAGATGCGGTTTGTGGCAGTGCGGGAAAACTGCGACGTTGAGCTGGTGCGCGGCGAAGTTGCCGCAGGTCGGGCCATCATTCCCAACAACATCAACCACCCCGAATCCGAACCGATGATCATCGGCAAGGCCTTCCTCGTGAAGATCAACGCCAACATCGGCAACTCCGCGGTCACCTCCTCCATCGCTGAGGAAGTGGACAAACTGCAGTGGGCCGCCCGATGGGGCGCCGACACCGTGATGGACCTCTCCACCGGCGATGACATCCACACCACGCGTGAATGGATCATCCGCAACGCTCCGGTCCCGATTGGGACAGTACCGATCTATCAGGCACTGGAGAAGGTCAACGGTGAGGCCAATGACCTGACCTGGGAAATCTATCGGGACACCGTGATCGAACAATGCGAGCAGGGCGTGGACTATATGACCGTCCACGCCGGGGTGCTGCTGCGGTACGTCCCCCTGACCGCCAACCGGGTGACCGGTATCGTCTCCCGCGGCGGGTCGATCATGGCCGGCTGGTGCCTGGCCCACCACCAGGAGAACTTCCTCTACACACACTTCGACGAACTGTGCGAGATCTTCGCCAAGTACGACGTCGCCTTTTCCCTGGGTGATGGCCTGCGGCCCGGCGCGACCGCGGATGCCAACGACGCCGCCCAGTTCGCCGAACTGGACACCCTCGCCGAACTCACCAAGCGGGCCTGGAAGTACGACGTGCAGGCCATGGTCGAAGGCCCCGGGCACATCCCCTTCCACCTCGTCCGCGAAAACGTCGAGCGACAGCAGGAACTCTGCGACGGCGCCCCCTTCTACACCCTCGGCCCGCTGGTGACCGACATCGCCCCAGGCTATGACCACATCACCTCGGCCATCGGCGCCACCGAAATCGCCCGCTACGGCACCGCAATGCTCTGCTACGTCACGCCCAAGGAACACCTCGGGTTGCCGAACAAGGATGACGTCAAGACCGGCGTCATCACCTACAAAATCGCCGCCCACGCCGCCGACCTCGCCAAAGGACACCCAGGAGCCCACGGTCGCGACGACGCCCTGTCAAAGGCACGGTTCGAGTTCCGCTGGCGGGACCAGTTCGCACTTTCCCTGGACCCGTAAACAGCCGAATCCTTCCATGACGAGACGTTGCCCGCCGAGCCGGCGAAGACCGCGCACTTCTGCTCCATGTGCGGACCCAAGTTCTGCTCCATGCGGCTCTCCCAGGACATCCGCGACCAGTTCGGAGGCATGTCCGAACAGGAAGCCATCGCCGGAATGAACGCTAAATCCGACGAGTTCCGCGAATCCGGCGGTAAGGTCTACCTTCCCGAACCCGTCGTGCCCGGGAGCTAGGAACGAGGAGCGGGTTCGGGCGGCGCCGGCACTCCGGCGCCGGTCCTGCCCCGATCCGGAACTAGAGATCTGTTCGACTGGGTCGGCGGGGAGGGCTGTGAGTCGGCGTCGGTCCCGTCGATCTGCTCGACCATGAGTTCGCGATCCGCCCGGTATTGACGAATCTCGGGGCGGAGGTGGTGGTCTTACTGGCGCAGGAGCTCACGTCCGCTGAGCGAACCGCCGGTTGAGTCCGTCTCCTTGGATGCGCCCCGCTGGTGAGTAGGGCTTTGGAGTTTCTGATTTCTTGCATAAGGAGTTCCGACCGGACCAGCCCGGGGTTGACGTCGGCGCGGCGGGCAACCTCCGAGACCGTGATGGGCAGGGTCAAGTTGTTATTCGCTTTTCTTCACCGGCGTTTCGGGCTGGGATGGCGGGTGACGGTACGGTCTCCTGACTCGGGTGCGGGGTTGTTTGGGTGCACTTAGCAGGCGCCGGGCCAGGGTTAGGGTTTCTGCGAGGTTGACAGTGGGGAGGTAGGCGCGGGTGATGGCGTTGGCAATGGCGGGCAGTGCGGCTGCGTCAGGGTAGAGCATGTAGAGGGGTTCGTAGCGGGGCTGGAATTTTGCTTTGAATGCCAGCAGGGACCTGAACCCGTAGACAGGTTCCAGGGTCGCGCCGAGCCGGTCGAGGAGCCGGTCCAGGCTGCCGGAGCTCTGGTTGCTTGCCGAAGCTGGTCCGCGCTGTGGTGGTTCGTTGTGCCGGGCCAGCGGCGCTCCAGAGAGGCTGATGAACCCGTATCCTTCGTTTTTGAGGCTGAGTGAGGCGGAAGCGATAAGGAATTCGATGCCGGCACGGAATCCGTTGGTGCGGCGCCGCATGAAGTCCAGGGTCCAGCCTTCGATGGTGCCGTTGTTGTAGACGGGCAGCCAAGAGGCGACGGCGTGGACCATGCGGTCAGTGCCGACGGCAACCAGCAGTCGGACCTCGGGGTCGTTGAGTTCGTCCAGGCTTCCGAGGGTGAATCCCATTTCGGGCATTTTCTTGTCGGCGACCCATTCTTCCGAGATCTCCTGGATCTGTGCCAGTACCGAGAACGATGCGGTCCGGTATGTGGTCCATTCGGCCCTGATCCCGGCTTTGGCGGCGTTATTCATCGCGGTTCGGACGTCCTGGAATTTCTTTCCTTTAAAGGACACCGCATCAAGCGGCAGGATCGTTTCCTGGGCGACCTGCACTGAGCCCCAGCCCAGGGACGCGGCGTGGTCGCGCAGATCCTGGGGGACGGAGTAGAAGCACGGGGTCCAGCCTTGCCCACTGCAAAAACGGGTGAACTCCTCGAACGTGGCATGGCGAGGGGTCACGGGTCCGACCGGGCCGCCCAGGGCCAGGGCAACCCCAGCGATGACACGATAGGCGATGAAACTTTCACCGGTGGAGGAGAACCAGTACATATTCCCTGGCCAGGTCGTCATCCAGGACAAGTTGCCACCGTGGTTGGCTTTCAGTATTCCTCGTGCGAGTTCGGTACCGGAGTGGTGCTGTGTTGGGGCCGGGCGCAGGAAGGTTTTTAAGGTCATGATTGCGGTGACAGCCCAGAAGACAATGCCGACTCCTTCATAGAGAACGGTTGCAGCGGCGCCCTGGGGAACGAACGCCGGGGCAAGATCGAGCATGTATCCCAGCGGCAGAAACCTATCCGGTATATCTGCGAGCAGTTCCCTGGGTCCCGGGACGGGTGTGATGCTGGGAGCCAGGAGGATTCCGGCCAACAGGTAGACGGAGGCAAGGAAGGCTGCTGTCTTCCCGGTGCTGACCGCGAGCCGTCGGTAGGTTCCGGCAGGGGCCGACACCGGAAAAAGCCCGCGGAAGATCAGCAGCACCAGCGTCAGCACCGCGGGCAGGAGTAGCGGCAGCACCAGCGCGAGAGGGTGCGTGTACCCGGCAGTTTCGATGGCGCCGATCCCTTCGGGCGCCACGGTGCCCGGTGCTCCCGGATACAGCACCCCTGCGATGGTTATTCCGGCCAGCACGGACAATCCCAGCTGAACCAGCACGGCGGCGGCCCAGGCGAAGCGGCGTCCTCGGCGTAAACCGTCTGCGAGGATCAGTAAGAGAAAAGATGGCAGGACCGCCATGAAAATTGCGCCGGCGCATTCCTTCGCTTGTCCCGGGTCGGCGCACAGGACTTGGAGTGTCGCCGGGTCCACGGGCTGAATGTTGGTGAACAGGAAACGCAGCACCGATAGCGGTCCCGCGGCGTGCGGCGTCAGGCCGGCGACGACGGGCCCGACGGCCGACACGGCCACCAGCAGCGCGATGAGGACCCGGCCCTCATGCCGGGAGCTGACGGGGCGGACGAAACGGGGCGCCCTCCCACACAGGACCGGGCCCAGGAGCGCCCCGGCACCTGCGGCGCTGAGGCGGACCAGGTCCGCGAACCCGCCGCTGTACAGGGCCAGGAGTACCAGCAGGGCGAAGACGACGAGGCGGACCCGCCGCCGCCACAGGGTCGGCATCATCGCCGTCCCCGCCATAATGGCCCCGGTCATGAGTGCAGTGGGGCCAAGGAAGAGGTGCCCGCTCATTTCCTGAGTCCAGGTCCCCATGATCTGATGTGCAACCGTGAGGAACGCGAGAGCTGCACTAATTCCGAGTATCTGGCTGCCCAGGGCCGCTACGGCGAACCTGAGGCTTCCCATCCGGTATTCGAGTGCCAGCCCGACTACGAGCACAACTGCGCTTCCCAGCAGGTACCCGGTCAGGTTCTGCGCCCACAGCCCGGAACTCAGAAGCGCCCACCAGCGGCCGGGCAGTGAGTGCGCTGTTGCTGCCACGTTGGGACGCAAGGTGCCGGCCGGGCCGGTGATGAGGGTGGATGTCAGAGCTCCGGCGGCCCAAAAGACCAGGACAAAACCCGCTGTAACCGGGGCACGGCGCAGAATTTCGATCCGGGACAGCCAACGCCCTTGGTGGGGCACGGTTCCGGGATCCGGCGGCGGCACTGGCACGGGAATTCCTTTGAGCAGATGCGGAGGGAACGGAAATTGCCCGAGGCTATCCCGCATGGTTGCTGGTCCTGTGGCGTCGCCGCCGATCCAGCGTCTTTGCATCGAATCCGCGAATCAGGCCAATTGCGGAGATGCGCGGCGCGATGAGCTTGTTCCAGACCGGCAGCCAAGCCAGGATCGCCGCACTGCTGATCAGGACGGATCCGATGACGTCGCTAAGGTAATGCACCCCGAGGTACATCCGGGAGAACGCCACAACGGTTGCGAAAAGGGAGCCTGCGGCAAGTACTGTCAGGCGCTGCCCGGTTCCGTGGGCGAGGACCAGCACGGCGGCCAGCGCCAGGGAAACTGCGAAGGCCGTGTGTCCGGAAGGGAAGCTGTTGTTGCCCGTTTCGGCGATCAGCGCTCCGGTCGCGTCGGCAGGCGGCCGGGAACGGCTGACCAAGATCTTTCCGGCTGTTGCGGCCAGCCACCCGACAGCAACAACGGAGCCGAAGGCCAACGCCTGAACCGGTCGACGGCGATACCAGAGCAGGTACCCGCAGATCATCAGCGCCAGCGCCAGGGCACCGGCCGGTCCAAGTCCGTAGTGGATGGCCTCGCTGAGCGCAGTCAAGGCACTGTTCCTCCCATGACTCAGGAAGATGTCCAGGCCCAGCTCCGGGGCCAGGGGCCCGAAGGACTTCGCGGCCATCCCGGCCGCGGTCGTGGTCGCGAAAATGGAGAGCGCGGCCGTCGCCCACCACCAGGACCGCAGCCCGGGGAAGATCGTGTTCGGGTGTTCGGAGGATGAATCCATCATGTTGTCCTGACAGTGAGCTGGTCGTTGCGGGCCTTATGCCCACCAGCATGGAGCAGCGGCTCTGAGAGAAAGCTGAGAGGATCACCGCCGTTTCTCAGGCGCCGCTCAAGCTGCGTCGGGGATACTGCGGTTATCAACGAAAGGGGACCATCATGCGGATCTTGCTGGTCGAGGACGAAACGACACTGGCGGAGACCATTCGACGCGGACTCACTAATGAGGGTTTCGTCGTCGACGTCACCGCCGACGGGGTCAGCGGCCTGTGGGCAGCGACGGAGAACCCGTACGACGTGATCCTGCTGGATCTTATGCTTCCGCTCAAAAACGGGTACGACGTCCTCAAGGAACTGCGTGAACGCCTGATCTGGACCCCTGTTCTGATGCTGACGGCCAAAGACGGCGAATACGACCAGACGGACGCATTCGATCTGGGAGCCGATGACTACCTGACTAAACCCTTCAGCTTCATCGTCCTGGTCGCCAGGATCCGTGCCCTGGTCCGCCGCGGCGCCCCGGTACGGCCCGTCACACTGACTCTCGGGTCCCTCACCCTGGATCCGGGCAGCCGCAATGTGCGCCGTCGCGGCTCCACCATCGAACTGACCGCCCGGGAGTACGGTCTGTTGCACTACCTGATGCGCAGCCACGACCAAGTCGTGTCAAAGTCCCAGATCCTCGACAACGTCTGGGACCCGGCGTTCGAGGGCGGTGAGAACGTCGTAGAGGTCTATATTGGCTATCTGCGGCGGAAAATTGATACCCCGTTCGGGCTGCAGACCCTTACCACCATGCGCGGAATGGGCTACAAACTTACCGCCGACGGACCGCCCGCATAAAGAACGTCCGCGACCGGCTCCTGCTTCGGGCACCCGGCGGCCAGTGGTGTTCGGCCGGAACATTAAGCGCTGCCGGTGTGGAATCGCCATAGCGTGCGCGGAACGGCTTCCCCGAATTCGCGTTCCGCTTCGATCTTTCGCTCGTCAGTGTGGAGTTCCTGGGGGTACCCGGTGAGAAAATCCAGATCCGGGCCGACCTTACCTCTGCCCGCCGTGCCCGGTCCCGGTCCCGGGGCCTGGCTGCGCTGGCGGCGGTTCCCGTCGTTTTGCCGTGCTCCGCCGCTGACGCCGAACCCAAGCCGAGGGTCAAAGCGAGGATGATCGCCAGTGTGGTGCTGGATGCGCTGCGAAAGTTCAAACGGACCACCTTTCCGTAGGTGAACTGAGGAACAGCTGTGGCGTCCCGCGCCGGAAGGCCGCATCCGCTGCATCCGATGAGGCAGCAACTGACCTGTGCCAGGTTTTTCGACGCCTTGAGCAGCCGGGCGCGGCGTCTTTACGGCGCTTCGGCCAGGCGCGGGTCCACTGCATGGTTCGGCGCCCCTGGTTGGCGGGCTGTGGCGGGGGCCGGCGTGAAGCCCAACTCGAACCGGCATCCGCCGTCGGGGGTTTCACCTGTGCGGATCCAGCCGTGGTGGGCTGCCATGATTCCCGCGGCGATGGCCAAGCCGAGGCCGCTGCCGCCGCTTTCACGGGACCGGCTTTGATCAAGCCGGACAAACCGCTCGAAGATCCGCGTCCGTTCCCCCACCGGCACCGGCGGCCCGTCGTTATCGATCGTGACGAGCGCCCCGTCGGTAGTGTTGAGCAGCCTAATGCTGATCCGGGAGACGGCGTGCCGGTCGGCGTTGTCCAGGACGTTGCGCATGACCTGGCCCAGCCGCCGCGGGTCTCCGGCGACCCTGACGGGCTCAAGGGTGACCTCGATCAGGCGGGTAGTGGTGGAACGCAGCCGGCGGACTTCCTCATTCAGGACATCATCAAGATCTACGTCTGTGGTCTCAATCCGGAGGCCGCCGTCGTTGGTTTTGGCCAGGGTCAGCAGATCCTCCACCAGGTAACGCATGCGGGCTGTTTCCCCTGCCAGGATGTTTTTCATTTGCTCCCAGGTGGCCCCGGAGGTGTCTGCGGCGGCGATCTCCACCCCGGCGCTGAGGGTCGCCAGCGGGCTGCGCAGTTCGTGGCTGGCGTCGGAAACGAAGCGGCGTTGTTCCTGGTCCGAGGCCTGCAGCCTACCCAGCATCATGTTCATCGTCTCGGCTAGGGCCTGGATCTCATCGGCGGTCGGCGGCACGTCCACGCGCCCGTCCAGGCTCCGGGCACTGATCCCCGCGACCTGGCCACGGATGCGTTCCACTTGCCGCAGTGACCGTCCCACCAGCACCCAGACGGAAATGCCCACGACCGCCAGCAGCGCCGGGGTGGCGCCGAGGATGAACCAGGCCACTGTGGAAACGGTGTCGGCCTGGACTTGGACGGTCGCAGCGACGACCACCGTGTAGAGCCTGCCGCCGACGTCGACGCCGGTCGCCACGATCAGGAAATCATCATCGTCACGCAGGCTCGGCAGCCCGGAAACGTCCTGGGTCAGGGTCTGTCCGGCCCCGGGACGAAGGGAAGTTAACGGGGCCGCGGCAGCTGCAGGTATCGATGAGGCGAAGACGGAACCTCCCGGTGCGAGAATTTGGACGTATTGGCCGGTATGGGCGGTCGAGGCAATGTATTGGCCGGCTTCACCGACGTCCTGGCCGGAAATCTGTGCGATGACGTCCAAGCTTTGCTGCCGTGCCGTCGTTTCCGTTGACGCCACAAGGGAGCTCTGGAGCAGGACGAGCAGGACGATCCCGCCCACTGCCAGTGCCGCCGCGACGACCAGTACCGCGGTCGCGGTCGCGCGCTTGCGCACACCCCATCGTGCACGGCGCCAGCGCGCCAAACCCTGAGCAGCATCCATGTTCCAAGGATGGGCCCGGCAACGGGCAGAAAACAAACCCCGCCCCCGGGGCCTGTCTCAGCCAGGCCTCAAGCACGCTAAGTCTCCTCTCAGCCTCCACGGACCACACTGGATCCATAGCCACCCGCACCGGGAGGCGCCGGCGGACCCAAGAGTCCGCCACGAAAGGAGCCGGACATGAACGTCAAAGACCTGAAAACCAAGACCAAGATCGTCATCGTCAGTGCAGGAGTCCTCGGCATGGCCGGGCTGGGGCTTGGGGCCGCTAACGCTGCAACCCCGACGCCGACCACCACCCAGTCCGTCACGGCGGAGACGCCCACTCCGGGCGACACGGCCGACGCACCAGGTGCTGTCGACACCCCCACAGCCGGTGACACTGCGGATGCCCCGGGGGCTGTCGAGGGTACCGAAACGGCAGACGCACCGGAAGCACCCGGTGATACCGGCCCGAACGTTGAGCAGACCGGTGACCACACCGATCCCGGCGACGCCCCGGGTTCCCCGTAGCACCGCCGCGCAGGCGGACCTGAGGAAAGGATCGGCCGACAACACAGCGCCGCCAACGTGCCGGGACCCGCGAAGCACCACGCTTCGCGGGTTTTTCGGCGTCCGGGCAACAGCACCAGCGTCCGCTATCAACTCCAGCGTCCGGGAGTCCCGGCAGTTCGAAGGACTAAGGCATGAACGCTCTTTCCGGGTTGGATTTGCTCACCGGGGTTATTCCCCTCAGTGTCGGGTCCGCGGCAGCGGCGGCAGGACTGTACCTCCTCATCCGGCGCGGGCGGAGTTGGTGGATGAAGATAGCAGCGGCGGTCCCCGCCGCTGCCCTGCTGGCCCTGGGGACCAGCTGGTTCCTGGTTCATGTGGCCGCGGTATCAGCCCAGGAGCTGCCCTCGCCCATTACCGGGTGGATCGGCATCGCGTGCCTGGCTGTGCTGTTGGCGGGGTTGAACCTGACCGGAACCGGCTGGCGGCGAAAAATTATTGCACCGGTGGCCATGGCGGTGCTGATTCTGGGTGCCGCATTGGAAGTAAATGCCTATTTCGGCGCCTACCGGACCCTCGGGGACCTGACCGGAGCCAGTACCGCAGCCATCCAGACGCTTCCGGCAGGCGCCCGGCGGGTGCCCGGGACCGCGGACCAGCCCGGTCCCGGCCCGAAAGGGGCCTCGTTGGCGGCCACATGGGTGAAACCCGCGGGGCTGCCCGCGGCCGGGACGATAAACTCGGTGCAAATCCCCGGCGCAGCGTCCGGCTTTGTCGCCCGCAGCGCCTACGTCTACCTCCCGCCGGCATACCAGGCGGACACAGGACCGGCCCTGCCGGTCCTGGTCCTGGTCGCTGGCCAGCCCGGCTCACCGGTCGACTGGGTTGTTGCCGGCGGCGTCAAAACCGCCATGGATAACTTTGCCGCAGCACACAACGGACTCGCACCCGTCGTAGTCATCCCTGATGTCAACGGCTCGGCTACGGGCAACACCATGTGTATGGATTCGCGGATCGCCAAGGCCGGCACTTACCTCTCCACCGATGTCCCGGCCTGGATCAAAGCCACTTTGAGAGTGGACCCCGACCCCACCCGGTGGGCGATCGGCGGTTTCTCCTTTGGCGGGACCTGCGCCCTGCAAATGGCGTCCCTGCACCCGGATGTCTACGCATCAGCGATCGACCTCAGCGGCGAAGCGGAACCGGCCTTGGGTCCCGACCGTGCCGCGACCGTCGGGCAGGCGTTCGGCGGCGACACGGCAGCCTTCGACGCGGTGGTGCCCCTGCACGTCCTGGCTACCGGGCACTACACCCACAGCAGGATCTACCTTGCCGCCGGGGCGCAGGACGGCACGTTCGCCGGCTATCAGGCTCGTGTCGCTGACGCAGCAACCAGGGCCGGTATGGACGTCACGACCGCCCTGGTGGCCGGTCAGGGGCACTCCTGGGAGGTACCGCGGCAGTCCCTGGCCCCCGCCATGGACTGGCTCGCGCCGATCCTGGGGCTGAGCGGCTAAGACCGGGAATCCGATGACCGACGCATCCTCAGGGTTCTCTTATCGACTGGAGCATAGGTTTCAAAGCATGACGGACATGGCAATTCAAACCAGCATGCTGGCTAAGACCTACGGATCGAAACAGGCCCTTGAGGCCCTGAACCTCGAAGTTCCCGGCGGCGAGATCTTCGGCTTGCTCGGACACAACGGGGCGGGCAAAACAACGACCGTGAATATCCTGACCACCCTGCTTCCCGCCTCATCCGGCACGGCACGGATAGCGGGCCACGACGTCACCACCGGCGCAGATCTGGTGCGCCGGTCGATCGGATACCTTCCGGAGAATGTCCAGTTCTACGACAACCTCACGCTGGCGGAGAACCTGATGTTCTTCGCCCGGCTCTCCGGGGTTCCTGATCCCGCTGCCCGGATCGAGGCGGCACTGGCTGCCGTGGACTTCACCGGCCACGGCCAGGAGCGGATGTCCACGTTTAGCAAAGGGATGCGGCAACGGGCCGGGATCGCTCAGGCCATCCTGCACGAACCGAAGGTTCTGTTCCTGGACGAGCCAACCTCCGGACTGGACCCGCAGGGCGTGGCCAAACTGCGGGAGATCATCATCAGTCTCAACCAGTCGGTGGGAATGACCGTGTTTATGAATACCCACCTCCTGGCAGAAGTGACCAAGACCTGTACCAGCATCGGGATCCTTAGCTCAGGACGGCTGATCTACCAGAACTCCGTCGCGGCCACCCTGCAGGCTTTCCCGGACCAGGCGTCGCTGGAAGACATTTACCTCCACATCGAAGCAGGCACCCCCTCATGAATCCCTGGACTGCCACCGTCGGGCATGAACTGCGCAGCGCCGGCCGTGAACGCCTGCCCCAACTGCTCCTCGTCATCTTCATCGGCATGACCGCATCCGCTGCGTTTATCGGCTCGGCCGCGAAAGCAACCGTTACCGAGGTCTATAACTCAGCGGCCGGCCAGGGCCTCACGAGTGCCCCTAATCCGTTCGGAAATGTCCCGCCGCTCTACTACGCCCGCAACACCGTCATTTACATCCTCCTGAGTGGGGCTCTGCTGGCCATCGTGACCGGCGTCCAGTCCGCGATGCGTGACCGGCGTGCCCGGACGGTCGATCTGGTCCTTACCCGGCGCCTGTCCCCGGCCGGGTACCTGTCGGCGAAAATGACCGGCATCAGTCTGGGGCTCCTCGCGGTGCTGGGGTCCTCGGCCCTGATCAGCGCGGCCTGCATCAGCGCAGTCACCGGAACCATCCCCGCATTCGATCAGCTGCTCCGACTCCTCGCGCTTTTCGGCGTGGCATGGCTTTTCCTGCTCTTCTTCGTGGCACTGGGCATGCTCAGCGGGATCCACGCATCCAGCTACACCTCCGCACTGCTGGTCCCCATCGTGATCTGGAGTGTCATCATCTTCGTGTTGCCGCTGCTCGGGAGCGCGGTACACCCCGTCTCGCTGCTGAACCCCGTAACACCCCCTACCGCCCCGCAGACCGGCGTCTTTGCGGTCACCGAGTCCCTCACCGGTCCCTTCTCACTCGGGGAGCACTTCAAACACGTCGCAGCAATCCTGCTCCAGGACCCCCAAGCCACCGGCACCATGGCCGGCGGGATCACGGTGATCGTGGCCTTCCTCTCGGCCGGGATCGGCGCGGTCTCCCTGACCGGACGGTCCAGCATGCGAAAGGAAATTCATGACTAGCCTCATCACGCTGTGCAAGAAGGAACTTCGGGACCTCACCCGGAACCGTTCCCTGCGGCTGCTCATCCTCTTCCTAGCCGTCGTCGTCGTGCTCTCCGTCCTCGTCGCGGCCGCGGACTTCCGGACCAAAACTGCCGACTACAACACCTATCTCGCGGCCCTTAAAGCCAGCGGCGGCGCCGTGACCGCGCCGCCGCCTGACCTTTTCCCGCTACAGATGCTCCGGGCGGGCATGGAATACCTGGAAATCGTCGGGAGCCTTTTCGCCGTGATCCTCGGCTACGGACTGATCGCTAAGGAAAAGAACAACGGGACCCTGCAACTGCTCTTCACCCGCCCTCTTGGCAGACACAGCTTCGCCGCCGGGAAAATCCTGGCCGTCCTGATCATCTGGACCGCCGTCACCACTGCCCTGTTCGCCGTCATCACTGCGACTTTGCTCATCGCCGGCAACGCACCCCTGACAGGAACAGACCTCATCCGGCTGCTCATCGCCGCAGCCCACACCACCATCTACCTCACCCTGTGGTCCCTCGCGGCGCTGGCCTTGGCCGCCCTCACCCGGGCCCCGGGTACAGGGCTGATCCTTGCCCTGGTTCTCTGGCTCGTCGTGGTCCTGATCATCCCGCAAATCGGCGACACCATGGACCCGGATAACCAGATCCCCGGCGGCCTGTTTGCGAGCCTCCAAATCGACAAAGCCCACGAACACGCCGTCATGGCGAACTTCACGGGCTACGAAACAGCCCGCGACCTCATCGAACAAACCTCCCTGACCAAACAATACGAACGCCCCCTCTTCGCCTGGCTCGGCATCAAAAACCAATACAACCAACAGTCCCCGGCATTTGTGTGGGCCGGGACCTTTAACCACAGCCTTTGGCTCCTCGCCGGATTCTCCGCGGCAGTCACCGCAGCACTCCTGGCCGGCACCCGGGACAAACTCCTCCGAAAGGTCTAAAACCATGAAGACGCTCACCCTCAAGAAAATTCTCCCCCTGGCACTCATCGTCATCGCCGCCGTGGCCGGGATCCTGATCTGGCAGGGGACCTCCGGGGCCGGCACACCATCGGCCCAGCCCTCATCAGCGGCTCCCGCGGCCACCGTGCTGCCCGTCACGAAAAACCCCATCACGGCCACCGGAACCGCCCCCGGCCTGGCCATCACCAAAGCCAAGGCCGAAGACAACACCGACCCGCAAACCAACGCAGCCGTTCCGGACCGGCTCCAGTTCACCCTCAGCAACTCCACCCGCGCCCCCATCAGCGCTGTGGAGGTCTACTACACCATGACGGATTCAGCCACGGGACAAACGGAGTCCTACTACCAGAAACTCGACCCACTGACCCTGGCACCGGATACCTCCGCCACAGTGTATTTCGACAACGGCACCGGCCCGGGTCACTACCCGGAGAACAAATACAGCCTCTACCGCACCTCCACCAACGAAGTAAAAATCAGCGTCGAAGCAGCCGCGCCCGGACTCGCACCAGCCACCGCCACCGCCACCAAAGCCAAGGGCACCGGCGAAAAACTCGACTGACGCGGGCTGCTGCCGGGCCACGCGACCTTGCAGGGACACGCCTCAGGATCCCCTCAGGCGTCATCATCCATGCTGGTAGTACCAATACAAACCCGCAGGAGACCCACCATGAAAAGCCAGAGCAGGAGCGCCGCTGGAGGATCAACCTGTCCGGCCGCCCGAGAACAGGACCGCACGTCATGACCTGGATCATCGATGCCATCCGCAACGCCGGGCCCCTGCCCGCCTACCTAATCATTACTGCCCTGGTCTTCGCCGAAGACGCCCTGTTCATCGGATTCATCCTGCCCGGCGAAACCGCAGCCGTCCTCGGCGGGGTCTTGGCCAGCCAGCACCATCTCCAACTCTGGCTCATCCTGCTCCTCGTCATCGCCGCAGCCATCATCGGAGACACCGTCGGCTACCAGATCGGCCACCGATTCGGGTCCCGGATCCTGCAGATCCCCCTACTCCAAAAACGCCGGCCGCAGCTGGACCGGGCACGGGAACTGCTCGCCTGCAAGGGAGGATCCGCCGTGTTCCTCGGACGGTTTACAGCGTTCTTCCGTGCCGTTATGCCCGCCCTCGCCGGGCTCTCCCACATGCCCTACCGCCTCTTCCTGGCCTTCAACACCGCCGGCGGCACCATCTGGGGGGCCGCGGTGGTCCTCGCCGGATACTTCGCCGGAAACGCCTACCTTACGGCCGCCAAAACCTTCGGACCCACAGTAACCATCGCGCTGCTGGCCGTCCTCACGGCCGCGGTGGCAGCCTGGTACGTCCGAAAAAGGATCAAAGCCCGAACCGGTGAGGGCCCTGCTGCGCCGCTATTCCAAAGCGAAACTCCCGGCCAGCCGGTGTCTTGGGAAACCAATCATCCCGAAGACCCGCAGCCGCCGATGCGTTCTGCACGCGCATGCACGGTGCCGTGGGTGTCTGTGCTGGATGAAGCAAGGCCTTGCCAGCAGGTCCCGATAACGAACGCTCGCAAGCAAAGGACGAGCCGATGAACTCTAAACAGCCCCAGGGTCCCATGACCGGAACGGCACCCCGAGCCCAAGGACCTGAAAACGACACGGCCATGTCGCTGCACGACCAGGCCCGGGACATCATCCAAGCGGTCCTGACCGACCCCGACCCCCAAAACGCCTCTGTCAAGGCCACCCTGCGCAGCCTTCTCGCTGCCCACCCGGATGACCACATCGCCGTACTCCGGGAACACCTGATCCTGACACGGGGACTGGGCCGTACCTCGGGCAGGACTTCCGGAAAAATGCCGGACTCGCTGCGGAACTGAGAACCCGGTCACGGTTCGACATTTCCTGGCGAGGGAGTGTCTGAATAACGGTGGATCCGTGGTTGGCCTGACACGTCGGGCCGTGTCTGGCGGGGAGGACCGATTATGAGCGAAACACTGGATCCCATGGCGACAGATGTGGATCAGCAAGAGTTGGCGCAGCAGCTCCTGGCGCAGGCCAGAGAACAGGGAACGCGTTCGCCATCACCTTCGAAGGAAGAATCAATTAAATGCCAGCCACGGTTCCACCGTTAAACGGACACTCCCCCTGGCGATGACAATGAAGGGGCTGGCGTGGCCCTGCGGCCCGAAACAGTCCCGGCCCCTTTCCCTGGAACGCCGGGGTGAAGCTGGGGGCGGGTCGTCTCACGCGATGGCGGGAGCGGCATTGCCTCGGATGGACAGTCGCTCCCGCTCGCTGTGTTTGGTAGGTGGTGTTTGGGGCGGAGGGCGGCTGCCTGTTCGAGGTTCTGGCCTTTGGTTTCGGGGGCCATGAAGAAGCCGACGGCCGCGCCGAGGAGCGCGATGCCGGCGGCGATCCACATCGTTCCGGAGTGCCCGAGGTGGGTCAGGGCCAGGGGAGTGGCGAAGGTGCCGGTAGCGGCTCCGATGCGGCTGGTACCGGTGCAGAGTCCGACGGCGGTGGACCGGACTTTGGTGGGGAAGAGTTCGTTTGGGTAGATCCATTCCAGGATCGAGGGGCCGCCGTTGAAGATGGCGTAGGAGGCGAACGCCAGAGCGATCAGTCCCAGGGGTGTGGTGGGGAAGAGGGCCAGGAACAGCAGGCCGACGCCGGAGAGGATGAAGCCCCAGATCAGGACGGGCCGGCGGCCCAGCTTGTCCACGACGAGGAGGGCGACGACGTTGCCGACGAGGAAGAAGAGGTTGATCAGGCCGTAGCCAATGTTGGCTTCGTCGCCGGACTGGAGGTTGAACAGGGCCAGGATCTGGGGTCCGAAGGCGTAGATGGAGAACAGCGTCACGATGGTGCAGGTCCAGAAGATGGAGATAAGGATGACCCGGTGGAGGGAGCCGCCGGTCAGGACGAGTTTGAAGGCCTGGGCCGTGCTGAGCTTTGCGGCGTTGGGGTCACGGCTGGCGCTGAGGCCTGGCTCCGGAAAAGGGCTTCCCATGTCCCTGTCAGCAGTGAACGCGTGTCTCGGGTTCCGGCGACCCGACCCCCGGATTGTCAGTAATAGGAGGGGCAGTTATACAGCTCCAGCGACCGACCCTGGCCCTCGGGGCCTCAATAAATGTAACAGGGGATTCCGGCTTCCAATCGCCATGGTCTTCGCAGCGGCCCGGCATGGGCTGCCATAACGCGCGGAATCAGGAGCACCCCGCCTGCGAGAGGTAATGTGAGCCCCGCGCCAGCCGCCAGAGAAATATACTAAGTATGCTTTCCTTAAATTTACAAGCATGCTTATCTTTTTGTGAGTCCTCCGCCGGAGGACAGGACTTGTCTATTAGCCCTGTACTAGGAGGCACTTTTGTTGGATACCCTTAAGGCAGGACTGGCGGTGGTGGTGGCCTTTGTGCCGCAGTTCCTGCTCTTTCTTGTCATCCTGATTGTTGGACTGTTGATTGCCAAGGCCATTACCAAGGCGTTGTCCCGGTTGCTGCATAAGGTCGGTTTCGACCGGGCTGTGGAGCGCGGCGGTGTGAAGAAGGCGTTGGCCAATACATCGCTTGATGCCAGTGACATTGTTGCGAAGATCATCTACTACGCCTTGGTGCTCTTCGTCCTTCAATTCGCTTTCGGCGTTTTTGGTCCGAACCCGGTCACCACTCTGTTGGCAGCCATCATCGCGTTTCTGCCCAAGGTCGTTGTGGCCATCATCATCGTGGTGATCAGTGCGGCGATTGCCGCCGCCGTAAAGACAGTCATCCAAGGATCCCTTGGCGGGCTGTCCTACGGCAAAACCCTGGCGAATATCGCCAGCATTTTCATTCTGGGCATTGGCATCATTGCGGCCCTGAACCAGGTGGACATCGCCACCACAGTGACGACGCCGATTCTGATCGCCGTGCTGGCAGCCATCGTGGGGATCCTCGTCGTCGGCGTCGGCGGCGGGTTGATCAAACCGATGTCCGCTCGCTGGGAACAGTACTTGAACAAGGCCGAAGAAGAAGCGCCTAAGATCAAGGCCCACGCCCAGAACGCGCCCCCGGCTAAAGACCAGGTTACCGAAGCGGCCCAGAACTACCTGCCGACCCAGGAAGAATCAGGATCCGGCGCCCACCGGCTGTGATCGGCGGGGCATCCCCACCGCGTCCTGGCACTGCGGCAAGTGGATTTATCGGCCCGGGAGACCCACTAGCCGATCTCATCGCCACCAGCTGCTCGCCGCCGTTGCCCTGGCACGTTGGGGCGGGCCCGGACACAGCCAGTCCTTGTGCGTCGGCCGTCAAATTCGTTGCTGGCCAATTACGATCACCTATCATGCCTGTGCCGTGCCGGGTCCGCCGTTTCCGGCACGTCGGGATCGGCGGCCCCGGATCGGCCGGACAACTCCTGCCCGATGAACTCATAGTGGGCGAGCATGTCGGCCACGTTGGTGCCGGGGCATCCGCTTTCGTCATCAAGCCAACTGAAGACAAAGTCGCTTGCCGTGAGAAGTTCATTGTCGGTGAAGTCGTTTAGGCGGGTGCGGTGGCCGCCGCCCGGGCTGACCGCGGACCATGCGGACAATGATGGGTTGCGCTCCCGGGAGCGTATGTCCAGAGAGATGCCCCGGCCCCGGACAGGTAATCCTCCGGGGTCGTTGCATGCGGCTTCCAGGTCTGTGCGCAGTCCGGCAAGGGCCGCTGACTCCACGAACGTGGCATGGCCCAGGCGGACCAGGATGTGGGCTGTAGGCCGAATCTGCCGGATTCTGCAGGCAATACTTATCAGCGCTCCCCGGGAGACTTTGGTGAGGTTGCCCGCTATCTCGACGTGGACGGTGTCCGATGGGGTGTCTAGAAAGACAAACGCGTCGAGGCAACCATCCATGGATTGTTGCCTCGACGGGATATCGGTCGAGGCTGTCGGCTGATGATGTGGTAGCCAGTGGACGGTGCCGTCAGGGAGTGCGCAGCGCGCTGCCGGGGTGGGCTGTATGCCGCTCCCGGCGTCGGAAGGGCCGGGCGCTGGCCTGCGTATCACGTCGTCGGTCCTGTCCCGCACGGCACGTACCGGATGGAACTGATTTCCACAACGACGTTCACGTTGCTTCCCCTCAGGTGGTCAGCGAGGCTGGTGCGGAGGACCTCGGCGATGTTGCGGGCGAGGTCGGCGGCCGGGACAGAGCCGTCGGCTCCGACCCGGACCCTGGCGGTTGTCGAGGTACCTTCGGTGCTGACGAACACACGGTCCGTGGCCGGATCACCGGGTGCCGGGGCCAATGCATCCTGGACTCGGCGCGCCAGGTATTTCCAAGCCGGGTCTGCTGGGTAGAGGGTGTGGACCCCTTCCAGGGACATAATCAGTTTACTGAGGCGGGCGGCTTCGGTCATCGTCCCGTCCTTTCGTTCCGGGCGGGGAGGGGGGACGGAGTTCGGTGATGGTGATGTCCAGCGCCGCGATGTTCAGTTCGGAGTGCGTGGCCAGGGCTGCGGCGAGTTCCGTGCGCAGGGTCGCTGCGAGTTGGGGGAGGCGGTAGCCGTACCTGGCTGATACATCGACGTTCACGATGATCGGCGCTCGAGGGGTGGTGACGGCGCCGGCAAAGCGGCATTTGCCGATCATGACGCCTTCGACCGTGTCGCCGACGGAGCGTACGAGGCCGGTCAGGGCTCCTTCTGTCTGGAACAGCACGTCGCCGGCGAGCCCGGGTGCGACGGGGATGCTGCGCCCAGCCTTAATCTCCAGGTTAAGGTTAGCGAGGATGTTTTCCAGCCAGGGCGAGTCGTCCCGGGCTGCCTCGGCGAGATCTTCGGCGAGAAGGTCCCGGGTAAAGTCCTGGAGCCTGCGAAGCCCGGCCAACCCGGCCTGGCACTGTGGGCAGGTGCTGATGTGTTCAACATCATCGGACGTGCCTTTGTCGAGGTAGTCGCTGAGGTCTTCGATGGTGCGTCCGCAGCCGTTGTCGGTCGTGTCGTTCATCGCCAGTCCTCCATTTTCTGGGCCAGTGTGGTCCGTGCTCTGGCCAGCCGTCCGCGGACGGCGGCTTGGCTGATGTTGAGGGTTTGGGCGATGTCCTCATATGTTTGCCCCCCCAGTTCGCGCAGTACCCAACATCGTCGTTGCTCCTCCGGCAGCGCGGCCAGCGCGCGTTCGAGGGCTTGCGTGCCGGTTATTGTGATGACGGAGGACTCGGGCCCCGGCGCGGGGTCGGCCAGGTCCGGGCTGTGTTCGATTGTGGCGTGGGATTTGCGACGGCGGAGGACGTCAACTGCCAGGTTGCCTGTGATCCGCAGCAGCCAGGGACGAGCGGCGGCCGCATCGCGGAGCCCGCCGATCTGGTTCCAGGCCTGGATCAGGGCTTCCTGGACGACGTCATCGGCCTCTGTTGTCGAGCCCAGGACCCGGCGGGCGTAGGCGCGCATCATTGTCCCGTACCTTCGTGCCAAGAGCTCGAATGCGTCCATGTCGCCGTCGCCGGCCCGCCGGGCCAACAGCTCGTCGCTGCCTTCGGTGAGGGCTTCGGCGATGGTGTTGAGAGTAGTCATGTTCTCTGCCTAGTCAGAGCTGCGGGTCGTTGGGCAACAGCCGGGCCGGGACGGGAGTTCGGCACAGCGGGTTACTTGCTGAAGCCGTCTTTGAGTTTGCGGGCGGCATTCCTGATATTCTCGCCGATGTCGGCGGCGGCATCCTTGGCTTTCTCACCGGCTTCCTTCATCCCTGCGGCGGCCTGATCCTTTTGGCCCTCCCGTTCCAGCTGCCTGTCGTGAGTGAGTTTGCTGGTACCTTCTTTGGCGGCGCCGAGGTGGTGTTGAACGCTGATTTCTGCTTTGTCGTCGATGCCCATGGGGGTGTCCTTTCGTTGTGTGGAGTGAGTGCGGAGGACTGATTATCCGTGATCAGGAGAACGTTGGTTGCCCCAACGGCTCAACGGACGCGGTCGGTGCTCGACAGGGTGGAGCGCAGTCCGGTGGTGATGCGGATCAGGACCGGGCCTCGGTCCCCAAGCAGATTGTCGAGCCCGGAGATGAGTTCTTCACCGGTATCGGCCAAGTCCCGGGGCGAGACACCCTTGCGGGCTTGGAGTGTCAGTTTGAGACCGTCGGCACGCTTAGCTTTCCAGGTGCTGACGGTCGCTGCGATGATCCGGTCATCGCCGACGGTGGCTTTCCGGACGGCCGCGGAGGCAAGTGAGGTCTCCACAGTGGTGGTGCCAGGGTGCTCCGGATCTTCGCGTCGTCCGGCCCTGTTTGTTCGCCCGCCGCCTTGTGAGGCGATCCAGCCAAGAAGGAGTGCCATCACGACCAGTGCCAGCGCGAGGACCGCTATGGTCCACCAGCTGATGGACGAGCCGGGGATCGGTGCGCTGGCCAGCGCGTGGCTGAGATCTGCGAGCAGTGTTGCGCCGGTGGTGTTCCAGCCCTCGGCGATCGACGTGTTCAGGCCCGCGGCGCCGATGAGCGCGCCCACGCCCACCAGAACTAGACCGAGAAGCCCAAGGAGTAACCTGTTCAGGCCGCGGTGCGTGGCGTTCATATTCCCAGCGCCCCTTCCGTGCTGGTCCGGACCGTGATCCGGGGCGCGGCGGGGAGGCCGTACCGGGCGATTTCCTCACGGACCGCAACGTCGGCGGCTGCCGCGTCGGCCTTGATGCCGGAACTCGGGTGAATGACCACCTCCACGGTGCGCCCGCCGACGGTGGTGGTGACCTGTTCGGGGGCCAGGTCGGCGGCGGAACGCGCGCTGCGGGATACCGAGGCAGCAATGACATCGTCATCGACAACGACAGCGGCCCGGTTACTGGCCATAATGTGGCGGGACCGGCGGCCCGGGCCCAACGCCAGAACCAGGTAGAGGAGGCCTGTCAGGATCAGACCCGCCCCGGCGGCGACGAGCCCGGCCGGGAGGGTGTTGGTCGCCAGGGTTGCCATCCACCGCCCGATCTGTCCCGGTGCGGCCAGCAGGGCCGCGTTCCCGGTCAGGGAGAGGACGGCTTCGGCGCTTAGCCAGAGCAGGACGAGAATCAGGGCGGCCGCGGTGATTATTGATGCCAGCGCCCGGGACCGGCGGGTCTCCCGGCGTGCAATCCGGCGGATCTGCAGGTTCGTGCTCATCGGCGAGTGGCCTCCTTTTTCTCTCGAAGAAGGCCAGTGAGGCGTATGTCGACCCGAGCGACAGATGTTCCCGCTATAGTCAGCGCCCGGGCCAGAATATCGGTCCTTGCACGTTCGGCGCGCTCGTACAAGGTCCCGCCGGATGACGTGACAGCGAGGGGGTTCCGGGCAGCCTTAGTCAGGGACGGAATGGGCAAGGCCACTGCGACGGTGACGCTGAGGTGTCCCCGGTCATCGTGGACACGGGCTGTGACCGCCCGGGACGGAATCCCGAAGGCATCCGCCGCGATGGCCCCAATCGTGTGGTGCAAGGCGGCCGATGTGATTCTGGTGTGGCCCGCGAGGCGCCCCGCCCGAGGAGCTGCGCGGACTGTTTGCCGGGGCTCGATGGTGCTGTCGCTCATGAGGAGGAGCGCTTGCCGCGAAGCGCGTCGAGGACTCCGCCCAGATCCAGCCGGCCTTCCGCGCTGCGGCCCAGGGCCGCGCCGATGGCCATAAAGAGGGCCACTAGCAGTAAGCCCCAAAAACCGAAGGCCAGAGCCGTGATCGCCAGGGTTGCCCCGATCGCGATGCCGGCGAACATTGGGGTCACGAGACGCGGCCTTCGCGGGTGGGTGCGGCGGCCTTTTCAGCGTCTGAGTCATCTTCATCTTCGGACGGGATGTGAATGTCGGTGACCGTGATGTTCACTTCGGTGACTTCCATGCCCACCAGATCCTCAACAGCACCAAAAACGGCGTCGCGGACATCATCGGCGACCTTCTGCAGCGGATGCGGGTACTCCACTACCAAAGTGATATCGACAGCGACCTGAGTCTGCCCGACCTCCACGGAGACACCCTGCGTCAGGTCCTTCTGTCCCACCGCATCGCGCAGAGAACCCATCATCCGGGCTGCACCACCGCCGAGGGCATGCACCCCCGGGATGTCCTTCGCGGCAATACCGGCGATCTTCGCGACCACACCGTCGGCAATCGTGGTCGCTCCACGGCCGTCCTTGCCCGCCTTGGTGTTCACGGGGGTGGACGCCGATGCGGTCGGCAGGTCAGCAGGCGTCTTGCTCTGGGGCTGTGTAGTCAAAAGAATCACTCCTGGAAAACTATTCAAAACCATCGTTATTCAGCACCCGGCTGGATGCCTACAGGAATGAGACGTCGCCGTTAGGGAATTCGTCACGCACAGGCATGAGTGATTTACATCACACTAATCGGGATGGTTGCGGTGGCTAGTCGCATCCGTCGCGCCGGGTCGGCGTCGGGCACTGCGCCGGCGCCGGACGCCCGAGGAATAGAACGCGACTGACGAGACCGCCCCTAGGAGCAGTGTGCCGCCGAGGATGACGGCGACTGCCCCCGAACCCAGCAGGAAAACTGTTACTGCTGCCCCCAATAGCAGCAGCGGCAACACCAGTGCCGGAATCCAGAACCCGAATCCCCGCACCGGGAATGCAGGCAAGTCGTCGGCCCTCGCTTCTTGCCTTTCCATCCCGCACCACCTCCCGGATGGGCTGCCGCATGGGCGCCCGGAGCGATCGGGTCCTGTGCCGAAGTCGTTTAAAGGAATATCCTGTGAGGGGCCGGTAGGGCACCTGCAGGACACGGCCGCTGCACGCCTGCCAGAGGTTACCCGGACGCGTGAAGGTGTGGCTTATTTCACAATAGCCCCCGCCCAGGTGCTTGAGCGCTGCCAGTCAGTGACGCCGGACGCGAAACCAAAATGGTCAAGGGGCTTGGACCAATGCTCGGGAAAGTCACGCTAACGGCTTGATCACCCCCTATCCCTCGGCCTCCAGGGTGTAATCATCGTGGTGACGCCGATGATTAGTCCCGCCGCAATGGCTACTAGGGTCTCCACCAACGCGTTTCCAGCACCGATCAGAGTTGGCCCGCCAAGAGCATTGAGACTCTCAATCACAGCCGTCGAAATCAACGCGGGCAGAGCACTGCCCGAGGTAAGAACCAGAGCGCGTCGAAGCGGAATCGATTTCTGAGTGCGGGCACGTACGAGGACCGCGCCTACGACCACGGCGACGAGCGGCGCGAAATGGTAGGTCGTTGTCGGGTGGGAGACGGCCATGAGTACCCAGCCGAGCGCCACAGCGGAGGACACGGCGGCTGCCTCGAGTGCAACACGCCTGAACGAAGGGGCGCCGGTGGAACCTTCGGTATCGCGCGGATCGTCCCGCGGCTTTGTTCCGGGGGCGGGGGACGTCATTTGCGCGTCGTGATCCGGCGGCAGAGGGCAGTGAGCGGATTCTCCCTTGCTTTCACAACCCGGACGCCATTCCAAAAGGCTACGTAGTCGCGAATGTGTTCGGCGGCCGGTGAGGGGCTGGGGTAGTACCACGCGGCGTCAGCGTTCTGGTGCCCGTCCACCGAGAGCGTGTAGTACTTTGCAGTGCCTTTCCATGGGCAGTGGGATGTCGTAGGGCTGACATTGAAGTACACAGACTTCAGGGAGTCCGGCGGGAAGTAGTGGTTCCCCTCCACACGGGTTGTCGTATCCGTCTCTGCCAGTACGACGTCGTTCCAGATAGCTTGATACATGTCTGCTCCTTTTCGGTTTGCGCAGGATGTACACCGCATCAGTGGTTGAGCGGCCCCGCAGCGGGCCTGGCTCCGCTCTATATCCAGGCGGTTCCCCAGCCCGACGGCGGCCCAATCCACAGTAGGCCGCCCGAGGCACGGAGATCCGTAATCTGGGATACACAGCATTTGGACGACGCAGCTCCGGAAGTGAGGCCAGGTGCCGGTCAGGAAACCGACTGTCTCCGGGGCCCAATAGTCCCGAAACTTACCGCCCTAAGACCCACTCTCGTTCCGTGGGCTCCCTTGATGCTCCCCTTGGAAGCTCATCGACTGTCGGAAGGGACCCGGGCCCTGGCTGCAGGTGAGACCGGCACCAGGTAATTCACGGATCGTCTCTTGTGTGTCCCGGATCGCAGAACCCGGACGAGGATCGCCCCTAGATTCGTGGGAATGAATGATTTCACCCTGAAAGGGCGGATCCCATGAAAGCAGTATTTAACGGCACCGTGCTTGCGGAAGCACCCATGGACGAGCTGATCAAGATCGAGGGAAACTGGTACTTCCCGCCGCAGAGCGTTGACTCCGCCCTGCCTATTGCCAGTCCAACGCCGTACACCTGTGGGTGGAAAGGCCGATGCCAGTACTTCAGTCTCAAAGACGGCGGCGGGAACCTATTAGCGGACCGCGCTTTCAGTTACCCCGAACCGTATCCCGCGTCGCTGGATCGGGTGGGCCGGGATTACAGCAACTACGTTGCTTTCTGGAGAGAAATCCAAATCACCTAATAGCCAGGGGCGGATCCTGCACCTGCCAGGGCTCCCGCCTGAAGGCCTCCGGCCAGTGGCCGGGTTGCGCGCCAATTTAGGCAGCAGCGGTCAGATCTGGCCCATCCACAGAGGTATCCACAGACACGGGAAGGCTTGAGCATGCGGAGCGAGAGGCTGGAATTCCCGGGGTCGGAGGGGGTACTGCTGGCGGCCCGGCTGGATCTTCCGGAATCGGCGCCCCGGGCGTATGCGTTGTTCGCGCACTGCTTCACGTGCAGCAAGGACGTTCTGGCGGCGGCCAGGATCTCTCGAGCCTTGACCGGTTTTGGCATCGCCGTCCTGAGGTTTGATTTCACCGGTCTGGGACAGTCCGGGGGCGATTTCGCCAACACGAATTTCAGCTCCAATATTGAGGATCTTGTCCACGCGTCGGATTTCCTGCGCGAGCGCTTCGCGGCGCCATCGCTCCTGATCGGGCATTCCCTTGGCGGCGCGGCGGTGCTCGCCGCCGCCCACCGCGTCCCGGAGGTGCGGGCCGTGGCAACCATCGGGGCGCCGGCGGATCCGGATCACGTAGCGCATCTGATGCGCGCCAGCCGCACCGAGATCGAAGAGCGCGGTGAAGCCGAGGTGCTGCTCGCCGGGCGGACATTCCGCATCAGACGCCAGTTCCTCGACGACATCGCCGCACAGCCCCAATCGGAGCGCATCCGCCGTCTTGGCGCAGCCCTGCTGGTGATGCATTCGCCCGTCGATGCGACCGTCGATGCGGATAACGCGCGCCGTATCTACGAGGCCGCGCGCCACCCGAAGACTTTCATCGCACTCGATAACGCAGACCATCTCCTGACGAAGCCTGCGGATGCTGTTTTCGCTGCGACGATGCTCGCCACCTGGGCCAGCCGCTATGCCTTCGCTTCGCTCCCCGAATCGGTGCCGGGCCCTGACGAGGTGCCGGTGCCGGAATCGGCTGACCCGGCGGAGGGACTCGTGGTGGTCTCCGAACGCGGCACCGGCGATTACGCCCAGCATGTCCAGATCGGACGGCACCGGCTAACCGCCGACGAGCCCGAGCCTGTCGGCACGAACAGCGGACCGTCCCCGTATGATTTTCTGCTGGCCGGTCTGGGGGCCTGCACCTCGATGACGGTGAGGATGTATGCCCGGCGCAAGAACTGGCCGCTGGAAAAGGTGACCGTGTCGCTGAGACACTCCCGGATCCACGCCAGGGACTGCGAAGGATGCGAAACCGGGACCGGGCAGGTGGACAGGATCGAACGGGTCATCCGCCTGGATGGTGACCTGGACAACGGTCAGCGTCAGAGGCTTCGGGAGATTGCCGACAAATGCCCCGTGCACCGCACCCTGCATTCGGAAGTCCACATTGACACAACCGTCACCGGGACCGGGCCAGCCCCGGCGGCCCGCAGGAACCGGCCGGCACGGCAGGACATCGCTGAGCGTCCACCCAGCCGACCGCCGTCCGGGTCCGCCGGAGGCCCCAATGACCGGGCATTACCGCCGGAGGCACGGGGTCCCACCGATCTCGGTCCGGGCAGGGAATGAATTTTTCAGAAGGATCGGATTGATGATGGTAAGGAGATTTCGTGGCTGAGGAAGTTGATGTTGTTGTTATCGGGATGGGACCGGGAGGTGAGGCCGCCGCCGGCGATCTCGCAGAAGCGGGCCTCTCGGTCGTGGGAATCGAAGGACGCCTGGTTGGCGGGGAGTGTCCCTACTACGGCTGCATTCCGAGCAAGATGATGATCCGGGCAGGCAACTCCCTAGCGGAGGGCCGAAGGATCCACGGCCTCGCCGGGGATGCCGACGTCCGCCCGGACTGGGCACCGGTGGCGGACCGGATCCGCTCGGAAGCCACCGATGACTGGGACGACACCGTCGCCGTGGACCGTTTCACCGGCAAAGGCGGCCGTTTTGTTCGTGGCCGGGGCAGAATTACCGGGCCGCGGACGGTCAGCGCCGCTGGCCGGGAGTTCACCGCCCGCCGCGCCATCGTGGTCAATACCGGCACAGAACCGATGATTCCTCCGATCCCGGGTCTGGCCGACGTGCCGTATTGGACCAACAGGGAGGCCATCGCCGCGACCGTGTTACCGGAATCCCTCATTGTCGTCGGGGGAGGGGCGATCGGCGCGGAACTGGCGCAGGCCTTCGCACGCTTCGGCACCCGGGTTACCGTTCTGGAAGCGGCACCGGGCCTGCTGCCCCCGGAAGAGCCCGAGGCCGGCAAACTCCTCGAGGGAGTGCTGCGCGGAGAGGGCATCGACGTCCGCGTCGGGGCACGAATTGAAAGCATCCGGCACTCTTCGGGCGCCTTCACGGTAGACCTCGGCGGGTCGACCCTTCGTGGTGGACGGCTTTTGGTCGCGGCGGGGCGAACCACCAACCTCGAGCCCCTCGGCGTGGCCGGCCTGGGCCTGGATCCGGCCGCCCGCTTCCTGGACCCTGATGGTCACATGCGGATCGCCGACGGCGTCTACGCCATCGGCGATATCACCGGCAAGGGCGCCTTTACCCACGTGTCCATGTACCAGGCATCCATCGCCGCCGCGCACATCCTGGGCCAGGACCCGGCCCGGGCCGAATACCATGCGGTTCCCCGGGTGACGTTCACGGACCCCGAGATCGGTTCCGTCGGCATCACCGAGGCCCAGGCCCGCGGGAAAGGCCTGAACGTGCGTGTCGGTCTCACCGACCTGGCCACGTCCGCCCGCGGCTGGCTCCACAAGTCCGGCAATCAGGGGTTCATCAAACTCGTCGAAGACGCCGATCACGGGGTGCTGGTCGGTGCGACATCCGCCGGGCCCGCCGGGGGAGAGGTCCTCTCGGCCCTGACTCTTGCCGTCCACGCCCGGATTCCGATCAGCACACTGCGGCGGATGATCTACGCTTATCCGACGTTCCACCGCGCCATTGAAGACGCGCTGGACCGTCTTGAGTGAATCAGGCAGGGTGTCCATATGACCAGTGAGCCCATCGCCAACTATGCCATGCTCGCCGATTGCCACTCCGCGGCGCTCGTGAGCGCCGCAGGTTCGGTGGACTGGCTGTGTTTCCCCCGTTTTGACAGCCCCTCGGTGTTCGGACGGATCCTGGGCGAGGATGCGGGCTACTGGTCGATCCGGCCCGCGTGCCCACACTCCTCGACCCGGCGTTACCTCGGGCCCACGATGGTGCTGGAAACACTCCACACCACAGCCGGCGGGACCGTGAAAGTCACCGACTCCCTGGTGCTGGGAGACGGGAACAGGGGACATGACCTCGGCGCGGGGGCTCCCGGTACGTTGCTGCGGCAGGTGGCCTGCGTCGACGGCGAAGTTGAGATGGAGGTGGTCTTCGCGCCGCGGCCGGACTACGGCCTCGTCCGGCCGCTCCTCGAGGACACCGCCGGCGGAATCCTCGTCCATGGCGGGGCCAACATGCTGACTCTCTCCACGCCGGTGCTCTTCGAACTCGATGATGGCCAAGCGCGCGCGAAACCTGTGCTCCGCACCGGAGACGCCCTGGGATTCGCCCTTCACCACCGCACCGCCGGGCAGGTACCGCCGGCGTTCTGGAGCCAGGCGGACATTGCGCGCCGGCTTGAGGACACGCTGGAGGGCTGGGGCAGCTGGTCCCGGATGCATCAAAGTTACGACGGACCCTGGCAGGACCTGGTCGCTTCCAGCGGCAGGATCCTGCAGGCGCTGACGTTTTATCCGACCGGCGCGATCGTTGCCGCCCCGACGACGTCCCTGCCCGAGGTCGCCGGCGGCACCCGGAACTGGGACTACCGGTACACCTGGATCCGGGACGCCAGCATGACCCTGCAGGCCCTGTGGGTGGCCGCGTGTCCGGATGAGGCCGGGAAGTTCTTCCACTTCCTCGCAACCGCGGCCGCGGGCCGGCTCCGCAGCGGCGACGAGCTGCAGATCATGTACGGCATCGGCGGGGAACGGGACTTGTCCGAACGCGAGCTGGCCCACCTTCCGGGCTGGCGCGAGAGCGCCCCGGTGCGGGTCGGCAATGGCGCCTGGGACCAGCGTCAGCTCGATGTCTACGGGGAACTCCTCGACGCCGCCGCGACCCTTCCGGAGTACCTGAACGATCTGGAACCCGGGACGCGGCAGTTCCTTGCCGATGCGGCAGATGCTGCCGCATCGCGCTGGCAGTCCACGGACCAGGGCATCTGGGAGGTCCGCGGCGCGCCCCGGCACTACCTTCACTCAAAGCTGATGTGCTGGGTGGCCGTGGACCGGGCCATCGATCTCGCCGGGGTCCTGAACGCGGAGGACCGGGTTCCCCACTGGATACGGACCCGGGCGCTGCTCGCCGACTCGATCCGGATGAACGGCTGGAACGAACCAGCCAACGCATATACCCAGGCCTACGGATCCGAGGACCTGGACGCGTCGGCACTGATGCTCTCCATCGTGGGGTTCGTGCCCGCCGATCACCCCCGGATGCTGGCAACGATCGACGCCATCGAAGAACGGCTCACCGACAGCCGTGGCCTGGTGTACCGGTACCAGGGCGACGACGGGCTTGCCGGGGAGGAAGGAACGTTCCTGCTGTGCACGTTCTGGCTGGCCCATGCCCTGGCCCTGGCCGGACAGACCCTGCGCGCCCGCGCCGTCTTCGAACGGGCCGCGGGGTTCGCCACCGACCTGGGCCTGCTGGCCGAGGAGGTCGCCCCGGACAGTAACGAACTGCTCGGAAATTTCCCGCAGGCTTTCAGCCATATCGGCCTCGTCAACGCCGCCTGGGCCATCCGCACCGCCGAGGACGAAACCCGGATCCCTGACGCCGGTGCCGGGGACACCCCGTGACGGGTTCTGTCCCGGGCAGCCGGCGCCGGGCCGTGATTCGGCTCGGAATCCTGCTGGTTCTCGTCGCCGCCGCTGCCGTGGCGGCGCTGCTGTTTCCGCTTCCACCGGTGGAGGACATCCGGAGTTATTTCGGCACCGCCGGCTGGTGGGCGCCGGCGGCCTTCATCCTCGGCTATGCCGCGTTGACGCTGGCGCCGGTGCCCAAAAATGTCCTCTCAGTTGCCGCGGGGCTGGTCTTTGGGTTCGCCGGCGGCATCGCCGTCGTCTTTATCGCCGCGATCCTGGGGTCTGTCGCCGCGTTCTGGCTGGGCCGCTGGCTGGGCCGGGAGGCGGTGGAGAAATTCACCGGGGCGCGGGTGGAGAAAGTCGATGAGCTGCTGCGGCGCCGCGGCCTGGCGGCCATGATCGGTGTCCGCCTGGTACCCGTGCTGCCGTTTACGGTCATCAACTATACGGCCGGGCTGACCTCCATCCTCTGGTGGCCCTACTTCCTCGGGACCGCCATCGGCATTCTCCCGGGAACGGTGAGTTTCGTGACCCTGGGTGCGTTCGGCCTGCAGCCGGGATGGCAGCTCAACCTCGCCCTCGGCGCCCTCGGCGTGCTCACGGTGGCCGGGCTGGTGGCCGCGGTCCGGCGCCGCCGGAAGGAAAAGGGCGCCGATGTTTGATGCCCGGTTGCGTCGGGTCATGGAGCCGGCTCTGGGGCGGGCCGCAGGCTGGCTGGACCGGCCGTGGATCACCCCTGACCGGCTGACGGGCCTGAACCTGGTTCTTGGTCTTGCCAGCGCGGTCCTGGCGGCATCGCAGTGGTGGCTGCCGGCCCTGGCGGCGTGGCTGCTGTGCCGGGTAGCCGACGGCCTCGACGGTCCGCTGGCCCGGCGCCGGAACGCCCGCGCGGGGACTGAGGACTCCGGGCGGGGCGGATTCTGGGACATCTGCGCCGATTTCATCGTCTACGGCGCCACGGTGGTCGGCGTCGGGATCGGCGCGACCGCGGCGTTCGGCGCCCCGTGGCTGCCGTTCCTGCTGGTCCTCTTCGCCTACTACATCAACGGCACGGCGTTCCTGGCGTTCTCCTCCATCGCCGAAAAAACCGGCCGCCAGCTCCGGGACGGCCGGTCCTTGTCGTTTCTGGGCGGCCTGACCGAGGGCGCGGAGACCGTGGCCGTGCACAGCCTCTGGCTGATCTTCCCGGGCGCCGCGTGGGAAATCGCGTCTGTCTGGGCGCTGCTGGTCGCCGCCAGCGGCGTCCAGCGGGTCATAGCCGGCTACCGGTCCCTGCGGTGAGGCAGGGGCCGGTCCAGCCAGCGGCGCCGGAACCAGAGCAGCACCGCCATGGCCCCGCGCATGCCCGGAGAGGCCAGACGCTCCCGGACATCGGCGACGGCAGCATTCCAGACCCCGTCCGAAAAGGTCGGGTACGGGTGGGTCGTCCCGGCAATATCGGACGTTGTCATCCCTTTCTGGACGGCCAGGGTCAGTTCAGCCAGGGATTCCCCGGCCCGCGGGCCCACGATGGTGCCGCCCAGGATTTTCCCCCGCCGGTCCACGATCAGCCGGGTAAACCCGCCCGTGGTGTCCTCCGTCACGGCCCGGTCGACATGGGCATGACGGACAGTCCGGACGCGGTGCTGCCGGTGGCTGTCCGCCACGGTGAGCCCGACCGCGGCCACCTCCGGGGAGGTGAACGTCACCCGGGGCACGGTGCCGCTGACGTGGCGTTTGAGCCCGAGCACCGCGTTCGAGGCCGCCACGGATGCGTGGACGCCAGCCAGGTGGGTGAATTGGGGGTTCGCGGTCACGTCTCCCGCGGCCCAGATGAGCGGGTTGGAGGTCATCATCCGGGTGTCCGTGATTACCTGACCGTCCTTGTCCAGGCTTACCCCAACCCGCTCCAGGCCCAGCCCAGCGGTTCGGGGCGTGCGCCCGGTGGCCAGCAGAACCGTATCCGTGTCAACGGCGGTGCCGGCCCCAAGCAGGAGCCGGGACCCGGCGTCCGTGGTGACCGCATTCTCGACGGTTGTGTTCTCCAGGATGCGGACACCATCAGATGCCAGGCTCTCCCGGACGATGTCAGCGGCGTCGGGATCTTCCTTGGGGAGGATCCGGGAGCGGACGATCATGGTGACCTCGGATCCGAGGCGGGCGAAGGCTTGTCCAAGTTCGCAGGCGATCGGGCCGCCGCCGACAATCGCCAGCCGCCCGGGAAGGGTGTCGAGTTCCCAGATCGTGTCCGAGGTCACGGTGGCCCCCGGGTCCAGGCCCGGGATGCCGGTGCTGACCGGTGCCCCGCCGGTGGCGATCAGTGCCTGCCGGAAGCGGATCGTCCTGCCGTCCACCTCGGCCACCCCGGGGGAGCGGAACATCAGCGCGCCCTTGATGACTTCAACTCCAGCGGCTTCAAGTGCCGCAGGGGAGTCGACGGGTTCGATGGTGTTAATCGCGGCAAAGATGCGTTTCCGTACCCCGGCGAATGCCGGGGGCTGCCCGGTCAGTGCGCGGGCTGTCGTGGCGTGGTCGGCTGTCGACAGGAGGGTCTTGGAGGGCACACACCCGGTCCACAGGCAGTCACCGCCGGTGCGGGCCTGTTCGACCAGGAGGGTTCGCGCTCCGAACCTGGCCGCCGTTTTGGCACCCACGATTCCGGCGGTTCCCCCGCCGACGACCAGGAGGTCAATGATCGGGTTCTCAACTGCCATGATGGACTCCTCGTAAGTGATGTTCAATGCCGGACAAAAGCGCCCGGCGGTGCGGTCGTCCGCGGCTGTTCCGCTGCGGCGGAACGAACCAGAAGGAGCCCGCCATCGGCGATAAATACACGCTGTTTGCCCCGTTTTATGATCTGCTCTCGGGCGAATACCCTGTCTATCATGCCGGACGGGTGCTCGGCATCGAGGCCCTGGCCCTCACAACGGGCCAGCAGGTGCTGGACATCGGCTGCGGAACCGGACTGAATTTTCCGCTGCTGCAGGAACGCATCGGTACCTCCGGGACCATCGTCGGGATCGACCGCAGCGCCGAAATGCTCCACCAGGCGCGGCGCCGCGCCCTGGCCCGCGGCTGGCAGAACGTGATCCTGCTCCAGGCGGACATGGTGCTGCTGGAGCCCGGGGCCATCGCTGCCCGCATCGAAGAGAGCGGGGGAACCGCGGTTTCGGATGCGGCCCTGGCAACCTACTCGCTGTCCCTGATGGGGGGCTGGCGGCGGGCCTGGATGAACATGACCGGGTTGCTGGCCGCACAGGCGCGGGTCGGTGTCGTGGACCTGCAGGAACCGCAGGGATGGGCGCGGTGGTTGACTCCGCTGGCACGGCTGGCCTGCGCGGTCGGAGGATCCGACATCACCGCCGCCCCATGGCAGGCCGTGGAGGAACGGTGCGTCGATGTCGTGCGCGCCTCGGCCCGCGGCGGACACCTGCAGATCCGGGCCGGGAAGACGACGCACGACAGGTAGCGGGGAACGCCGCCGCCATGTCCACATCCCGGCTTTGCGGGGGCGCATTGCACCGCTGACCTCATTAGTTTCTGCTGTGTAGTGCAGATTACTGAACGGCATCCCGGCCCGGCCATACCTTGAAGAGGTCAGCAAAAAAACTCTTCCATGGAAGGTCGCCGTCATGGCTTCTGCATCAGCTCTTTCCCGTCCCGTGTCCGGCACCGGCATGGGACGGCGCGTCCTCGCCGGGGTCGCAGGAGGCATCGCCGGCGGTATCGTCTTCGGCATGCTCATGGCGATGATGGGCATGCTGCCCGTCATCGCGTCCATGGTCGGCTCCAGCTCGGCGGTGATCGGGTTCGGCGTCCACCTGATGATTTCGGTGCTGATCGGGCTCGGCCTGACGGTACTTTTCGGCAACCGGTTCCTGACCGGCTATGGCCGCGGCGCCCTCGTCGGGCTCGGTTACGGGGCGATCTGGTGGGTCCTGGGCCCGCTGATGATCATGCCGGCCATGATGGGCATGCCTCTGTTCGCTATTGACCTCACCGCTCTGATGAGCCTCATGGGCCACACGATCTATGGCGCTATTCTGGGACTGGTTGCGGTCCGCGTCCTGACGAGCCGGGCATGACCGATTCCTGCCGGGTGGACGTGGGGGCTACCGTTTCCGGAGACCTGCGACCGTGGGCCCCGCGGCAACGAGAGGTTGACCCGCTGATGGCAGGACCCACTGACCCGTTTAGTTGTTTGAATGAAGTTGATCTGTTCGCTGACCTGAGCGCACAGGAGATCGAGGCCATGGACCTGATGGCCCCGGCCCGGCTGTTCCGCCGCGGAGAGCTGCTGTTCAGCCAGAGCCAGCCCGTCAAGGCCCTGTTTATCCTCAAGTCGGGCCGGGTGCGTATTTTCCGGGTCGCCGAAGATGGCAAGGCCCTGACGATGGCCATCCTGGAACCGGGCGCGGTGTTCGGGGAAATGATGCTCGTGGGCCAGCGGATGTATGACAACTACGCCGAGGCCATCGAAGACGCGGCGATCTGCCAGCTCAGCGTGGAGGAGGTCGAACGGTTCCTGCTCTCGGATCCGCGCATCGCGATCCGGATCTCGCGGCTCCTGGGAGAACAGGTCGCCCGGCTCGAAGAACGCCTCACCGACCTGGCGCTGCGGCCGCTCTCGGCCCAGGTGGCGTCCACTCTGCTCAAACTCGGCGACGCCGCGGGGCCGCCGCGCTTCGGGCAGGCCCGGACCATCCACCTGACCCACGAACAGCTCGCCGGCCTCCTGGGCGCCTCACGGGAGGCCACCAGCAAGATCATGAGTGACCTCACAGCCAAAATGGCCATCCGCCAGGGCCGCGGACGCATCGTCATCCAGGACCGCGACGTCCTGCAAAAACTGGCTAGGAGCTCCTCATGATCACGGCCACGTTCCACGGCCAGGTGATCGCCCGCTCCGGGCAAACGGTGTATCTGGAAGGCAACCACTACTTCCCCGCAGAGTCGCTGGTGCCGGACACACTGGAAAACAGCTGGGTCCGGACCCTGTGCCTCTGGAAGGGTGTGGCCCGCTACCACCACGTCCGCGCCGGGGACCACCGGGCACCGAACGCCGCCTGGTCCTACCCGCGGCCGACACCCCTGGCCCGGATAATCAAAGACCATGTCGCCTTCGCCCCCGGCGGGGGAGTCATCGTCAGCGGCGACCGACCCTGACCGGACGCAGCCACGCATCTGCCGCTCCCTCCGCCCCACAGATTTATCCTGTAAGTCCCCAAAGACAAGAGAACATACAACATGCCACGCATTCCCGCCCACACCGTTGCCACAGTACCCGAAGCGTCCCAAGGGAACGCCCGGAAACTGGAGCAGAAGATGGGCAAACTGCTCAACATCCATGCCGGGATGGCCCACTCACCGGCCGTGATCGCCTCCTACATGGGGATGTCCGCCGCTATCGCCGAACATGGCAGCTTTGACGCCCGCACCCGCGAGGCGATTGCCCTGGCCGTCGGAAACCAGAACGGCTGTGACTACTGTCAGGCCGCCCACACCCTCTCGGCACGCCGGGCGGGCCTGGACGATGGCCAGATCATCGCGATCCGAGCCGGTGAAGTGGACTTCGACGAAAAACTCGAAGCCATCTCTCTGGTCGCCCGTGAAGCCGCAGCCCGGACCGGGAACGTCTCCGACGCGACCTGGCAGGCCGCTCTTGACGCCGGCTGGAACGCCGAGGAACTTTCGGAGGCGTTCGCCCACATCGCGGCCAACCTGTTCACCAACTACTTCAACCACTACGCCGGAACCGAACTGGACCTGCCGGCCGTCCCGGAACTGACCGCCTGAGACACCGCAGGCCGGGGGAAGGGAGCGCCCGCTCCCTTCCCCCGGCCCCGTACCCGGCGCCCCCTCCACCCGGGCCCCGACTATCCTCACACCAGCAGGAGAACCATGAAGATCGCAGCCCTCCTCCGGAGCGTCGAGCTCCTCACACGCCCGGTCCACCCGGAGAGCAGGGCCGCGATGGATCAGCGCTGGGCCGGGCTGCCCGAGCACGTGAAGACCCCGGCGCAGCTGCTGGGACGAAGCGCCGTCGGCTGCGAAGGCACCCACGGCGTGTTCCCCAAATGCAATCTGACCTGCTCACCGTGCTACCACTCCGCGGACGCGAACAAAGTCCGGATCGACGGCGAACACACCGTCACGGCCGTCACACAACAAATGGAGTTCCTGCGCCGGGTGCGCGGCCCCCGCGCCCACGCCCAGCTGATCGGCGGGGAAGTCAGCCTGCTCCAGGCCCAGGACCACGCCGCAGCCCTGCAGGCCATGCACGCCAACGGACGCGAACCCATGTCCATGACCCACGGCGATTTCGACTACGACTACCTCCTGGACGTCGTCCTGGACAATGACGGCAGCCCGCGATTCCGCAAAGTATCCTTTGCCGCCCACTTCGATTCCCTGATGCGGGGCCGGCGCGGGGCCGTGCGCCCCCGCAACGAAGCAGAACTGAACCCGTTCCGCGCCAGGTTCGCCGAAATGTTCGTCGCCCTCAAACACGACCACGGCGTCAGCTCCTACCTTGCCCACAACATGACCGTCACCCCGGCCAACGTCGACCAGGTCCCCGAGGTGACCAGCGCGGTGCTGGGCATGCCGTACGACATGCTCTCCTTCCAGCCGGCCGCCTACATCGGGGATGACCGCAGATGGTCCAAGGACTTCGACGAGATCACCATCGACGCCGTCTGGTCCCGCATCGAAGCAGGCGCCGGCCAACCCATTCCCTGGCAGGGAACCCAATTCGGGGACGCCCGGTGCAACCGGACCGCCGTCGCCCTCAGCACCGGATCGATGCTCACTCCACTGCTGGACCCGGACGACCCCCGGGACCTCGCCGCGCGCGACAGGCTCCTGAAGCACCACGGCGGCATGTATTTCGGCGGCACCCCGGCGTGGATCGTGGCCGCTAAAATCGTCCGGGCACTCCTGGCCCACCCGGACGACCTTCCCGTCATGGCCTCCTTTGCCCGCCGCCTCGTGGGCCGGGCCGGCGGCCTGGGTGCGGTGGCGTCCGCAGCCTGGAGCCGCCGGCTCTCGTTCAAAGCGTTCGTGGTGCACAACTTCATGGACGCCGCCGACGTCGCACCGGCCTGGGCACTGATGGAACGCGGCGTGACCAGCGATGACCCGAAGATCCGGGAAACCCAGGAACGCCTCGGATCCTGCATGTACGCGATGAGCCACCCCGAAACCGGGCGGCTGGTCCCGGCCTGCGTCCAGCATTCGACCCTGGACGCGGCGGAAAACGCCGGGCTGCGCAAAATGCTGCCGCTCCGCCCCGTCACACCGGCAGCACCGGCCGGGAAACCGCAGCCGTGAGAACAGCCAACACCCGGCCACGACGCACTGCCGCAGACGATCACCGCCCTGACAGGACCGGCACACCGCCCATGACTTTTACGCTCCGCGCCAGAAACATGCTCTCCGGGACGGCCGCGATCGCGGTCGCTGCGCTGGCCCTGGCCGGCTGCGCCGGCCCTCCGGCGGCGCAGCCGGGGTTCACCGGCTGGGACCAGGTCACCGCAGCCGCCCAGGGCCAGACCGTGCGCCTATGGATGTATGGCGGAGATGAGCAAGGCAATTCCTTCGTCGACAACACCCTTACCCCCGCGGCAGCGAAAGAAGGCGTCAAGCTTCAACGCGTCCCGGTCGCCGACACGAAGGATGCCCTGAACCGTGTCCTGACCGAAGTCCAGGCCGGAACCCCGGACGGCGGCGTCGACCTGGTCTGGGTCAACGGCGACAACTTCGGCACCGGTAAGCAGGCCGGGGCATGGTCGTGCGGCTGGACCCCGATGCTGCCCAACATGAAACTCACCGCGCCGTCGGATCCGCTGCTGGCCAACGATTTCGGGACACCGGTCGAGGGCTGCGAAGCGCCGTGGAACAAAGCCCAGTTCACCTTCGCGTACAACTCCGCGACCGTCACCAACCCGCCGAGGACCCTGGCAGGGCTGTTGGACTGGGCCCGGACGCACCCGGGCCGCTTCACATACCCGGCACCGCCTGACTTCACCGGCTCCGTCTTCACCCGGCAGGTGCTCTACAGCGTCTCCGGCGGATACACCAACGTGCCGCTGGGCTACGACCGGGCCTCATTCGACAGGCTCACCCCGGCCCTGTTCGACACGCTCACCGGCCTTGGCCCGTCGCTGTGGCGCGAAGGGAAGACCTACCCGAAAACGTCCGGGGAACTGAACGCCCTGTTCGCCGGCGGCCAGGTCGATTTCACCATGACCTACGGCCCGGCCACCTTGAGCAAACTCGTCGCCGACGGCACCTACCCGGCGGCCACGAAAGTCCTCACCCTGGAGGAGGGCACGGTGGGGAACGCGAGCTTCCTGGCGATCCCGTCAACCTCCGGGCACCAGGCGGGGGCAATGGTCGTCGCGAACCTAGCGCTCTCCCCGGAACAGCAGGCCGCCAAAGCGGACCCCCGAATCTGGGGGCAGTTCCCGGTCCTTGACCCGGCCGCGCTCAGCGCCCCTCAGCGGGCCATGTTCGATGCCCTCCCGCCATCGCCGGTGGTGCCCGCCTACGATGTGCTGTCGAAAAACGCCAACCCGGAACTTTCGGCCGCATGGGTGCCGGAACTCGACGACGCCTGGCGGCGCCAGATCCTCATCGGCCGGTGACACCGTGCCCTCAAGCCGTGACCTGCTGAGCCCGCGCAGACCCCTGCCGCCGGCGATGACGGCCGCCCCGGCGGTGCTGATGGCATCCTTCGTCGTTTTGGGCGGGCTGCTGACCGCAGCTGCCCAAAGCCTGGGCCTGCTGCCGCTGACCGGCAGCCCGACACTGACCCTCGGGGCGTACACCGCGGTGGCCCCGGATCTCCCCGCCGCTATCGGCCTGTCCCTGGCCATCGCGGCGGCGTCAACCATCGCAGCCTCCGTCGTGGGGTTCACGGCGGCCCTGATCATCGTTCAGGGCCGCTGGTGCGGCCGGGTCGTTGCCGCCGTCAGTACCCTCACGATCCCTATTCCGCACATCGTCGGGGCCGCGTCCGTCGGGCTGCTGCTCTCGGACTCCGGCCTGCTGTCCCGGCTAACCGGGGCGGGGGAGGCCTGGCCGCGGCTGGTGGGAGGACCCTGGTGGATCGCGGTCATTGCCGACTACAGCTGGAAGGAATCAGCCTTCGTCGCCCTCGTCGTCACCGGCGCCCTGATCACCCGCTCAACGGGCTATGACGAAACGGCGGCCCTCCTGGGAGCCGGCCGCCTCCGGCGCCTCCGGCACGTCCTGGTGCCGCTGAGCCTTCCGGCGCTGACCGTTTCCGCAACCATCGTCTTCGTTTACACCTTCGGCTCCTACGAGGTCGCCTGGCTCCTCGGCCGGCCCTATCCCGAACCTCTTCCGGTGATGGCGTTGCGGGTCTTCAGCTCCGCGTCGTTGACGTCCCGGCCCGAGGCCGCAGCCCTCGCGATGGTGACCACAATCGTGTCCATCGGGGCCGCCACCGCAGCGTTCGCCCTCCTGAGGAGGATTCCGCTATGGCGGTGACACTTCCTGCCGGCCCTAGGACACCATGGACGCCGCCGCGCGGGGACGGCACGGCCCTGCGGGCCTCCCGCAACCCGGGCCGGGCGGGACGCACCCTGCTGACCCTGGCGCTGGCGGCGTGGTTCCTCCTTCCCCTGGCACCGCTGGGACTGTGGCTGTTCGCGGACCGCTGGTCCTATCCGGCCGCCCTGCCCGATGTCTGGGGCTTCGACGGCGTCCGGTCGGCCCTGGCCCAGGGCGCGGTCCCGGCCTTCGCCCGTTCCCTGGGCCTGGGGCTGGCGGTCAGCGCCGTCGCCACCCCGCTCGGCATGCTGGCCGCCCGGGCCCTGGCCTACCACCGGGTCCCGTTCCCCGCGGCAGTCAACGCCGTGCTGTTTGCTCCGCTGGCGCTCCCGGCGTTCGCGGCGGCCTTCGGGCTCAACGTGCTGCTCCTGAGGCTGCAGGTCCCGCCCCTGGCCGGGGTGATCCTCATCCTCAGCGTCTACGCCCTGCCATACACGACGTACACCATGCGTGTGGCCTACGGGGCGCATGACCGTGGCTTTGAAGACGAGGCCCGCACCCTGGGAGCCACCCGGTGGCAGGTCTTTACCCGGGTGCAGGTGCCGCTGCTGGCCCCGGCACTGGCACGCAGTGCGTTCCTGGCCTTCCTGGTCGGCTGGAGCGACTACCTCATCACGCTTCTGGTCGGCGGCGGCGCATTTACCACCGTTCCGCTGCTCGTCGCCTCGGCCGCCTCCGGCACCGGCAACGATGCCGTCGTTGCCGTGCTGTCAGCGACGGCAGTCCTTCCACCGCTGATCGTGCTGCTGGCTCTTGGCTTCTTCGCACGCAAACCCCCGGGAGATCTTCCATGAACGACACATTGGTTATCGAAGGACTCTCAAAGTCGTTCAGCAGCTCATCAGCGCAGGTCCTGAACGACGTGCACCTCACTTTGGAGGGCGGTTCGTGCACTGCCGTCCTGGGGCCGTCCGGATCGGGGAAAAGTACGCTGCTGCGCGCCGTGGCCGGACTCGAAGCCCCGGACGCCGGTCGGATCGTTCTTCGCGGCGCCGATCTGGCCCGGGTCAGCCCCGAACACCGCGGCATGGCCCTGGTCTCCCAGCGCCCGCTGCTGTTCCCCCACCTGAACGTCCTGGACAATGTCGCCTTCGCCGCGACCGTCCGTGGTGTCCGCCGCCGGGCAGCCCGGACCGATGCCGCCCATTTCCTGGACCTGGTGCAGCTTCAAGGGTACGGCCGCCGCCCCGTGACGGCCCTCTCCGGCGGGCAAGCCCAGCGGGTGGCCATCGCCCGGGCCCTGGCCGCACGGCCTGCCATCCTGCTCCTGGACGAGCCGTTCAGCGCCCTTGACCAGGAACTGCGCTCCACCATGCACGAGCTGCTGGCACAGCTGCGGGAGCGGCTGGCCCCCACCATCCTCATGGTCACCCATGACCGCGACGAAGCGGCCGCCGTCGCCGACCGCATCGCGCTCCTCAGCCACGGCAGGGTGCTCCAGCACGACCGCGTCGACCTCGTATACTCCCGACCCGCGTCCCTGGAAGTCCACCGGCTCATGGGCGGCACAAACGAAATCACAGGAATCGTCCGGGACGGAGTCCACTACTCGGCCCTGGGCGACCTTGACCTGTCCGCGGACACCGACTGGCCCGACGGCCCCGGTGTGATGGTCATCCGCCAGGAAAGCATCAGCATCCAGGACAACGCCCGGGGCACCGCAGGGCACGGTGTGCCCGCCATCGTGACGGACATCCGGGTGCTGGGACCCCGACGGCTGGTCACCGTTGATGTTTCCGGCATCACCCTTCAGGCAGAGGCGCCCTGGGGCCGTCTGCTGGGCGCCGGTGATGCCATTCGACTCACGATCCCGGTCTCCGCGCGGGCCCTCATCCCCGGCCCGCCGGACACCGGCGGACCCACCCCAGGAGACATTGCCGCCGCAGTCATGGCCACCGGCAGAACCTGACGGTCCGTGGCCCCCACGGTCGACCTCACCCATCATCGCGCCCGGGAACTGCCGGGGTAAGAAAAGGAACATAATCATGAGACATCCCCTGACACGGACCGTTGCCCTGGCAGCAGGGACCCTGCTCACGCTCGGGCTGGCCGCCTGCGGCGCCGGCGCGGACCCGCTGAACAACGCCCAGCCCTCCGGCCAGGCCAGCTCCGGAGGCGCCCTGATCATCGGCTCGGCCAACTTCCCCGAAAGCGAGACGCTGGCCGAGATCTACGCCGGGGCACTGAACGCGGCCGGCATCCCGGCGTCGACCAAGCCCGGGATCGGATCCCGCGAAGTCTACGTCAGGGCGCTGCAGGACAGGTCCATCGACCTTGTCCCCGACTACAGCGGCAATCTGTTGCGCTACGTCGACAAGACGGCCACCGCCGTCAGCGCCGAAGACGTGATGAAGGAACTCCCCGGCAAACTTCCCGCGGACCTGACCGTCCTGAAACCGGCCAAGGCCGGGGACAAAGACTCTATCGTGGTGACCGAGTCGACGGCGGCGAAATACGGGCTCAAGAGCCTCTCCGATCTGGGGAAGGTCTGTGATCAGATTGCGCTTGGCATGCCGCCGGAAGCGAAGGAACGGCCCCAGGGTCTCCCGGGGCTTAAAGCTACCTACGGGTGTGTCCCCAAAGAGTTCGTTCCGTTCAGCGACGGCGGCGGACCGGTCACCGTTAGGGCGCTGCTGGATGACAGGATCCAGGCCGCAGACGTGTTCAGCACTTCCCCGCTGATCGTGCAGAACCGGTTGGTGGTCCTGGAGGATCCGCTGAATAATTTCGCGGCCCAGCAGGTACTGCCGCTCGCGCTCAAGGACCGTCTGGACGCGAAGAGCACGGAGGTCCTGAATAAAGTCTCACAGGCACTGACGACCGGTGACCTGCTGAACCTGAACCAGGATGTCTCCGGCGACCGCAAAATGAACCCCCGGGACGCGGCCGCCGTCTGGCTCAAAGGCAAAGGATTCATCGGATAGTCGAACCATCCGGGGATGGGGCACAGCGCTTACCCGCCGCTGTGCCGCGCCCGGGCACGGCTACAGGCCCCGTCAGGCTGCCCCGGCGAGGGCCGCGGGGAGGCCGGTCAGGGCGCTCACCGTGAATTCGGGTGCTTCGAAGTGCTCCGGGTAGCGTCCCCCGGTCCGGTTCAGCCACGCCGTGCGCATCCCGGCGCGGGCCGCGCCGTGGATGTCCCACGGGTGGACGGCTACCAGCAGCATGCCGGCCGGATCGGTCCCGGAAGCGGTGGCCGCGTAGTCGTAGGAGGCACGGGCCGGCTTCCAGTCGGGAGCATCTTCGACCGAGAGCAGCAGCTCAAACTCGTCCCGGATTCCGGCCGCGCTGAATAGCTTTTCGGCGATCCGGGCCGAGCCGTTGCTGAGTGTGATCAGCCGGAACCCGGCCGCGGAGAGTGCCCTGACCCCGTCGGGGACATCCGGATGAACCTTCAGGCCGGTCATGCCATTCATGATGTGTTCGACCGCCGCGTCTAGGGGGCGGTTCAGCTCCACTCCGCTTAGCAGGTCCCGAAGCACGTCGGCCCCGATCCCGGCGAAGGAGCCGTTGTCGCCGCTGGCGGTGAGGGCGAAGCCGTCGCGCAGCAGCGTCGCGAACCAGAGTTTGGCCGATGCCGCCGGCGCCCCGACCTCGCTGAAGCGCGTCCCCATGGGGGACATATCCGAGAGGGTTTCGTTCACATCAAAGACAATGACTGACGGGGTGGTGGTCATGGGTTCTCCTTGTGGTGGTGTGCAGGTCGCCAGTTCAAGTCTGCCGCCATCGGTTGCGGAGAGAAGGAACGGCTCGCGGAACCGTCAGGGCCTCCCGCCTCCGGCGGGCACCGGGCTTAGCGCAGGTAGTCCGAGAATTCCTTTTCAAGGAACTGCTTGGGCCGCGCGCCGATGACGGACGCCTTGTTTTCGCCGTCTTTGAAGAGGTAGATGGCGGGGATCGATGTGATTCCCAGGCTCGCGGCCACGGCAGGGTTTTCGTCGATGTTGACCTTGACGACTTGGACTTTGTCGGCGTATTCGACGGCGATCTGGTCCAGCACGGGGATACCTTCTGGCAGGGCCCGCACCAGTCGGCCCAGAAATCGACGATGACGGCTTTGTCCGATTGGAGGACGTCTTCAGCGAATGAGGCGTCCGTGACGTTTTTTGTGGTCATGATCTGTGTCCTTACGTGGGTTGGTGGTGGTCAGCGGGGTGGGCGCGGCAGCAGCACAGGGTTCGTTCATGTCAAGCCCCGGGTTTTGTGGAGGCGTTTTTAGTTGGAAATTGAGAGCAGTTCCGGGGCCGGGTGGATTGCGTGGAGCTGCTCGTATTCGACTGGCGGGACATGGCCGATCTCGCCGTGTGGACGCCGGTGGTTGAACCAATCTACGTACTCAGCCACGGCAACCTCGAGGTGGCTGATGTCCCGCCATGGGCCCTTGTTGCGGACAAGTTCGGCCTTGAACAGTGAGTTGAACGCCTCGGCGAGGGCATTGTCATAGCTATCGCCCTTGGACCAGGCGGAGGCCACAGCGTCTGCTTCTTCCAGCCGCTGGGTGTAGCGGATCGCACGGTACTGGACTCCGCGGTCGGAATGGTGCACGAGACCGGTAAGGTCGGCGCCGTCCCGGGTCCTGGCCCAGATGCCCATTTCCAAAGCGTCCAGTGCCAGATCGGTGTAGAGGCTGGTGGCCACCTGCCAGCCGACGACTCTGCGGGAGAAGACGTCGATGACAAACGCCGCGTAGTCCCAGCCGGCGAACGTGCGGACATACGTGATGTCTGCGACCCACAGCCGGTTCGGCGCCGTGGCCTGGAACCGGCGTTCGACCAGGTCCGCGGGCCTGCCGGTCTCCGGTGCTGGCTTCGTGGTGCGCGGCCCCTTGGACCGCGAGATCCCGCGCAGGCCCTTCTGGCGCATCAGCCGCTCGACGGTGCAGCGCGCCGCCGGGATGTCCTGCCGGTGCAGCTCCTTGTGGATCTTCCGGACTCCGTAGACGCCGTAGTTCTGAGCGTGGACGCGCTCGATCTTTCCCCTCAGTTCCCGGTCGCTGACTGCTCTGGCGGACTCCGGCCGGGAACGGCGGGCGTAGTACGTGCTCGGGGCGATCTGCAGCGCCTTGCAGATCGGCAGCCGTGAACCTGGGGCTGCTGCTTGAGGGGCAGGATGATCCGGCCGGTGCCCGGAACGCCTACCAGATTGCCATCGACAGCGGCGATGAGGATGTCGCTCCCTTTGCGGAGCTCCTTTTGGGAGAGTATTGCACGGACGGGGATCTGCAGGCTCGACTTGACCACCGCAAGCGTGCAGCAGCCTCGGGCAACCCCGAAGTGCTCATGAGCATCGCCGAGCTATATCTCGCAGGCGGAGCCGTTCCGCTAGCCCGGCAATTGCTCCTGAAAGCTGTCAAAGCAGGCAGTACCATTGCCGCTGACTGCCTGCTGCTGTTCCCTCAAGACGCCGCCGACGCCGTCGATGAACGCGCTTCGCGCCGTCGCGGCCTCCGCTGATGCTGGCAACACGGACAGCATGAACATGCTCGGTCTGCATGCTAGGGAGGGCGGAGATCTCGATCACGCCCGGGTATGGTGGACCAGATCTGCCGCGCAAAACGATATGATCGCTCCACTGCTGCTTTCGCCCGGGTCCCGGGCAGAAGGGACGCGTGGAGAGGCAGATGCTCCGGTAACGCCCGCAACCACAGACTTCGATTGATCCGTGGGCTAGCGGGTCCCCATCGAGGTCCGAGGTTCTGATCTTTGAAGTAGAGGTGGGCTGCCAGACGACGTCCCGCAAGACCGTTCGATGGATAGTCCGGTGAAGGGGCCTGCACGTAACACTTTGGGGCGGCACCCAGAAGTGTCCCACGTAGCCCGCGACGAACGGTGCGTTGCCAGGCGCGGTTACCCAGGCCGCCGGTGCCCGGAAGCGTACGCGCCGTGCAAGGTGGGAACCACACAACAACCCCGGTGGGCTTTACCCTCAAAAGTTGCACTCGTGGCGCTCATCTCCGTTGGTCACGCAATGATGCTCACGAAGTGGCTGAATTCGAAGAATGCTTCTTCCGGGGCCCCACCCATCAGGACATATACGATATCCGAAATAGCTCGATCATCTAGGTCGCGGTTGCGCCGTTACTTATAGGCTCGGGCCGTTCTTACCTCGTTCAGTCCCTACTGGCCATTGACACCTGCTGCTGTTGCCATCGTGCGGGACTCTCTGGCGTTCACGGCACCGTTGCCCGTGGTGACGGCTGCGCTGGGGTGGGTGCCTTCGCTGCGGGCTGCTGCGAGGCGGCCGCGGATCTGGTTTCCCTTTTCCTTTAAGAACGTTCATTCCCGGTTTAGACCGCCGTCGGTGCCTCGATCATCTTCGGTGGATCAAGGCTAAGCTCCCGCGCGGATCCAGCCCTGGAAATCGAAGGGCGGACCGTCCATGGTTTGCTGGTTGACGTAGAGGAAGCCGTCCGTCCCAATGCCCAGCATCGCCAACACGTTGTTGGCCTGAAGCACGACTGCGGGTACACCCATCAGGGAGCAGGGCAGCTCGGTCCAGAGTCCGGCAAAGGTGCCGTCATCTTCCTGCAGGTCGAAGTACTCCGTGCTCGGATCTGCGCGGGTGGCCAGAACCAGGCGGCCGTCCGGTGCCGGCCTCGTCAGCACCGTGGTCTGCCCCTGCCCCGCCGGACCGCCCAGGTCCGACACGATGGGATCCCAGCCGCCATTCACGGCGGCCTGGAGCGACGCCAGCACGTGGCCGTCCTGTGGATTTCTGTAGAACACCCGCAACAGGGAGTCACGCCCCTTTGCTGCCTGCGGGGCCCCCGCGGCGGCCCTCGAGGGAAACGCCGGGTCATGCTCCAGCGGCCCGTTCGCGACGGGCTGGAACCAGTGCTCCACGCCGTCGCCGTTGCTGGCAAATAACTCGATGCGGCCGTCGGCTGTCACAACGGCCGCGGCGGGCTCGTTGATCAGGTCCGTTCCGCCGTCGACGTCCTGCCAGTCGGAAAAGTTGAGGTTGGGCCCATTTTGGGCAATGGTGCTCATTCCGCCACTGGGATTGCGCGCGAAAACCTGCATCCTGCCGTCCCGGTTGCTGGCGACGGTGGGGGTGCCTGTGGCCGCCGATCCGGTGCCGTCGGGGCTGCCCAAGTTGACCCAGTCGGAGAATGCGAGGTCGGGTCCGGTCTGGAACGCCGTGGTGATGTCTCCGGTGTCGATCCGGAATGCAAACACCTCAAGCCGGCCGTCGGCATTGTGCCCCACTGCCAGGTGCGGAGCGACGGGACCACCCCCAAGTTCTTTGGGCCCTTCCCACAGACAACTGATCGGGTCCTGGTGCCACGCCATGACCTGACTGTCCAGGACGGCGAACGCGCGAGGCGTGCCCAGCCCGTCGCGGGCCGCCCACACGCTTCCGGAGGGCCACCGGTAGTACCTCGACGAGGTCCAGCCGAGGTCATGGGCTTGCGGGTCCGATGCCGCGTATGTTGCGAAGATGGAGGCCTTCTCTGCGGATCGCTGCCCGGTCAGGTTGGGCTGCGAACCGGCGATACTGTAGCAGCGGTAGTTGACCAGCGCCGCGTGCTGGCAACTGTCCGGGCCGTGGTAGTCGGCCACCGCCTCGGCCACGAACTGTGCCGTTGCTATGTGGTCCCGGTGATCGTCGGCGGCCCGCGGGTCCGGGCACGGATCCTGCGCCCGGATGATGGTGGGCTGGAAAATCTCCATGAGGGACGTCAGAGTACTGATGAGTTCCGCCCGAGTATACGTCAGGCTGTTGGCGACCGGTCCCCCCGTGGGCACGATCGTTGGTTGTGAAGCGGACTCCCCGCGGAACAACTTCCCCAAGGCGTCCAGATGATTGGCGTCTCCTCCGTCGGGAAGGCACAGGAAGACCAGCTGGACCAGGCCGGGCGCATCGGCGAGCGTGTCGATCTCAATCGGACGGCCATCGACGTCCATGCTGGACCGGTCCCAGTGGTCCGGGACTCCGGCCATGAGCGCATAGGCGGCTCGTTCACCGTTCTGGCGGTCTGCCGCGTATTCCTCCCTCGTGCGGTTCGCCAGCCCATCGAACTCGCCAGCGGAAAGGAACGCGGTGCAGTGCGGCAGCCCGGAGGCGATCCAGTCGCTGATATCAGGGTTCTGGAACAGCAGGTCGTCGTCCTCATGGGCAACGAAGCTCAGAGAACTCGCCAGGACTGTGGGCACAGGGCCGCGTAGCGCCCGAAGTCCTGCAGCGGTAGCGGTCCGGACAGGGCGTATGTGCCTGCGTGCTGCGCGGAACGCAAGCAGGTTGTACTGGGCGGCGACATCCCTGGCGGCATCGCGAGACCGCCTCACGTCACGCAGGGGCTCCCGGGCGTCCGCCGCGTCCAGGACACGCGAGCCATCCTCGCGTCCGGAAACTGCCTCGACCCCGATGCGCGACATCATGCACTTGCCGAGGGGCGCTGCGGTGCGAAGACTTGTCCGGGTTGACCGGTGAATCGATTCCGTGCCATTACCAAACCTCCAGGTCCTTTGCCGACTGTCAGCGATGGTCGAAAATTGAGCCATGTCGCGGGCGGAAAAGTGAGCCACGTTGATGTTGGTTATTCTGCCTGATTTTCCGGTCTTGTCGAGGGCAGGGAGTCTGTCTGTGCATGTTTGAGTCGGTAGCTGGAGCCTTTGAGGGTGATGACTACGGCGTGGTGGACGATGCGATCGATCATTGCGGAGGCGACGACCTGGTCTCCGAACACGTCTCCCCAGCGGGCGAAGGGCAGGTTCGAGGTCAGGATCAGGGACGCTTGTTCGTAGCGTGATGAGACGAGCTGGAAGAACAGGTTCGCGGCGTCCTGCTCGAACGGGATGTAGCCGACTTCATCGACGATGATCAGTCCGTAGCGGCGCAGCCGGACCAGTTCCTGTGGGAGGGCAGGATGGCGTGACCGTCACGGTGTGACCACGGCTTGGCATCAGAGTTCCCGTGCGCCTTCGACGGCGAGGCCGACGCCGAAAGCTGTCAGCACTCCTCCGCTGCCGCGGAAGAGCAGGTTCTTGACCCGGGGGCCTTTGACGAGTGGTCGCGAGGCGCTGAACACGAGTGCGTAGGCGATGCTCGACGCGAATCCGACCACGGCGAATGTGAGCCCGTAGACGGCTACACCCAAGGGGGTTGGGTGAATCGGGAGGAACGGTGGGATGACCGTCGTGAAGATGAGGAGCGTTTTCGGATTTGACAGCTCGGACAGCGCTCCTTCGGCATATCCCCGCCGTGCCGGGCCCCGCGCGTCGAGCGTCGCCGTCTCGTCATCGGCCACGCCGTGTCCGCGGCTGAGGAGGAGTCGGAGCCCGAGGTAGATCAGGTACGCCGCCGCGAGGAACCGAAGCGCCTCGAAGGCCGGACGGTAGGCGACCAGCAACGCGGCCAGGCCGGCGATCGAGGCCGTCACCCATACGAGGTCGCTCGAAAACACTCCGGCCGCCGTGATGAGTGCTCCTCGTCTGCCGCGGATGACGGCGTTCTTCATGATGAGCACGATCGCCGGCCCGGGATCACGGTCAGGACGACGGCGATGGCTAGGAACGAGAAGTACGCGACGGGTATCCCCGGATTCTACTCGGCAACCCGTTGTGCGGGTCTGCCCGATCGACGATCGCTTGGCGGGCACTCGACGGCCGCTGACGAGGCGGTGATTCTGGCTGCGGTGTTCGTCAAATCGCAGAACGGCCCTTGGTCCGATGGCTCGTTCTTTACTGGCTCCACGATGGTCGGGTCTGCTTTTTCTGGTGCCTCAGCTGCCGTGGATCCCACCGGAGGGCACCTATCTGGCCTGGCTCAATTGCGGGCAGCTCGCCATTCCACGCATCACCGCGGCGAGCACGACGTTCGGGGTCGCCACCGACGTCGACGGGCCTGCGAAACTGTTCCACGACAAGGCGCGGGTCGCGCTCAACTCCGGGCACATTTTCGGTTCCGGAGGAGACGGGTATGTGCGTCTCAACTTCGCGACCTCAAGCGCCATCCTCACTCTCGCCCTGACCCGGATGGGAGAGGCAGCCACCGCGCAAGACTGACGACGGTCAAGTGCCGTGGACGCCTCGTACGGATCAGCGTGTGCGCTACTTCCAAGCCTCGGGCTCAAGAAGTCCGACGTGCCCAGCCAACGGCGACCCGTCGAGTCTTAGTCGGCTTCCCTAGATGCCGCGACGACCTCGATTTCGACTCGGGCTCCAAGTGGGAGCCCGGCGACTGCGACGGTGGTTCGGGCCGGGTACGGCTCAGAAAAGACCCTCGCGTAGACACTGTTCATCGAGGCAAAATCGGCCATGTCAATCAGGTAGACATTGACCTTCACTACGTCCGCAAAGCTGCGATTCGCGGCCGCGAGCACTGACGCTAGGTTGGCGAACACACGCTCGGTCTGGGCGTCGATTCCTCCATGGATGAGTGCCTCCGTCGCCGGATCAATGGGGGTCTGGCCAGAGACATAGAGCAAATCCCCCGGTCCGGACGCGGCGTGAGAATATGGCCCCACCGGCTTCGGTGCAGCAGGATCGGTGACAGTTGATCGGGGCATGGCACCAGAATATAGGGACTGCTGAAGGTTTAGTTGACAGCTTGACCTGCCGCAGGGATTGGTTACCCCGTGAAGAATGAGTCTCAGGCTGTTTGGGATGGGTGCTGGCAGTGTAGCTCGTGCTCGATCGGAGTCCGATAGTCCAGTCCGGAATGGCGGCGCTGGCGGTTGTAGAAAATCTCGAAAGGAGCGCGAAGATCGCGTTGGCCAGATCGGTGCGGGTCTTCCAGCGTTTCCTGTTCAAGAGCTCGATCTGCATGCTGGACCAAAAGGATTCCATCATCGCGTTGTCATAGCCGTCCCCGATCGTCCCGAACGAGGGCATCAGGCCGGCCGAGCGGATCTTGTTGGTGAAGGCCCAGGAGGTGAACTGGACGCCGTGGTCGGCATGGACGATCCCGCCCGGGACGGGCCGGCGGTTTCTCATGGCCATGTCCAGGGCGTTAACGACCAGGGCGGAGTCCTGGTTGCTGTCGATCGACCAGCCCACGATCCGGCAGCTGTTGGTGTCCATCACGGCGCAGCAGTAGACCTTGCCCTCCCTGGCTTGGATTCCAGTCATCGTCGCAACACTCTGAGCGTGAGGGTGTGTGCGATGGTCGGGCGACCGAGGGGTAGAGAGAATGTGCAGTACAAAGCCAAGGAGCGGGAGGAGTTCTTTCGGCGCCTGGATCGAGGCGGCACGATCCGTGCCGTTGCGGCCGAACTCGGGCTGAGCGTGGACGCTTGCTATCGGTGGCGTCAGGAGGCAAGCGTCTCTACTACCCGCGCTAAGAGTCGGATGTACACCGCCGAGGAGAAAGCCGAATTTTTCCGACGACTGAAGCTCACGGCCAACGTCTCGATGGTCGCGAAGGAGCTCGGCTTCGTCCGAGTCACGTGTTACAAATGGGCCCATCAAGCGGGGATCTTCACGGGCAAAGACACCCGCGCTCAACGGGCGCAGTTCCAGCGTCTCCGCGCCGACGGTCTCAGCCGTGCTGAAGCAGCCAAACGGGTCGGTATCGATAAGCGCTCCGCCCAGGACTGGGACAAGGGCATCAAGCAAGTCACAGGAGGACGCGCGTACCCGGACGGGCGCGTCGTGCTCTACCGTCGAGCGGCAATACTGGCGAATGTGAAGAACCCGCGTGAGGCCTATACGAGAGGGGTGCCGGTTGATCTGGCACGCCTTGAAACGCTTGTCGATGCCCGCTTCCTCAGCCTCATCGAACGCGAGCAGATCCACGATCTGCGCAGCCGTGGCGAATCGATGAGAGCGATCGCCCGAGCGCTGGGGCGAAGCCCGTCAACGATCAGCCGGGAACTGTGCCGGAACACCGCCACGACAGTCGGCTACCTGCCCTACGCAGCTCACCGTCTAGCCGCATCGCGCCGGCCGAGACAGCGCACACGCAAGCTTGAATGCCGCCGTGGTTTGCGCTCCTATGTTGAGGGGAAGCTTCGGAAGAGGTGGTCACCGGAACAGATCAGCAACCGGTTGGTGAAAGACTTCCCCGACGATCAAAGGATGCGGGTGAGTACGGAGACGATCTATCAGGCGATCTATATCCAGAGTCGAGGCGCTCTGAAGCGGGAGATCGCGGCCGCGATGCGTCGCGGGCGAACAACCCGGAAACCCCGACGCGACCCCGCGCAGAGGACCAGCCGTTTCGTGGACCCCATGATCTCCATAACCGAACGCCCCGCCGAGGCCGACGACCGCGCAATCCCTGGCCACTGGGAAGGAGACCTGATCGTCGGCACGATGAGCCGATCAGCGATCGGAACTCTCGTCGAGCGATCCAGCCGCTTCGTCACGCTCGTGCACCTCCACCATGACCACACCGCCGAAACAGTGCGAGATGGTCTCGTGAAAACCGTAGCTCAGCTCCCTGCCACACTGCGCCGGTCCCTGACCTGGGACCAGGGTGCAGAAATGTCCGGGCACGTCTCTTTCCGCGTCGCAACAGACATGGACGTGTACTTCTGTGATCCCGCCAGCCCGTGGCAGCGCGGCAGCAACGAGAACACCAACGGGCTGCTGCGCCAATACTTCCCCAAAGCAACAGACCTCTCCAGACACACCCCCGACGAGCTCCAACAAGTCGCCGCAGAACTCAATGCACGCCCACGCAAAAGCCTCGGTTGGGACACCCCAGCCGAACGCCTCCGTGCTTTACTTGAACCCAGCTAACAAACCGGTGTTGCGACGATGACTGGAATCCAAGTGGTGGGATGCTCGGTGATGTCCGTGACCCAGAGCTCGTTCGGCGACAGACGCAAAGAATTTGCGGTGCACGAGGGCAAAAGCTGGTGGCGATGCCTCGCAGGCGTTTGACCTTGGCCGGCCCGGGAAGGCCGGCAATTCCGGCCAGGCTCATCAGCTCCGCGACCAGATGCTCGCTGACGGTGACGTTCATGCCCCGTGTCAGTTCGGCATGGATCCGGCGGGACCCGTAAGTTCCTCGGCTTTCGGCATGGACCGCCCGGGTGAGCCCGGTCAGCCATTGCCGGCGCATCCTGGTCGGTGACATCGGCCTCTTCCGTTACTTGTAGTAGCCCGGGCTGCTTACCCCCAGCAGCCGGCAACAGACCTTCGTGGGGAACCCGGCGCCGGTAAGTTCTCCGATCACCGGGTGGATCCTTTTGGGTCCGGCCGGCCCTCAACGAGCAGCTTCGCTGCACGCTTGAGGATCTCCACTTCCGTTTCCAGCTGCCGGATCCGCTTCCTGGCTTTGGCGAGCTCGGCGCTCTACGGAGTCGTCAGTCCGGGCCGTTCGCCACGGTCGATCTGGTCCTGACGAACCCAGTTGTGCAGGCCGCCCTCGCTGATGCCCAGCTCGGCGGCCACTCGGCTAATGGGTTTGCCGGCCCGGACCAGGGCGACTGCCCGTGCGCGGAATTCCGGTGGATAGGGTCTTGGCATGTCTGAAAGCCTCTCAGCGAGAGCCCAAAACTCAAACCATTTCGGGTAACCAATCCCTGGGGCAGGTCACCGAGTCAACAAAAGCCGGGGCAGTCCCGTTTTGGCCTTGCTCGCGAAACTGAACCACCGCAGGTTCGACAGGATGGCGCTCAGAGGACGGACTTCGCGCTACTGGGTTAGCCTCATATCCGCCCGGTTTTCGGCGAGTACTACGGCGACCCCTGAACCCCGGGCGGTTGACGCCGGAGATGCTCATAGTGCGAGGGGTGGATGGTCACCGGGTCGGTGCACAGGAACAGGCGCCGCGGTGAAGGGCCAGGCAGCCGGACCCAGAGGATGGATGCATCCGGGGTGATGGCGTCGATGGTTCCGTTGCTGGCGGGGTGTCCTTGTTCGGTGATGGTCACCATCTGGCCGGTCCGCAGGCCGGACCAGTCTGAAGCGGGAACGTCGGCGGGGAATTCCGCGTTTTCCGTGATTTCTTGCACCCTGCCGAGCCTAGGGGCTGTCGGTGAACGCGGCATGTACGGGAACGGGCGGCGCGGGGGTGTGCCGGGGCTCAGTGCGTGCTTGTTTGGCCCGCAGGACTGTGTCGAGCTGGTCAGCGGGGAGGGGGCGGGAGATGAGGTAGCCCTGGGCGGTGTCGCAGCCTAGCTCTTGCAGGATGGTCAGTTGGGTTTGTCGTTCGACACCCTCGGCAGTGGTGGTGAGGCCCAGGGCTTTGGCCGGGGCGATAACACCGGAGACGAGGATGGCAGAGGTGGGGTCGGAGTCGATGGTGTCGATGAAGGATTTGTCGAGCTTGAGCCCGGTGAGGGGAAGGTCGCGCAGCATGGCCAGGGACGAATACGCCGTCCCGTAGTCATCGAGGGCGACGCCGACGCCGGCGGCGATAAGTTCGCGTAGCTGTGCAGCGGCGGATCGGAGGTCCGCGACAGGGGACACCCTGGCGGAGCTGGCCGGCAAGCTCGGCATCGACGCCGCAGGGCTCAAGGAAACAGTGGCCGAATTCAACCCCGCCGCGGAACGCGGAGAGGACCCGGCGTACGGCCGCGGCTCCACTCTCTACAACCACTTCCGCGGCGACATGGAACACAAACCGACCCCCAACCTTGCCCCGGTCGGCAACGGCCCCTACTATGCCGCCAAGATCCAGATGGGCGATCTGGGCAGCTTCGCAGGCATCGGCGTTAACGAACGCTCCGAAGTAACAACCGAAGAGGGAACCGCTATTCCCGGCCTCATCGCCGTCGGCGCCGCCGCCGTCGGCGTCTTCGGGGGCGGCTACCCCGAATATGGCTCCCACATCGGCCCCGCCCTGGTATTCGGCTGCCGGGCCGGAAGGGACATCACCAAGCTCGCAGCCGACCGCGGCGTACCGCGAGTGGCCGGCGTCTGAGCCCCTACCGGTCCTGACAGGACGCCCAGCCGAAGATCCGAAGGAGTAAGAAAACAGGATGCTCATAGCCCGCAAACTTGCCGATGCCGGTGCCGCGCCGGCATTCCCGAGGTCAAGACACCGCTACACGAGCTCGACATGTCGAATTGGCAACGCGTCATCGACGTCGACCTCACGGGTGTTGTCATCTGCAACAAATGGGCTGTCGCACTGCGCCGACCGGAGGAGATCGCGAATGTCGTTCTGTTCCTGTCCAGTGACGCCTCCTCCGCACTGACTGGATCCGTTATCAACGCCGACGGCGGATACACGTCCATCTGAAATCCAATCCACCAAGGCCTTCCTTAGGGGTGAGGCGAACATGCGGAAAATCTGGCCGGCCGCTAACGTCAAGGTCTACGGCGGCGGTGTCACCGAAGACGGGTTTCTCCGCGTCTGCAGGACCCGCATCAGTCAATCCGTCACGGCAGGGCCTCAGGGCGCGCGAAAACTGTGCGACGACTTGATAGATGCCGAGAGGTCCGAGCGGAAGAAGGCCAACACCTCCGCGGCACGAGCCGCGTTGTTGGAGGATGCCGCGACAGCAGCCGCGAAGACCGTGATAATCGCGCAGTCGGCCGGGAGAACGCCGAGGATGCACACGCCGGGTTGCCCGACCAGTTCGCTGAGCTGCTGCAGGCCGAGATCGACCTCTCCCTCGGCGAGCAGGCGCGCCACGGGTACGCCTGGACGGGCCTGCACAAGCCGGTCGCTGACCTCATCGGTCATGCCCCAGCGGTCGATCATTCGCAATAGCTCGGTGCCGCTCGGTCCGGTGGAATATCCGATGCGGGATGCCGCGCGCAGGGCGCCGCGAAGCTCGTCGGCATTCGCAAAGGCCGTGCCTTCGGAACATGTGGCTACATCGGCGCTGCGTGCGGCCACGCCTACGGCGACCTCCGACAGTACGATCGGGGCGATGGATGCCGGATCGACGTGCCCCTCGGCAGCGAGGCGTTGCAGAGCGTCCTCAGCGAGGAACACAAGGTCGAACGGCTCGCCGGCGGCCACCCGCTGGGCGGCGTCCACTCCGCCTACGGATTCAATCTGCAGAAGCGGTAGCCCGGCCCCGGCGGCAGCTTCAGCGAGGTCGGCGAGAACGTGGCGGGTGGCCATCGACGAGATCGCCCTCATGCGGCATCCTCGAAAGTCTCGGCGTCTACTTCGGCAGCAGATGCTGGCGCATATCGCGCGCCAGAGACGGTGGCCGTGCCAATCAGCTCGCCGGCCCGCGTCAGCAGCGCTCCGTCGACAGAGATGTCGGCCGCCGCCATGTTCTTACGCAGGTGCGCGACGCTCGTTGTTCCCGGGATCGGCAGAACGTGATCGCCGCGGGAGAGCAGCCAGACCAGCGCGAGCTGTGCTGGGGTGCAACCGGCCTCCGCAGCCAGCTCGCGCCAAGAGGCCAGCAGCGTCGCATTCGCACCCCAGTGCTCGGGCTGGAAGCGCGGCATGCTGCGGCGGATGTCGTTTGGGGCCAGCTTACCTGGGTCCTTGACCGCATCGGCGAGGAAACCCCTTGCGACCGGCGAAAACGCAACCAGGGTCACGCCGTCCTCGCGGGTGGCGTCGAGCATGCCAAGCTCGGCATTGCGACTCCACAGCGAGTACTCGTTCTGCACGGCCGCGATAGGGGTGATTGACTGCGCCTCGCGCAGTCGCGCGACCGACACCTCGGACAGACCGACTGCGCCGATCTTGCCCGCGGCGACCATCTCGGCCAGCGCGCCGACGCTGTCGCCGATCGGCACGTTCTTGTCCCACCGGTGAAGGTAGTACAGGTCGATGTAATCGACGCCAAGGCGGCTCAACGAAGCATCGACCTGTGCGCGCAGCGTATCGGGGCGTCCATCGATGACTTTCACGCCGTCAACGGACGCCATCCCGCACTTACTCGCAAGGAAGACCTCGTCGCGGCGCCCCGCGATCGCGGCACCTACAAGCTCTTCGTTGCGGCCGCCGCCGTACAGTGTTGCCGTGTCGAGCATCCCGATACCTTCATCGAGAGCTGCGCGCAGCAACGCCAGCCCCTCGTCACGCGACGGGGGGACGCCGTACGCGTGGCTCAGCGACATACAGCCCAGACCGGTGGGGGGTAGCCTCACGCTAGCTGCTTCTCAAGCGCGCCGAGCACGCGGTAGCAGTCGATGACCTGGCGGATCGACGAGTTCGGCTCGCGCCCCTCGCGGATCGCGCTGACGAACTCGCGGTCCTGCAGCTCGATGCCGTTCATGCTCACCGCCACCTTCGAGACGTCGATCTGCTCGTCGCGGCCGTTGAAGAGGTCATCGTAGCGCGCGATGTACGTCTCGGTGTCGCCGATGTAGCGGAAGAACGTGCCGAACGGGCCGTTGTTGTTGAACGAGAGGGACAGGGTGCAGATTGCCCCGGTCTCGCTCTTGAGCTGGATCGACATGTCCATCGCGATGCCCAGATCCGGGTTGATGGGGCCCTGGATCGCGTTCGCCTGCACGATCTTGCCCGCCTGGTAGGCGAACAGGTCGACAGTGTGCGCGGCGTGGTGCCACAGTAGGTGGTCGGTCCAGGAGCGCGGCTCGCCCTTGGCATTCGTGTTCGTGCGGCGGAAGAAGTACGTCTGCACGTCCATCTGCTGCACGTTGAACGAGCCCTCGGCGATCCGGTTGTGCACGAGCTGGTGCGAGGGGTTGAACCGCCGCGTGTGGCCCACCATGGCGACGCGGTCGGACGCCTCGGCCGCTGCGAGCGTCGCCTCGGCGTCGGCGAGCGAGTCGGCGAGCGGGATCTCGACCTGCACGTGCTTGCCGGCCTTGAGGACCTCCTGCATCTGCGAGGCGTGCAGACCCGTGGGCGTGGCGAGGATGACGGCATCGACGTCGTCGCGCTCGAGCACGGCGTCGAGCCCGACGACGGCGTTGGCGACGCCGTACTTCGCGGCGACTGCCTGGGTCGGTTCGAGCCGCGTGCCGCTGACGACGGTCACCTCGGCATCGGGGACGTTCATCAGGCCGTCGAGATGTTTCATGCCGAAGGCGCCTGCGGCGCCGACGACGGCCACACGGATCTTGTCAGTCATGGGGGCTCCTTTGTTGCGGATGCGGGATGCGGTCAGTCGGTCGGGTTCGTGAGAACAAGGTGGCCGACGGCGGTGTTCGACGCCGGCACGTGGTAGAACCGGTGGTCAACAGAAGGCGCCTCGCCGCCGAACTGGTCGTCCATCGCGCCGCGCGCGATCAGCCAATCGACGAGCTCGATGCCTTCGGAGCCCGCCTCATCGACGTACTCCATATGATCCCACTCGGTCAGGCCCAGCGGGTCGGCGATGAGGTGGTCGAGGAACGCGTTGTCCCACTCCTCGTTGATGAGGCCGGCACGCGGACCCTGGAGCTGGTGGCTCATGCCGCCGGTGCCCCAGATCTGCACGTTGAGCTCCGGGCCGTCCCACTTGTCGAGGGCGCGGCGAAGGGCCTTGCCGAGCTCGTAGCAGCGGCGGCCGGAAGGCACCGGATACTGCACCACGTTGACGGCCAGCGGGATGACCTTGCATGGCCACTCCTCGACGTCGCCGAAGACGAGCGAGAGCGGCACGGTGAGCCCGTGGTCCACGACCATCTCGTTGACGAGGGTGAGGTCGAAGTCGTCCTGGATGACCGACTGCGCGATGTGCGCGGCGAACTCCGGGTAGCCCTTCACATCGGGCACAGGGCGGGGGCCGTAGCCCTCGTCCGCGACCGGGTACTCTGCCCCGGTGCCGAGCACGAAGGTGGGGATGATCGACGAGTCGAAGGCCGTGGCGTGGTCGTTGTAGACGAGGATGACGACGTCGGGCGTATTCTCCTTGGCCCACCTGCGGGTCCACTCGTACCCGGAGAACACCTTCTTCCAGTACGGCTCCTCGGTTTTGCCGAGGTCCATCGCGGCACCGATCGCCGGGACATGCGAGGTGAACAGCGCCGACGTGTACTTCGCCGGGGCGTTCTCGCGCATGGTCTCGGACTTCTCGCGCCGCGCCGGCGGGACCCAGCCGTCGAGGTCCTTGAGGCGGTTGCCCTCGGGGTGGCGTCCGCCGCCGATCATCATGTCGCGGTAGGCGGCCTCGGACATGCCAGTCATGGAGCCGGCCATCTGCTGGAAACTCAGGCCGTGCGTGGCGCCGATCTTGCTCAGGAAGTAGATGTTGCCGCCCTCGGCCATCATGGCGTTGAGGTCCATATCCAGCACAGCCTGGCGCTGCTTGGGCGAAAGGGGCCACTCATCGAGGTACGCCTCGCGGTCGGCCAGGTAGCGCTTGCGGTTCTCGGGCTTCATCAGCGACATCGAGAACTGGTTGAGGTGGTATCCCTTGCGGGCCATCTCCGCGTCGAAGATGATCGTGCCGGGAACGTCCTTGTACGGCTTGTCGAGTGCCATGTCATGCTCCTTCGGGCCAGTAGAGGCGGCGCGGGTTGTCCACGAGTAGCTTCTGCTGGAGCTCGGGCGTCGTCGCGATCTGTGGGATGTAGTCGACCAGCAGCCCGTCGTCGGGCATGTGGTCCTTGAGGTTGGGGTGGGGCCAATCGGTTCCCCACAGCACGCGGTCGGGGAACTCCTCGACCACGCGTCGGGCGAACGGCACCACGTCGGTGTAGGCGTGCTGTTCGCCGTCGAGAGCGTGCGGGCCGGTGACGGACAGGCGCTCTGGGCAGGAGACCTTGGTCCACACATTGGTGTTCTCGCGCATGAAGCGCAGGAACAGTGCGAACTCAGGGCCGTCCGGGTCCTTGGACACGTCGGGCCGGCCCATATGGTCGATGACGACGTCGGTCGGGATCGCGGAGAAGAAGTCGTAGAGCTCCGGCAGGTCCGCGGCCTCGAAGTAGATGACCACGTGCCAGCCGAGCGGCGCGATCTTCGCGACTATCTCCTCGAGCGAGTCGGTGGGCACCCGGTCGACGAGGCGCTTGACGAAGTTGAACCGGATCCCGCGGACGCCGGCCGCGTGCAGCTCGGCCAGCTGCTCCTCGGTCACGTCGCGGCGGACCGTGGCGACGCCGCGGGCGCGGCCGCCGCTGTGCTGCAGCGCATCGACCAGTGCCCGGTTGTCGGCGCCGTGGCAGGTCGCCTGGACGATCACGTTGCGGTCGAAGCCGAGGTGGTCGCGCAGCGCGAAGAGCTGCTCCGCCGAGGCATCGCACGGGGTGTACTTCCGCTCGGGGGCGTAAGGGAACCGTTCGCCGGGCCCGAACACATGGCAGTGCGCGTCGACTGCGTCGGCCGGCAGGCGGAACGTGGGCTTGGTGGGGCCGTCGTACCAGTCGAGCCAGCCTGCGGACTTCTCGAAGCCTCCCGTGGTGTCTCCGTGCGCCATGGTCACTTCTCCACGTACTCGAGGCCGGCGGCGGCGAGCGGCTCTCGCATGCCGTAGACATCCAGGCCCAAGACGCCCTCACGGAACTTCACGCGTTTGGCTTCCTCGTTATCCTCGCGCTTCTGGCTGGCGTCTGCCACCGCTCCGACAAGCTCGCGCGGGACAACCACGACGCCGTCGACGTCGGCCACGACCACGTCGCCAGGGTTCACCACGGCGTTCGCGACCACTACGGGGATGTTCACCGATCCGAGGGTGGCCTTGACCGTGCCCTTGGCGTTGACAGCGCGGGAGAACACCGGGAAATCCATCTTCTCCAGATCGGCGACGTCGCGGACACCACCGTCGATCACCAAGCCCTTGCAGCCGCGGGCGGTCAGCGAGGTGGCGAGCAGCTCACCGAAGAAGCCGTCTTCGCTTTCGGTGGTGCAGCCGGCGACGATCACATCGCCTTCCTGCACCTGCTCGGCGGCGACGTGGAACATCCAGTTGTCACCAGGCTGTAGCAGCACGGTCACTGCCGGACCACAGAGCTTAGCGCCGGTGTAGGCCGGCCTGATGTAGGGGCGCAGGAGCCCGACTCGCCCCATCGCCTCGTGGATAGTGGCGACGCCGAACTGCGAAAGCCGTTTGACGTCCGTGGGATCCGGACGTTCGATGTTGGTGCGGACGATGCCGAGGTTGTTCAGTCGCAATTGATGGTCCTCTCAGAGACCGCGCGCAGTAAGGGCGCGGTCAAGCCTTGGGTAGACACGGCGGGCGTTGGCTTCGAACACCTGCGCGCGCTGCGCGTCGCTCAGGTTCGTGGTGGCGTCGACGTACCGCTTGGTGTCGTCGAAGTAGTGTCCGCTGCGCGGGTCGACGTCGCGCACGGCGCCGATCATCTCGCTCGCGAAGAGGATGTTCTCGGTCGGGACGACCTTGGTGAGAAGGTCGATGCCCGGCTGGTGGTACACGCAGGTGTCGAAGAACACGTTGTTCAGCAGGTGCTCCTCGATTACAGGCTTGCCCAGCGCCATTGCGAGCCCACGGAAGCGCCCCCAGTGGTAGGGAACGGCGCCGCCGCCGTGAGGGATTACGAGCTTCAACTCGGGGAAGTCGCGGAACAGATCGCCCTGGAGTAATTGCATGAACGCGGTGGTGTCGGCGTTGAGGTAGTGCGCTCCGGTCGTGTGGAAGGCCGGGTTGCACGACGTGCTGACGTGCACCATCGCCGGGATCTCGTATTCGACGAGTTTCTCGTATATCGGGTACCACGAGCGATCGGTCAGCGGCGGGGACGTCCAGTTGCCGCCGGACGGGTCGGGGTTGAGGTTCACGGTGACGGCGCCGAGTTCCTCGACGGCACGAGTAAGCTCGGCAACGCTCGTCGCGGGATCCGTACCGGGGGACTGGGGGAGCATCGCCCCCATTAGGAAGCGTTCGGGGTAGAGCTCGCTGACGCGGGCGCACAGGTCGTTGCAGATCCGGGCCCAGGTCTCGCTCACAGCGAGGTCTCCGATGTGGTGCGCCATAAACGAGGCACGAGGGCTGAATACAGTAACGTCGCTGCCGCGCTCGTTCATGAGCTTGAGCTGGTTGGCCTCGATGGTCTCACGGATGTCGTCATCGCTGATGCGCAGGGTCGCAGGGTCAGGAGCGTCCGCGCGTCCTTCAGAGAATGCGATCTGCAGATCACGCCAGGCTCCGAGCTGTGTTGGAGCTGTGGTGTAGTGGCCGTGGATGTCGATAATCACGCGTGTCGTCCTTGTCACTGAGTGTAAGCGGTGCGAAGCAGCTGCACTTCGTTGGATCAGTGCTGCCCCAAACTGACTCTAGGGGTGTTTGCCACTGCGGTCCAATAGATATGCAGAGACAGATCCATAGATAAGATCTATGGCATGACGTTCACCGACCTCAACCAGCTCCGGACATTCGTCACGCTCTACGAGCTGCGCAGCGTCACGGGCGCCGCCAGGCGACTGCACGTGACACAGCCCACGGTCAGCTATTCCCTGAAGCGGCTCAGGGAGCGGTTCGGCGACGAGCTGTTCCGTCGCGAGGGGAACGACATGGTGCCGACCGCGAAGGCGACGCAACTGTTTGGGCCCCTACACAACGCCTTGGCACAAATAGACGCGACCGTCATGGGAGCGGATGTGTTCGAACCGACCGGATTCAGCGGCGAACTCGTCCTCGGACTCACCTCGATCGGCGAGCAGACGTTCCTCCCACCGATCATGACCGCCCTCGGGCGGGTCGGCGCCGATCCGCGAATACAGGTGGAACGGCTCGATTCGGACGAGGTCGAGAGCGGGCTAATCCGCGGCACCATCGATCTGGCATTAACCGTGTCGCGGATCGCCACACCGCGGCTGTGGAGGACGCACGTGCGTTCGGTCGAATACGTGGCTCTGTCGTCCGGGTTGCATCCACTGCCCGCGACCGGGCCTGACATGTTCGAGGGGAGACGCTTTGTGCGGGTCTCCGCCCGTGGCGGGCACGTCTATCCTTTGCAGGCGCTGACCGAACACGACTTGATGTCCCAGGTCGTGCTGACCATGGAGGAATACGGCACCGTGCCCGCCGTGCTCGAGGCGACGGATCTGGTCGTCCTGCTGCCTCGACATGTAGCGGGGGTGTTCTGCGGCTGGTTCCCCCGCCTTCGCATCGCCGAGCTGCCCTGGCCCGGGCAGAGCACACCAGTGGAGTTGTACACGCGGCGCGAGGCCAGCCTCTCGCAGGCGCAGCGATGGTTCCGCTCGCTGGTGCTTGATGCGGTTGCGGCGGATGAATACAAGTCGTAGTCATGAGCGTCTGCGGGCGTCTCAAAATCGGACAGGCCGCTCACGCTGCACCGGCGTGACTGAAGAGGTCGGTGGGGACGGTGGGACCCGGCGCCGCCAGTCGACCTCGAGATTGTCTGGCAGCATGACGAGGTTCTTGTAATGAAGGCAGCCGTCATTCACGGCACTGGGAGAAGGCCCGACCACGTCCTGCAGGGTGCTACCACCCGCTCTTGAGAATCGGCTGGATCGTAGGCCACCTCACCGACGCGGCACAGGCAGGCTGCCCATCGCCGGCAGGCCCAAGCGGAGCGCTAGCGTTTTGTCCTGTTCCAGCTGGCCTTACCCGGAGCGAACGGGCTACGCACATGGATCGACCATGACGAGTGCGGGTGGATCGTCAGAATCGCGTGCTCCCACCAGGCGCGGGCTTCGTTAGAGAGCTCCGGTAGAACCGCATCCTTGTCGGCGTCGTCCTCCGGACGGGGACGCAGCGCCTTCCAAACCAGCTGCACCTCGGGCGCCCCGGTCGGAATGCCGTCGACGTCGATCACTGCACGATCCCACGGCAGCTGCAGTCGGGGATCTCGTCGATAAACCCAGACGCTATCCGTGCCGTCCTCGACGTTGACCTGCAGTACCCATGCGCCCGTTGCGTCATTATGGATGCGGATCGGCTGCAGGTCGGCATCCATATCAGCCTCTGCCCAAGGGAGAACGCCGTCGCCTGACGGAGCCCACGCGCTAAACGGCGCCGGCAAGTCCTGCACCACTTGGGGCAGGTCGGCGATCGTCGTGCTGACATCGATATTGTCGTGCTCGCGAGTGTTAGTGCCGAGCCAGTGGTCGAGCGCCACCCCTCCGGACAACCACCAACGCGCCGATGACGGCCCGAGCAGCTCCGCCACGACTCGCAGGGACAGGGGTTCCCAGTGCGTCGTGAGGGTGGGTGTGGATGAGGCCATGGCTCAAGGTTACCCGTGGGCGGCGGTGGTTTGTCGACATCAGGAACGCCCGACGGCGGGAGTGTCCCCCCGTCGGGCGTTCCTGGGGCTAATAGGGAAACCAGGCGCTTGGTATCAGAGCGCGGGGAGGCTGCCCTCCAGACTAGCCGCGGCCTGGGCTGTGGCGGCCGCGTGACGGGCCGCCTGCCAGCCGAAGGTCATGCCGGCGCCGACCTGCACGCCTGCGCCGGGGTATTCCGAGCCCATGACCGACGCGGCGTCGTTTCCAGCGGCATAGAGTCCGGCCACCGGTTTGCCCTGGGTATCAAGTGCCTGCCCGTTTCCGTCGGTGAGCACCCCGTAGGCGGTGGCCAGCGGTGTGGGCACGACGGCCATCGCATAAAAGGGCGCCTTCAGCAGCGGCCCGATGTTCGGGTTCGGCCCATGGTCCGGGTCCCCGGCCACCTGACCGAAGAGCAGCTCGCCCTTGTGGAAGTCCTCATCCACGCCGGTGGCGGCAAACCCGTTGTAGCGCTGCACGGTCGACTCCAAGCCCGCGGCGTCCACGCCGATCTGCGCCGCTAAGCCGGTGAAGGTCTCTGCCTCGTAGAGATAACCGTCCTTGATGTAGCGCCGCAGTGCCGCACGCGGCAGGTGGGGCATCGTGATCATGCCCAGCCCGTACTTTGCCAAGGTCCGCGAGTCCACGACCAGCCAGGCCGGCACCGCGGCGGCGTCCGGGGAAGCGAACATGGCCCGCACGAAACGGTGGTAGGAACAGGATTCGTCCACGAAGCGCAAGCCGTTAGAGTCCACGGCGATCACGCCGGGACGGGCACGGTCCCAGATGTGCGGGAAGACCACGCGAGAACCGTCCCTTCGTCGTCCGATGGAGCTGGGGAACCACAGTGCGTTTTCCCCGTTATCCCTGGCCAGCGTGGCACCGGCCTCCCTGGCCAGGGACAGCGTGTCTCCGGTGGACCCTTCCCCGGCCCGCGAGTAGAGCGGCGTGGGGGAAGGCAGCAACTTCTTTCGCATTTCAGCGTTTTGGGCGAAGCCGCCGGCGGCAAGCACCACGCCTTGGCGGGAACGGACGCGCAGGCGCCTGCCGTTCTGCGCAACCACCGCACCGACAACACGGTCCCCGTCCTTGAGTAGTTCGGTGGTTTGCGCACCGAAGAGGAATTCCACCCCCCGCTTGCGCGATTCGTGGAACATTCGGGCCACAAGCCCGTTGCCCATCACCAGGCGCGTGCCTCGCGGACGGGTGAGCCGGTCAAGTGCCCACCGCAGGCCGAGTTGTGCAGCCAGAGCCACGGCCTTGCCACGCTCAGCCAGCGAGCCGTTGTAGAGCTTGAGCAAGGCGGACACCTCCGCGCGGCGCAACATCAGGGTCCCGCCCAGAAGAGCGAACTCGGGTACCGGCGGACGGACACGGCCGAAGTCGGCCTTGTCCAACAGGCGCCCGTCGAAGGGGTCAGGTTCCAACGCGCGTCCGGTCTTACCAGTCTCGGGAAGTTCGGAGTGGTAGTCGACCACGGCAGGGGAGCGACGGAAGGTGACGCCAAGGTCATGCATCGCGTCCAGCATCTTCGGCGCGGCGTCCAGATAGGCGAGCCAGCCTTCACGCGGGGCCTTGCCGCTCACCACGGCATCCAGATAGCGTGCGGCTCGGTCGTAATCGTCCAGGATTCCGTCTTCACGCTGGAATCGGTTGTTGGGCACCCAACAAGTCCCGGCCGAGTACGCGGTGGTTCCCCCGAGGAAATCGGTTTTTTCCAAGACCCGCCGGCGGGATCAACCTCGGCCCGGCCTTGACGTTCGGCTACATCGCCGGCCGCGACATCGCAAACGCGACACACTACGAAGATGACGGCACCCGGGCCCCGGGAGAGCGCGCCGGAAACAACGATGCGACGGTCAAGCAGCCGAGTTTGAATTAGCAGAGGTCGGCCCTGATCTGTCGACGATCCCAAGCCTGCAGTGAGGGGACTGCCCCCGGTTTTGTTGATTCGGTGACCTGCCCCAGGGTGAGTATGTCAACTTAAACGGAGCTCGCCGCTGCGAACGAGCGAATAGACCAGTGCACTTTTGACGTTAAGGACCTCTTGAACCTGCTCCAGGGTCAGCATCCTGGGGAACACGGGTCCCGTCGTCGGCGCAGCGTTCTCGTTCACTTGCTCTGTCCGTTTCGGCATTCTCAATCCACCTCGGTCCGGTGTTGCAGCTCGTCCTTGGTGCGCTGTCCGGGGCGGAGCGATCTGGCGCACATGAAGCCATTCTTACACTCACGAGGATTTGCTCTTGAACTGACGCTCGACCGACAGGCTGGGTGAGTCACCGTGGATTGTGGAGAAAATCTCTGAGCTCGGAGGTTTCAGTGCTCTGACCTACATGTTTGGCATGGGCTCCGGGGAGGAGGGCTCACCGCGGATGGAACTGAAGGTCGCGGCCATGATGCCGGCGACGATGGCGAGGAGGCTCGGCGCAAGAATCGCGGCCGCGATCACGTCTTCGCCGTTCCCCGAGGCGATCGCCAGTCCGACGACGACGGCTGTGAGCACAACGGCCCCGGCCCAGTAGGTGCGCCAGACCACCCGGATCGTTCGTGCCCGCTTGGCGTTCTTCGCGTTCCATTCCCGCCGCACCCGCTGCACCTCGTCGGTGTGGGACTCGGGGCCTTCCCGGAAGGACACGATCGCGGCGTCGGCATCCGCGGGGGTCATGAACTCGCCGAGGAGCCCGCGCACACGGACGAGCACGGCCTCCGCCTGGATCGTGTCGTTCATGCTGTCGTCGAATCCGGTGACGAGGGCGTCGATGAACGCCTGGATGTCGTCGTCCGTCCTCGGGGCTTTGCCTTCGAACTCGCCATCCCAGAGTTCACGGGCCCGTTCGGCAGCGACTGCAGCGGCGAGGTACAGGTGGGCGCGCATCGCTCTCGTCAGAGAGTCGACCGTGAGATTGCTCGTGAGGGCCATGGACTCATTGTGCACGACAAGCTCGCGCATGACGCCAGGGCGGCGATGCGTTGGGCAGCGTGGTTGCCGGCGCACCTCCGCCAATTGGCGGCCGCCCCGTCGTCGGGGTCCCCTGGTAGGCACGGCCCCCGATGAACGGAATGGTCAAGTTGATCCAAAACCGGCGGCGCACTGACCGCGTGCGGAATCGACTTACGCAACGTCCTGAATGACGGCTTGGGAGTCCGGCGCCGACTTACCTGGTCGCGGCCCGAGGGCCTTGGTGAGGGAGGACCTGCTCACGCTGAGAGTCGCCGCGATCTCCTGCAGTTTCTTTCCCTGACCCCGCAGGTCTTTAGCCGCCGCAAGTTTCGTCGCCGTCATTGCCGGCGGACGGCCGCCGAGCCGTCCCCTGGCTTTCGCGGGACTGGTAGTGACCGTTGATTGAGTAGTCGGTATTCTTCGGATTTTCTCTGGCTGACTTTGTCGCTGTCGGGATTGGCGGGGTGCGGGAGTTGTTATCGGCTGTGGTTGCCGGGAGCGTATTCGCTCCAGGGTGATCCGGCTTCTGCTGCGATCCTGGTGGTGCTGGTGTGGTGGTAGCCGAGGGCCTGGGCCACCACCGGCGGCATCTGGAGGACGATTTTTCGGATCACTACGGTTCTGCTGGACTGCGGGTCCGTTCTGCCAGATGATCCCGGACGCACTAACGCGGTGACCATGCCGGCGCTGTCGAAGCAGACAACGCCATCGGGAAGACACGCATTCCCCCGTTTGTAAAGTGACTTGACAAATTTCGTCATGATCGGAATGGTGAGGCTACTGGGTTCGCAGGGGGCGGGCCCAGCAGTGATATGGGGGAACTGCGAATGAGTACTGATATGAGGCTCGTCCTAGGCTTTGACGCCGGGTGCCTGGCCTGCAGCAAGATTGCCGAGGACGTTGCTTCGGCTACCGGCGGAAGACTTGAAGTCATGAATCTGTCGTCGCCGGAAATGGTGTCTTGGCGGGTTGTGGCGTTGGGTGAAGATGCGCCGTGGACCCCGACACTCATCGAAATCGCTGACGGTGACGTCTCCGCAAAAACCGGTGCGGCTATGGGGCTTGCAATGATGAGCAGGCTCGGCATGCGCGGAAGCTGGCGGATACTCCAGCAACTGGGAGCACTTCGCCAGCGCAGTGCTGAAAACAACCGTGGACCCGAGCGCGGCGTCAGCCGAAACGTGTTTCTACAAAGTGCGGCCGGGGTTGCGCTCGGCATTTCCATTCTGGCAGGCAGCGGCACCGCGGCCGTCGCCGCATCAGATAAGAAGCGGCGAAATGAACATTGGTTCGATCAGATGTCGGGTACATCCAAGGAAGATCTGACCGGGGGCCAGGCTCTTGCGGCATGGCGAGAATCTTCGGCATCTGCGCACATGTCCAGACTGATGGGGCTTGCATCTGTCCGGCCGGAATCCCGCTCGATGCTCGGCACCGGTGTTGCCGGGGTTGAGGTCTCCGAAGAAATAGTTGACGCGCCCACCGTGAAGGGCGTCCGCCATGCGCTCACTGGCGGCGGAAGCATGGTAGCCGTTGCCTATGTCCATGGAGACACCGTGGTCGCCACCTACGGCGTCACCACAAAGTCCGGAACAAGCAGGCGGCTGACGAGGGTATTCCAAATCACCGGGGCTGAAACATCGCGCCTGATTGCGGAAGCAGACGATGGAGTCGCCACGGACGTCGCCGCCCTGCGTGCCGATCAACCGACAACCACAGCAAGTGGCTGCCCGGATTGCATGTACCGCAGGTGCGACGAACAGAACTGGGGTTGCGTTCAATCATGCTGTTGGGGTTGTGCTTTTGCCTGCGGCAACCCGGGGTCATGCATTGCATGTGCGGTTATCGGCTGCCCCTGGTGTGTAAGCCTGAACTGTTGTAACCGTTCTTCCTGCTACCCCATTGTCAGGTGCGGTCCGTACTAAGGAGTAAGTATGTCAGTTTCAGCCCCACAGGCGACACGGTCCGCCAACTGGAAGGATGGTCTTCTCGCCACGGCGTTCGTTCTGGCCTCAGTTTCAATACCGCTACTCCTATGGCCAAGTGACGGCACCGGAAGGGACATGCTTCTTCGGGTGTTTCTTCTTGGGTGGGCGGCCTGTGGTCTGCTGCTGGCCAGCACCCTCATAGTGCCGACTCACCGCATAAGCTCACAGGTTGTCCAGGGCACTTTGTGGCTTGGCTTGGGACTCGTGTTAGGCCTCAGTCTTGGCACCTTCCCCTGGAATGGGCTGGCCTCGGGACCTGTTTGGCAGATCTGGCTGGCGATCGTCATGTCGGCCGGGTACCTGCAGCAGCTGCAGCGTCGGAGAGCCTGACTCAGGGACCAAAAGCCTTCGCGGCAGCTCATGGGAGTGGCCGGCTTTGCCGCTGTCGGGAATGGCTCGGTGTTGCGGGAGTTGTTATCGGCTGTGGTCGCCGGGCGCGTATCCGCTCCAGGGTGATCCGGCTTCTGCTGCGATCCTGGTGGTGCTGGTGTGGTGGTAACCGCGGCCCTGGGCCACCACCGGCGGCGGCATCTGGAGGACGAGTTGTCGGATCGCTGCGGTTCTGCCGGACTGGGCCGGGACCCCGATTTCCTGCAGCAGATCGCGGATGCTTCCCGGGTCCATGGGTTGCCCGGCCCGGCGCCCCGGGAAGAGCCATCGGGAGGCCGGGTTGGCGGCGGTGGTCATGTTGGGCCTGTCTTCGAGGTATGCCCGCAGTAGCCCGGCCAGCGGTTCCGGAACCGGAGTCGGCGGTTCACCGAGGCGCAGCAGGGTGTGGTCTCCGTAGTTGAGGATGTCGTCGGTGGTGAGCCGGACGATCCGGCTTACCGGTTGGGCGTAGAGCAGAATCAATGAGCCGGCGACGCGGGAGCGTAGCGGCAGGGTTTCGTCGGTGACCAGGCGCCGGAGAGCGGCGAGCCGGTGATGCTGTCCCATTGGGGCAGGGTTTCCCGTGGACCGGACGGGGATGGTCATGGCGGGCATCCGGCCGGTCTTCATGCACCAGCTCAGGAAGGTCGTGGCGGGTCGGCGGGTGGCGTGGTTTTCGCTGTGCCAGGCGTCGAGGTCGGGTTGCCGGCAGTGTTCGGGGAGAGCGCCGCGGCCGGTGAGCCAGGTCAGGAAGGAACCGGCCTGGATCAGCTGCTGCCGGGCCGCGTATGCCGGAGAGTTGCCCAGCGGTCCTTTGCCGGCTTTGGCCCGGAGTTTGCGGAGTTGGTGCCAGGTGGCGAAGCGGTGGAGCACCCGGGTGTGTTCGGGGTCGCGACGGCGGCCAGATGCCCGGTGAGCCATCTCTCGAAGAGCAGGAGTTGCCGGTCGACGGCGGGCAGGACCCCGCACTCCAGGAGTATGTCGCGCAGGTAGGCGGCGGTCCGCCAGTTCGGCAGTTGCTGGAACGCTTCGTGGGTCAGAGCGAGCCGGCCTGAGGCGAGGTCCTGCAGCAGGGCCCGTGGCTGAGCGCGCGTCAGCCAGGCAAGCCCGCTTTTGGTCCGTTGCATCGTCAGCATTCGGTCGAATAGTGGTGCCAGGGGCGGGTGGACGCGGCCGGTGCCGTCATCCAGGAGCGCGCTGAGCCGGTCGGTGAGGGTGCATCTGGGGCAGAGCCGTCCGGCGAGCAGGGGCCCTTCAACCCGGCAGCGGTCGCAGGAGAAGTCGCGGGTGATCCCTGCACATTCCCTACAGACCGGCATCCCTGAGGCGTCGCGGCCCGGCAGCAGTCGTTCGCTCCGGCAGCCCGGGCAGGATCCATGTGTGCGTGTGGCCTTGTCGAAGCACGTCCGGCAGATCGGGCCGTCCGACCAGTTCGCCGCTTTCGCTGCTTGCCGGCCGCAGCGGGCACAGATGCGTATATGCCACCGCTCATACTTCTCGCGGGTGTCGTAGGCGGGACTCACTGCTCGGGGGTAATCCTGGCCCGCTTGGGCCGGATGGTGGCGGCAAGGTCCACGACCTCGGCACCCGCGCCGGCCGTGCGGTGCGGCGTCACGGCCTCCGCCCGGGTGGCGATCAGCTCCGCGGGGGCCACTTCCAGAATGCCGCAGAGCGCGGCGAGGACCGGCAGCGAGAGCCGCTCGGGGATCTGGGTGACCAGCCGCCAGGCCTGCACCGAGGACAGCTCGATGCCGCGCTGGGCCAGCAGGGGGGACAGATCCGAGGCAGTGAAGATCCCCCGGGTAGCCATCACCTCGCGCAGCCGCCATTGATAACTGATGTGTCGTTTCATCGGGCTTTCCTCACCGGCCGCAGGGCGGCCTCCATCGTGGCGTCCAGGGTCCTGCGGAGAGTTCGGGTGCGGAAGTCAGAGGAGACGCAGGTGTAGATCGAGGTGGTCGACGCGTGCTCGTGGCCGACCTGTTCCTGGACGAACCGGGCATCCCAGCCGTCCTCGATCAGGTGCGTGACCTAGGAGCGCCGAAAGGAATGGAAATCCAGACCCTGATCCAGGCCAAGGCTGTCCCGGTAGGTGCAGAAGCGGGTGTTCATCTGGGTGAAGCCCACGCGTGACGAGCGTTCCGAGGGCCGTAAGGCTCCGGGGCCGGCGGTGGGGATCAGCGGGCGGGCCTCCTCGGCCCATTGCTGCAGGATTTCCGCTGACCAGTCGAGGACCGACAGCACGCTGCGGCGCTTGGGCGGGGAGCCCTTCTTCGCCTTGCCGTGGCGGACGTAGAGGACGCCGTACTCCCCGAACTCCGGGCCCCGGGGGTTGCGGCCGAAGTCCACCACATCGAGCATCCGCGCCTCGTTGCGGCGCAGGCCGAAGGCATACGCGGTCTTGAAGAGCATCGCGTCACGGAACGCGGGCAGCCAGCCCTTGCGTCCGCGCCCGCGCACCCGGCCGACCTGTTCGTCCGCGTGGTCGAAGAATGCCTGCAGTTCATCGCGGGTCAAGGCACGCTTGGCCGGGTCCGCCTCCGCTTCCTCGACATGCACGGCGGCGTTCCACTCGTGGATCACCTGCACCGGGTGGGTACCGAACCGTTCCTGGCAGGCCTCGGCCCAGCCGTAGGCGGGGTCGGTAACGAAGTCACAGAAGGAGCGGATGCTCCCCTGGTAGTTCCGCAGCGTGGAGCGGCGCAGGTTCCGGACCGAGCGCAGATCACCCAGCCACTCGTCAACCATCTGCGGTGACCAGGCCCATGGGAAGGCATCCGCGTGGCGGGCGAACGCCCGCACCGCCTTCTCACGGCCCTCGATCGTGGAGAACGCCAGGTTCCGGGCGAGCTGCTGGTTGCGCCACCCGTTCAACATGGCCGTGAAGACCTGCTCGTCCGGCCGCAGCAAGGGCAGGCCTCCGACCCTGGACACGGCATGCTTTACAGCTCTGACCTGCGGAAACGTTTCAAGTGCAGAAGGTTACCGGGCACTCCCACCAGCCTTAGCGCCAGTTTCCCGCGCATTGGTCCAAATGGCCGCAATTTCATTAGGTGTACTACTGCGGTTGGGCCAATGCAACGTCTACGGATGTTTAGGTGACTGCTCGTGCTGACCAGGGCAAACTTCCCATCGCGGTCCAGGGAAAGCCGCGCCAGCGTGGTCATCTTGATCCTTAGCGCTACTTTCCCGCGCATTGGTCCTCGACCCCCAGACAGCGTCCAGCTCCGCAGAGGTCTCGATTCCCTGGGCAGTCACGACTGCTCGCCTGGTCGACGGTGGCCAGGTCCGCACCGCCAAATTGCGTCTCAAGGTCTGGGCTTTGCCGGTAGGCAGCCCACAGCGCGGGCGCGTCCTCCAGCGTCCAGGGGCGAAGTTCGACGGTCATAGCTCTTATCGTGCCCGACGAAAGGCGGGCGCCTTGAATTTGCCCGAAAGCGGATCCTTCACCGCTCCCAGTACGACTCACGGATGAGTGCTGCGGCTTTAGTCGTGTTCAGGGTGCAGGGTTGCATCTGCATCGGTCTCAACCCATCGGGTGAAGGTGGTCGTGAAGTTAGCCCGAGTGGGCGAGGCACAAAATGGGCCGACCTCGGCACTTACTGTTTCATCCAGAGGAGCAACGCGGATGAGCCGGAAAGACTCATCCCCGGCGCGGGCCCTGATGGTGACGGCGTTACCGGCCCTGCTTAGCCGCACTGTGATTTCCCGATTGATCCACTCAGGGACAGGTGCCACCGACCAGTCGGAGACCCCATGTGTTACGACGGCCCCGACCTGTGGGACTCCGTCGGACACCTCCACGCCGGCCTTGATCCAAGAAAATTCCGAAACGTGAAGATAGATCCCCGCCTGGTCGAACTGCTCGGTGTAATTCAGAAGGAATGAAACCTCCACCGCCCCCTCAGCGGGCAGCGGTGCCAACAGGGCATGCGCGCTGTCATGGACGAAGCCGTACGAGGTGTGCCTCCACGCGTCACTGTTCTCGGCTGCGGTTACCCGCAGAGTCCGACCATCCGCGACGACACGCACGGGCGGGTTGCGCCACCTTCCCCGGGCCCAGGAATCGTGTGCTTCCTTTATCACTTGTGTCACGTCAGATCCCCTAAGTCGCTCGTTCAGTCCGTAAGCCCTATTCAAGCAGTGGCACATCCAACACAACGGCGATTGCCCGTTGACCGATCGGCTATGGGACAGGCGGTCATTGCAACAGGAGGTTTTCGATCAGTTCGATCGGTTTCTTGAACTCTAGTCTTTTGCGCGGTCGGTCGTTGAGTTCCTGGGCAACCCAGTCGAGGTCTGCGGGGCTGTGGATGCTCAG
>NZ_JASIST010000012.1:0-99720 GCF_030063265.1 Pseudarthrobacter sp. PH31-O2 | reverse complement strand
CACACTATTGAGTTCTCAAACAACAGACACACCCGGCACCACCACAACCAAAACAGCCATGGATCGCTCCGGAGCAACTTTTCAAACTTACCCGAAACCGGAACCCTTTGCAAATCAGCAATCCTGCCATCCACAAACACTCCGGAAGGTCCCCACCCGCAACACGCACTCAAAAAAGCGCCATATTCACAGGCCGTTTATCAGGGGGTCGGTCGCAAACTCTCCGCAACAGCGGCGGCGACTCGAATTACTCTACACGCCACCAGACCACCACACAAATCCACCCCCCACACCACCCCCACACCCCCAAAAACCCCGCCACGGCGGGCAAACCAAGCCCCCTGCGGCCGAGTCCAGCACCCGCAGCCCGGAAATCCACCCCTGTGTACCGGGTCACACCACGCCGCAGCGCGCTCCACTTACACCAGGCACCCGTCGTCGAGCGCTTAAACGCAAGTAGGGCCGGCGCCAAGAGGCGCCGGCCCTACTTCAAGCTACTGGCAACAGCTGTGCTGAATTACCAGGAAGACTTCGTGATGCCCGGGAGCTCACCGCGGTGAGCCATGTCGCGGAAGCGAACACGGGAGATGCCGAACTTCTGGAAGGTACCGCGCGGGCGGCCATCGATGATGTCGCGGTTACGCAGACGCACCGGTGAAGCGTTGCGGGGCAGCTTCTGCAGGCCGAGGCGTGCAGCTTCGCGGGCCTCGTCGGTCGACGCGGGGTCAACCAGAGCCTTCTTCAGTTCGAGGCGCTTTGCAGCATAACGCTCGACGATGACTTTACGCTGTTCGTTCTTAGCGATCATTGACTTCTTAGCCATGTGTTTAGCGCTCCTCTCGGAATTCGACGTGCTTGCGGATGCGGGGATCGTACTTCTTCAGAACCATACGGTCCGGGTCGTTACGACGGTTCTTGCGCGTCACGTAGGTGTAACCCGTGCCCGCGGTCGACTTGAGCTTGATGATCGGACGTACGTCCTTGTCCTTAGCCACTAGAGCTTCACTCCTCGTGCCAGGATGGCGGCTACGACTACGTCGATGCCACGCACGTCGATGGTCTTGATGCCCTTTGCAGACAGCTGCAGAGTGACATTACGGCGCAGGGACGGAACCCAGTAGCGCTTCTTCTGGATGTTCGGGTCGAACCGGCGCTTGTTGCGACGGTGCGAGTGCGAAATGCTGTGTCCAAAGCCCGGCTCGGCTCCGGTCACCTGGCAATGTGCTGCCATGACGACTCTCCTCAAAAAATATATGAAACGGCTGCGGAGTTCCCGCGAAACCGTGCGGCAGGCAGCGTCCGCATCCAGCTCCCACAGGGTTTCGGTAGTTCCGCAGCGTTCAGGCAGAGGGCGTAAACCGACTGCTTTGCTCACTACGGCGAAAATTGTGGGCCACGGTCACCGGGCGGAGGAAACCTTGTGGGAAGCCACCGCGAAGTACCGGGATGCCGGGCGAATACAGGAGTGCACGCAACTTGAGCCCCTAACTACCGGCCCTCAGGACTGTCGATATTGCAGACAAATCCCGTCAACCGGAGCAATTGCACACGCTCCGCGCCACCTAGCGCCTACCAAGTCTACGAGCTTGATGAATTAAAGACCAATCCGCAGCTGGAGGTGTATAAGGGGGCGCCAGCCGGATCGGCGCGAAGTCACATCGGGACCCTAGGGCTTTCACAGCAGATTGATAGGCGACGGACGGACGGTGGAACCATGAACTCCTCACTCCAGGCCGCCGCGCCGGCCACGGCCCGCCGCACTCCAGTGGAGCGGTTCCGCGGCCAGTCACGGCGCCGGCTGCTCCGGGCGGACCTACTGACCGTGCTCGCGTGGGCTTCGGTGGCCGGGTCCATCGCGCTCTGGCTCGCCGACGGCGGGGCAGCGGGGTTCTCGACCCTGGCCGGCTCCTTCACGGCCATCGGAATTGTCGCCGGTCTGGCCGGCATGGACCTTGTGCTGCTGATGTTGCTGCTGGCGGCACGCACTCCCCTGATCGACGGCGCCGTGGGGCACGACCGGGCGCTGGAGTTCCACCGCAAACTCGGCAAACCCTCGCTGTATTTGCTGCTCGCACACGGAATCCTGATCGCCATCGGCTACGGGATGGCGGAAGGACTCAATCCGGTCAGTGAGCTTGTGTCCCTCTGGGTGCTGGTCCCGGACATGTGGCTCGCCATCGTCTCAAACGGACTGTTCATCGCCGTTGTGGTCACCTCGCTTGTGGCGGTCCGCCGCCGGTTCCCGTACGAATACTGGTACGCCATTCACCTGCTGACCTACGCGGCGGTGCTGACCGCAATCCCCCATCAGTTCAGCACCGGGGCTCTCTTCGCCGAGGGCACCTGGCAGCGCTGGTACTGGCTGGCCATGATTATCGCCACCGGCGCCGCCCTGGTCCACTACCGCGTGCTGGAGCCAATCGTGGCGACCGTCCGGCACCAACTGACGGTGAGCCGCGTGGTGACGGAGGGTCCCGGCGTCGTAAGTATCGAACTGAGCGGCCGCCATCTCGACGAACTGGCTGGCAGCGGCGGCCGGTTTTTCATTTGGCGGTTCCTCTCCCCGGGTGCGTGGTGGCACCCGCATCCCTTCAGCCTCTCCGCGGAACCCGTGCTGTTCGATGCCTCCGGCCGGGGCCGGTTGCGGATTACTGTCCGCAACCTCGGCCGGGGGTCCGCGCAGCTGGCACGATTGAAGTCCGGGACCAGGGTAGCCATCGAAGGACCGTACGGGCTCTTCAGTACAGCGGCCCGCAGCCGGAACCGCATTGTAATGATCGGGTCAGGCATTGGAATCACCCCTATCCGGGCACTGCTGGAGGGCACCCCCTTTGAACCGGGAAACGCCACAGTGATCCTCCGCGGTCACAACAAGGCGGGACTTTATCTCGGCGAGGAAATCCTGGAACTCTGCCGCCGCCGCGGTGCGACGTTGTTCCATCTCACCGGCCCCCGTTCCACCGGGAAGCAGGGCTGGCTGCCCGAGTCGTCCTTCCGGTCCGGACACCGGCTGGCCAGCTATGCCCCGGACATCGCCGACGCGGACGTGTACATTTGCGGCCCGTCCTCCTGGGCGCGCAGTGTCATCAGCGAAGCCCGCGCGGCAGGCGTCCGCGAACCCCAGCTCCACTACGAAAGGTTCGACTGGTGAGAATACGCGCAGCAGTTTCAGCAGCACTGGCTTCCGCCGGGATCCTCCTGGCCGGCTGGCAGTCAGGCGCCCACGTGGCAGATACGGGAAGCACCGCGGCAGCCACCTCGGCGCCTGCGCTGTCCGGGACCGGCACCAGCGGCGGGACCACCAACGATGCTTCCGGGTTCAGCCCCGCGGGCGGCTCAACCGGTTCCACCGGTTCCAACGCTTCCACCGGTGCCAGCGGTGCCAGCGGCTCGCCGGGTTCCTCGGGAAGCTCCGGAACCGCGGCACCGACGGCGGGGACCTTCGCCGGAAAAGCAGTCCAAACCCGCTACGGCAGCGTTCAGGTGCAGGTCACCGTCAAGGCCGGCGCGATCACCGATGTCACTGCCCTCCAGTTGACCGACGACGACCGCAGGTCGGTGCAGATCAGCAACCGGGCCGCGCCGCTGCTGCGTGCCGCGGTGCTCAAGGCCCAGTCGGCCCAGGTGCAGACCGTCAGCGGCGCAACCGTGACCAGTGACGCCTATTTGACGTCGCTTCAGGGAGCCCTCGATGCAGCGAACCTCTAAGCCTTCACCCGCCGGGAGCCCGGCGCAGGGCGCCACCGGCCCGGCACTGAGGAGTACGAACTTCCGGTCCATGGGGACTGTCATCAGCCTCGCCCTGCCGGCGAATGGTCCCGGGACGCCGGACAGCGCCACCGCGCTGGCAGGCGCCGCGGCCGCCGTCGAACGCGTTTTTACCGGTCTGGACGAGACGTTCAGCCTGTACCGCCCCGGCTCCGAAGCGAGCCGGCTGGCCCGCGGCGCACTCACACTCCGGGACACCTCGGCGGCCTTCCGCGCCCGCTTTGCGGACGCCGCCGGCTGGCGGCTGCTGACCGCCGGGTTTTTCACCGCCGAGCGGCCCGACGGTGTCCTCGACCTCTCCGGAATCATCAAGGGCTACGCCATCGACCAGGCTGGCGCCGCACTGGGAGCGGCCGGCCTCACGGATTGGTGCCTGAACGCCGGCGGCGACGTTCTGGTGAGCGGATCACCAGCGCCGGGTACCGGAATACCCTGGCAGGCCGGCGTCGTGGACCCGCAAAACCGCGGAATGCTGCTCTCGGGCTGTCCCCTGGGCAGCACCGGCCGTTTCTCCGCACTCGCGACATCCGGCACTGCGGAGCGCGGAAACCACATCTGGCGGGCCGGTGCCGGCCGCACCGGCTTCGGCGCCCTCGAATTCCGCCAGGTGTCGGTGGCGGCGCCGGACATTCTTACCGCCGACGTGCTGGCAACGGCGGTCGTCGCCGGCGGCAAGCAGATGCTGGACCGGGCGACGGACGGCTGGGATGTCGAGGTGCTGGCAGTCCTCGGCGGCGGGGAACTGCTCGCGACGCCCGGCTTCCGCGCCTAGAGGTGCGTGAGCTGGGGGTAGCGCGGTGCCAGTCCGTCACCCGAGGACCTGCCGGTGATCCGGCGCACCACCCACGGCCCGGCGAATTCCCGGACCCAGCGGGCATTGGCGCGGACCGCTTCGGCCGGGCTCAGCTCAGGAACCGGGGTCATCGGCGGGACCTCAATGGAGTGGTCGTGCTCCAGGACGCCGAGGAAGCGCTTGGCCATGTTCGCGTGGCCGGCGGGGGACATATGCATCCGGTCCGTCGCCCACATTCCCCAGTCGTAATACTCGCTGAAGCGCCAGTAATCCACCAGGAGGGCACCGTGGTCCCCGGCGATTCCGCGGACCAGTTCGTTGTAGATGGCGGTGCGGCCGCGGGTGGTGCCGAAGATCTTTGAGCCGCGGGAATCGAACCCGGTGAACATCACCACCGTCGCTCCGGTCGCCGTGAGCTTGCGGATACCGGCGTCGTAGTCGACCAGCAGGTTGTCGATATCGACCTTGGGCCGGAAGATGTCATTGGCGCCGGCGTAAATGCTCACAAGGGTGGGCTTGAGTGCCACGGCGGCGTCGATTTGTTCGGTCATGATCCCGCGGAGCTTCCGGCCACGGATGGCGAGGTTCGCGTACCCGAAGCCCGGATCTGCGGCGCCGAGCTGCTCGGCCACCCTGTCCGCCCAGCCCCGGACGCCGTTGGGACGGCCGGGGTCCTCGTCACCGACGCCCTCCGTGAAGGAGTCGCCAAGGGCTACGTAGCGGTGCGTAAGATCCATGGATCCAGTCTGCCAGCAGTTGCCCCAAGCAAACAAAGCCGGGATTACGCCGGCCGAAGAAGCCGTTATTCGCGGATCCGGACAGCCGATTCGCGCAGGTACTGCTCGACCCGGGTGTAAGCGTCGCGGGTCAAGGCTTTCCAGAGGGCGATCGCCAGGCGCGGGTCGGCGGATTCCAGCTCGGCGATCGCTTCCGCGCTGAGCACCATCACGGTCACCGGCCCGACCGCGCGGACAGTGGTTTCCTGCCGGTTGCCGCTGCCCAGCGCCAGTTCGCCGAAGGTCATGCCGGCGCTGAGGGTATTGAGTTTGACCCGCTCCGCCGTGGGCCCCGGAGACGTGCTGCTGACCCGTCCGGAAGTGATGAAGTAGACCCCGCCGAAGCGCAGCCCAACGCGGCGAATCACGTCACCGTCTTCGAAGGCTTTCGGCGTCATTAGGGCTTCCAGCGCCGCGGCGTCCGCCTCGTCCAGCGGGGCCAAAGCCGGCGATGCGGTGACCGGAACGTGGTCCGGCAGCAGCAGGTGGCTTCCGTGTCGCTCGAGCAGGCGGTTTTCGGAGTATTCGACGGCGGCGCTTCGGGTCGCGAAAGACGGCAACAGTTGCTGGTCCAATGGACCCAGAGCCTCGGCGAGGGAGCCGTCTGACTCGATCAGTACCAGTTCCCGGCCGGCGTCGGCCATCCCTTGCCGGATCCTGGCCAGCATCCGAACGGCGACCTCGCTGATCTGGTCGGTGCGGCGGACATCCAGAACCACCAGGTCCACCTCGTCCGGCAGGCTGCTGAGCTCCCGGGCTGTGGACTCAGTTCCGGCAAAAAGAAGGTCGCCGTTGACTTCGATCACACGCGCGCGGTGGCCGTGCTCCCGGAGGACGTCGGCAGCCTCGTCGTTTCGGCGGATGCCCGAGGGCGTTTCGGTCACGTCGTACGCGGCGAGGATGGCTGACCGGCCTGTTCGGGCCGCTCGGACAAAATGCAGTTCCATGTCCCGGGAGAGGCGCTGGGCGGTGGCCAGGCCCCGGACGCTGCTGCCATGCTCATCCAGCGGCGGCGAGTAGACCGCGAGACCCACCTGACCTGGAAGCACTGCGATGATCCCGCCGGCCACCCCGCTCTTTCCCGGCATCCCCACGCTGCTGATCCACGCGCCGGCGTCGTCGTACATGCCGGAGGTCATCATGACCGACAGCACGCGTTCCACCGGGCCGATCTCCAGCACCTGCTTTCCGCTGAGCGGGTTCCGGCCGCCGTTGGCGAGCGTGGCGGCCATGATCGAGAGATCGAAGCAGTTCACCAGGACGGAGCACTGGCGGAAATAGTCCTCCAGCACGGGCGCCGGGTCATCCTCAATAATGTTGAAGGAGCGCAACAGGTACGCAAGGGCCGTGTTCCGGTGGCCGTGCTTGAGCTCGGATTCGAAGACCTTTTCGCTGACCGAGAGCGGGCGGCCGGCGAAGGCGGAGTAGGTGCTCAGGATCCGCTTGAAACCGGATTGCCCGCCAGAGCCCCTGATCAGCGACGTGGCGGTGAGGGCGCCGGCATTGATCATGGCGTTGGCTGGCCGGCCCGTCCCCTCGGCGAGGGAGATCTCATTAAACGAGTCGCCAGAAGGCTCCACGTCCACTTTGGCGTCCACAGCCTCGTTGCCGAGGTCTTCCAGCGCCAGGCCGTAGGTGAAGGGCTTGGAGATGGACTGGATGGTGAATTCCTCGCGGGTGTCCCCAATTTCGTACACCGTGCCGTCCACTGTGGCGAGGGCAATGCCGAAGTTGTCCGGGTCCACGTTGGCCATGGCGGGAATGGTGCTGTAGGGCTTGCCGTCCTTGAGCAGCGCGATCTCGGCGTGGATCTGGCGTAAGTAGCTGTCGACAGGCGATTCCATAAGGCCAACTTTAGGTGTTGCGGGGGTCCCCGGCTTGCTTCCCCTCACGCAGGATCCAGTGGTGCCGGTCCAGGCCGCCGACGATCTTCTCGCCGATCCGTGCGAGGTCGGCAACGTCTTCCTCGGTCAGGGCGTCCAGGAACAGCGAACGGACGGCTTGGACATGCGCCGGAGCGAGCTCTTGGATGGTACCCATTCCTGCCTCAGTGAGATGCGCAGTCGTCACCCGGGCGTCACCGGGGTGTGGACGGCGCTCCACCCAGCCACGGCTTTGCAGTTTGGTGACCACATGCGAGAGCCGCGACAGTGATGCGCTGGTGCGCGCGGCGAGTTCACTCATGGGAAGAAACCGGCCGTCAGCCTCGGAGAGCATCGCGAGGACGTGGTAGTCAAAGAGGGAAATCTTGCGCGCGTGGTGAAGCTGCGTGTCCAAGGCTGCCGGAAGCAGTGTGTTGATGCTCACTTGGGCCAGCCAGGCCCGTCGTTCGTCGGCATTCAGCCAGCGCGGTTCAGTCATGGATACAGTGTAGGAGCAAGGAAGCTTGACGGTTCAACTTCGTAGGATTCCGGGCCGGCAGGATCACGCTTCGGCGCGCACACGAGACGGTAGGCTGACGCTATGTATGTAGTCTCGCTGACCTATAAGGTCCCCGAAGAGATCGTTGACTTCCATCTTCCGGCGCACGTTATGTGGCTGCAGGATGCCTTCGACGAGGGCATTTTCCTGGTCGCGGGGCGGAAGATTCCGCGCACGGGCGCCCTGTTGCTCTCCACTGCGGACCGCGGCGCCCTCGATGCCTCGCTGGCGAGGGACCCGTTCTACGTCAACGGAGTCGCTGAATTCGACGTCGAGGAGTTCCACGCCAGCCGGGTGGCGCCGGGCTACGAGAACCTGCTGGACAGCTGACACCCGCGGCCCGGCCCAGGACGGTCGTTCAGCCCCCGGGGATCTTGGCGGTCAGCTTTTTCAGGCCGGCCTTTGGCGGGACCCTCACCGGCGCAGGCCAGCGCGGCCTGAGTTCATCGCCGAGCGTGACTCCCCGCAGTTTGCGCCTGAACAGCGGCAGGACCCAGTCATGGACCCAGCGGCGCTGGCGGCGTTCCCAGTCCCGGAGACCGAGCTTCGCCGGCGGAGCCCACTCCTTGGGCTTGACCTGGTGCGGAACTCCAAGGTGGTCCAGGACCTGGCCGGCGAGGTACTTGTGGCCCGCCTTGGACATGTGCAGCCGGTCTGAATCCCACATCCGCGGATCGTAAAACGCCTCAAAGCACCAGTAATCGACCAAAACGGCCTCGTATCGCGCCGCCACCTCGCGGACCCGCTGGTTATAGACCGCGTTGCGCCTCTTGAACGGTTCCAGCAGGGCCGAGACGCGAACATCGAAACCGGTGAACAGCACCACAGTGGCCCCGCTGGCTGCCAGTTTGGCGACCAGGAACTCGTAGTCCTTCATCAGTGCGTTGATATCCGTTCCGATATCCAGGACGTCGTTCCCGCCGCCGTACAAGCTAATCAGCGTCGGTTCCATGCCAAGCGCGGCGTCCAGCTGCTCCGTGATGATGTGCCGCAGCCTTTTGCTGCGGATGGCAAGGTTGGCGTACTCCCACCCCGGATCCGCCCTGGCCAGCTGCTCCGCCACCCGGTCCGCCCAGCCGCGAACCCCGTTGGGCAGCCGGGGGTTATAGTCCCCTACCCCCTCGGTGAAGGAATCCCCCAGGGCAACATATACCCGCCGCCCACCGGCGTCGGGGGATAGAAGGTTTTCGGCCATGGCGCCACGGTAGCCAACCCAACGGGCCGGCAGGGGACAACAAGGTAAACGGCAGGGGCTCTCCGGATTAGAGCTCGGCCTTGCCCTGCCGCCAGTACCCCATAAACGACACCTGCTTCCGGTCGATCCCAACATCCCGCACCAGGTACCGGCGCAGCTCCTTGACTGTCCCGGCTTCACCGGCGATCCAGGCATAGAACGGCATCGCCCCCGCGGGCTTGGCCGGGTTCCTGCTGGCGCTGATCGCCGCGGCATCCATCCGTGCGGGCGTTTCCCACAGAATGTCCCGGTCCACGTTGACATCCTCGGGCTCGGGGCCGGCAGCAGGCTCACGGGAGGACTCAAGCCAGACCCAGCCGGGGAGGGTGACGGCGGCCCGGACCGCCTCCTGCAGCAATTCGCCGCGCGGACGCGAGCGGCCGATCGCCGCCCCGCGCGCAAGCCAGGTGATCTCGACGTCGGCGGCTGTCGTGATGACCTGGAAGTCCCCGGCCTCCGGAACCTCGAGAATCGCGTGCCCGCTAACGTCCGGCGGCAGGCTCTCCAGAATGGCGCTGATGGCAGGCACTGCCGTCTCGTCTCCTGCCAGCAGGACCCGCTGGGCCAGGCCCGGCCGCCATTCGATCCCGGAGTACGTTTCCGCGGTGACGCAGTGCGCAGCCCGGTTGTTTGGTCCGATCACGGTCAGGGTGTCCCCCGGCTTGGCGTTCAGCGCCCAGTTGGCCGCCGGTCCTCCGTGCCCGGCGTCGTCAAAGTGCAGGACAAAGTCGACGTCGATTTCCGGATAGACGGCATCCAAGCATTCTTTCCGGACGGTGTAGGTGCGCATGGAGCCGCGGGTCGCAGGATCCATGGCCAGCCACGCGCGGTACCAGCCGGCCTGCTCCATCCGGAACTCCGGCAGCGGCAACGCGGTGCCATCCGCGTCAAACGACGGAATCATAAGTTTGACGCGCAGGTCCAGTGTGCTGCCATGGACGCCAAAGTCCCGCAGCGAATAGCCGCCCAACGTGACCCGCCGGAAGTTGGGCCCGAGTTGCTGGACCGCCGTGACCTGGACTTCGAAGGCAAGGGCTATGGGTTCGGTGGCGCGTGGGGTCTTGAGGCCGGCCCGGTTGCGGGCCGGGGTGGGGTTCATTGCAGTCACGGGACCAGCTCCGGGGTTGTAGTGTGCGGGAAACTGGCATGGTGGCGGCCCAGCGGGATGATCAGGGGAGCGCCGGACACCGGGTCCGGGAGCACCCTGGACGCCAGGCCGAACACCTCGCGCACCAGTTCCTCGGTGACCACCGCCCGGGCGGCGCCTTCGGCCACGATCCGTCCGTCCTTCATGGCGATGATGTGGTCCGCGTACCGTGCGGCGAGGTTGAGGTCGTGCAGCACGATCGCCACGGTTGTTCCGCGCCGGCGGTTGAGGTCCGTGATGAGGTCCAGGACCTCCAGCTGGTGGGTGAGGTCCAGGTACGTGGTGGGCTCATCCAGCAAGAGCACTTCGGTTTCCTGGGCCAGGGCCATCGCGATCCACACCCGCTGCCGCTGCCCGCCGGAAAGTTCGTCCACGTTGCGCCCGGCGAGTTCCAGCGTTTCAGTGGCGGCCATCGCCTGTTGCACGGCGCGCTCGTCATCCACCGAGCCCGCGGTCGCCCCGGACCGGAAGAATCCCTGGTGCGGATAGCGGCCGCGGCCCACGAGGTCCCGGACGGTGATGCCCGCCGGTGCTGTCGGGTGCTGTGGAAGCAGCCCCAAGGTGCGCGCCACCTCGCGGGCGCGGCGGCGGTGGATGTCCCGCCCGTCCAGGGTGACCGCTCCGGCCGCGGGTTTGAGCAGCCGGGCCAGGCCGCGGAGCAGGGTGGATTTTCCGCAGGCGTTGGCGCCGACAATCATGGTCACCCTGCCCTCGGGGATTTCCGTGCTGAGTCCCTCGATCACGGTCCGATGATCGTATTTCAGCGTCAGGCCGGAGGTCTGAAGAGTTGCCATCTCAGGCATCCTTTCGGTTGGAGGTGACAAGCAGCCAGAGCAGGAACGGGGCACCCAGGGCACCGGTCACCACCCCGACGGGCAGGACGGTGCCGCCCAGCAGCAGCGGTGCCATGTTGGTGGCGAAGTAGTCAGCGGCCAGGACGATCACCACACCGGTCAGGGCCGAGGCCGGCAGGCTCGCCGCGCGGACGAACCGGCGCGAGATTGGTCCGGCGAGGAAGGCGACGAACGCCACCGGCCCGGCGGCTGCAGTGGCCGCTGCCGCGAGTGCGACGGCGACCACTACAACCGCCAGCCGGACCGCCCCCACCCGGACACCGAGGCCGGCGGCGGAATCCTCGCCCAGTTCGAGGATGCGCAGCGGACCGGCGAGGAACCCGACGCCAGGAACCAGGACGATCAGTGCGAGGCCGAGGACTCCGGCCCGGTCCCAGTTCGCGGAGTTGAGGGAGCCGTTGAGCCAAATCAGGACGTCGGCGGCGGTGCGGATGTCCGCTCTGGTCATGAGGAAACTGACCATGGCGTGAAGGGCTGCGGCGATACCCGCTCCCGCCAGGATCAGCCGGCCCCCCGCGGCGTCCCCCCGGCGTCCGCCGGAACCGAAGGATCCGCTGCGGGAGATGGCGTAGATAAGGACGGCCACACCCAGCGCCCCGGCGAATGCGGCGCCCGAGACGGCGGCACCGGATGCGCCGAAGACCACAATGGCCGCCACAGCCGCGGCGCTGGCTCCGTAGCTGATGCCAATAACGTCAGGGCTGGCCAGGGGATTGCGGAGCATGGTCTGGAACAGCGCGCCGGAGAGTCCGAAGGCCGCGCCGACCAGCGTCCCCACAACGGCCCGCGGCAGCTTGTGCTCCATCACGATGAAACTGGCGCCGGGGATCTTCTCGCCGCCAATGAGGTGCGCGCCCAGGATCCTGACGAAGTCGGGGATGGTGACGGTGTAGCTGCCAAGCAGCACGTTGGCTGCGAAGAGCACCGCGACGGCCAAGGCCAGGCCGGTGGTCCGGCCGGGCACACTCCCGCGAGTTGGCAGATATGGCCAATGTTTGTGCGGATCATTGCCGCGAAGTGCCAACTCGGCGGCGGATCCCCTCATAGTCCCGCCCCCTTGCCGCGTCTTACCAGCCAGACGAACACCGGCGCGCCGACGAGCGCGGTCATGATCCCTGCGGGGACTTCGCCCGGAAGCAGGATCACGCGGCCGATCACGTCGGCGACCAGCAGCAGCGCCGGGGCCAGGACCAGGGAAAAGGGCAGGATCCAACGGTAGTCGGGACCGGTGAGGAAGCGGACAGCGTGCGGAATGACAAGACCCACGAAGCCAATCGGGCCGGCCAGTGCCGTGGCAGCGCCGCAGAGCAGGACGATGCCGAGGGCCGTGATGCCGCGGGTCAGCCCAACACGCTGGCCCAGGCCGCGGGCGAGGTCGTCGCCGAGGGCCAGATTGTTGAGGATCCGGCCCGCGCAGAGCACAATCGCGGCACCCAGCAGCAGGAACGGCAGGGCCGGGAGGATAAGGGACCACTCGCGCCCGGCGATCCCGCCAACCTGCCAGAACCTGAAGCGGTCCAGGGTGTCCCGGCTGGAGACCAGGATGACGTTCATGAGCGAGAAAAGTCCCGCGCTCAGGGCCGCGCCGGCAAGGGCGAGCTTCACCGGCGTCGCGCCGCCCCTGCCGAGTGCGGCGATCAGATAGACCACGACGGCGGCACCCGCCGCGCCAAGGAACGCGAACCAGATATATCCAGCCAGAGAGGAGACACCGAAGACGTAGATTCCCGTGACGACGGCCACCGCAGCGCCGGCATTGATGCCGAGGATCCCCGGGTCCGCCAGCGGGTTGCGGGCCACTCCCTGCATTGCCGCCCCGGCGAGTCCGAGGGCGCTGCCGGCCAGCAACCCGAGTGCGGTCCGCGGAACCCGGGCGAGCACCACTGCGTGGTCACCGCTGGCCGGATCGAATTGGGTCATTGCCTGCCAGACGGTCTCAAGGGTCAGGCCGCGGGCCCCGATGCCGAGCGACGCCGCGGCCACGAGCACCAGCACGCCGACGGCGGCCAGCAACCAGAGCGCCTGCGGGCCCCGGACGGTCCGGTCCGGAGCCGTAAGTATCTCCGGGGCGGGCCGGGCGGCGGTGCTGGCCGCCGTCGTCGTAAGTGGGCTCATGGGACGCTGCCTACTTCACCGGGGCAGCGGCTTTGCCGGCTGCCGTCGCCAGCTGCGGCAGGAAGGTGTCGAGGGCCCAGGGCAGGCTCAGCGGAGATGACGCGGAGATGGACAGCGTTAGCGTGTTATCCGAGTCCGCGACCAGGGCACCGCTCTTGATGGCCGGGATCTGGCCGAGCAACGGGTCAGTTTTGATCGATTCGGCGGTTTGCGCGTCCGGGACCCAGGTCACAAAAAGGTCGGACGTGAGTTCGTTGGCTTTCTCCGCGGACCACGGGATGAAGAACTCCTTGGAACCCTGGGTATTGTCCGCCACCACGGGGGCCAGCTTCATGCCGATCTCGCTGAGGAATCGGGGGCGGTTGTCGTTGGCGGTGTAGACGTTGACGCCGTCGCCCTTGGCCGGCTCCAGGTTGCCGTAGATGAAGCTCTTGCCGGCCAGCTGCGGGTATTGGGCGGCCTTGGCCTGGATGGTGGCCTCGGTGTCGGCGATGAGCTCAGCGGCTTCCGCCTCCTTGCCGAGCGCCTTGCCGATGATGGCCGTGGAATCCTGCCACGAGGTGCCGTAAGCGACCTCCGGCTGGGCCACGACGGGCGCGATCTCGCTGAGCTTCTTGTAGTCCTCCGCGGTCAGGCCCGAGTAGGCGCCGAGGATAACGTCCGGGTTGAGCTTGGCGATCTCGGTGAAGTTGATGCCGTCCGCCTCGGAGTACTGCGCGGGAGCCTTCGCCGAGCCGAACCCGGCGCCGAGCTTGTTCAGCGCCGCGTCCTTCCACGGCGTGGACCCCTGGGCGTTGCCGCCCCATTCGTTCTTGGGCACTCCTGCCGGGACTACGCCGAGGGCCAGGGCGACGTCGTCGTTGACCCAGGAAACCGTGACGACGCGCTGCGGCTGTTCCTTGATGGTGGTCTCGCCGAAGGCGTGCTTGATGGTCAACGGGAAAGCGGCGCCGGCCGACTGTGCGGGGGCCTCCGCTGTTGTGGCGGCTGGTCCGGTGGAGCACCCGGTCAGGACCAAGCCGACGGCGGCCAGGAGCACGGCTGTCGCGCGGAGGGGGCGGCCGATGGTACGGCTGATGGTAGCCGGGAAGACTGCGAAAGCCACGGAACTCCTTAGGTAAGTGAAGTGAACCTAAGTAAGGCTAGCCTATCTTTGAATTAATTACGCAAGGTTTGCATAACTTAATTACCCTGATGTGGGTTCCGGCTGGAGCGGGGCTCGAAAACTGGACAGGAATCCGGGTGTTTGCGAGGATGGGCCGCACGGGTGAATCGGCACCGGTGCCAAAACTATTGGCTGCGATCTATCAGGGAAGTGAGCATGGGCATCCACATGATGACTGTTGCCACGGTTGGCGGGGTGGCCGCTCTGGCCTGCTACGCGCCCGCACAGTCGCCAGCCCTTCCCCGACAATCGGGTACCGCTGCGGTCTGATACCGCGGCAGCCCCGGTTCAAACCGGAGTCGCAGGCTGGCAAACGCCTGCCTGCCTTCCGTCCCGGCGCACCTTGGCCGGACCGGACCACCCGACTCCGAAAGTTTCCAACATGCAAAAAATCACTGCGCAGCAGATCCGCTCGTCCTTTATCAACGCAAGCCGGTCGGAAGCCTCGAAACTCAATCTGCCCCGGAACTTCGATGCCCTCGACTGGGAGAGCCTCGACTTTCTGGGCTGGCGCGACGGGAAGATGCCGCTGCGTGGCTATCTGGTGCTGCCCGGCCCTCAGGGTCCCGCCGGAATCATGTTTCGCGCCCCCGAAGGCGGGCCCAAGAAGAACCGATCAGTGCTGTGCGAGCTGTGCCGCGACATCTTCTCCAAGGACGATGTCCTGCTGTGGGTGGCCAAGCGGGCCGGGCAGTCCGGCCGCAACGGAAACACCGTGGGCACGCTGATCTGCGCCGAATTCGGATGCTGCCGCAACGTGCGGGTTGAACCTCCGGCCAATGAAATCAACCCGGACCCGGCCGCCGTCGTGCTGCGGCAGATAGGCGGGCTGGCGGCACGCACCGCCCAGTTCCTGGAGCGGGTCCAGGAAGCGTAGCACCGGCACGGGCACTGTGCCGTCAGCGCAGGACGATGTCCACCGGGTTTGCCTCGGAGCGCCACTTACCCTCGGAACCAGGGCCCGGGGCAATCACCGGCGCCGTCAGCACACCGGAACGGTTAGTGCGCTTGTCCCGCAGGATCTCGGTGACCGAGCCGAGGTGCCGGGACAGGTCGATCACGTTTTCCGGGGCGGCCAGGAGCAGCTGGAAGCCGAATTCATGTAGCGCCTTGATGCCGGCGCCCGCAAATTCCTCCGAGGCGAGCACAAAGGCTTCGTCCATCATCACCGTGCCGTAGGTGGTGAAGCCCTGCTCGGCGATGCCCAGCTGGTAACTCAGCGCCGCTGCCATAATGAACGCGGTGAAGCGTTGCCGCTCGCCGCCGGACATCGAGCCGGTGTCCGCGTGCATAAAGACCTCGGTCTTCACTGCGCGGTTCTTACCGCTGCCCTTCGCCGCACGCGGGCCTTGGATCTCGCGGTGCTCCTTGCACTGGATAAAAAGGTGGCCCCTGACGTCCAGCACCTCGGCACGCCAGCGCCGGTCCTCGGGGGTCTGCGAACCCAGCCGCTTCACAAGCGTTTCGAGCGACTTGTAGCGGCTGGTGAGCTCAACGTCGTCGTCCGGCTCGCCGGGCGTGCCGGCGGCAGGCGCGGCTGCCGTGCCCGGGCGGCTGTGCCGGACCTTGAGCGCGTTCTGGATCGCGTCCTTGAACTGCTTCGCCGTGGCCGGCAGGGTCTGCTTGATATCGAGTTCCAGGAAGCTGCCTTCGTGGAAGTTCACCTCGGAGAGGATGCCGTTCAGCGGCAGGATCCGGCTCGTGATGGAGCGGCGCTCCTCATCCAGCAGGTGCAGCAGGGTGCTGAAGGACTCATGCGTGCGCTGGTTGAAGAACTGCCGGAACTCGGCTTCCTGCGCGGGCAGTCCGTCGCTGACAATAGCGTGATAGCGGGCCTCGAACTCCCCCGCGGCCCCGATCGCGGTGCCGTGGTCCACGGAGATCGCGGTTCCCCATTCGCGGACAAAGCCCTCGAAGATCCGGGTGAGCCGCTCCGAGGTCCCCTGCCCCCGGGATTCGGCAGCGTGGAGCTCTCCGAGCAAGCGGGTCCGGACCTGGTTGGCAAGGTGGTCCAGCTCATGCATCTCCAGGACATCGCCGGCATCGGTGAAGTACGGTTCCAGCGCCGTGACAGTGGCCTCCGACGGCGGCGACTGAGCCAGCCGCTCCCGCGCGGCATCCAGCAGCGAATCGGCGCGGGAAAGTTGCGCGTCGACAGCCTTGTATTCGCTTTGCAGCACGGCCGCGGCCTCGGTGCTGGACTGGTGCTTGTGCCGGGCCGCCTCGATGTTGGCGCGCAGCGGTTCCAGGTCCGCCTGCGCGGCGAGGGCGTCCTTGAGCCGCTGCTCGATCCGGGCAAGTTCGTCCGCCGCGACAACTGCCGAGACCTGCTCCCAGGGGCGGTGGTCCTCGGTGACGCGGCGCAGGGCCTCGAGCTGCCGGTTCATCCCCTGGTGCGATTCTTCCCGGCTTCGCGCGAGCTCTGCGGCCTTGGCCAGTTCCTGCTGCAGGTCCTGGACCTGTGCGGCCACGAGCTCCAGTTTGGCGGCGTTGTCGAAGCCGAGGACATAGTCCTGCCGGGATGCGAAGCGGTCGTCCTTTTCCACGGTGTGGCGGTTGCGCTTTACCACCCCGCCCAGGCTCAGGCCCTTGTCCAGGCGGGCAAGTTCGTCCGGGTCCTCAACACACGGGTAGGCGAAATCGAGGGCGATCCGTTCCCGGATCCACTCGCCCGCGTCCGCTGCCGCACCCACGGCGAGGATGTCCAGCTTGGTGAGCAGATCGCCGTCGGCCGCGTCCTCGACGGCCAGCGCGCCGCCGGCAAGGGGCTTGGAGACGTCGACCGCGCGCACCGCACCGCGGACGGCATGGTCGTTGAGGTAGCGGGTGACGGCGGCGAAGTGCTCACCGGGAACCAGCAGCGTTGTGGCCAGACTGCGCAGCGCGCGTTCGGCGGCCGGGCGCCACCGTTCCTGTCCCTCGGTGAGGTCGATCAGTTCGCCGCCGAACGGCATCTGCTCCTCGGGAACGCCCGTGGCGGCCGCGATCGCGCTGCGGTTTTCAATGCTCGACGGCGGCAGCAGGGACTTGCGAGTCTTGAGTGACACCAGTTCCTGCTGGGCCGCGGCGAGTTCCCGCTTCCTGGCGGCGTGGCCGTCGAACGCCTCGAAGCGCAGTTCCTTCAGTATTTCGGCGTCCCCCGTCAGCTCGGCGGAACGCGCGGCGGCGTGTTGGTGGGCCTGCTCCCAGCCGGCCGCAGTCCACTGAAGTTCCAGTCCGGCCTCGGAAAGCGTCTTGCGGGCTGATTCCTCCACCTGCTGGCGCAGTTTGAGCCCCACCCGGGCGTTGTCGAGCGACTGCTCAATCGCGGAGATTGCGTTGCCGCCCTGGTTGTTGTAATCCACTTCAAGCTGGCGCAACTCTTTGGCCAGGCCGTCCCGGATGCCGCGTTCGGCGCCGAGATCCCTGGCTTTCGCCTGGGCCAGGTCCTTGAACCGGACGAGGGTCTTCTCGTGCACGGTGACGGCCAACTGCTGCCGGTACGACTCGAATTCTTCGCCGGCGAGCTCCCGCAGCCGGTGGGCGTCGAGCAGGGACTGGGCATACTCCTTATTGAGGCCGGGGACCGGGGCCAGCTGGTCGCGCTGTTGCCGGACATCCTCAAGCCGCTGCCGGATGGACATCAGGTTGCTGAATTCCTCCACCACGTCATCCGACGCGGCGAGGGTAGCGGGTGCGTCCAAGACCTGGTCACGGAAAAAAGTGTTAACGCTGCCGCCGAGGCCCTTGCCGGCCTGGATGACGCGCAGCAGGGGCAGGGCCTGGTCCGAATTGATCCCAAGCAGGCGCCGGAAGCGTTCCGCAAAGGCCTTGTGCACATCGAAAACCTGGGCGTCGGGGAAGATCACATCCAGCGCCGACTTGGTGAAGCGTTTCTCCGCGATGCCCTCGATGGCCGTCAGGTCCAACGGTCTGTTGTCGATCAAGTAGAACCTGCCGACGCTGGACTCCGTGCCGTTTTGGGGCAGGTCGAACAGCGCCGACACCGTCACCCGGGTGCCCGCTGCGTTGTCGAATGTCAGGGCGACGGCGGACCAGGTGGCACCGGGTCGCTGGAAAGCACTGGCCGAGCCCTCCCCGACAGCTTTGTCACCCACCTTGCCGCGCATGTACGTGAACGTGGTGCGCTTGTCTTCGACGGCGCCCCCCGCCCGCTGGGCAGCGGCTTCGTTGGAGCGCGGCCTGGCATCAAAGACCCTGAGCATCGCATCGAACAGCGTGGACTTGCCGACGCCGGAATTGCCGGTCAGCAGCGTGCCGTTGCGGTCAACATGCATGGTGTGGGCGCCATGGAAGGTGCCCCAGTTCACCACCTGGACGAGGGCGAGGCGCATCTGGCCCGGGTTGGTGAGGTCCCCCATCGGCAGCATGGTCGCGATGCTCACTTGGCTTCCTCCGAGTCTTTGGTCATGCCCTTGTGGTCGCCTTCCGCGGCGCCACCGGACACATGCTCTGCATGCTCGCTCGTTCCTCGCTTAGACGCATGCTGCCGCATGTCCCCGGCGCCACCGCTGCTGTCAGTAACCGGATCGACGGCATCGCCGTCGTCCGAGTCATCCTCCCCCGGGCCTACCGCGTCGCCGTCGAACTCCAGCAGCGGCTCCGTGCCGGACGGGTCGGTGCTGGCGGCGACCAGGGCGTCGATTTGGGCCGGGATGTCGCCGATGTTCTCGAACGGGAGGGCCAGCGGGAGGGCGTTGGAGATCGTGTAAACCTCGTCCAGGCCGGTGGCCAGGAGGAGCTGGCGGGCCAGGAGTTTGGTGATGGCGCGGGTGACGACGTCGGAATCGCGCAGCGCGTCCTGCTGGCCGGCGGGCTGGTAGTGGGCCACCAGGTCGGCGATTTCCTCGCGCGTGATAGTAGGGTCGGTCTGGGCCGTGACATGGCGGTCCAGGAGCAGGCGCAGGCGCAGCAGGACGATGGTTTCGATGCGGCTGAGGGCCCGCTGCTGGCGCAGGATACTGGAGCGGGTGCCGCCGCCGATCGCTTCGGGGTCCACCGGTCGCAGCACGGCCACTTTTCGTTCGTGGTCCAGCTGAAGCGTCAGGAACAGTTCGGAGAGCCGGCTGCGCAGGATCAGCTGGTTGTCCAGCAGTGTGGTCCAGAGCTTCTCGTCCCGGCCGCCGTCGATGTACGGGCCCTTAAGGAGTTTCACCAGCGCCTGGCGGACCTTCATCGGAAGCACTCCGGTGTCCCCCGGAAAGAGCGCAGCGCCGTCGACGAAGGTGTCACGCGGGGTGACGGCGAAGGGATCTGCGGACACGTGCCGGGCGGGCTGCCCCGCCGGCCCCGCCGGTTCCGCCGGTTCCGCCGTCGTGTTTTCTTCAGTCATCTTCAATCCTTCTTGAGCGTGACGACCGGCAGGTACGCGGTGCGCGTGGAGCCGTCGATCTGTTCGAAGTCGAGAGTGTCCCAGGCCCCGCGGTCAAAGCCGGCGCCCACGTGCAGGGCGTGGGAGAGCAGGGCACGGATGGAGTTGATGTGGCGTTCCGCAGCCGGGAGCTGCTCCCAGGCCTCGGCCAGGGTGGAAGCGCCGTTGAACGCGGCGCGGATAGCCCCGGGGCTCGCTTTCGAAGTCCGCGGCGAGCGCACACGGTCCGAGTCGCTGAAGGCGATCGGGTCCGCCAACTTTGGCGGGGCCGCGAACTCGTCCGGGTCAAAGAGCTTGATCATGGCGAGGGATTCGAAGCCGGCGTTGAACAGCGCCGGGCCGGGGACCAGGCCGGGGCGTTCACGTTCGTACGGCAGCGAGCGGATGGCCTGCTCGGCCTCCCGGAGGACCTTGCGGAGCCGGACGGACTGGCGGAAATCGTCACTCTGGACATAGGTGTTGAGGCTTTCGCTGAGCTTGCCGTAGATCCGCTGGATCTGGCTGTGCTGGCTGCGCAGTTCGGCCACCAGGTTCTTCAGCGTCTCGCGCTCGTCCTGGCTGAGGTCGTCTGCGAACTGACGGCTAAGCACCTCCCCGATCGCCGAACGGAACCGCAGTTGTTGCTGCGGGTCCTCCAGGAACGCCGTGAAGGACCGGAACGTCCTGCCCTCCGGGCTCTGCCGAAGGCGCTTGTCCGCCGCCAGCACCTGCGCCATCGTGGCGCCCTTGCTGAGGGACTCCTCAATGATCTGGTTGCGGAGCTCGCCCACCAGCTCCTCAATACGGTCACGCATCTTCTTGTAGTCCGCGGGCAGGCTGGCTGCGAGGTCCAGGATGTTTCCCGCGGCTTCCACTGCCTCCTCGTCGTCCAGCAGTCCATCGAAGCCGCCCGAGCTGATGTCCTCGATGAGCTGGCGCCGCTCGCCGATCTCGTCCTCGAGGGACTCCAGCCGGGCGCTCTGATCCGGGTTCGTCTCGTTGGCGAGCTTTTCGACGTCGCCCAGCAGCGTACCGAGGCGGGAACCGTTGAGCGTGGAGCGTTCGCTTGAGAGGCTGTCAAGGAAGGCGAGGACGCGGGCCGCGGGTTCGGTGACCTCATACACGATCTGCCCTGACTGGTTCCGCCGGGTCAGGAAGTTCTTGCGGGTCCACTCATCGCCGAACGTCTTGCCGTTTGCGGTACCGCCGAGCCCCGGATCCTGGCGGCGGAGCTGCTCGAGGAAAGCGTCGACGTCGGCGTGGAACTGTTCCAGCGGGAGCTGCGGCCTGGTGCGGGTAAAGGAGGCCTGCAGCACGGCGATCACCCACGGTGCCGAACGGGTCAAGGCCCAGGCTGGCCCTTTGGTAAGCAGTTCGAGGTCCCGCAACCTGGCGCTTATTGCGTCGGCGGAGGACAGTGCTGAGCGGGTCATGCACTCTCCTTCAGCTGCCGCGGGACCTGGATCGGGCAGCGGATACGGAAAAACTGCCAGCTACAAGGTTAACGCAGGCCCCGGATTGCATCCATCGTGATGCGGGATCGTCTGGGGGCAGTAGATCTGCACGTCCGGACGGGCGGGCCGGAGCAAACCGTGCGGTGACCGCAACCGCTCCGTGACCTACGCCTCGGTAGCATTTCGATCCCGTATCAAGAACTCCGGCACGCGCGCCGGACTCTGGCGGGTCTCCCGCCCGAACCCTACGCTCGGGCTACTGATTCAGCCGATGCAAGGGTGCAGGGGGAAACATGCAGTTCGACCTCAACGCAGTGGAAACGGCAACGCTGGTGTTCATCGGAACGCTCGTATTTGCCCTGGTAATCACGGTGTTTATGATGATGGCGTCATTCGCGGCCCTGGTGCTGGTGGGGGTCGGCCGGCTCGCCTGGTTCATCGCAGGGACTCTCCTGCTGGGTCTTGTGCGAGGCATCAACCATGCCTGGGACCTGCTGGTTCATCATGCCTCCCGGGTAGAGCTGCCGGGCGACTTCGCCTCAGACATTGCCGCGGAAATGATGGGCCAACCTGCCCCTAGTACCGGGACCTACCCGCGGGTAGTATTGCGTGACAGCTGAAGGGTCCTCCACCCACGGCGGATCCAGGGCTCAAGCCGGTACCCCGGTTAGAGGAGATGCCCGATGAGCTCCGCCGTTGAAAATCCAGCCACTGGCAAACCAGCCGCCACGCCCGCCTCGGAAGCCACAGCTCCACCTGCGGCGCTCGGTCCGGACGCTACTGCGGCCGACGCGCGGGCCATCAGCGAGGCTGCCCGTGAGTCCAGTTGGGACCGGCCCAGTTTCGCCAAGGGCCTGTACCTCGGCAGCTTTGACCTCAGCCTGATCCACCCGTGGCCGGAAGCCCCCGCGGACGACGTCGAACGCGGCGAAGAGTTCCTGGCCCGCCTAACCGAGTACTGCCGCACGATGTCCGGGCGCACCATCGAGCGCGACGCGCTGATTCCGGATGCGTACCTGAAGGGCCTCGCCGACCTCGGTGTTTTCGGCATGAAAATTCCCCGCGACTACGGCGGGCTTGGCCTCTCCCTGGTCTACTACGGACGGGCACTGGCGCTGCTGGGTTCCGTCCACCCCAGCCTCGGCGCCCTGCTCTCGGCGCACCAGTCGATTGGCGTCCCCGAGCCGGTGAAGGTATTCGGCACGCCGGCACAGAAACAGGAGTATCTGCCGCGCTGCGCCGCCGGCGCCGTGACCGCCTTCTTGCTGACCGAGCCCGATGTTGGCAGCGACCCCGCCCGGATGGGCAGCACCGCAGTCCCTTCCGACGACGGCGAGTCCTACCTCCTGGACGGCGTCAAGCTCTGGACTACCAACGGGGTGATCGCCGAACTCGTGGTGGTCATGGCGGTGGTTCCCTCCCGGACCGGTGCTGACGGCACCGTGCACAAGGGCGGAATCAGCGCCTTCGTTGTTGAGATGGATTCCCCCGGCATCACAGTGGAAAACCGCAATGCCTTTATGGGGTTGCGCGGAATTGAGAACGGCGTCACCCGCTTCCACCGGGTCCGGGTGCCGGCAGCCAACCGGCTCGGCCGCGAAGGACAGGGCCTCAAGATCGCCCTCACCACGCTCAACACCGGCCGGCTCGCACTTCCAGCGCTCTGCGTCGCCTCCGGGCGGTGGAGCTTGAAAATCGCCCGCGAGTGGTCCAACGCCCGCACCCAGTGGGGTCGCCCGGTGGGCCAGCACGAGGCCGTGGGCAAAAAGATCGCCTTCATTGCAGCCAGCGCCTTTGCCCTCGACGCGGTTTTTGAGCTTTCCGCCGAAATGGCCGACGCCGGGCAGAAGGACGTCCGGATCGAGGCGGCCCTGGCCAAACTGTGGTCCACCGAGATCAGCTGCCGGATCGCCGATGAACTGGTGCAAATCCGCGGCGGCCGCGGTTTCGAAACAGCGGACTCGCTCGAGGCCCGCGGCGAACGCGCCGTACCTGCCGAACAGCAGCTCCGGGATCTGCGCATCAACCGCATTTTCGAGGGATCCTCAGAGATCATGAAACTGCTGATCGCCCGCGAAGCCGTCGACGCGCACCTGACCGCGGCCGGAGATCTCGCCTCCGCGGACGCCAGCCTGTCCGACAAGGCCCGGGCCGCCGTCGGGGCCTCCGGCTTTTACGCGAAATGGCTGCCCAAACTGGTCGCCGGGGCCGGCATGGACCCGCGGTCCTACAGCGACTTCGGCAGGCTCGCGAAGCAACTTCGCTTCATCGAGCGGACCTCGCGGCGGCTGGCCCGGCAAACCTTCTACGGGATGGGCCGGTGGCAGGCCAAGCTTGAACACAAACAGGCTTTCCTGGGCCGGATTGTGGACATCGGGGCTGAACTGTTCGCCATGGCCGCGGCCTGCTCCCGGGCGGAAATGCTGCTGCGGACCTCCCCGGAGAAGGGCGCGTCCGCTTACGATCTTGCCGAGGCATTCTGTGAGCAGGCCCGAGTGCGGGTTGATGAATACTTCGACCAGCTTTGGCGGAACACCGACGAGACCGACCACGCGCTTTCCCGCACGGTTCTGGCCGGCGATCACCAATGGTTGGAGGCCGGCGTCCTTGACCAGTCCGAAGGGACCGGACCGTGGATTGCCGACGCCAGTGCGCGCGCGTCGGTGAAACCGAATCTGCACCGAAAGTACCGCTGACAGGAGACGTCACCCAACGAGCAATAGTAAGCATCCTTGCTACCATGTTCTGGCCGTGATTAGCTGGTGGTGAGGCCTGCACGCCGGCCTCCGCCTGGCGGTGCCCGGCTCAAGAAATGAGTCCGGGTCATTCAGTGAAAGTGAGCAGTCCTCATGAGCAACCCAGCAGGCCCCGATGATCGCACTCCCCGACGCGCCCGTGACGAGGACACGCCCGGCAGCCAGAACGCCGGGATCCACGACGCCCGCCAGGATGCCGACCGCCACAACACCGTCCGCACCAACGACACCCAGGCCATCCCGACCGGCACCGAACCAGCCCGCAGCCGGCCCGTCACTGCCGTGCGCCACGACGCGACGGGGCATGAGACTGTGCTCGACGATGTCCCCACCCGCGAAACCGTGGTGGCCCGCGAAAAGGAGCAGTTCGGCGGCATCAAGATTGGTTCAGCATTCTTCGGCTGGCTGGCCGCCACCGGAATGGCCGTCCTGCTGACGGCACTGGTCGCGGCTGCCGGCACCGCCGTTGGCCTCGCCACTAATACGGACGTCAACGCTGCAGTCACCGCGGGCAACGAAACGATGGGGCTTGTCGGCATCATCGCCGTGCTGGTCATCTTGTTTGTGTCGTATTTCTCCGGCGGCTACGTCGCTGGCCGGATGGCACGTTTTAGCGGCGCAAAACAAGGATTTATGGTGTGGGTCTGGGCCCTCATCGCCGCGGTTGTCGTCGCCATTCTCGGCATCGTGGCGGGCCAGCGGTACAACATCCTGGCCCAGCTCAACAGCTTCCCGCGCATCCCGGTCAACGAGGGCGAACTGACCGCCACCAGCGCCATCGCCGCAGTTGTGGTGGCCGCCGTGGCCCTTGTCGGCGCCGTCCTGGGCGGAACCGCCGGCATGCACTTCCACCGCAAAGTGGATCGCGCCGGGTTCACCCCGGTGGAACCGGTCGAGGAACGCTAGGCAGGCAATTTCGCCGGCACCTGCAAGCCGGTCATTCAGCCGAACTCGACGGCGTCAACGTAATACCAGCGGCGGTCGACCCGGACGAAGCGGCTGGTCTCATGGTGAACGCCGCGTCCGCCGTGGTGACGGAAATGGGCCTTGAACTCCACGATGCCCTCGGAGTCCAGCGGGCCACCGCGCCGGGTGGCGACGATGTCCAGCCGCCGCCACTGCAATCCATGATCCAGGTCCAATGCGGCCGGCCTGCTGTCCGGGTGCCAAGTCCGCAGCAGATAGCCCGCATCCAGCAGCACAAAAGCGCTATACCGGGAGCGCATCAGCTGTTCGGCCGTCGATGCCTGCGCCGCGCCGCTGTGGAACCTGCCGCAACAGAGACCGTACTGCTCCCCCGAGAGGCACGGGCAGTTGTCCGTGAACGGGGCCGGACCGGGTTGGCCGGATCCGGGAGGGGCGGTGTCTGGGGGCGTCACAGTTTGTCCTTTCCAGGTTGCCGGACGACGCCGGCGAGGCTCCTTCCGACTATAGACGCAGGCCCGATGGTGCTGGCCGAGCCGGGTCCGTAACAGCTTCGACACGTCTTGGCGAAGACACCGCCTGCCTGCGTGTCCGGCAGAGAAAGTACGTATGGTTAAGGGGTGCCGTTGCCCGCAGCGCAGAGCGGGACGCGCCGCCGCAAGGCCAGCAAGGAGAGGTGAAATGGGAGATCCGACAACCATCGCCCTCAATCTGACGTTCTTCGGGACCTTGGCCGTTGCCTTTGTGATGACCTTCGGTCTCTTCCTGGCCTTTGTTGCCACGCTGGTGATTGCAGGCCTCGGCCGGCTGATCGCCGTGACCGTTATGGCCTTGGGACGCGCGCTCTTCAGTGCAGCAGGCAGAACCGCCGAACCGGTCGAGCACACCGGTCCGGTTCGCGCCGCCGTAACGATCCAGCATCGTCCGGCCCACCCTTCCGAGCCCGCCCAAGCGGCCGGGCCGGTAAGGACGGAACCTGCCCTATCAGCGGGCTGGGTTGACGCCGTCGCGCAGGCGGACGCCCGCGCAGCTGCCCGCGCCAAGGCGAAGATCGCGCCGGCCGTTAAGGTCACGGTCCGCGAACTGCCGGACCCGGCGGTCCCGGCATGTGACGTGCGTGCCGTAGCTCCGCTGGTAGAGTCCTCCACCGACCGGAACGGCCAGCTTGGGAGCGTCCCGGCCGCGTTCAAAAAGATCCCACTGCCTGCGCCTCAGTCGCTGCTGGACACTGGTTCGCTCGCTTCCGTTTCCGGGCGGCCTCCGCTGAAGCCGTTGCGCGCGTCCGTTTCCCGGCAGCCGAACGCCCGACCATCCGGGACCCAGTCCCAGAAGCGCAAGGCAAGCTAGGGCCTTACCCCCGGAAGCTAAGTCGGCTACGTTGGAACCCATGGAATTCAGATACCTCGGGAACAGCGGCTTCAAGATTTCGGAAATCACCTTTGGCAACTGGCTTACCCACGGTTCGCAGGTAGAGAACGAGGTCGCAACCCAGTGCGTACGGGCCGCACTCGACGCCGGCATCAGCACCTTCGACACGGCAGATGTCTACGCCAATACCGCCGCGGAGACCGTGCTGGGCAAGGCCCTCCAAGGTGAGCGGCGCGAGTCGCTGGAAATCTTCACCAAAGTCTTCGGCCCTACCGGCCCCAAGGGCCACAACGATCTTGGCTTGTCCCGCAAGCACATTATGGAGGGCATCAACGGCTCCCTTTCGCGGCTGCAGACGGACTACGTGGACCTCTACCAGGCACACCGCTTCGACTACGAAACCCCGCTGGAAGAGACGATGCAGGCGTTCGCGGATATCGTGCGGCAAGGCAAGGCCCTCTACATCGGCGTCAGCGAATGGACCGCCAACCAGATCCGCGACGGCCATGCCCTCGCCCGGGAACTGGGTTTCCAGCTGATTTCCAACCAGCCGCAATACTCCATGCTGTGGCGGGTCATCGAGGCCGAGGTGGTTCCGACGTCCGAGGAACTTGGTCTCTCGCAGATCGTTTGGTCACCGATGGCGCAGGGTGTGCTGAGCGGGAAATACCACCCGGGCAAACCCGCGCCGGAGGGCAGCCGGGCGACGGATTCCAAGGGCGGCTCGAAGATGATCGAGCGCTGGATGTCCAACGAGGTCCTCACCGGCGTGCAGCAACTCAAACCAATCGCTGACGAGGCCGGCCTGACCATGGCCCAACTGAGTATTGCCTGGGTCCTGCAGAACAAAAACGTGGCCTCGGCCATTATGGGCGCATCCCGGCCGGAGCAGATCGAGAAGAACGTCGCGGCGGCGGGCGTGCAGCTGGATGCCGGGATCATGGCCAAGATTGACGCCGCGATCGGCTCTCTCGCCGAGCGCGACCCGGCGCAGACCAAGTCGCCGGCGTCCCGGGAGGCCTAGGCCCGTGACGTGTACGCCCACGCTCGCCGTCACTGGTTCCACCGGGCACCTCGGCGGCATGGTGGCCCGCCACCTGGCCGACGCCGGCACCCCGCAACGACTGCTCGTCCGTGACCCCAGCAGGGCCCCGCAGCTGGAACGCGCCGACGCCGCCGTCGTGACCTACGCCAACCCGGCGCTGGCAAAAGCGGCACTTGCGGGGGTGGAGACGCTTTTTATGGTCTCCGCCGCCGAGGCCGAAGACCGGATGCAGCAGCACTTCACCTTCGTGGACGCGGCTGCCGCAGCCGGTGTGCAGCACATCGTCTACACCTCGTTCTTCGGCGCGGCGGCTGATTGCGCCTTCACTCTCGGCCGGGACCATTTCGCCACTGAGGAACACATCAGGGCTTCCGGTATGGACTACACCTTCCTGCGGGACAACTTCTACCTCGATTTCCTGCCCTTGCTGGCGGGCGAGGACGGCGTGATCCGCGGACCCGCCGGGGACGGTTCCATGGCGGCCGTTGCCCGGGCGGATATTGCCCGCTCCGCCGTGACCGTGCTCCGGGACCCGTCCCTGCACATCAGCAGAACCTACGACCTCACCGGACCTGAGGACCTCTCCTTGGCCTCGGCCGCGGCACTTCTCACCGCCGGGACCGGCCGGACCATCACGTTCCACAACGAGAGCCTGGATGAGGCGTACGCCTCGCGCGCCTCCTACGGGGCTCCGGCGTGGCAGGTGGACGCCTGGGTGAGCACCTACACGGCAATCGTCACCGGTGAACTGGCCGGGCCGACGTCGGCCGTCCACGAACTCACCGGCCGCGAACCTTTGGGCCTGGCGCAGTTCCTGGCCGAGTCGCACGCGATCTAAGCTGCGGGACTGGGCCGGTGTTGACGCCGCACCCGGTCCTGCCGCGCCACTGACGCCTCCGGCGCAATCCAGCCACTGGAACAGTCCTGGAACTACCAGGGGATGGGCAATAACGTGGTGCAACGGATCAAGGTGACGGTCCAGTAGCAGGCCGTCCCCGGTTTAGTCCCACGTGGCACTGCCCCAATAGTCTTCGATCGCGACTGCTGAAATGCTGACAGTGTCCCCGGAGACGACCACCACCTTATTTGGGGCCATAAAGCAGGCAAGATTTCCGACGTCGGCAGGCGTTGCGGTGCAGTTCAGGTGGGCGGTCCTACCCCGCAGCAGCCCCCTTGCGGCACCTCGTTATTCAGCAGGCCCGCCGGCGTCCCGGAAGGCCCTGGGCCCGGCCGTTTCGACGGTTCGCTGAACACTCGACGCAGCACAACAGCAAAACCGCAGGAAACCGCCGCAGCTGCGGTTATGCTCAGCGTGACAAACATAAATCGTCGCTGTCAACGGCGCTACTTTGGGGGAAATTGTGAAGAACTTGTTTGACCTGTCATTTACTCGTTTTATCTCGCCATCCATCGCCAAGATCGTCTACATCCTGATCATGATCGCCTTAGGCGTGATGTACCTGGTTTTTGTTATCGCAGCGTTTAGCAGCCGCAGCCCCGTTTTGGGTCTGCTCGTTCTATTGGTGATCGGGCCCCTGTTCGTCATCATTTACCTCGCGCTGGCAAGAATCGGCCTCGAATCCCTCGTAGCCGGTATCCGCACCGCGGAAAACACCGCAGAGCTGGTCCGGCTCCAGGGCGGAACGCCCGCCGCAGGAACCCACGGCGGGCTCCCTGCCTGGCCCAACTCGCCGCCGGTGTGGAATGCGCCGACCTCCCAGTCACCCGGAACGCAGCAGTACCCCGCCGGATACCGGACGCCGGAACAGCCGCCAGGGCAGTAGGGCCGGCATCTGGGGATCGGTCAGCTCACAAGGCAAGGGTCCCGCGGACAATGCTGACGCTGGAGTGCGCGGGATTCCCGTCAACCGGTTCGTCGGACACGTCCACGATCGGGTATTCGGCCAGATCCAGGCCCTCCGGCACGGAAAATGTGCCGGAGCCGGCGGTCATGACCCCCAGGCTCACCAGCCGCGAGAGATCCGGCGCGATCAGCCAGACCTCCTGGTAGCCGCGGGCCTCGTTTTTGTCGACCTGTACCTCCAGGGTGCGCTGCCCGTCCTTGGCCTCGACGACGCGGGCCGATCCGGTCGCGGAATGCCGGTCCACCGGAGTGAGTTCGGCCCGTGCCAGTGGGGTCACCGCCGACTGGTTCTGCTGTATGGACCAGAAGGCCCCGCCGGCCAGCAGCGCTGTGGCCGCGGCCGCAGCCAGCCACATCCCGGACCGGCGGATCCGGCCGAAGCGCCATCCGCCCGTCTGCTGCTCGCCGGTGCTTTCCGCCCGGGACGGGAACGGCGTCACGGACCCATGCGCCGGCGGTGGCTCAGTCGCTGCCACCGGGCGGGAACCCGGCGTCGGCGCGGACCACAGCGGGTCGGCAGCTACAGCGGCGGAAAGCCCCAGGACGCCGTGAATCCCTGCCCACACCTGCGGCCCCGGCGGCTCCAAGGCGACGATGGCCGGTCCGGGCTTGGCCGCCAGCACAGCGCGGCGGAGGCCAGAAAATTCTGCTGCACAACCAGCGCAGGCCCGGAGGTGGTCCGCGGCGTCGTCGCCGATCGCTTCGCCGAGGGCTAGCAGGCTCAGGGAATCCGGATCAAGATGTTGCACGGTCTACCTCCAATCGGCTTCTGAGCTGGGACAAGCTGCGGCGGATGTGGCTCTTGACCGTACCAAGCGGCAGGTCCAGTTTCTGTGAAATCTGCGAATGCGTCAGGTCATCGTAGAAGGCAAGCCTTAGGATTGATCCTTGCGGCTCGCCCAGTCTCTCCAGTTCCCCGTCCAGCAGCAGTCGGTCGGCCAGAACCTCCGCAGCCGCGTGCCCGGCCGCCTGTTCCGGGTCCGGGGAGCGTTCGACGGCGGCCAGTACCTTCCGGGCTTCCCGCATCGAGGCCGCTTGCGCGTCCGTGATCACGTTCCGGGTGATGCCCACGATCCACGCCGGCAGCCGCGCTTTCTTCGGGTCGAACGCAGACCGCGACCGCCACACCCGGATGAACACCTCCTGGGTAACGTCATCGGCCGCGGAGTTGTCGCGCAGCGAGCGAAGCGCCAGCGTATGCACCAGGGGAGAGAACTGCCGGTACGCCTCTGCCAGCACAGTTTCGTCACCGGCGGCGAAAGATTCGGTGAGTTCCGGGTCCCAGCCGGAAGAGTCCTCGCGAGGTGCCAATCCCGGCTCCTTCCCGCTGTTGGTGGCGACGATGAGCCCTGCGCCTTGAATCATGCCGGAGCCGCCGTGACAATCACATTGTCACCGTAGTCCTGCTGTTCGTCCAGCCATCGGCCCCCGCAAGTCACCAGTTTCAACTGGGGCGGACCGTCACGCCGGAAGATGGAGACGCCGTCGAACGCGTCTTTGGCCATAAGTTCGACCCCGGTCACCCGGAACGTTAGGGCTGCCGACCCTTCGCGCTGGACCGTCACAATGGTGCCGGGCGCGAGGGACTTTAGTTGGGAAAAGGGCGCCGAATCGGAGGTCGTGTCGACGTGTGCCGCAAGCACCGCGGATCCGGCCGCGGCCCCGGGAGCCGGGCCGTAGCGGTACCAGCCAGCCTCGTCGAACGGATCCGGGATCTCCATGGCCCCGTCGGGGCTGACACCCACCTGCACGATGGGCATGTTGATGGTGGTTCCCTCCACCGTAAGGAATCGGGGGGCCGGGTCCTTGGGCGCCCGGACCAGTGGGGTTGCCGGCCGGACCGGAATAGCTGAGGTGGGGACTGCAGGAGTCGCAGCCTGTACCGGCGGCGGGGGCTCCAGGCTGGGTCGGCCCGCGTCGGGGACGGACGCCTCCATTGCGGCGCTCTCCGTTGCCGGGCTCCCCGTTGCCGGGGTTAACGGCGCCACAACGACCTGCGGAGCGGCGCACCCCGCAATCAGCAGGGCCATCGTGAGGGCGGCGGCCGCGTGTCGCGCGGCTGGGCTCCTTTCGGCTGTCCGCTGCCAAGGAGCCGACGATCCCCCGGCGCCCTCCGCCGTTGTCGTGCGCTTCATGACCGTCCTCCTGACGTGGTGAGACCCGGGCCCCGGCCGCCCGGCGGGTAGCCGGGCGGCCGGGGTTTGTGGTTGCGGCTTAGCGGGTGCGGTGGAACACCGGCTGCCTGCGGGACAAAGCGACGCCGCCTCCCAGCAGCAGGAGGATCACAACACCAATGCCTGCCATCGCGGCCGGCTGACCGCTTGATGCGGTTCCCGCGTCAACGGCACCGGAGCGTCCGCCGGGAACGCCGGCGGGGGCGGAATGCAGTCCTTCAATGTTCTGCACGGCCAGCATCAGGTTCTTGTCCGCGAGGCTGCCCCAGGCGTACACGATCGTGTGAGTGCCCTCCGCAACCGTCACATCGGCCGGACCAATCACCGGAGCCGTGGTCCCGGCGGCAGCAACCGCAACGGACAGGGTGCCGGGATCCAGCGTGAGGGTCTTCTCATTGGGGTTGGCCAGGCCGGAGATCACGGAGGCACCACCGGCGAGGATGTCCACGGCCGGCGCCGCTGCGGTGTGGCGGACAGTGAGCTTTCCCTTACCGGGCTCCAGCCGTGAAACGTCGTTCGTGAAGAAGTTAGCCGTCGGTTTCCCCCCTGCGTCAAGGTTTGCGACGGCCGTGTAGTTGCCGCTGGCAGCGAGGGTAACCTTCACGGGTCCGATCACAGGGGCGGAGGCATCCGCGGCGTCTGCGGCGGTGATGGCGAGGTCATAGTCGCCGGCCGGAAGGGCCAGCGGACCGGCCAGGGTGCCCGGAGCGAAGTTGTCAAGGGTCCGTTCGCCGTTCACCCAGACGTCAACAGTAAGTCCGGGAACGCCATGGAGGACGGAAAGCTGGGCGTCGGACTCGGCGGCCTGGGCGGGGCCGGCAAGGGTGAGAGCTGCCGCAATTACTACGGCGCCCGCTGCGAAAATCCTGGTACGCATCTACATCTCCTTCAACGGCCCGCCGGGCGGGCGATTTTTGCTTACACACCTACTACCGGCGCACGGGGCCGTTTGGATGCACGTGCATGTAAACAATTTTTTCGAAGGAGGTCGAAGGCAGCGTCGAAGCACGGCCAACACTATGGCGGCGGTTTCGGCATAGCGGCCGGGCACTCCGGTGGACTTCCCGGCCGCTGCGTCGAGTGTCCCGAAACGGACTGGGGTCCCGGAATGGACTAGTGGCTCGGCCGGTTGTCTTGGCTCGCTGGGACGGTCGGGCCCGCCGCGGCCTCCGGTCCGGCTGGAGTCTCGCGTTTTTCCGGGCCGCGGGCTGCTGGCCCACCGATGCCGTAGAAGCCCGGCCCGCCATTTGTCGGCCGGGCATTTGTCGGCCCGGCGGGATCGCCACCGGGTGCACCGGGCCCGGCGGGACCGCCACCGGGCGCACCGGGCCCGGCGGGAGACCATGCCGGGGGTATCGCGGCGGTGTCACCCGGATCACGCGGCCCCGAATCCAAATGGAAAGGCGGGTATTCATCCCGCATCAGGGAAACATAGGCCCAGACGCGGTAAATCCAGCGGTTGAGCCCCAGCAGGAAATCGAAGAGCCCCCTCGCGTACGCCCCTGTGAACAACAGGACCACTCCGGCGATGAGAACCAGCAGCCCAAGCAGCGACACCCCTACGCCCACCTGCGCCCAGCGACCGTCCCGGTAGACCCACGTCTGGGCAGTTCCGGTCAGCAGTGCCACGATCAGCAGGTGCGGGATGGCCAGGAGCCAGGACTTCACGAGCACCAGGCCGCGGGACAATTTCTCCGGATAATCGACGTCGAAGTCCGCCGGGTAGTCCGTGCGCGCCAAGGTGAACGGCGGATAGATATCCGTGCCGAGCGCCGCGTAGGAGTAGAAGGCCACCCGCCAGCTCCAGCGGAGAACGCCGACGTTGAAGTTGAACAGCGAGCGCGGGTAGCGGCCGGTAAAGAGGATCGCGAACCACGCCACGATCGTGACCACGCCAAAGGCAAACCAGAGGAAAAAGAGCACAATGAAGTGCGGGATCGCCAGGAACCATTTGAACAGCCACAACCACCGGGACAGCTTGGGGTCCAGATAGCCGCTGAGCCGGGCCGGATAGACGGCGGCAGATCCCGGCGGGGCACCCGCCGCCGCACCGGCCGCAGGGAACTGGGGGGCTGCCGCTCCGGCCACCGCCCAGCTCTGCCCGGGCATCGGCGGCGGACCACCCCGACCCAAACCGGCGGCGCCAAGCACGATCAGCGGAATCCCTATCAGCAGAAATACAACCCCGCCGATCAGGAGACCGACGAAGACTGGCCACAACAGCTCGGAGCGGGCTCCGGCCTTTAGCTCAACGGCCGTCGGAGGGCTGGCGTCCGCGTTCATAATCACCACAGCCCAGCTACCGGAGCGCAGGTCCCATTCCAGCTGCTGCTCCCCCGCACCGGTAGCAGAGGCGGCCCAAAAGCTTTGGTCCGCCGGCCGCGCCGGAACGTTGGCCCCGGCCACACTCCGGTACTCCACCCGGAAAGGGTTGAATCGGACATCGGTGATCTCCGCATGGCTGACACCGTCCAGGTAGGCCGCCACGTCGCTCCGCGGCCCGACCCCGATGAAGATGTCCTTGCCGGACTCCCCCGAACCGCTCAGCATAAGGCTTCCGACCACGCCGACCGGAACGGCATCGGGCACTCCACGCTCCGTCATGATGTCCAGGCGGGGTGTGGTCAAGGCGTAGCCGCTCGTGGCGTACCGTTCCGAAGGCGTGGTGAAGTACCCGTTGTCGCGCTGGACATAGTTGCCAAAGCCCGCGGCGCCTGCTCCGGCCAGCAGCCCCAGCCCGAGGAGGGCGCTGAGCGTACCCAGCACCAGCATGACGATCCGGCCTGGTCGCATGGCCGCCATCCTTTCAGATCACTCGGATAACCCTGCTCAGACAACCAGGGCTTTTATGCCGTGATGACTACTTTGAGCGCCTTCGTCTCTGCGGCACGGGCAAACGTGTCGTAGGCCTCCAGGAACTGGTCGAACGTGAAGTGGTGGGTGGCGAACTTTTCCGCCGGAACCTTCTTTTGAGCCACGAGTTTGAGGAGCATCGGGGTGGTGTTGGCGTTGACCAGGCCCATGCTGATATTGATGTTCTGGATCCAGAGGCTTTCCACGTGCAGCTCCACAGACTTGCCGTGCACACCGACGTTGGCCACGTTGCCACCGGGGCGCACGATTTCAGTACACATGCTGAAAGTCGCCGGGATGCCGACCGCCTCGATCGCCACGTCAACACCCTGACCATCGGTCAGCGCGAGCACCTGATCCTTCCAGTCCGGGTCGCTGGAGAGGACAACGTCGGTGGCGCCGAACTCCCGGGACTTTTCCAACCGGTTCGCGTCAAGGTCGACGGCGATGACTGTGGCAGCTCCGTAGAGACCGGCGGTGGCGATGGCGGCGAGGCCTACCGGGCCCGCGCCGACGACGGCGACCGTATCGCCGGGCTTGACGCGGCCGTACTGCACCCCGATCTCGAAGCCGGTAGGAAGGATGTCGGAAAGCATCACTGCCTGTTCATCGGTGACGCCCTCGGGGAGCAAATGAAGGGAGTTTTCGGCGTAGGGGACCCTGACGTATTCGGCCTGGGTGCCGTCGATCAAGTGCCCAAAAACCCAGCCGATGCCGGCTGCACCCTCCCCGCCCATACAGTGCGAGTAGAGGCCGGTCTTGCAGTTGGCGCAGTGGCCGCAGGACTTAATGCACGAGATGATAACGCGGTCGCCCACCTTCAGGCTGGTGACCGACGAGCCGGTTTCGGTGATGGTCCCCACGCCCTCGTGGCCCAGAATCCGGCCTTTGGTGACGGCAGGGACATCACCTTTGAGGATATGGAGGTCTGTCCCGCAGATCGTTGTAGTGTCCACTTTGACAATCACATCGCTGGGATTCTGGATCTTGGGATCGGGGACGTCGGTCCAGGACTTCTCTCCTGGACCGCCGTAAACGAGGGCTTTCATGCGTTCTCCTTGATTGTGGTGACGGCCGGTGGATTGGCCACGCGGTGCCGGCACGGTGTGAACGAAGCGTCTTGGACGTCGAAAGTGCCGCCACGGCTTACCTGCTGCCCGTGGGGCACGGAGATGGATACCTCCCGCGCAGCCCGTGAGCAGGACGCTATTTCTTCCCAAGGCTCGAGCGGGACCCGGACCACCCATATGCAAGCGGTTCATCCCCCAATGCCCGCGCAGGAACCGCTACGAATCCAGCCTCGCCGGTACCCGGTTCCCGGGTAAGGGGCGAAAGTCCCGTGTCCGGCCCGACCCCTGGCAGCCAGCGGCGGCGGAGGGCCCGGATTGGCGCATTGCGCTCCGGCCCATACCCTGTGTCCTATGCCCGAGACTGCTGACGTTCCCCGCAATGACCTCGTTCTCGCCTCGGCGCGCTTCCCCGGCGGGACGACGCTGTATGACCTGCACCTAAGCGGCGGGGTGGTGGCGCGGATCGAACGCGCCGGACTGCCGGCTGTCGCTGCATCCCGGGTGGCGGATCTGGGCGGCCGCTACCTTATCCCGGGGTTGTGGGATGAACATGTCCATATGACCCAGTGGGCCCTCGCCGCCAACCGGATCGATCTCGCCGGCGCCGCCTCGGCGCATGCGGCAGCCGACGTCGTCAGTTCCCGTCTCGCCAGCCATAGCGCTGGCGGCATGACGGTGGTGGGCGTCGGCTTCCGCGACGCTCTCTGGGCGGATGTGCCCAGCCTGGAGCTGCTCGACGGCGCCACCGGGGGCGTGCCGGTGGCGCTGCTGAGCCACGACCTGCACTGCGTCTGGCTCAACAATGCGGCGGCTCGCCGTTATGGCCTGACAGTGGACGCCTCAGGGCTGCTGCGCGAGGAGCCGGCCTTCGAACTGACCCGTGAGCTGGGCTACCTGCCCGATGCCGTGGTGGATGCCTGGGTGCGGGGGTCGGCGCAGGCTGCGGCCGCGCGCGGGATCGTGGGGATTGTTGATTTCGAAATGACGTGGAACGCCGGCGTCTGGCGGCGTCGCGTTGCGGCCGGCTTTGATTCGTTCCGGGTGGAGGCCGGCGTCTATCCGCGGGATCTGGCCCGGGCCATTGCGGAGGGGATGCGGACCGGGCAGGAACTCGACGGCGGGGCGGGCCTGCTGCGGGTGGGCCCGTTGAAGGTGCTGATCGACGGCTCGCTGAACACCCGCACCGCCTTCTGTGTGGACCCGTACCCGCACGGCGGCCGCGGGCTGCTCACGGTGAGCGAGGCCGAACTGCTGGAACTGCTGGTCCGGGCCAAAGAGTCCGGCTTTGTCCCGGCCGTGCACGCAATCGGCGACGGCGCCAACGAGGTGGCTTTGAATGCCTTCGCCGCGGCCGGGATCGCCGGGCGGATCGAGCACGCCCAGTTCGTCCGCGGCCAGGACTTCGCCCGCTTCGGCCAACTCGGCCTGACGGCGAGTGTCCAGCCCGCCCATGCCCTGGACGATCGCGATGCCGCCGATTCCAACTGGGCGGGGCGCACCGACCGGGCATTCCCGCTCCGGTCGCTGCTGTCCGCCGGTGCGACGCTGGCGCTGGGCTCCGACGCGCCAGTGGCTCCGCTGGAACCGTGGACCGCAATGTCGGCGGCCACCACACGGGCGCGGCAGGACGGTCGAGACCCTTGGCACCCGGAGCAGGCACTTACACGGCAGGATGCCCTGACGGCGTCAACACGAGGGCGGGGCAGGATCCGGGTGGGGGATCCGGCGGATCTCGCGGTACTCGACGGCGACCCGCTGGCGGTATCCGATGCTGTCTTCGCGGCGATGCCGGTGGCTGCAACGCTCGTGGCGGGGCGCTTTACGCACGGCGGGGCAGCCTGGAGCTAGCTGCCCTTGACCCGGGCCTGGACCAGGTTGGCGTAGGGCAGCCGTCCGTACTGATCAACAAACGCGGCGTGGTGTCCGGCCTCGGCCGCATGGAGCTGCTCAACAGGCAGCTCTTTCCACGCGACAACAAGCGACCCGGCGGCGGCGAGCTGCCAGATCAGCCGGCCGTCCCAGTGGCCGGGTGGTTTGCCGATGCCGAAGTCGACGAATTCCTGGATCTGCCGGCGCAGTCCGCGGTTGCCCTTGCTGCCGGGGCCGGCCTTCCCCACGTAGAGGACGTCGGCGCCGTCGACCCATTCGGCAGCGAGCGCTTTCGCCGTCAGGGTGGGGTCCTTCTTCTTGAAGATGCCGGCCGTGCTCTTGGCCAGGAACTGCTGTCGGAAGCCCTCCGGCTGCAGCACGGCGAAAATCCCGGGTTTCTGCGGGATCCGGTTGATATCAAGGTCTCCGAGCGGGCGGAAACCGGTGAACCCGTCCTGTTTCAGTGTTTGTCTGTTGATCGGCATGGGTTCCTTGGATCGGGGCGAGGGGCGTTCCTTCAAGCTTACGGATACGCAGGTTCCGGGGCCTCTTTAATGTCGCAGGTGCCCGGTAGCCTGATTCCATGGACGGCAAGCAGGGGCCCGACGTGGTTCTGGAAGCGGCGGTTGGTGTGGCGGTCACCGAAGATGCAGCCATGCCACTGAGCAGGGTCGTGCCGGATCTGGACGGTGTGCGCTTGATTGCTGAGATCCGGTCCTTGGAGGACCAGAAGTCTGCCCTGGCTGCCCGTCAGGCCCGCCTGTCCGTCGCATTCGAGCTGATCCAGCGCCGCGAACAGCGGGACCTGGGGATGCCGGCCGCGGAACTGGGAGCCGGGGTCGGCGCGCAGATCGCGCTGGCCCGGCGGGAATCCCCAGCCCGCGGCGGACGGCTCCTGGGCCTGGCCAAAGCCCTCGTCACCGAAATGCCCCACACCCTCGCGGCGCTCGAGACCGGGCAGCTCAACGAATGGCGCGCCACCTTGCTCGTGAAGGAAACCGCCTGCCTCTCCGCGGCCGACCGGGCCGCCGTCGACGCCGAACTCGCCCCCGACGCCGGAACCTTCGACGGGACCGGGGACCGGGGCATCATTGCCGCAGCCCGGACCGCCGCCTACCGGTTGGACCCCCGCACTGTCACCCAGCGCGCCAGCCACGCCGCCACCGAACGGCACGTCAGCCTCCGCCCGGCCCCGGACACCATGTGCTACCTCACCGCCCTGCTCCCCATCGCCGGCGGTGTTTCCGTCCACGCCGCCCTGACCCGGCACGCCGACGCCCTCCGCGCCGGCGGGGACCCTCGGACCCGCGGGCAGCTCATGGCCGACGCCCTCGTCGAAGGCACCACCGGAAAGGCCGGCGGGATCAGCGGCATCGAAATCCAGCTCGTCCTGACCGACCGCACCCTCTTCCAGGGCGATAGCGAACCCGCCCGCCTCCCCGGCTACGGCATCGTCCCCGGCGGCTGGGCCCGCGAGATGCTCACACACGCCGGTAATAGGAAGGAGCCCGGCACAGGGAACCCCGCGGAGGCCGACGACGACCCTGACGCCGACACCGCTGCGAGTCATGCCCTGAACGTCTGGCTCCGCCGGCTCTACACCGCCCCGGGCACCGGGGAACTGGTCGCCATGGACTCCCGCGCCCGGCTCTTCCCGCCCGGGCTACGCCGCCTCATCCAGGTCCGGGACAACACCTGCCGCACCCCGTTCTGCGACGCCCCCATTCGGCACCTGGACCACATCATTCCCTGGCACCGCGGCGGCCGTACCACTCAAGCCAACGGCGCCGGGCTCTGCGAAGCCTGCAACCACGTCAAAGAAACCCCTGGTTGGACCGTCCGGCCCCGGCCAGGACCCAGACACACCCTCGAAATCCATACCCCCACCGGCCACCACTACCGCTCCACCGCACCGCCACTCCCGGGACCTACGGCATCGGCCGCGGCCTGAATCCGACCTTCATCCCGCGAAATCCGCCCTCGGCCAGCTAATGGCTAGCGCCCGAACCACGACTCGGCCAGGTACACGTCAGCTTCCAGGCTGCAGTCGCCGGCCGAGGGACCGAGCGCCAGCCGGTAGTTGCCTGCGGCGATATGCCACTGCCCGCGCCCGGTGTTATAGCTGGCCAGCAGCCGCGGATCAGCAGTTAGCTCGACGGTCCGTGATTCGCCGGGCTCGAGGTCCACACGCTCGAAGCCGAGCAGACGCATCCGGGGTCCCGCAGGGTCCTCAAGGAGGTAAAGCTGGGGCACATCGGCCCCGGAGCGCGGCCCTTCATTGGTGACTGTAACTTCGGCCCGCACCCCGCCACGGTCCTGCACTGTCAGGTTTCCATAGCCGAAGCGGGTGTAGCTGAGTCCGTGGCCGAAAGGGAACAGGGGTTTCTTCCCGGCCTTCGCGAACCAGCGGTACCCGACGTCGGATCCCTCGTTGTAGGTGACCGTCGTTGGGGTACCCCACGGTGTACCGAGGCCCGGCAGTACCGGCCGCGGTGTCTGGTCCAGATCTTTCGGAAAGGTCAGCGGGAGTTTTCCGGACGGGTTGGTGACACCGGCGAGGATTTCGGCGATCGCCTGGCCACCGCACTGGCCGGGGTACCAGGCCGCCAGCACGGCCCTGACATTCGGGAGCCACGGCATCGCCACGGGATTGCCGGTCTCGAGGACGACGACGGTGTTCGAGTTCGCACCCGCAACAGCGTCGATTACGGTGTCCTGCCCCCACGGCAGGGACAGGTCAGCGTTGTCGTAGCCTTCGCCCTCGACCCGGATTCCAAAAACGATGGCGACATCGGAACGACGTGCCAGCAGCGCCGCCTCCCTGGGGTTCATGCCGGGGTCGTACTCGATCTCGGCGTCCGGCAGCAGCTTCTGCAGTTCTGCCAGCGGCGAGGACGGCAGCAGGTACAGGTTCCGCATGCTGCCCATAATGCCGGGGCCGCCGATCGAGTGGATTTCGGCGTATCCGCCGGGTGGGGTGACGGCGCTGGAGCCGCATCCGGCGGGGACGCCCAGTTGGGCATGTCCCCCGATGACGGCAATTTTGAACCGTTCAACGGCGGTGGACGGCACCTCCAGCGGGAGCACACCGTCGTTCTTGAGCAGGACAATCCCCTGCCGTGCCGTCTCCAGGGCAACGGCGGCATGGGCGGACGGGTCGACGTCGGGCGTTCCCTCCCAGCGGTCGATGCCGACGTCGAAAATGGCGTAGAGGATACGCTGCACCATCTCGGACAGGCGCTGCTTGGGAAATTCGCCCGACTCGAAGGCCGCACGCAGCGGTGCGGTGAAGCTCTCCTGCCCCCACATCATGACGTCAATCTGAACGCCTGATTCCTGGTCCTGGCCCTGCAGCGCAAAGCCCCAGCTGGGCGTAGCGCCCCAGTCGGACATGACCCAGCCGGGAAAGCCCCAGGCGCCTTTCAGGATGCCCTGCAGCAGCCCGTCGTTGCCGCCCGCATAGGTGCCGTTGATTTTGTTGTATCCGGTCATGACCGATCCGGGCCGGGCGCGTTCGATGGCGATCTCAAACGCGAGCAGGTCGGATTCCCGGTGCGCTGCCGGGTCGATGACCGCGTCCAGCCAGTGCCGGTTGGTTTCGTTGCAGTTCAGCGAAAAGTGCTTCACCGTGGAGATCACCTGCTCGCCCTGGATGCCCTCGACCGACTCCGCGCCAAGGACTCCAGTGAGCCAGGGGTCCTCGGAGAGGTACTCAAAGTTCCGGCCGTTTCGCGGGTCGCGGTGCAGGTTCAGTCCGCCGGCGAGCAGGACGTTGAGCCCTCTGCTCCTGGCCTCCCTGCCAATCAGCTGCCCGGATCTGCGGGCGAGCACGGGGTTGAAGCTGGCGCCCAGGGCGATTGACGCCGGGAGCGCCGTCGCGGTGTCCCCTTCCCGGTAGCCCGGGTTGGTCACGCCCAGGCTCGCGTCGGTCATCAGCAGGCCCGGGATGCCCAGCCTCGGAATCCCGGGCGTGTAACCGGCGCTCATCGGGACGCCGTCCGGGATGCGCGGATCTTTCTCCGTGAGCACTGCATTGGTACCCATAACGCTGATCAGGAGCGAGAAGCGCTCGTCATCCGTCAGTTGCGCCTCGGCTTCCCGGGCCCGTTCCATCGCTTCTGAGTTCACGCTAGCCTGCTTTCGGGTCAGCCCCGGCATGGAACTGCGGGCCGCGGCGGATTGGGGACCTGAGGATGGGTTCCATCTTGCCCGCGGTTGGTGGATGAAACCAGAGGCTCGGATGGACGCCGATGCCACGCAGCCACTGCCACTGCCGTCGCCGAGCCCGGCGCCGCCTGTTTAAATGCAAGGCCTGCAGGTACCTTCGCGATCTCGCTATGAGCTGGCTCGGACATTTTTATGTCCAGAACGACCCGGCTGAATCAGATGGTTACCTGCAGGTGTTTTAAGCGTACGCCCGGACCGCGGGCACTGGTAGGGCAAAGGTCCCGACTTCCGGGACCTTTGCCCTGCCCGGCGGGCCGGTCGGGGCTCGCTGTCCGGCCCGAGCGTGCCGCGATCCGAGGCCAACCGACGCCCCCGCGCCCAAAAGCGTAGAGTGGAACAAGACGCCTGATTCTGGACGCCGAGCGCTGAGGGAGAAATCGTGACGATTGACTGGGACGAAAAGAAGACCCTGCTGCAAGAACCGAATATCGCCGCCGTTACACAGCTTTGCGACGAACTCATGGAAAAGAAGCCGGGGTCGGTTGTCCCGTACATTGACCCCGTCCACGACGAGGATGAGTGCCGGATCGTCAGCCTCCACATCGCTCCGGGCAAGGGCACCGAGTCGGGCTTCGTTTCCCATTTCAACGATGACGAGACCGCCCGCCGCGCCACGTCCATCTACGAAGCCGTTGAACTCGAAGCCCGCTACGTTATGCCGTGGAACGCCTACCCTTGGGTCCGCGATCCCGAGCTCCCCTCGGCGCTGAACGTACAGGAGAAGACCGACGGCCTGCGGCCGTTCCGCCAGTTCCTCAAGATTAACAAGCGCGTCTCCGCCGTCATCGCCCACGGTGCCGACGCGCACGCTTTCCTGACGCTCTTCGAGAAGACCTACCACTCCTCCCTGAAGAACCGGGGCGTGAAGATCTACAAGGCCACCGCGCTGGGCGGCCGCGCCTTTGCCGTCTCGGCAGCCAAGCAGGATGAACTCCTGAGCAAAAACGTCGAGGTCTACAAGGACGCCATGCAGCGGGCAGGCATCCAGCACCTGTGAGCTGACACCGCACTCGAGCTGACACCGCGGGGGGCGGTACGACGGCGGCCGCCCCCGCCGCCGTCGTTCCCGCCGCGTAGGGTCCAACGGCCCTGCCCAAGCCCGGCCGTCCTTGGTGAGCTTATGGACGAGCCCGGACGGCTGCGTCCCTGGGAAGGCTCACTCCCGAAGAGGACTCGGTTATGGGACGGTTGGACGGCAAAGTGGCCCTGGTCAGCGGCGGAGCCCGCGGCATCGGTGCAGCCATTGCGGAGCGCTTCCTTGCCGAGGGGGCGAAAGTGGTAGCCGGCGACGTCCTGGATGAGGATGGCCGGCAGTTGGCCGGGACTCTCGGTGCCGGCTTTCGCTATGTACATCTGGACGTCACGAAGCCGGCGGACTGGGACGCGGCAGTGGCGGCGGCCGAAACCAACTTCGGCAGCCTCAGTATCCTGGTCAACAACGCCGGCATCGTAACGTTCGGCCGAATCGACGAGTATCCGCAGGAACAGTGGGCCCGGATCATCGACGTTAACCTCACGGGTGTTTTCAACGGAATCAAGGCCGCCGCGCCGGCGCTGACGCGGGCCGGGGGCGGCTCCATCATCAACGTCTCCTCGATCGCCGGGCTGCGCGGCTACGAGCAGCTCTCCGGATACACGGCGTCAAAGTACGGTGTTCGCGGCCTAACCAAGAGTGCCGCGCTGGATCTCGGCAGCTCCGGCATCCGGGTCAACTCCGTCCATCCCGGCGTCATCGAGACCCCCATGACCGCTGGCATGACGTTCGACACTGGACATGTCCCGCTGCACCGGACCGGACAACCGCCGGAGATCGCGGCTCTTGCGGTGTACCTGGCGGCTGACGAGTCCTCATTTGTCACTGGCGCCGAGTTCGTGATTGACGGCGGCGAGACGGCCGGCACCGTCGCACCTCCGGCCCCCTGAGTACCGGCAGCAACCCATGACCCAGAATCCTGGATCCAAACTCGCGATCGTTGGCGCCGGCAGCGTTGGCACGTCCCTGGCCTACGCCGCGTTGATCCGCGGCTCCGCCAGCACCGTCGCCCTCTTTGACGTCAACGCCGCCAAGGCTGAGGCCGAGGTCCTCGACCTTGCACACGGCACCCAGTTCACCGCCGCTGCGGCAACTGTCGCCGGCGGCGGGGACATTGCTGCGATCGACGGGGCCGACGTCGTCGTTATCACCGCCGGGGCGAAACAGGCGCCGGGGCAGACCCGGCTGGACCTGGCCGGCACCAACGTCCGCATCCTCGAAAAGCTTATGCCGCAGTTGCTGGCCCACGCCCCGGATGCCGTCTATGTGCTGGTGACCAACCCCTGCGATGTGCTGACGGTCGCGGCGCGGCAGATCTCAGGGCTGGCGCCCGCGCGCATCTTCTCCTCCGGCACGGTGCTGGACACGTCCCGGCTGCGCTGGCTGCTGGCGCGGCAGGCCGGCGTATCAGTTACCAGCGTCCACGCCAGCATGGTGGGCGAACACGGCGACACCGAGTTCCCCGTCTGGTCAGGCGCCACAATCGGCCCCGTACCGATCCGCCAGTGGATGGTCGATGGCGCCCGTATCTTCTCGCCGGAATACCTCGCCGAGACCGCGCGGGAGGTGATGCAGGCCGCCTACAAAGTAATCGCCGGGAAGGGCGCTACCAACTACGCGATCGGTCTGTCCGGCGCCCGGATCGTGGAAGCCCTGCTGCGCTCGGAAAACGCGGTTCTGCCTGTCTCCACGGTGCTCGATGGCCAGTACGGGATCTCCGGAGTGGCACTGTCCCTGCCCAGCATTGTCGGGAACGGCGGGGTTCGCGCGGTCCTGGATACCCCAATGAACGACGGCGAACTCGCCTCCCTGCATCATTCGGCCGAAACCCTGCAACAGACACTGGCGACGCTCGGGATCTAACAGGGCTGCGCCGTCCCGGGGGCGCCGCCGGCGGGACCAGACGGGGGCGCCGCCGGCGGGACCAGACGGGGGCGCCGCCGGCGGGACCAGACTGTGGCGACGCCGTAACGCAACTTCCCCGCAACCCTTAGTATCGGCGCGTCGCATATGCTCAGCAGACAGATTCACGCTGGCTCATCGACGAACCACCCGGGAGACACCTTATGACCAACTGGCGAATCAGGGATTTCCATTCGACCGACCTTGACGGCATCCTGAACCTCTGGGAGTCCCTCAAGGCCACCAATGTCGAGCCGGTATACGCGCTCTCCGAAGTGCTGGCATCCTGCGAGAAGGACCACGCCGTCGTGGCGGTGCAAGGTGATCAGGTGGTGGGCGCCGCCGTCGGCCGGGCCGCCCACGACCAGGGCTGGGTGGTCTTCCTGGCCACCCTCCCCGAGTACCGCGGCCGCGGGATCGGCACATCGCTGCTGGCCGCCGTCGAGAACCGGATGGCGCCCCATGGCCTGAACAAGCTCTCCGCCCTGATGCCGGAATCGGAGACCCGGGTGGAGGCATTTGTGAGCCGCGGCTTTGTGCTGAAGAAGAACCTGCGCTACTTCGAGCGGAAGATCCCGGTGCAGCGGCAGGAACTTGAGCCCCTCAGCCAGCTTGGCGGCCGGATCCTGGCCCGCGACCTGTGGGAAAACGTCGCCGGAATGCGCAAGGAGAAGGAACTGCTGGAGCGCCGCCTTGTCCTGCCGCTCGCGGAGGCCGACCTTGCCGACGAATACGGCGTGGTGCCGCCACGCGCCGTCGTCCTCTTCGGGCCTCCCGGAACCGGCAAAACAACCTTCGCCAAGGCCATCGCGTCCCGCCTCGAATGGCCGTTCGTCGAGGTTTTCCCCTCCCGGCTGGCTTCCGATCCCAAGGGCCTCGCCGGCGCGCTGCGCGAGACATTCCTGGAGATCGCCGAACTGGAGCATGCCGTCGTCTTCATCGACGAGGTGGAAGAGATCGCCTCCCAGCGCTCCGGCGAACCGCCGTCGCCGCTCCAAGGTGTCACGAACGAACTGCTCAAGATCATCCCGGCCTTCCGCGAACAGCCCGGCCGCCTGCTGGTCTGCGCCACCAACTTCATCCGCGCCCTGGACAATGCGTTCCTGCGACATGGCCGCTTCGACTATGTCATCCCCATCGGCCTCCCCGACCGCCAGGCCCGCGAAGCCATGTGGGAGCGCTTTATCCCGGCCACCGTCGTGGACGATGTCGACGTCGAACTGCTGGTGGACCGGACCGAGGGCTTCTCCCCGGCGGACATCGAATATGCGGCCCGGAGCGCGTCCCAGCGGGCGCTGGAGAAGGCCGTGTACGACGACGGCGGGCTGGCGTCCAGCGGCACCGGCCCCAGCCGCGACGCAGTCCGGAAGGGCCCCGCAACCCGGGACTATCTCGATGCGATTGCGGACACCCGGACCACTGTCAGCGACGAAGTCCACCAGCTGTTCCTCGAGGACATCGACGCCCTCGGCCGGGTGTAGCCACCGCCTGGCGGCATGGTCCTAGCGGATAGTGACGACGATCTTGCCCTTGGCGTGGCCCAGCTCAAGGGCGGCGAAAGCCTCACCGATCCGTGCAAACGGGTAACTGCTGTCCATCACCGGCTGCAGTTGCCCGCCGTCGACGAGGGTAGCCAGAACGCGGAGATCATCACCGCTGGGGTGCATAAAGAGGTACCGGTAGCTTGCCTTGACCTTGCGGGCGCGCCGTCGGATTCCCAGGCTCATCAGCGCGAACACGACGGTGATCCACGGTGGCGCCTTCAGGTCCACCGTCGCGGTGCGGGGCTCCGGCACCCCCGCAATGGAGACCACTTTGCCGCCAGGCCGGAGGATGCCGAAGGATTTTTTTAGTGTCTCTCCACCGACCAGATCCAGTACGGCGTCGAAGTTGCTCAGCAGCGCCGGGAATTCCTCCCGGGTGTAGTCGATGACATGGTCGGCGCCAAGCCTGCGCACCAGGGCCAAGCCGGCCGGGGATGCGGTCGTCGTGACGTCTGCCCCGAAGTGTTTGGCCAACTGGATTGCCAATGTGCCAACACCTCCCGAGCCGCCGGAGATGAAAAGCCGGGTCCCGGGGCCGACGCCGAGTACATCGCGCAGCGCCTGCAGTGCCGTCAGCCCCGCCAGCGGCAGTCCTGCGGCTGCGGCGAAATCGAGCGAGGCAGGCATCGCGGCCACCAGTTCCTCCCGGACGCAGACGTACTCTGCGAACGCACCGAGCCGTTTTTTGTCCACGCGCGCATACACGTTGTCGCCGACGGCGAAGCGGCTCGGCCCGGGCCCGACGGCGTCCACGGTCCCGGCGGCTTCGCAGCCGGCGATGATGGGCAAGCGAAGCCGATTGAGAGGGCGCAAATCACCATCGCGGATTCGGAAGTCGACCGGGTTCAGGCCTGCCGCTTCAACTCTGATCCGCACCTCGCCGACCCCCGGTAGGGGTTCGGGGACGTCCTGGAGCTCCATTGCCTCGGCCCCGCCGTAGCGTGTGAGCACAAACGCCCGCATGCTCACTTCTGGTCGGCGCCTTGCCCGGCAGCCGTGTCCCCTACGGCCCCCGCCAGCGGTTCTGCGTCCGCCGGGACGGCCGACGGCGCATCTGCGTACGAGAGATTTTCATAATCGGTGTCATCGGCTTCGTCCAGCAAGTCGTCAAGCTCCTGGAGCAGCCACGGGTTGATCCGGGCGAGGATCTTCCGGGTCTCCTCGACCGGAACAGCTGCGTAGAGCACCGGGCGGGCCTCGTCGTACCGGGTGACGGGCGGCTTGTCGGGCCACTTTTCGGCCAGCGCCTTGACCCTGGAGGGCAAGGAGTTATGCGCGTTGTCGGCGATCTTCACCAAGGTGGCGTCGTGGTCCCCGGCGATATAGCGGATTCCGGCCTGGTAGTCATCCGGGTTCTCGTGCAGGCGCTTCGTGACCCGCTCAACAATGTCCGCCGCCCGCTCCGAGACACCCATGTCCAGCAGTGCCTGCCGGGTCATCGGGGTATCCTCCGCGATATCGTGCAGGTAGCCGGCGATCCGGATGTCGTCGTCGAAGTCCGCCAAGGCATCCCCGACGGCGATAACGTGCTCTCGGTAGGGCTTCTTGAGCTTGTCCTTTTGGCGGTTGTGAGCCACCTCGGCGAGGACCTTCGCGGTCTCAACAGTGAATCGGGGGTGTGCTGGTTCTGACATGGTTCAAGCCTACGCGTCCGGGCCGGCGGCTCAGGTTACACCCCGGGCCACACCCAGGGCTGAAGCGGCAGCATCGCAGGCCGGAATGCCGCAAGGGCTTGGTCCAAGGACCCCGCCGGCAGACCGACGGAGGACAGCAGTATGTCCCTCACGTCCTCGCCCGATACCCCCGCACGGCCCAGGTCTGCCAAGGTCACGGCCCCGTCCCGCTTGGCAAGCCGGATCCCGTCGGCATTGAGGATAAGCGGGACATGGGCATATTCCGGTACGGGAATATTCAGGAGGGAAGCCAGGTAGGCCTGACGGGGTGTGGAGGGCAGCAGATCATCGCCCCGCACCACCTGGTCGACCCCTTGGGCCGCGTCGTCGACCACCACTGCCAGGTTGTAGGCGGCCACACCGTCATTTCGCCTGAGCACAAAGTCGTCCACCACCCCGGTGTAGCTGCCGTGCAGCACATCGTCCACTGTTGCTTCGGCGACGTCGGCGCGGAGCCGGATCGCGGCAGGCCGGACGGCGCGCTTGGCGTCCCGCTCAGCCGCGGACAGGTTCCTGCAGGTGCCCGGGTAGGCCCCCTGCGGCGCATGCGGGGCGGACGGGGCTTCCTGGATTTCGCGGCGGGTGCAGAAGCACTCGTAGCTCAGGCCGGCGGATTCCAGCCGCGAAATCGCCGCCGTGTACAGCGGTTCGCGTTCCGTCTGGCGCACGACGCCGCCGTCCCAGCTCACGCCGATGGCCACCAGGTCCCGCAGCTGCGCGGCCTCGGCCCCGGTCCGTGCGCGGTCCAGGTCTTCGACCCGGAGCAAAAAGCGCCGGCCGGTGGAGCGGGCGAAGAGCCAGGCAAGGACGGCGGTCCGGAGGTTGCCCACGTGCAGTTCGCCGGAGGGGCTGGGGGCGAAGCGGCCGGCAGATGTCATGGCACCACCCTATGCGGGGAAACACAAGGGCCCCTCAGCTACCGATGACAACGGAATACCGGCGCCGGTAGCTCAGGGGCCCTTGCCGTGCCGGACCCGGACTGTTGCTCCGGGCCCTGGCACCGTAAATCCTACGAACAGCGAATCAAATCGTAAGGACAGCGGGTCGGGTAACCGTGACTGTGGAAAGACAATGCGTGAACAAGTGTCAATCAGCGGCGGGTTCCTTGCGGGAAGCCTCATCGAGGGTCCGGGTGGTGTACCGGGGTACCTGTAGCCTTCGGGATCCGGCGGTAGCTCGCATCCCTTTGTTGTCACCATTTGAACAGACGCCCTACAGTTAGTGCAACGGACATCGCTTATATTGGTCAATCTGATCAACATAAGCCGAAGGGATGGGCAAGTAGTGGTCACTTTGCAGCAACTCGACGCCACCGACCGGCGGATCCTCGTCGCCCTGGACGATGACCCCCGGATGCCCATTATGGTGCTGGCCCAGAAACTGGGCCTGGCCCGCGGGACCGTACAGTCGCGTCTTGAGCGGATGACAGCATCGGGCGCGCTGCGTCCCAACAGCAGTCGGGTGCTGCCCTCCGCGCTGGGCCGGGGAGTGGCGGCGTCCGTGAGCGCGGAACTGGACCAGAGCCATCTGAACGAGGCGATCGCCGCGCTGCGGAACATCCCGGAGGTTCTTGAGTGCCACGCTCCGGCCGGCGAGACGGACTTGTTGATCAGGGTGGTGGCCACAAGCCCGGACGATCTGTACCGCGTCTCCGAGGAAATCCGGCTTTGTCCCGGAATTGTGCGGACCTCCACCAGCATGTTCCTGCGCGAGGTCATCCCGTACCGGACAACGGGACTGCTGGCTTCCTGAACCTACGGAGCGGACGTCGCCGCGCCGGGCCGGCTGGCCAGGGACCGGGCCGCAAGCGCGCAGCGGCCCAACCAGCGGCCCAACCAGCTCGGACACAAGCTCAGCGGCACCATCAGCATCAGGCCTCGGCACGGGAACAACGGCGGCCGCAGCAGCCAGGGCGGCCCGGAGCGTCCCCAAAGTCACTGCCGGGGCATAAACCATTCGGTGAATGCCGTGGCGCGGCCGTCCCCCGTGAGCTGGATGACCCAGAGGTTGTTATAGCTTGGGCTGTCACCGCGGTATTCGGTGCGGCCCTGCACGAAGGCCCTGCCGCCGTCGACCCCGAGGAGATTCCACTCAAAGGTCCAGTCCCCCGGCTCGTCCAGCCTGGCGATCCAGCGGTCCACAATTTGCTCACGCCCGCTCCAAGGCTCGGGATCATCAGGACGGGTGAAGTACTGGGCGTCCTCGGTGAAGAGTGCCCTGATGTCCTCCGGTGCGTTCGACGTCCAGGCTGTGATGTAGTGCTGGATCCAGCGCGCTACATTATCTCTCATGCCTCGTTTGTACTCCCTGCTTCCGGGCGCCCGCAAGCGTCCTCGACTAAGCTGCGGCCGTGATCCACAGGCCGATCACCCAGGTGCTGGCGGCGAGGCAGGCGAGGCCGAACTCAACAATCATGCCCAGCCCGGTTGCTTTCAACGCCGCCCAGCTGGACGCCAGGGCCGTGCCGAAAACGCGTGTGCGGTGCAGCTCGCTGAGCAGCAGGCCGGCGGCGAACCCAACAAAAAGTCCCACGACGGGGATGATCAACATCCCCGCCACCCCAAGGACCAGCCCTGCCACCACCGACCGGCCGGGAATGCTGTGCTCTTTGAGTTTCCGCCCGGTCAGGACCGCACTGGCCGCCATTCCCGACAGGACAAAGACCAGTCCGATCCCGAACACCACCCAGCCGGTGGTTCCGGCGCCGCCCCAGATGGCCCAGGCCAGCAGGCTCAGTCCGATCAGGATGCTGCCGGGAAGGACCGGGATCACGGTGCCGGCGACGCCGACCAGAATGGCGATGCCGCACAGGATTGTCACCACAGGCTCAGGGTTCATCTCCCCAGCCTATTCACCTGCGGCTACTCGGCTTCCACCGCCGCGGCGACGGCGGCCGAAACCGCCGGGGCCACCCGGGGATCCAGCGGGCTGGGGACGATGTAGTCCGCGGAAAGGTCCTCGTCGGCGAGTGCGGCGATGGCCCGGGCCGCGGCCAGCTTCATGGCCGGCGTGATGCGTCGGGCGCCAGCGTCGAGGGCTCCGCGGAAGATGCCGGGGAACGCGAGGACATTGTTGATCTGGTTCGGGAAGTCGCTGCGGCCGGTGGCGACCACGGCCGCATACTTGCGTGCGACCTCCGGCAGGACTTCGGGGTCCGGGTTGGACAGCGCGAATACGATCGAATCCCGGCTCATGAGCTTGAGGTGTTCCTCGGCCAGCTTCGATGAGGAGACGCCGATAAAGACGTCCGCGTCCAGGAGCGCCTCGGCGGGGCCGCCGGAGACGCCGCGGGGGTTGCCGCTGGCGGCCAAAGTGGCCTTCTTGCCGGCCGGGTCGGCGGCGATATCCGCACGCCCGCTGTTGAGAACACCCTTCGAATCCAGCAGCACAACGTCGGTGATCCCGGCGGCCAGGAGCATCTGTGCGACGGCGATCCCGGCAGCGCCGGCGCCCGAGACGACAACACGCAATTTCTCAAGGCCCCTTCCGGTCACCTTGGCGGCGCCGGTAAGTGCGGCGAGAACGACGACGGCGGTGCCGTGCTGGTCATCGTGCATCACTGGGCAGTCAAGGGCCGCAATGAGCTTCTCCTCGAGTTCGAAGCAGCGCGGCGCAGAGACGTCTTCAAGATTGACGGCGCCGTAGCTCGGACGCAGGCGGACGAGGGTCTCCACGATCTCGTCGACGTTGGTGGTGTTGAGCACCAGCGGGATGGAGTCAAGTTCGCCGAAAGCCTTGAACAGGGCGGACTTGCCCTCCATCACCGGCAGCGATGCGCTGGGCCCGATGTCGCCGAGGCCCAGGACGGCGGTGCCGTCGCTGACAACGACAACCAGGCGTTGGGCCCAGGTGAGCGTCTTCGCAAGCTCCGGGTTGGCGGCGATTGCACGGCTGACCTGGGCAACGCCGGGCGTATAGGCGATGGACAGCTCGCGCTTGGTGGCGAGCGGCACGGTGCTGGAAACGGAAAGCTTGCCGCCCTGGTGGGAAGCGAAAATTTCCTCGTCGCTGAGCACCGTGAGGGGCTCTGTGGGGGAAGTGGCGTCGGCGGGAATCGTTGTTTCTGTGGACACGTCGTTGTCTCCTAAGGCTCACCGTGGGCGCACGGCTTATGGAAGCTCAAGCACAGGGATGCTCAAGATAATCTGGGGGAACATCGGCTCCGACCCGAGGTTGGCGGATCTGCGGCTTAGCTCCGGTCGTGCAGGCGGCGGGCCGCTCCGGTTCTGTAATGGTAAACAGCCCGGCTCCGGCGTAACGCGCCGCAGGACGGACACCGGACAGGGTGAAACGTTTATCCTCCATGCCTAGTGAGCCCGGTCACAGGAAATCGCCGCTATTTTGCAGAAGAAGGGCCACCTGGACTAGACCAGTTACGCCGCCGGACGGCTGCGGGCCAGCAGGAAACAGGCCTTTTTGAGGTCTTCCTCGGCTTCGAAGAGGGACAGCCGCCGGCAGCGCACGGACTGGACCAGCCCCGTTACGGCGAGCAGCAGCACTCGGGCGCTGGCGGCGTCGCCGCTGACGGCCGTGACCGCCTTCTGCGCCGCGTCGTCAATTTCGCGGAGCAGCTTGGTGGTGTCCGTGTCCGTGGTGTACACCGCCTTGTTCAGGCTCTGCTCCACGGCAGGCTGCATCAGGCGCATGTGCAAGATCTCCATCACGACGCCGGCCAGCGCCAGTGCCGGAACCTCACCCTGGGCCGAGGCTGCGGGATGCTTGGCGCAGCGTCCCGCGGCTGTCCCCGCCGGGGCGTGCAGTTCCGTGAGCTGCTTGCGGTAAAGCGCGAGCACCAGTTGCGCGGCGGAGGGAAAATACCGGTACAGGGTGCCCAGCGGAACGCCGGCTCGGGCGGCGACTTCGGAGAGGACCACGGAGTCCAGCCCCTTGCGCGCGAACCCGGTGGCTACCTCGAGGATCCGGGTATAGCGAATCCGCTGCCTGGGCAGGGTGGGGGGAGGGGCCATCGGTGGAAGTTGTACGGGGAATTCAGGCATCAGCAGCGTTCCGTGGTCAGTTTTCTCGGCAGCCTGGAGGGATTCCCCCCAGCACTGCCGCGGCACTTCCCGTCCACTATACGTGACGCCCCCGGGCCCAACCCGGGCTAGTCGACGCCCTTGATCTTGACCACAAAGACGGCCCCCAGCAGGCCGATGACTGCTGCCGCCACAAACAGCGAAACGTAGCCTCCCCACATCGTCACGAACGGGAAGGCGATGAGCGGCGCGAGCACCTGGGGCAGGGAATTGGCGATATTGAGGACACCCAGGTCCCTGCCGCGGCTCCGTGCCGCCGGCAGCACCTGCGTGATCAGGGCGAAGTCGACCGCAAGGTAGCAACCGAAGCCGAGGCCCAGCACGGAGGCGCCCAGCAGTGCCCCGGTCCAGCTGGGGGCAAACGCCAGAATCAGCGCGGCCGCCGCGATGATGAGTGAGGAAATGATCACGAGCGGCTTCCGCTTCCCCATCCGGTCACTGATTCTGCCGCCGATGACACTGCTGATGATCACCATTACCGCATACAGGCCGGTCAGGACGAGCACACCGAGTTCCGGCGGGATGCCCTGCGTCTGCTCAAGCTGGACTGCGTCCGTGAGGAAAAAGAGCAGGTACAGGGTGATCATGTGGTTTCCGATGTTCACCAGGAGCCTGGTCAGCCAGGCCCAGCCGAAGTCCGGGTAGAGCACCGGCGAAATCCAGAAGCCCGTGGCGAAGTCGGCCAAACGGAACGGCGGCCGGACCTCGGCCGGGAGCGGGACGTCGTCGCTCCTGAAGAAATACAGCACAACGCCGGCGAGCAGGGCCACGGCGCAGACCAGATACCCCACGGCGAAGTTGCCGGTCACCGCGGCAGCTATCACCGCGCCGGCCAGGATGCCGACCGTCTGCCCCATCGCGGCAAGGCCCCCGACCGTGCCGCGCTGGGCCACCGGCACGCGGTCTGGGATGGCTGCGGTAATCGCGGCATACGCCCCGTTGCAGCCGGCCTGCACAAGGCACCAGATCAGCGTCATACTGGCAACGTTCGGCGCCCCGGCGAGCGCGATCAAGGCCACGGCGCCGAGGATGGCCCCGAAGAGGACCCAGGGCACCCGACGGCCCATCCGCGCGGAGGTGCGGTCGCTGAACGCGCCGAACAAGGGATTGGCGACCAGCGAGACTGCTGCGCCGGCCCCGGTGACGAGGGCGAGGATGGCCTCCTTGTCGGCTTCGCTGAAGGTTGCCGCCTGCTGGCCGAGAAGTACTTGGAGCGGGGCGAAAAATGCCGCGTTGATGCCGAGGTTGACGAGCACCACCCCGGCGATCCAGACGGGGCGTACCGCCCGTTCAGGCTCGGCGAGCGCTCCGGCCCTCAATTGTCCCGCGGCGGGGCCATGGGCTGGGTCCGGAGCTGCTCCGGGTAGATCGGACAGGCTCATGTAATTCGGTTCCCCCCCGGAAACGGATGACGCACACTGAAGATCGATGAGCAGCCAGACTATCGTGGGGATGACGATCCGCCCCCCTATTTCCAGCCCAGGAGAACCGATGGCCGCATCTGCAGTGAATACCGCCGACCTTTACGACGAACGGGGCGAGGAGCTCGACTCGATTGCCCTGCAGTTCCAGTCGCTGGGCGGACTATCGCACTTCGGCGGACCGATCCGGACCATCCGCTGCTTCGAGGACAATGCCCTGGTCAAGTCCACCCTCGCCACACCCGGCGGTGGCGCCGTCCTGGTGGTGGACGGCGGCGGCTCGCTGCGCACCGCCCTGATGGGCGACCTGATCGCGGCCAGCGCCGTCGCGAACGGCTGGGCCGGCGTTGTTGTTTACGGCGCGATCCGCGACCGGACGGCCATCGCCGGGCTGCCGCTGGGAGTCAAGGCGCTCGGCAGCAACCCGCGTAAAAGCGCGAAGGCGGGCGCCGGTGCGAGCGGCGTGGAGTTGGAGATCGACGGCGTTGTTCTCCGGCCGGGCGCAATGATCTGGTGCGATCCCGACGGGATACTGGTGGAACGCTGACGACTTTGTTCGCCGGCAGTTGGAGGCGGGAACAAATCAGCCGGTAACATAGTTACTGAAAGCAACTATCGGCTTATTCCCACTCTTCCTCTTGGAGCAGTCATGTCCAAAACCACCTCCGCGCCCGCTGCGGGAGAGGTCCTGACCCATCGTCAGACCATCACCGTCATGGTGGGACTCATGCTCGGCATGTTCCTGTCCTCGCTCGACCAGACGATCGTGTCCACCTCGATCTACACCATCGCCAACGACCTCGACGGATTGTCCCTGCAGGCCTGGGCCACCACGGCGTACCTCATCACCTCCACAGTGAGCACGCCGCTCTACGGCAAGCTCAGCGACATCTTCGGGCGACGCCCGCTGTACCTCATCGCGATCCTGATCTTCCTCGCCGGCTCGCTCTACGCCGGCTCGGTCCACTCCATGACCGAGCTCGCCATCGCCCGCGGCATCCAGGGTATGGGCGCCGGCGGCCTCCTGGCACTCGCCTTGACCATCATCGGCGACATCGTGGCACTCAAGGACCGCGCCAAGTACCAGGGCTACTTTATGTCGGTCTTCGGTGTCTCCTCCGTCCTGGGTCCGGTGATCGGCGGCGCCTTCGCCGGTTCGGCGACCATCCTCGGCATCGACGGCTGGCGCTGGGTATTCCTGATCAACCTGCCGATCGGACTTGCCGCCCTCACGGTGGTCTTTATGTACCTGCACCTGCCGGCCAAGCACGTGAAGCAGAAGATCGACTACTGGGGTGCCGCGGCCATTACGCTGGCGATCGTCCCGCTCCTGCTCGTGGCCGAACAGGGCCGCAGTTGGGGCTGGAGCTCGGCCAACTCCTATCTCTGCTACGGACTGGGCGTTGTGGGCATCGTCGCGTTCCTGCTGGCCGAAAAGCGCGCCGGCGACTACGCACTGATCCCGCTGCGGCTGTTCCAGAACATCACGTTCGGGCTGTCTTCACTGCTGAACTTCATCATCGGCATCGGCATGTTTGGCGCGATCGCAATGCTTCCCATGTACCTGCAGCTGGTCAAGGGCCTGACCCCCACCGAAGCCGGCCTAATGATGATCACCTTCACAGTCGGCATCCTCACCGGTTCCATCACGGCCGGCCGGACCATCTCGGCGTCGGGCACCTACCGGGTCTTCCCGATCCTGGGCACCGCCGTCCTGACGGCGGCCGCCGTCGTTATGGGCCTCTCGCTGGGCGTCGATACTCCGCTGTGGGTCCCGGGTGCCATCGCCGTGTTCTTCGGCCTGGGCCTGGGCTTCTGCATGCAGCCGCTGACGCTGGCCATGCAGGTCTCTGTGCCGTCGAAGGACATGGGCGTGGGCACCTCCGCAGCCGCGTTCTTCCGCTCGATGGGCGGCGCCGTCGGAACCGCCGTATTCATCTCCATGCTTTTCAGCCTCGCAGCAGACAAGATCGCCACCGGCATGAAGGACGCCGCGCAGAACGCGGACTACCTCAAAGTGCTCAAGGATCCGGCAATCGCAGCTGACCCCGCCAACGCCAAGCTGTATGAATTCTTCAAGGGCGGGGCCAGCAACGACTCGCTGAACGACACCAGCTGGCTGCACACCGCGAATTCCACGCTGACACGCCCGATCACCGAGGGCTTCGCGCAGTCAATCGACGCCGTGATGCTCACGGCTGCCGTGCTGACCGGCATCGCATTCCTGATCACCTTCGCCCTGCCGAACAAAAAACTGACGGACCCCAAGGCGATCGCCCGGGAAAGTTCAGCCGCCGCCCACTAGGGTCCGCAGCACCGTGGGGCGCCTGTCCGCCAGAGTGTAAGTTTGCTCTCACTTTCTGGTCTTGTGACAGGCGCTCCACTGCGTCCGGTGTAAGACTGGGAAGTTGCGGCGCAGTCCGTGGAACGTAAAAAAGCCGAGGGAGCCAGGATGACAAGCAGCGCAGAACAGACCCCAGCCAAGATCCCCCAGCGGGTTATTTGGCTGGCAGTCGCGGGGGCGGTGGGCGGATTCCTCTTCGGCTTCGATTCCTCCGTGGTCAACGGCGCCGTCGACGCCATCAAGAACGAGTTTGCCCTCAGCGAGGCCGTGACCGGCTTCGCGGTGGCCGTGGCGCTTCTGGGCTGTGCCGCCGGTGCTTACCTGGCCGGCAAGATCGCCGACCGCTACGGGCGCATCCCCGCCATGAAGCTCGGTGCGCTGCTATTCCTGGTCAGCGCGATCGGGACCGGTTTCGCCTTCAGCGTGTGGGACCTCATCTTCTGGCGGCTGGTCGGCGGCCTGGGCATCGGCCTGGCTTCGGTGATCGCCCCGGCGTACATTTCCGAAATCTCCCCGCGCCACGTCCGCGGCAGGCTGGCTTCACTGCAGCAACTCGCCATCACCACGGGTATTTTCGCTGCTCTGCTCTCAGACGCACTGTTCGCGAACTTCGCCGGCGGCGCCGCTGAAATCCTCTGGTTCGGCATCGAGGCCTGGCGCTGGATGTTCCTCGCGGCCGCCGTGCCCGCCGTCGTCTACGGCTGGATCGCCTTCACCCTGCCCGAGTCGCCGCGGTTCCTGGTGGTTCAGGGGAAGGACGAAGAAGCCCTCAGGATCTTCCGCTCCATCGCCCCGAGCGAAGACACTGACCGCCAGCTGCGGGACATCAAAAAATCCGTCGAGGAGGACCAGATCGCGGGCCAGAAGGGCTCCCTGCGCGGCAAGGCCTTCGGGCTGCAGCCCGTGGTGTGGATCGGCATCATTCTGTCCGTCCTGCAGCAATTCGTCGGCATCAACGTTATCTTCTACTACTCCACAACCCTGTGGAAGGCCGTTGGTTTCCAGGAAAAGGACTCCCTGACCATCTCCGTGGCCACCGCGGTCACGAACATCCTGGTGACGCTCGTGGCGATAGCCCTGGTGGACCGGATCGGCCGGCGGCCCATTATGCTTGCGGGTTCCATCGGGATGGCGGTCTCGCTGGGCACCATGGCCCTGGCCTTCGGTTCCGCCACCGGAACCGGAGACGCCATTTCGCTGCCGGGCGCCTGGGGGCCCGCCGCCCTGGTTGCCGCCAACGTTTTTGTGATCAGCTTCGGTGCCTCCTGGGGCCCGCTGGTCTGGGTACTGCTGGGGGAAATCTTCCCGTCCCGGATCCGTGCCCGCGCCCTGGGCCTCGCCGCGGCCGCCCAGTGGATAGCCAACTTTGCCATCACCCTGAGCTTTCCGGTCATGGCGGCAGCCTCGCTGCCCCTGACCTACGCCATGTACGCGATCTTCGCCGCGGCGTCGTTCTTCTTCGTGAAGTTCAAGGTCCCGGAGACCAACGGCATGTCCCTGGAGCACGCCGAGACCCTTTTTGTTCCGAAGGGCTCGGCGAAGGCTGCCGGAAAGGCCTGAGCCGCAGATCGCGCGGGCCGGGCAGATCTGCCCCGGACGGCAGCAAGACGCCCATGTTCCTGGGGAACATGGGCGTCTTCTGCCTCCCGGCAGAAGGCCGGGCGGGCGGTTAAATGGCGTGCGGTTCGTGCGCCGTCAAATAGCTGCGGCCGCCAAGGACTACGGCAATCGCCGCTGCCATGGCCACCGCAGCAGCGAAGAACGGCACCTGCGGCCCGAAGTTCTCGCCGAGCTGGGCAGCCGCGAACGGCGCCAGTGCGCCGCCCATCCAACGGACGAAGTTGTAGCCCGCGGACGCGACCGGCCGGGGCGAATCCGATACCCCCATCGCCAGCTCGGTGTAGATGGTGTTGTTGATGCCCAGCAGTGCGCCGGAGATCACCACAAGCACCACGACGGCGGGCACCGAGTGGCCGGCGGCCAGCCCCAAACCCACCAGGTCCAGCAGCAACAAGGCGAGCGTGCCGGTGAGGACCCGGACGGCCCCGAAGCGGTTCTGCAGCACGGGGGCCGCGAAAACCGAGAAAACAGCGACGGCGACGCCCCAGCCGAAGAAAACCCCGCCGATCCCATAAGCGTCCATCCCGAGGATAAACGGCGTGAAAGCAAGGACGGTGAAAAAGCCGTAGTTGTAGAACAAGCCGCTCGCCGCCGTCGTCCGCAGGCCCTTGTGGCCAAGAGCCAGCAGCGGATCCCGAAGCCTGACTTTCCGCGCCGGCAGCGCGGTCTTGGGCAACAAGGCCAGCAGGGCGATGAACGCGGCGGCCATCAGCACTGCCGTACCAAAGAACGGCGCCCGCCACTGCCAGCCGCCAAGAAGTGCCCCGAGCAGCGGGCCGAGCGAAATACCCAGGCCCAGGGCCGCTTCGTAGAGGATAATCGCCGTACCGGCGCCGCCGCTGGCGACCCCAACAATAACCGCCAGGGCCGTGGCTACGAACAAGGCATTGCCCAGTCCCCAGCCGGCCCGGAAGCCAATGAGCTCCCCGACGCTTTCCGAAGTACCGGACAACGACGCGAAGACAACGATCACGGCGAGCCCAATCAGCAGTGTGCGCTTCCCGCCGATGCGGGACGAGACGAAGCCGGTAATCAGCATCGCGACGGCCGTGACAAGGAAGTAGCTGGTGAAAAGCAGGGAGACTTCGCTTTGCGAGGCATCGAGGTTTTTGGCGATCGCCGGCAGGATGGGATCCACCAGGCCGATACCCATAAAGGCGAACACGGCGGCAAGGGCTGTCGCCCATACCGCCTTGGGCTGTTTGAGTAATGAGGCCTTTTCGGCTTTGAGGGTATCTTCCGCTACCGGCAGGGTGTCAGCGGGCTGGCCGTGCATGGGGTTGCTCCTAAAAAATGTCGGGAAATCGGGTTGAAAGTCAGTCCTGAAGCATCGCGTTGATCTTGCCGATAACTGGCAGCGCGGCGGCAAGGGCAGCGCGGTCGGCGTCGGAAAGCGAGGCGAGGATTCCGGCCATGGCGGTGTTCCGGCGGTGATCCCCGGAGTCGACGGCGGCGCGTCCCGCCGGGGTGAGCCGCACCCGGACCGCCCGGGAGTCGTCAGGGTCCGGCTCGCGGCGGGCCAGGCCGGCGCGTTCGAGCTTGATGATCTGTTCGGTCGCACTGGGCACCTTGACGCCGAGGTTCCGCGCAATTTCACCAACCCTGGCACCGGTGTTTTCAGCAGGAGCCGGGCCCTCCAGCAACATTTTGAGGGTGCTGAGCTGTGCGGCACTAAGCTCACCGCCGGAGTCCAGCCGGCGAACCAGGTAGACGCTGTGCCGCAGTGCCTCGCGAAAGTCCTGGGCGAGGCGGACCAAAGCGGATGTCGTCGGTTGGCTGTCGTTCATAATTAGGTAGCCTAACTGTTAGGCACCCTAACAGTCAACTCGTCCGCCGCGCCTTGACCCTTCCGGTGGGGCCCGCCGGAGCCCTCGGATAAGGACCCACTGTGATAGCGCACCGCGGGTCACGGCTGGCGTGGGCTTAAACGCCACGACGCCGGAACTCGGCTGAGTTCCGGCGTCGGCGGTGCTGCGTCGAACGAATCAAACGCCTTAGCCGGCGGCTTTGGCCTCCGCGACCAGGGCTGAGACCGCCTGGAACAGCGGGTGCTCCGGGTTTAGTCCGGTGATTTTCGCCGTTGCCTCATCGGCGCCCAAAGACGCCAGGATCTGCCCCAGCTCCACGGCTTCGGCGTCGGCCGGGTCGTTGAAGCGCAGGGCTGCTGCGATGGCGCCGAGCAGGGCCTCCGGGACGATCCCGCGCTCGGCCAGCTCCGCCGCCGGACCGATGAAGCGCTCGTGCCGGCTGAGCTTGCGCAACGGCGCCCGGCCCACGCGGTTCACAGTGTCCGGCAGGTGCGGGTTGGAAAACCGGCCCAGGATCTTTTGGACGTAGCTCTCCTGCTCATCCCGGTTGAAGCCATGCTTGGCCACCAGGAGCTCTTTGGTTTCATCCAGGACGGCACGCACGTCGGCGGCGACGTCCTGATCGGCCATGGCCTCGGAAATCTTTTCCAGGCCGCCCTGGAAACCGAAGTACGCCGCCGCGGCGTGCCCGGTGTTCACGGTGAACAGTTTCCGCTCGATGTATGGCTCCAGTTCATCCACGAAGGTCGCACCCGGAATTTCCGGCTCCTTGCCGGCAAACGGGGTCCGGTCAATAACCCATTCGTAGAACGTCTCGACAGTGACGTCCAGGCCCTGCCCTGCCGCTTGGTTGGGAACGATCCGGTCCACGGCAGTGTTCGCGAACACTGCCTTTTCATCGAGCTTGTCATCGAGCGAACCGGCGGCGCCGTCCCACCGGGCGGAGACCTCGGACTTCAAAATGTCGGTTGCGTTGATCGCGTTCTCGCACGCCATCACCTGCAGCGGAGCGAGGCCGGCCGTTCGAGCGGCGATCCCCTTGGCGATCACGGGAGCCACGAACTTGAGAATATGCGGCCCCACCGCCGTGGTGACCACGTCCGCCGTCGAGATTTCCGCGATGACCTCCGCCTCCTGGCGGGTGGAGTTCAGCGCGCGGAAATTCTCCACGGTGCGGACGGTGGGGTGTTCGCCTACCTCGTGGACCCGGTAGCTGTCGGCTGCCGCGAGGTCGGTGATGAGGTCCTCCGCAACGTCCGCAAACACCACCTCGTACCCCGCCTCGTGCAGCAGCAAGCCCACAAAGCCGCGCCCGATGTTTCCGGCTCCGAAATGAACAGCCTTCACTATGAATTAACCTTTCCGAACAGGTCCAGGATTTCCTCGACAGTGGTGGCAGCCTCGAGCTGTGCCACCTGGGCCTTGTTGGTAAAGACCTTGGCGATCGAGGACAGGATGTGCAGGTGCTCGTTGTTGATTCCGGCGACGCCAACGACGAACTTCACTTCCTTGCCGTTCCAGTCGATGCCCTCGGGGTAGCGGATCACGGAGACCGCCGACTTGATGATGTGGTCCTTGGCGGCGTTGGTACCGTGCGGTATGGCCAGGAAGCTGCCCATGTACGTCGAGACGGATTCCTCGCGCTCGTGCATGGCATCCAAGTAACCGTTGTCGACGGCGCCGCGGTCCAGCAGGAGCTTGCCGGCCTCGTCGATCGCCTGGTCCCGCGTAGTTGCGGTGCCGCTGAGCAGGACGCTCTCGGCCACCAGGATGCCGGCGGTGCCGCCGTCGGATCCGCCTTCCGGAGCCGTCGCGGCGTGCGCACCGCCCGTTGCCGGCGCCGCCTCCGGGGCCCCGGCGGTGTTGCTGTGCGAGACGAGTTCCACCACTTCGTCATACCGCGGGCTGCTCATAAAGTTGTCGACAGAGTAGTGCAGCGCTTTGCCCGTCAGCGGCCTGGCCCGTTCGGTGAGGTCCTGGTGGGTGATCACAACGTCGTAGCTGTCCGTGAGGTTGGCAATGGCGGAGTTGGTGACCTTGACGTCCGGGAAGCCGGCCGCCCTGATTTTGTTGCGCAGCACCGAAGCACCCATGGCGCTGGAGCCCATGCCGGCGTCGCAGGCGAACACAATGCTTTGGATTGGACCTGCCATCACCGCCACCCCGCCGCCGCCGATCAGCGCGGCGGAAACAGAGCTCTTTTTGCCCTTCATTTCTTCCATCCGCGACGTTGCTTCGGCCAGTTCGTCCTCGTCAGAGACTTTGCCCGTTTTGAGGATGACCGCTGCGACCAGGAAGGAGACTGCTGCTGCCAACAGGACCGAAAGGATCACACCGAAGTAGCTGTCCCGGCTGGTCTGGGCGAGGACGGCAATGATGGACCCCGGAGCCGCCGGCGCCACAAGACCGGCGTTGGTCACGGCAAGGGTGGCAATTCCCGTCATGCCGCCGGCGATCGCGGCAAGGATCAGCAGCGGACGCATCAGGACGTACGGGAAGTAGATTTCGTGGATGCCGCCGAAGAAGTGGATGATCGCAGCGCCCGGTGCCGACCCCTTGGCGAGGCCCCGGCCGAAGAACATGTAGGCCAGCAGGATGCCCAGGCCCGGGCCGGGATTAGCCTCGAGCAGGAACAGGATGGATTTTCCCTGCTCCAGGGACTGTTGGACGCCCAGCGGAGTGAGCACGCCGTGGTTGATGGCGTTGTTCAAAAAGAGCACCTTGGCCGGTTCGATAAAGATGCTGGTCAGCGGCAGGAGTCCGTTGTTGACGAGGAACTGTACTACGTTCCCGGCACCGGCGCTGAAGGCGGACACGAGCGGTGAAATGCCGTAGAAGCCCAGCAGGGCCAGCAGGGCGCCCCAAATGCCGGCGGCGAAGTTGTTCACCAGCATTTCAAAACCGGGGCGGATCTTGCCGTCCCAGAGGGCGTCGATCTTTTTTATGGTCCAGCCGCCAAGCGGGCCCATGATCATGGCGCCGATGAACATCGGGATGCCGGCGCCGACAATCACCCCCATGGTGCCGATGGCGCCAACAACGCCGCCGCGGACGTCGTAGACCATCTTCCCGCCGGTGTATCCAATCAGCAGGGGCAGCAGATAGGTGATCATCGGGCCGACGAGGCCCACATTCGGGTCCCCGTCGGCGTTGGTGCCGAAGCCACCCAACGCCGGCACGGGAAGCCAGCCCTTCTCAATGAAGAGGGCCGTGATGATGCCCCACGCAATGAACGCACCGATATTGGGCATAATCATCCCGGACAGGAATGTCCCGAATTTTTGCACGTGCACGCGTGCGCTGGTGCGGGGTTTTGCAACTGTATCTGTTGCCATGTGGTTTCCTAAACGTCACTCCTGCGACAGCGCAGGATGGGTGAATGTGGCGCGGATCAGCCTTTGGCGCTGGTGGAGATCCGGTGGAGCCATTCGAGGAAGAGCTTGAGTTCTGAGCTGGAGAGCTGCGCCGGATCCGAGGACTGGAGTGCGGCGTTCAGGGCGATCGCAGCCACCACCACGGAGGACTCCCCGGAGGAACCGGGCCCGGAGGCCTTGGCCTTGTCCGTGGAGACGGCAAAGACCATGGCATCCCGCGTCATCGCGGACAGCTCAAGGTTTCGGTCGGCAGCACGCTCGGAGATCAGCATCAGCGTAACCCCCACGGTTGCGGCCAGAATGCTTCTGGCAGCCTCCCGCGGGGGAACGTTCAGGTGACCCATCACAGCGGCAGTGGTGAGCAGCTCCTCCATCAGCGCCTCGGCATCAGCGATGACCGCGGGGCGGCTTTCCGGACGGATGTTGCCGAACATCACCAGGTAGAGCTCGGGGTTAGCGAGCCCAAAGTGCACATGGTTGTCCCACATGCGCCGGATATCCTCCATCGGCTGTCCGGACGGGGCGAAATCACGTTCGCCCGCAACATAGGCTCTGAAACCCTCCGTAATAACGGCGTCAAAGAGCCCTTCTTTGTCACCGAAGTGGTGATACAGCGTCGGTGCAGTCACGCGTGCAGCCTGCGTGATCTGGCGCGTCGAGATCGATCCGCCAGCCGACGTGGCGAGCAATTCGGCGGCCGCCTGCAGCAGCCGCGTCTTCGGCGGCAACTCGCCATTCACACTCATACGCGCTAGCCTAGCATCTATAGCAACGCTATATGAAGTGCATCACATACACTTTTCAAGAACGCAGATTTACGGCAGCAACAACAGCGCTAGGCAGCTGCTGCCCCGGCCCGCAGGTGTTCCGACGGGCACGGCTGCCGTCAGAGAATGAGGACCTTCAATGCAGAACTTCCCAGGAGTAGGCGTCAGCCCCGGCCGCATCATCGGACCCGTTCGCCAAATGCCCAAACCAGTCAGCGAACCACCCGCCGGGGAGCAGCTCCCGGCCGGGGTCACGGCCGAGGAGGCGACAGCGGCCCTGAAGACTGCCGCTAGGGCCGTGCACGATGTGCTGAAGGCCCGCGCCGAGACCGTCAGCGGCGACGGGAAGGCAGTCCTGGAGGCAACAGCACTGATGGCGACGGACACCATGCTTCTGAAATCCGCCGCCAAGCTGATCGGCCGCGGCACCTCCGGCCAACGGGCCATCTGGGAAGCCGGCGCTTCCGTCTCGGAAATGCTGCATAACCTGGGCGGCTACATGGCCGAACGCGCTACTGACGTCCTGGACGTCCGCGCCCGCATCGTCGCCGAGCTGCGCGGCGTCCCCGCCCCGGGCATCCCAAACTCCCCCACCCCGTTTATCCTGATCGCCGAAGACCTCGCCCCGGCGGACACCGCGACCCTGGATCCGGATAAGATTCTGGCCCTGCTCACGGCCGGCGGCGGACCGCAGTCCCACACGGCGATCATCGCCCGCTCACTGGGCCTGCCCGCCATCGTTGCCGCCGCCGGCGTCGACCGGATTTCGGACGGCACCGAGGTCTACGTGGACGGCGCCGCCGGCCTGATCACCGTGGACCCGGACGACTCCCAGCGGGCCGCCGCCGAACACTGGGCTGCCACCGCGTCGCTGCTGGCGGACTTCGACGGAACGGGTGCCACGGCGGACGGCCACCTGGTGCCGCTGCTCGCCAACGTCGGCGGGGCCAAGGATGCCGTGGCCGCCGCGAAGCTCAATGCCCAGGGTGTGGGACTGTTCCGGACCGAGTTTTGCTTCCTGGAACGCGACACCGAACCCACAGTTGACGAACAGGCCGCCGCGTACCAGGGCGTCTTTGCTGCCTTCCCCGGCAAGAAGGTTGTGCTCCGAACCCTCGACGCCGGCGCTGACAAGCCGCTGCCTTTCCTTACCGACGCCACCGAACCGAACCCTGCCCTCGGTGTCCGCGGCTACCGCACCGATTTCACCACACCGGGTGTACTGGAACGGCAGTTGCAGGCCATTGCCAGGGCCGAACAGGAATCCGAGGCGGACGTGTGGGTCATGGCGCCGATGATTTCCACCGCCGAGGAGGCCGCCCGCTTCGCCACCCTGTGCGCCGAGGCCGGAATCAAAACCCCCGGGGTCATGGTCGAGGTCCCGTCCGCGGCGCTCACCGCCGAGGCCATCCTTCGCGAGGTGGCCTTCGCGAGCCTGGGTACCAACGACCTCACGCAGTACGCGATGGCAGCCGACCGCCAGCTGGGGCCGCTCGCAGGGCTCAACACACCCTGGCAGCCTGCCGTGCTTCGACTGGTGGGCCTAACCGTTGAAGGTTCCGTCGCGGAGGGCCACCGCAAGCCGGTCGGCGTTTGCGGCGAGGCCGCAGCGGACCCTGCCCTCGCCGTCGTCCTGACCGGGCTTGGCGTCTCGACCTTGTCCATGACGGCCCGGTCCCTGGCAGCAGTGGCCGCGGTGCTGAAGACTGTCACCCTGGCCGAGGCACAGGAACTCGCCAAACTTGCCCTCTCCGCGCCGAGCGCCACCGAGGCCCGCGCCTGGGTCCGGGCGAAGCTGCCCGTCCTGGAAGAACTGGGGCTCTAGCGCCGCAGCAGGGCTAAGGCAATGCAGGGCCGGCCCGGGGCGCTAGGATGCAGTCCATGACACTGATTGCCCCCCGGGTGGCCGCCCCCCTTCTCGCTGAGGACGCGCAGAAACTCCGGTACGCCCTCAACGGCAGCGACGACATTACGGTCTTTGTTGACGGCACCGTGCACCGGCTGCCGGACCAGGCGCGGGACGCCGTTGTGGACTTACTGGCGCGCTTCAGCCGGGGCGAAGCCGTCACGGTGGGCAGCGTGGCGGAAATGCTGACCACGTCCCGGGCAGCCGAGCTGGCCGGAATCTCGCACACCTACCTGCGGAACTTGACGGACCGCGGCGAAATCCCGGTGGAGTACCGGGGCACGCACCGGCGGATCCGGCTCGCCGACATTATGGCCTGGTTGGATAAGCAGAAGAAGAACAGTACCGCCGACGGCGTTGCGCACCACGGACGTGACGACGCCTCGGAAGGTTCGTGACGCGGTGATAAGGATCAAACAACGATCCCGCCTCCGCGCGGAAACGCGGATAACACCGGGGTTACGCTTGGATTGTGGCTAAGTTCAGAGGGTGGCACATCGTGGCTGGCATTGCCGCCATGGTGCTTACCGGCATCCTCGGAAACGCCATGGGACTGAACTACACGGCCGACTTTATGGCCAGCTGCGTGGCGTTTGTCGCCGTTTCCATGTGGATGGACAGTCGGATCTCCCGCCGCAGGGGCAGGGCCGCGCGGGCATCAGCTGCTGCCGCCGACGGTGGTCCCGGCCCCGAATCGGAGCATCCGGCCGAGGCCGAGCGGCCCGAACGCGAGGGCCGCGGCAGCTAGGACTCCGCCGGCTAGATCCTGGGGCGGCCGGCCCAGCGCCGGGCCTTGAGTGCCGAGTGAAGTTCCAGCCGCACCATCCCCTTGAGCGGGTCGACACCGAGCAGCTGCCGAATCCGGCCGAGCCGGTTATAGATGCTGCTCCGGTGCAGGTGGAGCTTGTCCGCGACGCCCTGGACTGAACCGTCATTGTCATAAAAGAGTTCCAGCACCGGCAGCAGCTCATGGTTCCGGTCATGGTCTTCCAGGAGCCGGAAGTAGACCGAGCCCGCGTCCGCCCACGCCCCCGCTCCTCCGCCGGCAGAGGCCAGCAGCTGGTAAATGCCGGTGGCTCGGCAGTCCACGAGCTCACCCAGTTGGGGATCCACCGATGCCGCCTGCGCGGCCTGCCGGGACTGGCGGTATGCGTCAGCGAGTTCGCGCGGCCGCGCGAAGCTCTCGGAAGTCCCCAGGATAATCCTGCGCACCGGCCGGCCCGCTCGTTTGGCCAGCTCCAACTGGTAGTGGACCAGAACCTGGGCGTGGTCTGCCCGGCCGGTTGATGCCCTGAACAACACAACGGCGTGGGTCTCGGTGCCGGCGCTGAACAGGGCCGAATCCACACCGATAGTGGCCTGCAGGGCGGCGGAGCGGTGAATCAGCGTGGCGGCGATCGGATCCGAGCCTTCCGCCCAGCCGTCAGCGTCAAGCACCGTCACGAGTTGCCAGGGGCCGCGGCCCTGTACTTCCTTCCAGCCCGCCACTGCCGCGACGGCGTTGGACTCGCCCCGGCAGGCGGCCAGGAACTCCTGTTCGCGGCGGCGGCGGAACTCGGATTCGGCGGTATTGGAGTCCAACAGCAGCGCCGAAAGCTCCTCCAGCTCACGGGCCACATCCGGCAGCTGGCCAAGAACCGACACCGCGTTCGGCTCCGCCGAGTCCAGCTGGACCCAGAGGTAGCCAACCCGGAAGCCCCGCACCAGGAGGGGCACGCAGACGCGGCCCAGCATGCCGAGCTCTTCGTTGGCCGCGACCACCACAGGGCGCACCGCCGTCGCGATCCCGTGCGAGAGCTGCCAGGCGCTGACGTCCAGCGGGACGCGTTTGCTGAGCAGGAAGTTCACCCGGACCCGGTCAGCGTGGGACTGGTTGGAGCTGTAGGCAAGCAGCAGGCCGTCCAGATCCTCGAGTGAGAGGCCGCGGCCCAGTTTCAGTGCCACATGCTCCACGAGCTGTTCGACATCCTGCTGCTGCATCCTGCCAGACTACTGCCGGCACCTCGCCTCCGGAGAACCCGGGGACCACCAGTGCCAACGGACAGCAGGCGACACCTGACGCTTTGCCGTTCGACAAATGTCCAGCCGCCAAATTGAAAAGACCCGGATTCCCGGGGGCAGCCGCCACTGCTGCCCGACTTCTCCTGTCGTTTGCCTCACAGCGGGATTTATTCTGGAAGTACTACTTCCCCGCATTCACCCGGGCCCATAAGGCCCCCAGCACTGGAGCCCACACATGATCATCGGTGTCCCGAAAGAAATCAAAAACAACGAATTCCGCGTCGCCATTACTGCTGCCGGCGTCCACGAGTTCCGCACCCACGGCCATTCGGTCCTGGTGGAACGCGGCGCAGGCCTGGGCTCGGGCATCACGGACGAGGAATACGCGATCGCCGGTGCCGAGATCGTCGCCGACGCCGATGACGTCTGGGCCCGCGCGGACATGGTCATGAAGGTCAAGGAACCGGTCAAGGCTGAATATCACCGTTTCCGCAAGGACCTGATCCTCTTCACCTACCTGCACCTCGCGGCCGAGCCGGAGCTGACCCAGGAACTCATCAACACCGGCGTCACCGCCATCGCCTATGAGACCGTCCAGGAGGGCCGCACGCTGCCGCTGCTCGCCCCGATGTCCGAGGTTGCCGGCCGCCTGTCCGTCCAGGTGGGCGCCACTTCGCTGATGGCACCGGCCGGCGGCAAGGGTGTGCTGCTCGGCGGCGTTCCGGGCGTCCGCCCGGCCAAGGTTGTTGTCCTGGGCGCCGGTGTTGCCGGCACCAATGCCGCCGCGATGGCCCTGGGCCTCGGCGCCGACGTCACCATCCTGGATATCAACATCAACCGTTTGCGTGAACTGGACGCCCAGTACCAGGGCCGCCTGAAGACCGTGGCCTCCAACGCCTACGAGATTGAGAAGTCCGTCGTCGACGCCGACCTCGTGATCGGCTCGGTGCTGATCCCGGGCGCCAAGGCCCCCAAGCTGGTCACGAACGAGCTCGTCTCCCGGATGAAGCCCGGTTCCGTGCTGGTCGACATCGCGGTGGACCAGGGCGGCTGCTTCGAGGACACTCACCCCACCACGCACCAGGAGCCGACGTACAAGGTGCACAACACCATCTTCTACTGCGTCGCCAACATGCCCGGCGCCGTCCCGAACACGTCCACGTACGCGCTGACCAACGTCACCCTGCGCTACGCCGTCTCGCTTGCCAACCTGGGCGTCAAGGCCGCGTTTGAGCGGGACGGCGCCCTTGCCGCCGGCCTGAACATCGCAGGAGGCAAGGTGGCGCACCGCTCGGTCTCCGAGGCGCACAACCTGCCCCTCGTCACCGACTGGCACCAGCTGGTCTCCGCGTAGCACCAGCTTCCGGACAACGGCAGCCATCCTTCCCGTGGATGGCTGCCGTTGTCCGTTTAATCCGCCAGCGCCCGGGCCTGCTCGATCAGCCGCAGCACCTCAACCGGCCCCGCCGGATCCACGGGGAGGGGCAGCACGGAGGCGGCCCCGCCGTCGTTGATCTTCGCCGCCAGGATCCGGTAAAACTCCGGGTAGGCGCCACGCTTGGTGGGCAGCCGATCCACGTGGCCGTCCCGCCCGAACAGCCCGGCCCAGTCCCGGTCCTCAACGCCGTAGTCCGGGTCCAGCGGGCTGCCGCCGGCCACAATAAACGGCTCCTGCGGGTCCACTCCGTGTTTGGTGAAGCCGCCGCCACTGCCCAGGATCCGGAAACGTGGCCCCTGCTGGGCGCAGAGCATATTCATCCACAGGTGGCTCGTCACCCCGGATTCGTGCTGCAGGGCGAGGAACACATCATCGTCGGTCTTCTCCGCTGGCCGCCGCGCCGCCAGTTCGGCGTGGGTGACCTCGGCGGGACCGAACAACTGCACGGCCTGGTCCAGCAGGTGCGTGCCCAAGTCGAACAGCACCCCTCCGCCCTCGTCCGCCGTCGCGGCCGCTTTCCAGGCTTTCGACACAAGCGGGGACCAGCGTTCGAAGCGGGATTCGAACCGCGTCACGGCTCCGAGGGCAGCACTGTCCAGCAGGCCGCGGACGGTCAGGTAGTCGCCGTCCCAGCGCCGGTTTTGAAAAACGGTGAGCACCCGTCCCAGTCGCGCGGCCAGCCGGATAAGCTCCCGCCCGTCGGCGCTGCGCACCGTAAACGGTTTGTCCACGACGACGTCGAGCCCGGCCTCCAGTGCGGCCCTCGCGAGCGGATAATGGGTGGCCGGCGGGGTGCCCAGGACCAGCAGATCCAGTTCGCCGGCCAGCCCGAGGATGTCCGCCGGGGTGTCGACAATCCGGGCGCCGGGGTACCGGGTGGCGGCAGCGGACTGCCTGCCGGCGTCGGAGGTGGCGATCACAGCGACGGAGAAGGCCGGGTCTGCCGCGAGCAGCGGTGCGTGGAAGATACTGCCGGAGAGGCCGAAGCCGGCAACGGCGGTGCGGATAGGACCTGTCGAGTCGGTGGACATGGCTCCACGTTACCTTTGCCCACTCACCCGACGCTCCCTCAGATTTCGCAGAAATTCAGGCGACGCTCCCTCTAAAGGTGAGGGAGCGTCGCCCAAAAAGCTGCTAAAGGTGAGGGAGCGTCTGCAGGGGAGGTGGGGTTACTTCTTTTCCCAGCCCAGGGTGGTCCAGTCCGGAACCTGGGACAGGCTCTTGAACAGGGACGGACCGTAGTTGGCCAGGCCGGTGCGCACGAAGGAGATCTGCGGCCCGTTCATCACAACACCCATGGAGAAGTATTTCTCCATGTGCTTCTTCTCAACCTCCATGGCCGCCTTGTTGCGCTCGGCGTTGTCTTCAATGGAGGAGAGCTTCTTGATCTCGGCGTCCAGTTCAGCGTCGCCGAGTTCGTTTTCGTTCGTTTTGGAATCGTAGAACTGCTTGACGGCGTCGGTCGTATCCGCGCCGACGGTGTAGCCGGAGACGCTCATATAGAAGTCGCGGCTGCCCAGGACCTTGCCGAAGTCGGCCGAAGCGCGCTGGTCGATGCCGACATCCATGCCGCCGTCCTTAAGCTGCTTCTGCAGGGTCTGTGCGAAGGCCAAGGTGGTGGGGTCATCACCGAAGTTGCTGATCTTGAAGGCGGCGGGGACGCCGTCCTTTTCCATCACACCCGCTGCGTTGGCAGTGTAGCCGGCGTCGGTCAGGACCTTCTTGGCGGCGTCAGGGCCGGTTTCCTTGACGGGGTAGTTGTCCTGGTAGTACTTGGAGAACGGCAGCAGCATCATTGATCCTGAGCTTTCCTCTTCCCAGTTCAGGCCATTAAAGCGGACCTTACGGAGGGCTTCGCGGTCAACGGCGGTGAAGATCGCCTTGCGGATCGCGACGTCGGTCATCGGCGCCTTCTGCGCGTTCAGGTTCAAGCCGCCGGCGAAGAGGCGCTGGCCGCGGCGGACCTCGGAGTCCTTGGTACCGTCGAGCTGCTTGTACGGGGTGACGGTATTTGCGGAGACACCGTCGATTTCGCCGTTCTTGAAGGCGGCAATCTGGGCGCTGGTCTCAAGCTGGCGGAAGACGACTTTGTCCAGGACCGGCTTGGTGCCCCACCACTTGTCGTTCTGGGCGAGCGTGACCGTCTTGGCGGCGCTGTCGTACTGGTCCAGCTTGAACGGCCCGGCCATCCATTCCGGGTGCATCTCCCCGGTGAAGCCCTCGTTGAAGAGTGCCGGGGTGTTCACAGCCGGGTGGACAAAACCGGTGAAGAGCGCATCCAGCGGGTACACCGGCTGGGTGGTGGTAACAACAACTTCCTTGGGGCTGGAACCGGCCTTGACGGAGTCCACGAACTCGTAGGCGCCGGAGCTGACGACGTCGATGTCCTTGTTTTCGCCCTTGAGCATGTTCCAGGTGTTCTCGAAGGTCTTTACGTCGATGGGGGTGCCGTCGTTGTAGCTGGCCTTTTCGTTGACCTTGATGGTGATGGTCTGGTTGCCGTCCTTGACCTCACTCTTGACGTCTTCGCAGAAGTTCTTGTTCGGCGTGGCGGTGCCGTCGAAGTCAAAGTTCCAGCAACCCCACGTGCCGGCCTCGTCGATCGGGCGGTGCAGGGCGGTGTTGTCCGCGCTGTTGCCGTTGTTGGAGAAGCCGTTGAAGTCCGGGCCGATGTTGCCCAGCGGCAGCGTGACCGTGCCACCCGGCTGCAGGTCCTTGGCATCCTTGGCATTGATGCTGACCAGTTTGGCCAAGTCACTTCCCGATTCCTGGCCTTTGGCTGCGTCCGGGCCCTTGGCGGCACCGCCCCCGCCGCAAGCGGTCAGCGCAAGCGCTGCGGCGACGGCGGTAATGCCGCCGATCTTGGTCAGATTCTTCATGTGTTCCCCTTCATTCATTTGGTGCGAGTTCTGCTGAGTGAGACTGGTAACTCAGGTGGTTTCGTGGACAACAAGCATGTCCGCGTCCAGGTCGCCGTCCGGATAGAAGCAGGCGAATTGCTGGTCTGTGGGGGCCGCAGCGGCGGCCGGTGTTGCTGTTGCCGCCGGCATCCCGTGCCGTCCGGCGTCCGCCGCCGGCACAACGGTGGCCAGCGCCGGTTCCAGCGTCAGGCATTTCTCCTGCTTGGCCGGTGGCAGTGCCGCAAACACCGGGCAGCGGGTGGCGAAGTTGCACCCTGCCGGAGCTTCGAGCGGCGAGGGCAGGTCCCCCCGCAGGATGATACGTTCCCGGGTGCGTTCCACGCCGGGGTCCGGGACCGGAATCGCGGAGAGCAGGGCCCGGGTGTACGGGTGCCGCGGGTTGTCGAACACGCTGTCCACGTCCCCGATTTCCACGATCTTGCCCAGATACATCACGGCCACACGGTTGGAGATGTGCCGCACCACGGACAGGTCGTGGGCCACCATCAGGTAGCTCAGTCCGAGTTCGGCGCGGAGCTGGTCCAGGAGGTTGATAACACCGGCCTGGACTGACACGTCCAGAGCGGATACCGGCTCGTCCAGGACTACCAGTTTGGGATTCACGGCAAGGGCCCGCGCGATGCCGATCCGCTGCCGCTGGCCGCCGGAGAACTGGTTGGGGAAGCGGTTGACGTGATCGGGCTGGAGGCCCACGAGTTCCATCAGCTCCATGATCCGCTCCCGGATCCGGGGCTTGGCCATGCCGGCATTTTCAAGCGGTTCGGACAATACCTCAAAGACGGTGAAGCGGGGGTCGAGGGCGCCGGTTGGGTCCTGGAACACCATCTGCAGTTCCTTGCGCATGGCGCTTTTGGTTTTGGCGTTGGAGGCTTCCTTGTTGCTGAGGCCGCCGATGACCACCTCGCCGTCCTGGTCCTTGTGGAATTCCATGATTTCCAGCAACGTCGTGGTCTTTCCGCAGCCGGACTCGCCGACGATCGAGAAGCACTCCCCCTCGCGGATGTCGAAGCTCAACCCGTCGACAGCCTTGACAGTGCCGATCCGGCGCTTGAGCAAGGCCCCCTTCATCAGCGGGAAGTGCTTCTTGACGTCCCTGAGCTCCAGCACGGTCCGGCGCTGTTCGCGCGGGATCGCGTCGAAGCGGGAGACCGGCACCGCCGGAGCCCGGAAGATCTCATGGACGTCCACTTCGAGGCCCAAAGAGTCGGTCTTGATACAGGCGGCCAGGTGCGGCAGGCCGCCGGTCTGGTTGTCCCCGGCGACCGGCCACAGCTCCGGCTCGCCCTGCAGGCAGGCATCGCTGGCTAGTGGGCAGCGCGGCGCGAAAGAACAACCCGTGGGGGTGTGGATGAGGTTCGGCGGGATGCCCTCGATCGGCACCAGCGAGGACTTCGCGGCCGTGTCGACGCGTGGCACTGCGCCCAGCAAGCCCATTGTGTAGGGCATTCGCGGGTTGTAGTAGATCTCGTCAACGCTGCCGGTTTCCACGGGTTTGCCGGCATACATCACCATGATGTCGTCCGCCATGCCGGCGACCACGCCGAGGTCGTGTGTGATCATCACAACGGCGGCGCCGGTTTCCTCCTGCGCGGTGTGGAGGACTTCAAGGACCTGCGCCTGGATGGTGACGTCGAGCGCCGTCGTCGGTTCATCGGCGATCAGCACGCGGGGGTTGTTCGCGATGGCGATGGCGATCATCACACGCTGGCGCATACCGCCGGAGAACTCATGCGGGAAGGCCTTGAGCCGGTCCTTCGGGCTGGGAATACCCACCATGCCCAGCAGTTCGACGGCGCGCGCTTCCTTGGCCTGCCGGCTCATGGTGGGGTTGTGGACGGTCAGCGCTTCGACGATCTGGTTGCCCACCGAGTAGACCGGCGTCAGGGAGGACAACGGGTCCTGGAAGACCATGGCGATTTCGTTGCCGCGGTACTGGCACATGGCCTTGTCACTGAGACCCAGCAGTTCGGTGCCCTGGAGCCGGACCGAACCGGTGATCTCGGCCGTCGGGGGCAGCAGGCCCATGATTGCCATGGAGGTGACGGACTTTCCGGAGCCGGACTCGCCCACGATGCCCAGCGTCTTGCCGGCCCTGAGGTCAAAGTCGATGCCACGGACGGCGTGCACCACCCCGTTCTCCGTGTTGAAGCGCACCTTCAGGTCCCGGACGGAGAGCACCGCGTCCGCGGGCCCGTGCAGCCCGGCAACATGCAGACGCTCGACGGCGGAGAGGTCGGCCGATTCGGGGCTGGCGGTCATTTCGTGGCTCATGTGGTCTTCTTCTTCTTGGCATTGCCAACGGAGCTGGAGCTGGGATCGAATGCGTCGCGCAAGCCGTCGTTCATCATGGCAAGCGAACCGGTCAGCAGGAACATCACGGTCAGCGGGACCCAAAACATCCACGGGAAGGTGGAGACCTGGGAGGTGGCCTGCCCGATCAGCACACCCAGGCTGACATCCGGGACCTTGATGCCGATACCGATGAAGGAGAAGGCAACCTCGGCCAGGATCGCCCCGGTGATGCCGCGGGTGATGTCCAGGACCAGCAGCGAGCCGATGTTCGGGACCAGGTGCCGCCAAACGATCCGCCGAGGCGGGATCCCCATGTACTGGGCGGCCTTGACGAAGTCGCGTGACATCAGGGACATCGAGAGCGAGCGGATGAGGCGGGCGGTTCCCATCCAGCTGAAGACCAGCAGGACGATAATCAGCAGCAGCCAACTCGGCAAGGACTGCTGCAGTCCGATGCCGCCACCGCTCGTGGCCACGGCGACGACCAGCAGCGCCGGCATCATGATCAGGGCTTCGAGGATGAACAGCATCACCTTGTCCACCTTCCCGCCGAAATAGGCCATGGTGCAGCCGTACACGGCGGCGATCAGCACGGAGACGAGGCCAACGACGAGGCCGATCAGGATGGAGATCCGGGTGCCCTCCACGGTCAGGGCGTAGAGGTCGATCCCGGCCTGGGAGGTACCAAGCAGGTGTTCGGACGACGGCGGCATTCCAATGTTGAACGCATCGATAGTCTCCTTGTCCCAGCTGGTGAAGAAGCCGCCAATGAAGGAGAACAGCGTCAGGGCCAAGAAGACGGCCAGGCCAACGACGGCTGTTTTGTTCCGCAGGAAGCGGCGAAGGATGATCGAGGACTTCGCGATGACAACATCGCTGTTTTCGATCTTCGCCTCGCTGGCAACGGCGGCCGGGTCGGTCGTATTGAGGTTTGTCATGTTTACTGCACCCGCACTCTCGGGTCGACAAGCGTGGTGGCGAAGTCCGCGAGGATCGCGCCGATCGCGAAGATCACGGAGCCGTAGGCGAGCGTGGCCGTCGCGGCGTTGACATCCTGCAAGGCAATCGCGTCGATGCTCCAGGAGCCGACGCCGTGCCAGGCGAAGATCTTCTCGGCGAAGAAACCGCCGGCGAAGATGGCAGGGATGGTGAAGGCAATGCTCTGCGCCACAGGGATGAAGGAAACCCGCAGGGCATGCCGGCTGATGGCCTGGTTGCGGGTCAGCCCCTTGGCGCGTGCAGTCCGGACAAAGTCGGCGTTGACATTGTCCAGGAGGTACTGGCGCTGCGCGATCTGGTAAGTGCCCCAACCCACGATGGTGATAGCGAAGGTGGGCACCGCGTAGTGGGCCAGCATGTCGATGAATTGGGCCCAGCCGCTGCCGTCCAGCCCGGGCGTGGAGATGCCGGTGACGAAGAAAATGCGTTCGCCCACCGTCTCGTTGATGTTGATGGCACCGAGCTGCACCAGGAAGTAAGCGATCGGTGCGGGCACGATGTACACGAGGTAGCTGTAAGAGGTAATGACCCGGTCCGAGGCTTTGTATTGCCGTGCTGCCGTGTACACACCCAGTGCGACGCCGATGATCAGGGTCAGGATGATGGAGGCCAGGAAGAGCCGGGTCGAGATCCAGACCCGATCGCCGAATTCTGCGTTGATAAAGGCGCCGTTGGGGCTGCGTCCCCAGTCCCAGCGGGTGACGATCGCGGTGAGCCACTCAACGTAGCGGTCCCAGGCGCTGAGCGCCGGGTCCAGGCCCTTGAGGCGGAAGGAGTTGGCCACCTGCTCGGGGGTGGGCCTTGGGATCCGCTCCTGCTCCAGCAGTGCCGGCTTCAAGGTATTTACGGCCAGGAAATATCCTGCCGTGGTGGTCAGGAAGATCATAAAGACGTATGTGAGAGCACGTTTGGCGAGGTATCGGAGCATGGGACGACTAGTTCTGGATCGCCGTTGCCTGCGCGGCGCGTGCCGGGGCGGGGCCGGCAGCAGCAGCCTCGCCGCGTGCAGGAATATGAAAAGTAGTCACAACTAGATCCTTCCCTAGTCCCTATCCGGCAGGGGATTACCGCTGCTGATCCGGGATCCGGGCCAGTGGGTATCTGGCCATCCGCAGGCCGTGAGGCAAGTCCGTGTGGACTATGTTGCGGATCACATTCCAGAGGAAACTATCACATGGACTCCTCCCCCGGACGACCTGCCCCGCAGTTCCCCGGGGCAGGTATCAGATCGTTATGAATAACTCCCGGGAATTGATTTGGGTTTCCCGCCGGGGTGGGGTTCCGGTTGGGGTTGGGCCCCGCGCACGATGCGCGAAACGAGATCCCGCCAGGAATCGGCGAGTCGCGCGGGGGAAATCCCGTTCACACGGACGGCATGAAGGAGACGCTCGGGTTCCAGGACGGCACTCAATGAGGTGGCCATCAGCCAAGGGTCAGCCGTAACGCCCGCGTCCCGCAGGAGCACCTCCAGGTGCCGATGCCAGAGCGCCGCCGCGGGGACGTCGAACCGGTTGGGTGCCGAGATGTCCGCAGCCCTTGCCAGCTCGCCGAATTCCAATACCCAGGCAATGCGCTCCCCGCCACAGGCGATCAGCCGCTCCAGCGGCGGAGCCCCGGGTCCCAGCGGTGGCGGGCCAAACATAAAGCGCTGCTGGAACGCGGCCTCCGCATCACTGAGCAGGGTCATCATGAGCCCTGCCCGGCTGCCGAACCGCCGGAACACGGTCCCCTTCCCCACACCGGCCCGCTGGGCCAGGGCGCCCATGGTCAAGCCGTCCGCCCCACACTCGTCGACGAGCTCGCGGGCGGCCCGCAACAGCAGCCCGCGGTTCCGGGCGGCATCGCGGCGTTCGGACTCCACGCCGGGACGGATAGGGATCAGGCTCACACCCCACATCCTAGCCCCGGGGAATATAAGCGGACCGCAGTCCGTTTTCAATCGTAAGGGCCGGAACCGGCCTCATCTGTTCAGCCAGCCGCAGGATGGTCCGCGGCGCGACATCTAGGAGTCCACATGTCCAAGAACACCGTCCTCACCCTGGTCGGCAGCTTGCGCGCCGGATCCACGAACCAGCAGCTGGCTGAAGCAATCCAGCTGAACGCCCCGGAAAATGTTGAAGTTCTGATCCACGACAGCCTGGGCAACATACCCTTCTACAACGAGGACATCGACGTTGAAGGCCAGGTTCCCGCCGCCGCGGCCGCCCTGCGTGCCGCTGCCAACGCCGCCGACACCCTGCTGCTGGTAACGCCGGAGCACAACGGCACGGTTCCCGCCTCGCTCAAAAACGCCATCGACTGGCTGTCCCGCCCCTTCGGCGCAGGCGCCCTGAGCGGCAAGCCGACCGCCGTCGTCGGAACCGCCTTCGGCCAGTTCGGCGGAGTCTGGGCCCAGGACGAGGCCCGCAAGGCCGCCGGAATCGCCGGCGCCCGGATCCTCGACACCGTCAAGCTGGCCGTGCCGGGCTCCATGGTCCGTTTCGCCGAGATCCACCCGAAGGATGACGCCGAGGTTGTCGAGCAGATCAAGGCCGTCTTCGATGCGCTGGACGAATCCCGCGCGGTCTCTGCAGCATAGCTCCAGCCCCGCCCTTCATCCTTGACGTCCCCGGCAGGCCCTGCCGGGGACATTCCGCGTCCGGCCGGGAATACTGCGGCTTCGGGCGACCTTGTGAACAATCGTTGCCTCCAAGACAACACGGGTTGTACGCTGGGACTGTGACCCACGAAACACTTGACGCCGCCGAAGCACTTCCGGCCGAGGCCATTGACGCAATCGAACGTGCGGCATCGTCCGCCCACCGCCACGAGGATCTGTTCTCGGAGCGCGCAGCAAATATCAAGCAATCGGCAGTCCGGGATGTCTTCGACATCTCGATGCGCCCCGGCCTCGTCTCGCTGGCCGGCGGCAGCCCGTACCTGCAGTCGCTGCCCCTGGCACGGCTCGGCGAGACCGCCGCGAAGATCATCGCGGAACAGGGTATGACCGCACTGCAATACGGCGGCGGGCAAGGCACCGAGGAACTCCGCAGCCAGATCTGCGAAGTGATGGCCGCGGAGGGAATCCTGGACGCCAGACCCGAAAACGTGGTGATCACCGCCGGCTCGCAGTCAGCGCAGGACGTTGCGACCAAGGTCTTCTGCAACCCCGGCGACGTTGTTCTCGTTGAGGATCCCACCTACGTCGGCGCCCTCAACACCTTCGAGGCCTACCAGGTCGAGGTCGCCACCGTACCCATGGACGGTGATGGCATCGTCCCAGACCTGCTGGAGGCCAAGATCGCCGCTCTGCAGACGGCGGGCAAGAGCATCAAGTTTTTGTACACCATCCCAAGCTTCAACAACCCCTCCGGGGTAACACTGTCCGCGGAGCGGCGGCAACAGGTCGTGGATATATGCCGCAATGCGAATATTTTGGTGCTTGAGGACAACCCTTACGGGCTGCTCCGGTTCGACGGCAAGCCCCTCATCCCGCTGCGGGCCGCCAACCCGGACGACGTAATCTACATGGGGTCGTTCTCGAAAATCTTTGCACCGGGGCTCCGGATCGGTTGGGCGCTCGTCCCGGCGCACCTACAGCGCCGCTATTACCTGGCTTCAGAGGCTGTCACACTATGCCCGCCAACCCTGAACCAGATGCTCGTCTCCGCCTATCTCCGGGACTACGACTGGCGCGGCCAGATCGAGACCTACCGGGGCCTCTACCAGGAGCGCTGCACCGCAATGCTGGCCGCCTTGGATGAGTTCATGCCGCCGGGCGTGAGCTGGACCCGGCCGGAGGGCGGCTTCTTCGTTTGGGTGACCCTGCCCGAGGGCGTAGACACCTATCCCCTGCTGGCAAAAGCGATTAACGCCGGGGTGGTCTTTATTCCTGGGGCTGCCTTCACCCATTCCGATGAGCCATCCCACAAGATTCGACTCGCCTTTAGTGCGGTCCCGCCGGAATCCATCCGCGAAGGCGTCCGGCGGCTGGCGCCGGTCCTGCGCGAAGCGATCGTTGCGGGGTAGCCTGAATCATCGGCCCATGGCCACAGAAGTTTGTTGACCTCAAAGGAGCATTCATGACCGGAATTATTGTTGTCGGCGTCGATGGCAGCGAGACTGCCCTGAAAGCCGCGCACACTGCCCGTGACCTGGCCGCCATTCAAGGGGCCACCCTTCACGTGGTCAGTGCGTTCGACAGCGACCGGACCGAAGTCTTCGGCAGCGGCAGCGACAAATTCATTGTCTCCGATGCGGGTGAAGCCGAGAAGGTCGCCCGACGGGTCGCCGACAGCCTCCGGACGCCGGCACTGAACGTTACCTACGCGGCCGCCCGCGGCAAACCGGCCGAAGCCCTGATCGCCGAGGCTGGCCGCTCCGGTGCGCAGATGATCGTGGTCGGCAACCGGCGGATGAAGGGACTGGGACGCGTGCTCGGCAGCGTCGCCAACTCCGTGGCGCACAACGCCCCCTGCGATGTCTACATCGCCAAGACCGACGCTTCCGACTAGGAAGCGCCGGCCAGTGGCGTCGGGCCGGGCTACCCGGCCGCCGTCCCGGAGGTCTTGAGGATCCGGCGCAGGATTTTGCCGGAAGACGACTTCGGGACGGCATCGATGAACTCGACCCGCCGGATCTTCTTGAACGGCGCCACTTTGGCCGCCACGAACTCCATGACTGCGGCCTCGTCGAGCCGCGCACCGTCGTCCCCGGGCTGGCGCACGACAAACGCCATCGGCACTTCCTGGCCGTCGGCGTCGGACGTGCCAATCACGGCGGCGTCCGCGATGCCGGGGTGGGTGAGGAGCAGCGCCTCCAGTTCCGCCGGCGCGATCTGATAGCCCTTGTACTTGATCAGCTCCTTGAGCCGGTCCACGATGGTGACCACTCCGTCGGCACGGACGGTGGCAATGTCCCCGGTATGCAGGAAGCCGTCCGGGTCGAGAGTGTCCGCCGTTTCCTCCGGCCGGTTAAGGTAGCCGAGCATCACGTTCGGTCCGCGGCACAACAAGTGACCGGGGGCGCTGACGCCCTCGTTGGGCACCTCGATCTCCTCCCCTGTGGCCGGGTCCAGCAGCCGGCAGTCCATGTTCGGGACCGTAAAGCCCACCGAGCTGACGGGGACGTCGGCGGCGTCCACCGGGATCAAGTGGGACACGGGGCTCATCTCGGTCATGCCGTAGCCCTGCAGCACGCGGCAGCCTAGTCGTTCGCCCAGTTTCACGCCGAGATCGCCATCCAGCGGCGCGGCTCCGGAAAGCGTGGTGTGGACGGAACTCAGATCGTAATCAGCCACCAGCGGGTGTTTGGACAAGGCCACAGCCACGGGCGGGGCGATGAACAGGTAACTGCATTTCTGGTCCTGAATGATGCGCAGGAACTCGGTCAGTTCAAACTTCGGCATTGTCACCAGGCATGCCCGCTGCAACAACGCCAAGTTCAGCAGCACGGTCAGCCCGTAAATGTGGAAGAACGGCAGCAGCGCCAGCAAGCGGTCCTCCGGAGCGACCTTCAGCAGTCCGCGGGACTGCGCAGCGTTGGCAATCAAGTTCCGGTGGCTGAGCATCACACCCTTGGGCCGGCCGGTGGTGCCGGAGGAGTACGGCATAACGGCCACGTGGGTGGCGGAATCGAAGGTGACTTGCGGAGCCGGCGCGCCGGAGCTGAGCAGATCCTGCAGCGAGGGATGTCCGGGGGCGCCGTCGAGGACGACGAGGCGCTCTGCCGGGATACCGGCGCGGGCGGCAGCTTCCCGGGCTGCCGGGAGCAAAGCGGAGACGGTGAACAGCCACTCCGCGCCGGCGTCGGCCAACTGGAGCGCGATTTCGTCCGCCGTGTAGAGCGAGTTGACTGTGGTTACCGTCGCGCCGGCCCGCAACAGCCCGTGGAAAACGACGGCGAACGCCGGGACGTTGGGGCACAGGATGGCCGCGACACCGTGGACGCCCAGTCCTTGGGCCGCGACGGCTCCGGCCACGGCGTCGATCTGCGCGACGAGGCTCCGGTAACTCATTTCCGCGCCGCTCACGCCGTCGACAAGGGCGATCCGTTCCAGGTCGGCCTCCTCCAGGCCGCCGAAGAGGTACTCATAAAGGCTTACGTCGGGAATTTCCACATCGGGGAACGGGCTCGAAAACACGCAATATCTCCTTTGATCCGCGTCCGCACGGTTGGCGGCGGCTGGTGCAACTCTAATGCCGCCGGCCGGCCCTGGACAGGAACTGTGTTGAGCCGCGTCACTGCCCTCCATGGCTAGCCTCACGCTGATTCCGGCCGGGCGCAGCATCGGCACGGCGGTAAAATTGGAGCTGCCCCCACCGGCGTGGACATCCAACTTTCTCACTTGGGGGACCACAATGCCCACTCTTCAGCGCCGCCAGCTCGTTGGCCACGACATACTCCTGGCCCGTCACGGCAACCACATCAGCACCATGCGGGTGGACCGCGGGGCCGGCCGGGTTATCGCTTTTTTGGACGACGGCTCCACCGACAGTGCACCCAACGTCATCTCCCCCGGGCTCCGGATGCCGGACACCATCCGGAGCGTCCTGCGCGAGGACTGGAAGTTCTTCGCTGTGGTCACCGCGTGCACCTCCGGCTTCGCCGCGGTGATGATGGCGGCCGCCGCCGCCCTGGCCGGGATCAGCGGGGATCCGGGCCTGGCCGCGATGCTGTCGAGCTACTCGGGCACCTAGCACCCACGGGGCTCAGTCGAGCAGGAGGGCGGGCTCTTCCAGGATCGCCGCCACGTCGGCCATAAACCGCGCCGAGAGGTCGCCGTCGACCACCCGGTGGTCGAACGAGCCGCCGAGCGTTGTAATCCAGCGCGGAATCACTTCGCCGTCGAGGACCCAGGGCTTCTGCTTAATGGTGCCAAAAGCCACGATCGCCACCTCGCCCGGGTTGATGATCGGTGTGCCCGTGTCGATGCCGAGGGCCCCGATGTTGGTGACCGTCAAGGTCCCACCTTGCATCTGGGCGGGCTGGGTCTTTCCGGCCCGGGCAGTGGTCGCAAGGTCATTCAGGGCCAGGGCCAGCTCTTTTAGCGACAGGTCCTGGGCGTTCTTGATGTTCGGGACCATCAGGCCACGGGGCGTTGCCGCCGCAATTCCCAAATTCATAAAGTGCTTGACATGGATCTCGGCGGAGTCGCTGCCGTCCTGGTTGTCCACCCAGGTTGCGTTGACGCTCGGGTTCCTTGCCGCCGCCCAGATGACCGCCTTGGCGAGGATCAGGAGCGGGGAAACCTTGATGCCTTCAAAATCACGGGAGGCCTTGAGCCGTTTGACGAACTCCATGGTCCGGCTGGCGTCGACGTCGACAAAGATGCTGACGTGCGGGGCCGCAAAGGCCGACTCGACCATGGCCCGCGCGGTGGCCTTGCGGACGCCCTTGACCGGAATCCGCTCGATCCGCCGTTCCTGCGGGCTGCCCGTCCTGCCCCAGAAAGTGTCCGCCTTATCCAGTTCCGCGTCGCGCTGGGACTGGTAACTGACCAGGTCTTCGCGGGTCACTTCGCCGCGGGCCCCGGTGGGGACGACGTCGGCCAGATCGATGCCAAGGTCGCGGGCAATCTTTCGCACCGGAGGCTTGGCCAGAACCCGGCTGACCAGGCCTGTGATGGCCCCGCCGAGGGTGGGACGCTGATCCGGCGCGGCAGCCGCGGCCGGGCGTTCGGCGTGCGCGACGGCTTCCGGACTTATCCAGATGTCGTGGCTCTCGACCGGCTCAGCCAGCGCTGCCGGTTCTGCGGCCGGGGCCGCGGACACCGCCTGCCTGGCTGCCGGCGGGGCAACCCGCCGGCGGCGCTTGACGGCGTCGGCCTTGGGACCGGAACCCACCAGGGGACCGGCGGCCGGGCGGCCGTCCGATTCGACGGCGTCGAGCGTGCCCTCCGCCAGCGTGCCGTAAAGCGGCGCATCGGGAGCCGTCGGTTCTGGAGCCGTCGGTTTGGGGGCCGGCGCGCCGGCAGCAGCCTGGGCGTCGGTCACGCTGATGATCGCGGTTCCGACGTCTACCGTCAGTCCCTCCGCGACGAGGAGTTCGGTCACGGTACCAGCGAACGGCGAGGGCAGCTCGACCAGCGATTTTGCCGTCTCGATTTCGCAGAGGACATCGTTGATGGCCACCGTGTCGCCGGGCTTAACCTTCCAGGCGACGATCTCGGCCTCGGTCAGTCCTTCGCCCACATCGGGGAGGTTGAACTTGTGGAGAGTCATGTTGTCCTTGTTGGGAGAAGGCGCCTCAGCGGGAAGCGGCCGGGAGGGAAGGGCTCAGTCAGTAGGAGAGGGCACGGTCCAGTGCCTCAAGGATCCGGTCGATGTCCGGCAGGTAGTCTTCCTCTACCTTGGCCACCGGGTAGGGCATGTGGAAGCCGCCGACGCGGATCACCGGCGCCTCGAGGGAGTGGAAAGCGCGCTCACTGACCCGGGCCGCGATTTCGCCGCCGATGCCGCCGAAGGTGGGAGCCTCGTGGGCCACGATCAGCCGGCCGGTCTTCTTAACGGAGTCCGTGACGGTGTCGAAGTCGATTGGCGAAATGGAACGGAGGTCGATCACCTCGACGCTGTGACCGTCCTCGGCGGCGGCATTGGCAGCCGCGAGGGCCACCGGCACCAGCGGGCCGTAAACAACCACTGTGGCGTCCGTGCCCTCGCGGAGGACATGGGCCTTAAACGGGTCTGCGGAGGCGCCGGGGGAACCGGTGTCGACCTCGCCCTTGAGCCAGTATCGGCGTTTGGGTTCGAAAACAATCACAGGGTCCTGGCACTCGACTGCCTGCTGGATCATCCAGTAAGCGTCGTGCGGGTTCGACGGGGTGATGATGCGCAGTCCGGCGGTATGGGCGAACAATGCCTCCGGGGACTCCGAGTGGTGTTCGATCGAGCCGATGCCGCCGCCATAAGGGATCCTGATGACAACGGGTACCGTCAGGTTGCCGTTGCTGCGGGCACGCATTTTGGCCAGCTGCGTGGTGATCTGGTTGAAGCCCGGAAAAACAAACCCGTCGAACTGGATTTCACAGATCGGCAGGTACCCGCGCAGGGACAACCCGATCGCGGTACCAACGATGCCGGACTCCGCCAGCGGGGTGTCCACCACGCGGTCGGCACCGAATTCGGCGATCAGGCCGTCGGTGACACGGTATACACCGCCCAGGGGCCCAATGTCCTCGCCCATCAGCAGGGACCGGGGGTGGTCCGTCAGCGTCGCTCGGAGGCCTTCATTGATGGCCTTGGCAATGGTCATGGTGGTCATCAGTTGGCACCTTCTGCCGGGGCCGCCGAATCGTCGGCGAAGCCTGCGCTGTACTCCTCGAACCAGGCCAGTTCCTCGGCCACCAGCGGGTGGGCTTCCACGTAGGTGTTGGCGAAGGCGGTCCGGATGTCAGGGGTTTCCAGGTCGTGGGTGGTCTTGCGGACATACGCGGCGAGATCGTCGCCGTCGGCCTTGACCTGAGCGAAGAATGCGTCGTCGGCGAAACCCTCGGCGCGCAGATACTTCTCCAGCCGCTCCAGCGGATCCTTGGCCCGCCAACGGCTTTCCTCGGCTGATTCCCGGTACTTCGTGGGATCGTCAGCCGTGGTGTGCGCGCCGACACGGTAGGTAAACGCCTCGATCAACACCGGGCCTTCGCCCTGGCGGGCACGTTCCAGCGCCCACTCGGTCACGGCATGGACGGCGATCACGTCGTTTCCGTCCACCCGGATGCCCGGGAACCCGTAGCCTTTGGCCCGGTCGGCCAGCGGGACTCGGGTCTGCACGGAACTGGGGACGGAGATCGCCCAGTGATTGTTCTGGCAGAAAAAAACGACGGGTGCCTTGTATGAGGATGCGAAGACCATGGATTCATGGACGTCGCCTTCGGAGCTGGCGCCGTCGCCGAAATAGACCATAACGGCCGCCTTGGGCTCCGGAACCGGCGACGTTGCCCCGTTCGCTGCTGCGGCGGCCGCCGCGAACTTCTGGTCGCGCTGGATTCCCATTGCGTAGCCGACCGCGTGCGGAGTCTGCGCGGCGAGGACAAGTGTGTAGAGATGAAAGTTGGTGTCCTTGGGGTTCCAGCCACCGTTGGACACCCCGCGGAACTGTCGCAGCAGCTCGGCAAGATCCACGTTGCGGGTCAGGGCGACGCCGTGTTCGCGGTAGGTGGGGAAGATGTAGTCCTGTGGCTGGCTGGCCCTGCCGGAGCCGATCTGGGCGGCTTCCTGACCGGTGAGGGGAACCCAGAGGGCCAGCTGGCCCTGGCGTTGCAGCGCAGTCGCCTCGACGTCGAAGCGGCGGATTTTCGCCATATCGGCGTAGAAGCCGCGCAGTTTTTCCGGGTCGAGCCGCCCGGCGTATTCCGAGTAGACGGGATCCGAGCGGAGCGTGCCGTCAGGGGCGAGGAGCTGCACCATCGGCTCATCCGGGTCCCCCACGTGGGCTTCGGCTTCAGCCTCGAGCTGATCCTCAATGTCGGTTCCGTCGAACTCGGTAGAGGGCAGATGTGTGGCGCCCATACCGTCTCCTTGCTTGCCGCATCCGAATGCGTCGCAATCGCTGGGATATATGCCCTGCCGGTTATGCATTCCCGGGCCGGTATATATTTTGGCTTACTGGTCCTAACTTTATCCTCAGCCGGCGAGTCTCGGCCGACATGTTAAGCGCTAGGAACGCCGTGGCGGTTTTGTATAGATCGCACAGAGCTCAAGGAACCGGGTATTAGCGTCGGCTTCGCCGATGCTGACCCGCACACCCTCGTTGGCGAACGCCCGGACGGAGAGGGCCCGCTCCCCTGCCAGGGCGGCAAATTCGGTGCTGTCGGGACCGAGGTCGAGCCACACGAAGTTGCCCTGCGCCTCCGGCACAAACCAGCCCAGTGACCGCAGCCCGGCCGTGACCCGGTCACGTTCGTCCACAATGCTTTGTACCCTTTCTACAACATCACCGAAGTGCTGCAGCGATGCCACGGCGGCTGTTTCAGCGATCTGGGAGACCGCGAAGGGGGTGGCGGCTACGCGCAGGTGCTGCGTGAGCTCGGGGTGGGACACGCTGTAGCCAACGCGCAGCCCGGCGAGGCCGTGGGCCTTTGAAAACGTCCGCAGGACAACAACGTTGGGGTACTTCCGGTACATTTCGATGCCGTCGACGGCGTGCTCGTCGCGGACGAACTCCTGGTAAGCCTCATCGATGACCACCAGGACATCCGAGGGTATCCGCTTGATGAAACGTTCTGTGTCCGCGGTGGTCAGGATCGGCCCGGTGGGGTTGTTCGGTGTGCAGAGCAGGATCATCCGGGTCCGGGCCGTCACCGCTGCGGCCATGGCGTCGAGATCGTGGCGGCCCTCACCGGTCAGCGGGATCCTGACGCTGTCTGCGCCAGCCAGGCCGACGCAGATCGGATAGGCCTCGAAGGAGCGCCAGGCGTAGATGACCTCGTCGGGCTTGCCGTCGTCGTTCTGCCCCGCGAAGGTCGTCAGGAGCTGGTTCAGCGCGCCGAGGCTGCCGGCTCCGGTGACGATATCCTCCGCTGGGACGCCAAGGAAGGCAGCGAGGGCGCTGCGCAGCTTGCTGCTCAAAGGATCCGGGTACCGGTTGAAATCGGTCTGCGCTGCGATGGCCTGCTGCACTGCAGGAATCGGTGGCAGCGGGTTTTCATTGGAGGAAAGCTTGTAGCTGACCAGGCCTTCGACGGGGACTGGCGGCTTGCCGGCCGCGTAGCGGGGAAGGAGGTCTACCACCGGACGTGGCTTGATGCCCCCAGCCGGGTTATCTGATGAAGTCATACCAACAGCCTACGTCGGGTCTTTGCCGCGGATGGGAGATATGGCCCCTGCCCGTGCCGCCGGGCTTATGACAGCATGGGGCCATGCGCTCATTCATCGTACGCGTCATCATCAATGCCCTGGCCCTTGGAATCGCTTGTTGGATCCTCACCGGCCTGAACATTTCCACCGCAGGCGACGACACCCTCAGCATCGTCCTGGGCTACCTGTTCATCGGCCTGATCTTCGGCGTTGTCAACGCGGTCGTCAAGCCGATCGTCAGCCTCCTGTCATTGCCGATCACCATCCTCACCCTGGGCCTTTTCACCGTGGTTATCAACGCCGGAATGCTCTACCTGACGTCCTGGATCAGCAGCTACACCGCTGTGCATTTCACGATTGATACCTTCTTCTGGACAGCGGTTTTGGCCGCCCTTGTCATCAGCGCAGTTTCGCTCCTTGCGAGCGCCCTCCCCGCGCTCGACCGCTAGGAAGTCTGCGCGAACCCATCGGCCGGGCCTGCGCAGGCTAGGCCGCTGGCCGTTCGGTTGCCGGTCCCGAGCCTTCCCCGGGGTTGCGCCGCGGCCCCGGAGCCATCGGCGTCGAGCGCCGAGGCGATGGCATAGCCTCGCGCCGGAGGGAGAACCGAGTCACCGCGGCGGGTCCGCCCGCGCCAACCACTGCCGCGAGCGCGGCCGTGGAAGCCTGCAGCGAGGGATCCCGGCTGACCGCGATGTCCCGGGCACCCTCGGCATAACGTCCCAGGTCGTGGCCCGGCCCCAGGCCCGAACCCAGCCATTCAGGCGCGGGAATCGGGCTGGTTAGCGTGACAGTCACCCGTTCCTTCGTGTCGGGGTTGGGCACTCCGTCCGCCCCGGGGACCCAATCCTGAACATGTTCCAGGTGCAGACTGCTGGCACCGCCGGCAAGTTCAATCCCGCCCACCGGGGAACCCGCCGTGAGCACAAATTTCAGCTCGTAGTCGGCCAGGAATGCCTTGTCCCGGCCGAGGTTCATGGCGTGGATACCACCCTGGCTGTAGCCGACGGCGGCCACCTGGTCTCCTGCCCCGGCGCCCGCCGCTGCCAGTGCCTGCCGGATGGCCGCTGCAGTCCCGGCCGAGTCGTACCCCAAGGCCTCAGCGATGCCTGCCGTGTCAAACGGGTTGGTCCCCTGCTGGGGCCCATCCACCTGTGTTCCGGGGATGATCACCGCCCATGCCGGGTGGCCGTTGTCCTGCATGCGGAGGATCTCGATATCACCGCTGTTGCGGCCGATTGCCCCGGCCCGCACCAGCAGTCCGGCCGGTGAGACGTCGACATCCTCCGTCCGCGTTTCGCTGGCCGCGATGTGCACGGGTCGGGGCCGCAGGAACTCCAGGCCCGGGACGGCCGCCAAACCGCGGATGGCAGAGCGGACACCGGCCCCGTCGCCGGAACCGCCTGCAACGGCGGGGCCCGCCGGTAGCCCAAGCAGAAGCGCCAGCCTCCCGGGGGCCATAGCCACCTCGTCCTCCACCGTGTCGCGGAGGGTGATGGGAGGCAGACCGGCCAGCCCCCACAGCGGGAGGTAGCCCGGGCCGCTTCGGCCGATCCGCAGCAGCAAGGCGTTCCGGGCTTCGGCGAACTCATACTCACGGTGGCTCGCCCGGACCTCGCGGCAAAGCCGTTCCAATCCGATCCGGACTTGGCCCACGGCCCGGGCACCTTCCCCGACCGCGAGGATTGGCTGGCTGCCGTAGGCGTGCGGGTCGGGCTGGTATGGCAGCAGCGCGCGGCGTACCCTGCCTGTTTCCGCTTCCGCCTCCGCCAGCTCCCCGGCGATCCTCTCGAGTGCCGATGCTCCCGCCAGTAACTCCTCAAACTGGAAACTGAGCCCGCCCACGCCGCCACGGATCTGCAGCGTTCCATCCACCGGGGCAGCCGGGACAGGCGCTGCCCCGGAACCGTCCGGCGGGGCCCCGGCCATCAGTAGCCTGGCCGTCCCTGGGCCACCGCCACGCTCCCGGCATGCCGAAGCACTGCGGCCACGGCATCGTGCAATGCAATCCGGCCGTGGCGCAGGGACGCGGCCTGCACGGACAGCGCCGTCCGGTAGGCCCGGCCGGCCGGGGACTGCCAGCTTTGCAGTTCCAGCCTGACCAGATCCGCGAGCGCGGCGTCGGCGCGGTCGGCGCAGCCAGCCAGCCGGGCAGCAAGCTGCTGAACCTCATAACTGCGTGATGCGCACGCCTCGGCCTCCGCGGCCAACAAGGCCCCGGAGGATGTGCCGCCCGCACCAACGCTGATTCCGGCTGTCCCGCTGTCCATAACACCGACGCTAGGGACCCCGGTGAGCACCCGAAAGCCCCCCGCGGCGCCATGTGGACAACCGCCGGTGAAGGCGGCGCCGGGGAGGAGGAAGCTGCCGGAAGTCACATGGTTCAGCGCACTTAAAGCCCGGCACGACTTCGTGAAAGAATCGGAGCATGCCTGAAACTGCCGCCACAGCCGATACCCGCACGCCGTCCGGACGCCTGGCCCTCGCCGCCTCCCCACAACAGATCGCGCTCGGCCCGCTGGACGGCCGGTACCAGTCCGCCGTCGCGCCGCTGGTCGACTACCTGTCCGAGGCCGCCCTGAACCGTGACCGGGTCGCCGTCGAGGTTGAATGGCTGATCCACTTGACCGGCAACAACGTGCTGCCGGGCGCCGGCCCCCTGAGCGCGGCGCAGCAGGAGAAGCTGCGCGCTATCGTCACCGAATTCGACGCCGGTTCAATCACGGAACTGGCAGACATCGAAGCCGTCACGGTGCACGACGTCAAGGCCGTGGAGTACTACATCGGCCGCCGCCTGCCCGGGATCGGCATCGAGGACCTGACGGCCATGGTGCACTTTGGCTGCACCTCCGAGGACATCAACAACCTCTCCTACGCCCTCGGCATCAAGGGCGCCGTCGAGGACGTCTGGCTGCCCGCCGCCCGCAAGCTCGTTGCGCAGATCAGCGCCATGGCCGAGGAGAACCGGTCCGTGCCGATGCTCTCGCGCACGCACGGCCAGCCGGCAACTCCCACCACGCTCGGCAAGGAACTTGCCGTTATCGCGCACCGCCTGACCCGGCAGCTCGACCGCATCGCCCGGACCGAATACCTCGGAAAAATCAACGGCGCGACCGGCACCTACGCCGCCCATGTCACGTCCGTACCCGGTGCCGACTGGCAGCACGTTGCCAAGAGCTTTGTTGAGGGCCTGGGCCTGAGCTGGAACCCGCTGACCACCCAGATTGAAAGCCACGACTGGCAGGCGGAGCTGTACGCCGACGTCGCGCGGTTTAACCGGATCCTGCACAACGTTTGCACAGACATCTGGAGCTACATCTCAATTGGCTACTTCGTGCAGATTCCGGTCGCGGGAGCCACCGGATCCTCCACCATGCCGCACAAAGTCAACCCGATCCGCTTCGAAAACGCCGAGGCCAACCTGGAGATCTCCGCCGGGCTGCTGGACGTCCTGGGATCCACCCTGGTCACTTCCCGCTGGCAGCGGGACCTCACGGATTCCTCTTCGCAGCGCAACATTGGTGTGGCGTTCGGCCATTCGCTGCTGGCCATCTCCAACGTCGCGAAGGGCTTGGACCGGCTCAAGGTCGCCGAAGAGACGCTGGCCGCGGACCTCGACACCAACTGGGAAGTCCTGGGTGAGGCCATCCAGATGGTGATGCGGGCGGAAGCGATCGCCGGCGTGGAAGGGATGGAAAACCCCTACGAGCGGCTCAAGGACCTGACCCGCGGGCAGCGAGTCGACGCGGCCCGGATGCAGGAGTTTGTGCAGAGCCTGGGCCTGTCCCCCGACGCCGAAGCCCGGCTGCTCGCGCTGACCCCCGGCAAGTACACCGGAATCGCGGACCAGCTGGTGGACCACCTGGCATGAGGCTCCTGCTCATCCGCCACGGCCAGACCCCCGGGAACGTCCTGGGACAACTGGACACCGCCCACCCGGGTCCAGGGCTGACCAAGCTCGGCGAGCGGCAGGCAGCCGCCCTGGCGCGGTCGCTGGCGGATGAGCAGATCGAGCTGCTGTTCGCCTCGACCCTGATCCGCACCCAGATCACGGCTGCGCCGCTGTCGACCGTCCGCGGCCTGGAGATCGAGGTGCTGGCGGGGCTGCAGGAGATCGAGGCAGGGGCGTTGGAGAAGCTCACCGACAAGGAATCTCACCTGCGTTACCTCACTACTGTGTTTGAGTGGGCGGCCGGGGAACTGGACCGCAGGATGCCGGCCGGACCCAGCGGGCACGAGTTCTTCGAGCGCTATGACGCCTCGATCGCACGGATCGCCGACGCGGCCGCGGCGAGCGGCGGCGCCGGGGCGGTGGCCGTGGTCAGCCACGGCGCCGCGATCCGGGCTTGGGCAGGGCGCCGGGCCGCGAACGTGGCGCCGGACTTCGCCGCACGCCATGTCCTCGCCAACACCGGGATCGTGGCGCTGGAAGGGGACCCCGACGCCGGCTGGCGGCTCATCCATTGGGACGACAGTCCCGTGGGCGGCCTGGCCCTGGCGGATCCGACGGCGAAAGACCCCACCGGCCGCCCCCGCTAACGAAATTCTTCGAACCCTAACGCGCAGGAAACACTGCCGAAACCGGCGCTGCCTAGCCTTGATCTGCATAACCCTTCGGCGAAGCGAGGAAGCCATGCAGACCAACCCACGGCTCAACATCCGGCAGGTCACTTGGGCCAACCCGGTGGGTGCGGATCTCCGCGCCGCCCAGCAGGCCGAGCTCGATGCCCGCTTCGGCCGGGATGACCATGAACCCGGCCCGCCGCCGTCCGAGGCGGACACGGCCGTGTTCCTGGTCGCCCACGACAAGGCCTCCGGCCAGCCGGTGGGCTGCGGCGGCCTGCGCATCCTCGATGCGCACACCGCCGAGATCAAACGGCTCTATGTACTCCCCTACACCCGCGGCTCCGGGGTGGCCAGCTCCATCCTTGCGGCACTGGAAGCGCAGGCCCATTCCCTGGGCATCATTTCCATCACCGCGGAGGCAGGCTCGGTCCAGACCGACGGCCGGCAATTCTACGAAAACTCCGGCTTCGTCCCGGTGCCGAACTTCGGCCCGTACGTCGGCGTGGAGCACTCGTATTGTTATGCGAAGGGCATCGACTCGCACACCGCCGCGCACACCGCCATGGCCTGAGCCGCGTCCCGCGCCGAAGCAGGGCGCGTCGGACAGGACGGCTAATGCGCGCCCGGCCAGCCGGTGTACGCCTCGGCGAGGTAGGCACGCCCGTGGCGCGATGCCACCAGCGAGTTGAGTTCGCCGAGCTGCCGGGCGCGGGCGAAATCGTCGGCCCCCACGGGGGTGTGCAGCATGGACGTCATCCAGTAGGAGAACTGCTGGGCCTTCCAGACCCGGTCCAGGGCCCGGTCGCTGTAAGCATCCAGGAGCACGGAGTTGCCTGAGGTATAGAAGCTGTCGAGGCCCTCGAACAGGACCTTGACGTCATGCAGCGCCAGGTTCAGGCCCTTGGCGCCGGTCGGCGGGACCGTGTGGGCGGCGTCGCCGGCGAGGAAGAGCTTGCCGTGCCGCATCGGTGCGTGCACAAAGCTGCGGAACTTCAGGACCATCTTGTCGATGACCGGGCCCTCCTTAAGCTCAAAGCCGTTGCCGTTGACCCGGCTGCGGAAGGCGTCCCAGATCCGGTCGTCGCTCCAGTTGTTGACGTCCTCGTTCGGATCGCACTGGAAATACATCCGCTGGACAGTTTCGGTCCGCTGGCTGATTAGGGCAAAGCCGTTCTCGGAGTTGGCGTAAATCAGTTCATCGGAACTGCGCGGAGCCTCGGCCAGGATCCCGAACCAGGCGAAGGGATACTCGTGGAAATACCACGTGCGCTGCGCCTCCGGAATCTGGAAGCGGCTGTGGCTGCGCGAGCCGTCCGCGCCTACGATGAAGTCCGCCTGCAGCTCCCAGTCCACTCCCTCGGCATCGCTGAACCAGACCTTCGGCTTGCTCTCCAGGTCGTGGATGGTGCTGTCGGTGACGCCGTAGCGGACATCGCCGCCGTCGCTCTGGCGACGGGCGGCGAGATCGAGGAAAACATCGGTCTGGGGATAGAGCCAGACCGACTCCCCAACGAGGTCCTGGAAGTCGATGCGGTGGCTCTCGCCGTTAAAGCGCAGTTCGATCCCGTCATGCCGGTCGCCGTCGCGCAGGACGCGGTCCGAGACGCCGCTGTCCACGAGCATATTCACGGAACCGTGTTCCAGGATGCCCGCGCGGACGGTTTCCGAGATTTCCTGGTGGCTGCGGATCTCGATCACGGTGGATTCGATTCCCTGTTTGGCCAGCAGGTGCGAGAGCATCAGCCCTGCCGGGCCGGCGCCCATGATCGCGACCTGGGTGGTGATGACTCTGCGCTGTGCCATGGTGTCCTCGCTTCGTTGCGGGGCCCGGACTGCTGGGCGTCCGGGGCCGGATGTTCTCTCTGGCTACAGTGTGCGCCCGGACACGTGACCGGCGTTACAGAAATTCCGCTGAATGGAATTGAGACGTCGTCCCTGCCGGCGAAAGCTGCCGTCCGATCCCGCGGGCGGCCGTCTGAAGGGCAGGAACCAGCGCCTGCAGACGCATTTCACGCAGCGGCACAACCACGCCGAGCGCCGCGACAGTGCGGTTCCTCGCATCACGCACGGGGACTGCAATCCCCCACGTGTCCGGGTCCACAACTCCGGCCAGCTGCGCAAAACCGTGGCCGGCCGTCTCCTCAAGCAGGCTCCGGAGTTCCTCCCGCCGGACCCTGCCGGCAGGATCGTTGAACTGCTCAAGATACCCGGCCTGGACCTCGGCCGGCTGGTTTGCCATCAGTGCCATCCCGGCAGAGGAAACGTGCACCGGCATACGGCCTGCGATCTGCGCCCGGTTCGCGACGGAGCCGCGGCGGGAGAGCCGCTCGACGAACAGCGCTTCCCAGCCCTCCAGCACGGCCAGGTTCACGTTCTGGTTAAGCACCTGCTGAATGTCCTCCATAAACGGCATGGCCGCCTGGCGGAGGGCCACGGTGGGCGAATTCCGGTTCACCAGCTCCCACAGGCGCAAGCCCAGCCGGACGGAACCGCCGCTGCCCACATCCAGGAGTCCATGTCCGGCGAGCTGCCTCACCAGCCGGTGGGCGGTGCTCGGCGGCAGGCTGGCCCGCTGCGCCAGCTCGGAGAGCGGGAGAACTGTGACGCCGGCGGGGAAGGCTGCTATCAGCCGTACCACACGGTCCACCACGGAGTCCCCGGTGCCGGAGTTAGCCATGGACTCCTCTTCCGCTGAATGGATTCTGCTTCCACTCTACGCCGCAGGCCCCGGTGCCGTCCGGGGCCGGGACACCCGGAACCGCCCCTACAAGGCCCGGTTGAGGCTTCGCCGCAGCAGCCAGGTGCCCAACAGGAGCAGTACCGCGGCCATTCCCGCGAGGACCCCCAGCTGCGGCAGGATATCCGCCAGGGTGCCGTCACGGCGCTGGATGGCCGCGAACGCCTCATAGGCCCAGCGGTGCGGCGTGGCGAAGGAGACCGCGGCCAGCGCTTCCGGGAAGAACTCCGGCGGAACCATACAGCCCCCCAGTCCGCCGAGGACCAGTCCGCCGCCCACCCCCACGCCGGCGGCCGCGGTGTCGTTGTCCATCACCGAGCCCACCGTCATCGCAGCTGCTGCGGACACGGCGCAAAAGATCACCAGTACCAGCGCCGACAGCCATAGATTGCCCCAGTCGACGCCGAACAGCAGCGCGGTGCCGGCCATGATAAAACCGCCTTGGACGGAGGCGATGGCAAACCGCCCCAGGGCCTGCCCGGCGACGATCTGGCCACTGGAAACCGGGGCGGACATCACCCGGCCCACCACCCCGAACCGGCGTGCCTGGATGAGGGTGGCCGCACCGGTCAGGGAGCTGAGGAACACAAAAAGCAGCAACTGCTGCGAGGCGCCGAGATCGAACCTGCCCAGCCCGCGGAACTCCTGCGCAACGTCGTTGGTATTAACGATCTCCACGGTCGGCGCCGCTATCTGCACGGCGGCCTGGTCCAGGGCCGTCCGGGCCCGCTCGGCCGGGATGCCGGCGCCGGTCAGGGCGGCGAGCTGGCTGCGCTCCAGGCCGGCTGCCAGCACGGCGGTGCGGACCTGCTGCATAACGGTCAGCGCGGAGGACTGCGAGGCCATCACGACGTCGAGCTCCGTTGGCCGTCCGGCGTCGAACGCCGCCGCGTCGGAGTTATCCAGGAACACCCCGACGTCGGTGCGTCCGCGGCTGAGGTCCGACCTCGCCGCGTCAGCCCCCGTTGTTGAGACCGCCACGCCCGCTGACTGGAGCTCCGCGGTCAGGGCCCGGGAAAGTTCGCTGGCCGGACCTGAGATAGCCACCCTGGCCTGGCCGCTGCCGGCCCCGAATTGCGAACCAAGCAGCAGGATCAGCATAAGGGGGAAAACGAAGACAAAAAAGATGTTCGACTTGTCGCGCAGGAAGCGCCGGAGTTCCACAGTGGCGATCGCGATCACGGCGCTCATGCCTGCGCCCCCCGGTCCGGCAAAACCCTTGAGAGCAGCAGCCCCGCAGCGGCGAAAGCAAGCATAACGGCGATCGGCCCCGTCACGTCACCGAGGCTCCCGCCGCCGGCGGAGATCCCGAGCCCCCGGATAAACGCGCCGATCGGGTTGAGGTCCAGCAGCGTTGCGGCGAACCCGGTGCCCTGGACCGGGAAAAACGCTCCACCGGCGATTCCCAGCACCATGGCAAGGACGGACTGCGCCGCGTTGGCCTGTTCAGCCGTCCGGACCACCCGCGCGACAACAAACGTCAGGCTGGTCGCGGCGGTCACGACGCTGAGGATCAGGGCGGCCACCACCAGCGGCGAGCCGAAGGAGACGCCGAACAGCAGGGAACCGGCAGTGAGCAGGACAGTTGTGGCAAGCACGCCCAGGATAAAGCCGGTGCAGGCCTTCGCCGTGATGATCATCAAGCCGGAGACCGGCATCGACCGCAGCCGGGCCAGTGTCCCTTGCTCCCGTTCCGCCAGCAGCCCCAGCACGCCGAACCCGACGGTGAACATCAGGAAGAGCCCGGCCTGCCCCCCCACCAGTGTGCCGCGCAGCGAGAGTTGCTCCGCGGCGGCTTTCCCTTCGGTCAGGGTGAGTAACTGCGGTCCGTCCACGGCCTGCCGGGCAAGCGCTGCGAGATCCTGGTCCGGCAGCCCGGACAGGCCGCCGGCGGCCGCTGTCACCGTTCCGGCGGCGAACTGGTCCAGAACCCCCTTGACGGCGGTGATCAGCACTGAGGTTTCCAGCGACCCGTTGTTGCCCTCGACCAGCTGGACCGGCGCGGCCTGCCCGGTGAGCACCGCATTGCTGAAGCCCTCGGGAATGATGATGCCGAGGTCGGCGCCGGTGGCCTTCGTTTCGCTGCGGACATCTGCCGCCGGGACCCGTTTGATGGTCACGTCCATGATCTCGAGTGCATCGACGGCGCCGAGCAAAACGGACCCCAACTGGTCGGCGTCGTCCGCGCTGGCGACCACGGTAGCCGGCTTCAGGTCAACGGTGTCCTCGCCGAGGCCACCAAAGACCAGGCTCAGCACTCCCATCAGTGCGAGCGGGACGATGAGGGAAAAGATGAATACGCTCTTGTCCCGGACTCGCTGGCGGAGGTCGTTCGCGACCATGGCCCACAGACCCCGCATCTCAGTCCCTCAGCGCTTTGCCGGTCAGGTGCAGGAAGACGGACTCGAGGTCCGGCCGGACGATTTCCACGGATGTTACCGACATCCCGGCGCTGGCGGCGCCGGTGACGATTCCCGCGAGCGCTGTGGGGCCGTCGCTGACAGTCAGCATCAGTCCGGCCCCGTCGTTGTCGACATGCTGCACGGCGGGCAATTCCCGGAGGACCTCCGCCGCCCGCGCCATGCTGCCGTCGCCGCGAAGATTAATCCGGTCCACGCCGCCGGTGAGCGTGATCAGTTGCTCCCGCGTGCCCTCTGCCTGAATCCGGCCTTCGTCAATGATCGCGATCCGGTCACAGAGCCGCTCGGCTTCCTCCATGTAGTGGGTTGTGTAGAGGACCGCCATGCCGTCGACCGAGAGTTTCTCCACGGACTCGAGAATGGCGTTGCGGGACTGCGGATCCACCCCGACGGTCGGCTCATCCAGGATCAGCAGGGTGGGACGGTGGAGCAGTCCGATGCCGATGTTCAGCCGGCGCTTCATACCGCCGGAATACTTCTTGGTCTGGTCGCCGGCCCTGTCGGCGAGACCTATCAGCTCCAGCACTTCGTTGCTGCGCTGGGTGAGGCGGCTGCCGGTGAGACCCTGCAGCCGGCCGAAGAATTTCAGGTTTTCCCGGGCCGTCAGGTCCGGGTAGATGGCCAGTTCCTGTGGGACCAGGCCAATGTTCCGCTTGGCCTCCGTCCGGGACGGATCCATCTCCTGGCCGGCCACCCGGACGGTTCCTTCGTTGGCGGCGATCAGGCCCGCGACCATCGAGATGATTGTCGTTTTCCCGGCGCCATTGGGTCCCAGCAGCCCGAAGGTTTCGCCGGCACCGATGTGGAAGGAGACGCCGCCGACGGCGGTGAGCTCCCCATAGCGTTTGACCAGTCCGCTGACGTCAAGCACGTCCCGGATTTGCGCCTGTGCGGCTTCCACCAGCAACCCCCGTAGCCTAGTTCTCCTCCAGACTAGCCTCCCGGTTTCACAAGGCACCGGACAGAGACCTTAGACCCGGAGCCTTGTCCGGCCCGGGGCACCGACAGTACCCGGCCAGCGGGGCTGCCGGAGTCGAAGACGGCGCCGCACCGTCGGGGCCAGCACAACGGCGACCCCGACGGCGGCTCCAATGACGATTTTCGATGATCCGGTCGCGCAACAGTATGCCCGGTGCCGAGGGAGCCACCAGGAGGGTCGAAAGCAGGGCCAGCGGGGTCACGAAGATCTGGGCCAGCCCGTAGTGGCGGGCGATGAACATCTCCGCGCCGAACTGGCAGGCGGCGATCACCAGAACGGTCTGCCAGGGTGCGGGCTGCAGGAGCAGGATCCCGGCCAGGAGTACCAGCCCGATCGCGGTGCCAACGATTCTTTGCAGCCCGCGGCTTACCCGGTGCCGGGTGGTGTGGCCCACGAGCGGGACTACGGCGGCCACCATTGCCCAGTAGTTGTGGCCAACGCCCAGAAGCTGTCCAACCAGCGTTGCGAGGGTTCCGGCCAGGCCCGCCGCCACAAGGGAGCCGAAGCTCCCGCGCAGGGCTGTCCGTTTTTCACCCGGTGCCAGGGAGCCGGTGGCGGGCGCCACCCACGGTGTCCGGCGGCTCCGGACCAGGCGGGAGGACATACCAACCAGGACGGAGAACGCGACGGCCGCCACGGCCGCCGGCAGGCCCTGCCAGAGCCGCGGCCGGTGCGGAATCGCCGCGATCGCTGCGAACGCGAAGATGTGGAACAAGGAGCCTGCGGGGCGAAGCCGCCACCTGGCGACGATCAGCGAGCAGCTTCCGGCCACCAAGGCAGTGGCGAGCACCTGGCGCCAGAGGGCCTCCGACGCCGTGAATGCAGAGGCGACCCCGGCCCGGGCGGGCAGGGCAGCAAGCAGCATAACTGCCAGCATCAGTGCACCGGCCTTCAGCTGCAGCCCGCAGCGCCTGGCGTGCGGTTCATTACGGCCGTAAATCCCGGTGAAAGCGCCCAAGGACGCGAAGATCGCCAGATCCAGGCGGTCCAGGAACACCAGCGTGATCAGCGGGACAAAAACACCGATGGCGCAACGCACGGCGGTCTGGTGGTCCTTGTTGCCGGGCGCAATGCTGAACAGCTCGGCAAGCATTTTCACGGGTTGGCGGCACCTTTCCAGCAGTCCATTGGTTACGACGGCGGCGCGGGCAGCCAGGAGCGATGCTACGCCGGACGGTCCTGGAACCGGCTTTCCCAGCCGTTCAATGGAACCTCGCCGGGAAGTGATAACGTCTACCGGTTGATCCCCCGCGCCCGCGGGACGGCGCACAGATTTTTTTATCTCACAGCACACCGGAGGACCCATGCTCAGAGGATTCAAGGACTTCATCCTGCGCGGCAACGTGATCGAACTGTCCATCGCCGTCGTTGTTGGCACTGCATTTACAGCCCTCGTCGGCGCGTTCACCTCAAACATCGTGAACCCCATCATTGCTGCGGTCGGCGGAGTCGAAACAGACGGGCTCGGATTCCACATCTGGCCGGGAAACGAGAAGACCTTTGTTAACTTTGGCGGGGTCATCACGGCGTTCGTCACGTTTATGATCACCGCGGGGGTCGTCTACTTCCTCTTTGTGGCTCCGCTGAACCGGATCAACCGCCTGGTCAAGAAGCGCCTCGCAACCGCGGAGCCGGAAGAGAAAGCGCTCCCGGCGGACACCGCCCTGCTCGCCGAAATCCGTGACCTGCTGGCGCAACTCGCCGGCCCGGCGCAGGGTCTGCCGTCCGGCCACGGTCCGGCACGGATCGGCGAACCGGGACACGTGAAATGAGGCGGCGGGAAATTGCCACCGGCCGGCGTCCGGCCCGAAAACGGTCGTTATCTAGGGTCGAGGATCGGTAACTTGTCCTGACCTGCGGTTTCGTTTCGTGGACTGTGTCCATGAGGCGATCATACGGTCCAAGTTTTACCAAAGGTTTAGTCGAAAACCGGAACACTACCGC
>NZ_JASIST010000011.1:0-145778 GCF_030063265.1 Pseudarthrobacter sp. PH31-O2 | reverse complement strand
CCAACCCACCCCAACCCGCCCCACCCCAACCCGCCGGCCGGACCCGCCGCGGTAGGCACCGCCGACGCCGTGCCGGGCACAAACGGTGGCGCGTTCCTGTCGGTGGCAGCAGGTAGCGTTGATGCATGAGCACTTGGAACACCCTCCCCCGCGCGGCCTTCGACCTCGAAACCACAGGTCGGAACTCGCGCTCCGCACGGATCGTCACGGCATCCATCACTGTGGTGGACAACGACGGCGGGATCATCAACGAGCACGAGTGGCTCGCCGATCCGGGGGTCGAGATCCCGACCGAGGCCAGTGACATCCATGGCGTCACGACAGAACGGGCCCGCAGCGAGGGCCGCCCTGCCGCCGAAGTGACGCGGGAGGTTGCCGCAGCGCTTCAAGAGCTCTTCGACCGGGGAGTGCCGGTCATCGCCTTCAACGCCAGCTACGACTTCACCGTGCTCGCCGCCGAATCGGCCCGCTACGGTGTCCCGCAGTTGAGCCGTTTTCCCGTCCTGGATCCGTACATCATGAACAAGCAGGTCGACCGGTACCGCAAAGGCAAGCGCACGCTGACAGCCCTTTGCGAGGAGTACGGGGTGAACCTGGACAATGCCCACACCTCAGCGGCGGACGCCCTCGCCACCCTCCGTATGCTCGACGCCATGGCAGGGAAGTTCCCGAAGCTCCGGATGCCGGCCAGCCACCTGCACCAGCTCCAGATCGAGTGGGCCTCGGCCCAGGCGTCGGATTTTCAGACCTACCTGCGCAAAACCAAACCCGCCGCCGTGATCGAGGGCGACTGGCCGGTGCTGCCGCCGGAAGACGCCAGCCGCGGGGATTTCTAGGACAAAGAGCACGTCACGCGCCGAAACACTGACGGGCATGGCGGCACTCTATAGCCCTCAACGCCCCGAAAACCGGCCAAGTGCGACGGAAATCACAGCCCTTGCGGCGCCGGGCGGGACCGGGCCTGCACGTCATTCGTTCCGTCGCACCCTGCCCGGACGGCTCAGATAACGTGGCACTACTAAGGCGCATGAACTTAATTCGGCATCGAAGGGAGATCGAGAGCAGAAATTCGCTTTGAATTCGCCTTCGGGTCAGGTGTCACACTTATATTTTGCGGCTTGCTGTCCCCGGGCCGTCCGCGCCCTGCGCCCGGGCGCGGCGTTGCCCCCGCGGACCACACACTCCTGACGAAAGCGATTGCATGATGAAAACCAAAGCCATGAAGTGGCTGACTACTGTTCCTGTGGCGATCGCTGTGGCTGTGTCCCTGGCGGCCTGCGGCGGCGGATCAGCGCAACCGTCCGGCTCACCCACTGACGCACTCGCCGGCAGCGACCAGACTTCGCTGGACAAGTACACGACCGCTGAGATCACTCCCCTGGACACGATCGACAAGACGAAACTTGGCTTGATCACCGAGGGCACCTTGCGGGTCGGCACCCTCTCGGATGCGCCGCCGAACATCTTCATCGATCCCTCCGGTAAGTTCACCGGCTACGACAACGAGCTGATGCGTGCGATCGTCGACAAGCTGGGCCTCAAGGTCGAATTCGCTTCAACCGACTTCTCCGCGTTGCTCTCACAAGTCAACAACAAACAGTTCGACGCCGGATCATCCTCGATTTCCACGACCGACAAGCGCCGCGAAACGGTTGGCTTCACCAATGGCTACGACTTCGGCTACATGGCTGTCGTGACAAAGGACAACGCCCAGGTCAAGTCCTTCGATGACCTTAAGGCCGGCGTACGCGTCGGCGTCGTCCAGGGCACCGTGCAGGATGACTACGTCACCAACACGCTTAAACTTGAGCCTGTCCGCTTCCCTGACTACAACACGGTCTACGCCAGCGTGAAGAACGGCCAGGTGGACGCGTGGGTGGCCCCGTCCCAGCAGGCAACAGGCCAGGTCAAGGAAGGCGACAAGACCAAAATCGCCGAGAAGGTCGTAAATACCCAGAACTTCACGGCCTACGCCGTGAACAAGGACAACAAGGCCCTTATCGAGGCGCTGAACGCCGGCCTGGATGCAGTGATCGCCGACGGCACGTGGACCAAGCTGACGTCCGAGTGGTACACGGACCGTCCCACCGTGGCGGAGCAGACCCCGCAGGGCTGGAAGCCGGGCAGCAAGGCCGTCCAGATTCCGGCAAAGTAGCCCGGGCCGTCTATGAACCTCCTGGATATTCTCAAACAACTTGGCGACACCTTCCTCGACTGGAAGGCGATGGGCGAAGTCATCCCCATGATGTTCGCGGTCGGCTTGCCGAATACGATCGTCCTGGCAATCACTTCCGGCATCATCGGAACGCTGCTCGGGATGGTGCTTGCCCTGATGGGTATCTCCAGGAACGCTGCGGTGCGCTGGATCGCGCGTGTCTACACCGACATCCTGCGTGGGCTGCCGCCGGTGCTGACGATCCTCGTGATCGGTTTCGGCTTCGGTCCGATCATTCGGCAACTGACCGGATCGACGAGCCCGTACCCGATGGCGGTGGCGGCACTGTCGCTGATGTCGGCAGCTTACATCGGTGAGATTTTCCGCTCCGGCATCCAGAGCGTGGACAAGGGACAGCTCGAAGCCACCCGCGCCCTGGGATTCGGCTATGGCCCCTCGATGCGGCTGGTGGTTGTGCCCCAGGGCATCCGGCGGGTTCTGCCCGCACTGGTTAACCAGTTCATCGCCCTGATCAAGGAGTCCTCGCTGGTTTTCCTTTTGGGCCTGCTGGCCTCGGAACGGGAAATCTTCCAGATCGGCAAGGATGCGGCGTCGACCAGCGGGAACCTGTCCCCGTATGTTGCCGCGGCGGTCTTCTACCTGGCCCTGACGGTTCCATTAACACACTTCGTGAACTGGATTGATGGCCGCCTGCGTTCGGGCCGGCCGGAAAAAAAGGAACCCGATGACGCGGCCGCCAAGGTCGGAAAGGGGGCCCCGGCATGAGCGAGTTTGCTTCCGGGTCGCTGACAGCAAAAAACATCCACCTGTCGTTCGGGGCGAACCACGTCCTCCGCGGCATCGACCTGCACGTTGGGCAGGGCACAACGGCTTCCGTTATCGGGCCGTCCGGCTCAGGTAAGTCAACGCTTCTGCGGGTTATGAACCGGCTGATCGAACCCGACCAGGGCGACATCCTCCTCGACGGGAAGTCCGTGCTTCAGGACAACCCCGACGAGCTGCGCCGGCGGATCGGTATGGTCTTCCAGCAATTCAATCTGTTCCCGCACAAGACCGTGGTGGAAAACGTCTCGCTGGCACTGCGCAAGCTCCGCGGAATGTCCAAGGAGCAGGCCCGCGAGGAGGCAGTTGCCCAGCTTGACCTCGTGGGGCTCAAGCACAAGGCGGATGCCCGCCCCGCCAATCTCTCCGGAGGTCAGCAGCAGCGGGTGGCGATAGCGCGGGCTTTGGCCATGAAACCCGAAGTGATGTTCTTCGACGAGGCTACGTCCGCGCTCGACCCGGAACTTGTCAAGGGTGTGCTGGCGCTGATGGCCGACCTCGCCAAGGGTGGTATGACCATGGTCGTGGTGACTCACGAGATGGGCTTCTCACGGAACGTCTCGGACACCGTGACGTTTATGGACGGCGGCGTCGTCGTCGAGTCCGGGCCGCCGGAACAGATCTTCACCGATCCGCGCACGGAACGCCTGCAGGGATTCCTTTCGGACGTCCTCTAGAGCGCGGGACTGCCGCTTAAGCATGTGGGGCACCCGCCGCGGCGGGTGCCCCACAGCTGTTTAAGCTCGATACCGGATGGGCAGTACGGGCCGTGGGGCCCGCCGGAGCTACGCCTTCGCGGCCGCCGCTGCCTTGGCGGCGGCCGGCAGGGCATCGAAGATCCGGTTCATCGCGGCGTCGTCGTGCGCGGCGGAGAGGAACCAGGCCTCGAAGACCGACGGCGGGAGGTAAACCCCGGCGTCGAGCATGGAGTGGAAGAACGGCGCGTAGCGGAACACTTCCTGGCCCTGGGCGTCGTCGTAGTTGTGCACGCCGCGCGCCGAGGTGCCAAACGCCACCGAGAACAGGTTCCCGGCCCGCTGGATCGAATGGTCCACCCCTGCCGCGCCCAGTGCCGAGGACAGTGCCGCGGAGAGCTCCAGCGAGCGGGCGTCCACAAAGGAGTAGACTCCGGCGTTGGCGTGGGTGAGGGTGGCGACGCCGGCGGCCATGGCCACCGGGTTTCCGGAGAGCGTGCCGGCCTGGTAGACGGGGCCCAACGGCGCCAGGTAGTCCATGACCTCTGCGCGGCCGGCGAGGGCCGCGGCCGGCATTCCGCCGCCGATGACCTTGCCGAACGTCAGCAGGTCCGGGGTCCAGGGCTGGGCCGCGCCGGCGGCACCGCCAGTGAGGCCCCAGTAGCCCGAGTAGCCGGTCCGGAATCCAGTCAGGACTTCATCGAGGATCAGCAAGGCGCCGTGCTCGCCGGTGATGCGCGACAGGCCGGCATTAAACCCCTCACCCGGGGTGACGACGCCCATGTTGGCCGGCGCCGCCTCCGTGATGACCGCGGCGATGTTGGGTCCGTGCTGGGCGAAGGCGGCCTCGACGGCGGCGAGGTCGTTGTAGGGCAGGACGAGGGTTTCGGCTGCGGTGGCGGCCGTGACGCCGGCCGAACCCGGCAGCGCGAGAGTCGCCAGGCCCGAGCCGGCCGCAGCGAGGAGCCCGTCGAGGTGTCCGTGGTAGCAGCCGGCGAACTTGATGATGAGGTTCCGGCCGGTGAAGCCGCGGGCCAGCCGGACGGCGGTCATGGTGGCCTCGGTGCCGGTGGAGACCATCCGGACCCGCTCGGCGGCAGGAACACGTTCCTGCACGATAGCCGCGAGATTGGCCTCATCCGGCGTCGAGGCGCCAAAGGACAGCCCCCGGTCGACGGCGGCATGCACCGCGGCGAGGACCTCCGGGTGTGCATGACCCAACAGTGCCGGGCCCCAGGAGCAGACCAGGTCCACGTATTCTGCGCCATCGGCATCTGTCAGATAGGGGCCCTTGGCGGAGACCATAAACCGCGGTGTGCCGCCGACGGAGCCGAACGCACGGACTGGCGAGTTAACACCGCCCGGCATCAGCTGGCGGGCGCGGTCGAAGAGTGCCTCGTTGCGAGGGTGGCTGGAAGTCATGGTTCCTATTCTTTCAGTTCTGCGGTGAAGACCCGGCCAGCAACGAGGCAACCCGGGGTGCCACCTCGGTGCCGAACAACTCGATCGAGCGCATCATCGCCGTGTGCGGCAGGGTGCCGTTGCTGTATTTGAGGTCGAAGCGGTCCACGCCGAGGTTGTGCTTGAGCAGGCCGATCTTGGCCGCGACGGTGTCCGGCGAGCCGACGTAGAGGGCGCCCTCTTGGGTACACATCGCGTCAAACTCGGCGCGATTGCCGGGACCCCAGCCGCGCTCGGCACCGATCAGGTTGCGCTGGCCGAGCCAGTGCGGGAAGAACTCCTCCCGTGCTTCCTCGTCGGTGGCAGCAATGTGGCCGGGCGAATGGGTGGCTATCTGCTGCATCGGGTGGCCGTATTTGGCCATCGCATCGCGGTACAGATTCGCCAGCGGGGCGAAGGACCGCGGCTCTCCGCCGATGATTGCGAAGATGATCGGGTACCCGTATTCGGCGCAGCGCAGCACCGATTCAGGGGTTCCGCCGACGCCGATCCAGGCCGGCAGCAGGTGGTGTTCCAGCGGCGGGTAGGCACTCAGACCGCTGATGGACGGCCTGGTGCGTCCCTCCCAGTGGATGGGCTGCTGGGCGCGGGCTTTGTCGAAGAGCTCCAGCTTCTCCTCGAACAGGACCTCGTAATCGGCGAGGTTGAGTCCGAAGAGCGGGAAGGACTCCACAAAGGAGCCGCGGCCCAGCATCACCTCGGCCCGGCCGTTGGAGATGGCGTCCACGGTGGAGAAGCGCTGGAAAACCCTGATGGGGTCATCGGAGCTCAACACGGTGACTGCGGAGCCGAGCCGGATGCGCCGGGTCCGGGCTGCCGCCGCGGCGAGGAACACTTCGGGGGCGGAGACGGCGAAGTCACGGCGGTGGTGCTCCCCTACGCCGAAGGCATGGAGCCCCACCTGGTCAGCGAGTTCGGCCTGCTCCAGCAGCTGGCGCAGTACCTGGGCGTGCGGGACGGGGTGTCCGTCGGGGAAGACCCCGATGTCGCCGAAGGTGTTCAGGCCCAGCAGGATGCGCCCCGGGCCCACCGGGGCGGTGGGGTTTGGCGCGGAAGCGGGATCGGACCCTGTCACGGGGCTCACCGGGACTCTTTCAGCCAGCCGGCAAGTTCGCTGGCCCAATAGGTGAGGACGATGTTGGCGCCTGCCCGTTTGATGCCAAGTACCGATTCGGTGATGGCGGCCCGGCGGTCGATCCAGCCGTTGGCCGCGGCAGCTTCGATCATCGAGTACTCGCCGGAAATCTGGTAGGCCGCGACCGGCACCGGACTCATCGCGGCGACGTCGGCGAGGATATCGAGGTAGCTCATGGCTGGCTTGACCATCACCATGTCGGCGCCTTCTTCGAGGTCCAGTTCCACTTCGAGGACCGCTTCGCGGCGGTTCGCGGCGTCCATCTGGTAGGTCCGCCGGTCACCGGTGAGCTGGGAATCAACGGCCTCACGGAACGGACCGTAGAACGCCGATGCGTATTTCGCGGCGTAGGCGACGACGGCGGTGGTGGTGTGGCCGGCTTCCTCGAGGGCTTGTCGGATGACTGCGATCTGGCCGTCCATCATCCCGGACGGGCCGAGCGCGTGGGCGCCGGCCTCGGCCTGGGCCAGGGCCATCCGGGCGTAGATCTCCAGCGTGGCGTCGTTGTCCACGTAACCGCTGGCGTCGAGGACTCCGCAGTGCCCGTGGTCGGTGAATTCGTCCAGGCAGACGTCGCTCATGATGACCAGCTCGTCGCCGACTTCGGCACGGACGTCCCGGATGGCCTTGTTAAGCACTCCGTCAGGGTCCAGGGCGGCGGTGCCGGTGGCGTCGCGGACGGCGGGGATTCCAAAGAGCATAATGCCACCAACGCCGAGCTCCACGGCCTCGCTGGCGGCGCGTTTGAGCGTCTCGGTGGTGTGCTGCTGGACGCCGGGCATCGAGGAAATCGGGTTCGGCTCGGTCAGCCCTTCGCGGATGAAGGCGGGCAGGACGAGTTCGGCGGCCGAGAGCCGGTGTTCGGCTGTCAGCCGGCGCAATGCAGGGGTGGTGCGGAGCCGGCGGGGGCGGTGGGTCGGGAAGCTCATATGGTGTCCTTTGCTGTGGGCTCTGCGGGCGGATGGTGTGGGGGCGGTTCCTTGGCCAGCGCGCGAATAACGGCTGCCACCAGACCGGAGGCGGTGGGCTCCTCGGCCACGGCGGCGACGCTGAGGCCGAGTGACTGAGCCTGGGCGGCGGTCGAGCGTCCGATGGCCACGAACCGGCATGCGCCCAGCGGGGAAAGGTCCTCGTGGATGCGCCGGACGGCACTGGGGGAAGCAGCAACAACGGCGTCCAGCAGGCCGGCGTCGATTTCGGTTTTCGCCTGCGCCGGGGTAAGGACAGCGGCTTCGGCGGGCCGGTCCGGGCCGGGGTCCGGGAGTGTTGCCGGCTGGCAGAAGGCCAGGCTCCGGCGCGGGTCGGCCGGGTAGTTTACGGTGCGGTAGGCGGTCACGGCCTGGACGAAGGCGCCGCGGGCCGCCAGCCCGCGGCGGAGCCGGGGGTCCGCGATATCTGCCTGCGGCAGGAATACACTGCCCTGGTGTGCGGGCCAGATATCGAGAAGTCCCGCACCGGACTGCTGGCCGGCGGGTGCCAGGTCGACGGCGACTCCCCGGGTTTCGAGGTAGTGCCGGGTGGCGGGTCCGATCGTGGCGACCATGAGGCTGCCCGGAAGCCAGGCAGCGAGGTTGGTACCCCGTTCGGTGGCCTTGGCCTCGAGCGCATGGACAGCTGTCACGCTGCTGACGACCAGCCAAGCGTACGCACCGGCACCGAGGGCGTCGAAGGCTACATCCAGGGAATGCTGGTCCCTGGCCAGCTCGAAATCGATCAGCGGAAGCAGCACGGGTTCGGCGCCGACGCCGCGCAGGGCACTGACCAGGCCCGCTGCCCGGTCCGGGCTGCGGGCGACGAGGATCCGGGCGCCGTCCGGCGCCTTGACGCCGCTGTGCCTTCCCATGACCTGGTGGAATTCTCGGCTCAGGACGCTGCCAGGTCCGCGATCTCGGCGGCACCGCGGGCCAGCAGGACTTCCGCAAGCTCGATCCCCAGCAGGGTTGCACCCACCTCGGTGAGTCCGTCCGTGGCCTTTGAATCCCGGACCGAGGCTGTACCGTCGACGGCACAGACCACGGCTTCAAGGTGCAGCCGGCTACCCTTTCGGACAGCATAGGCGCCCACCGGCGCAGCGCAGCCTGCTTCCAGCCGGGCCAGGAGGGCCCGCTCAGCCGTTACCGCAAGCCGGGTGTCAGGGTCGTCGAGGGCGGCGAGGGCCTGCGCCAGCACTCCCTGTGAGCCGTCGGTGGATCCCGCCTTGCGCGGAGCATCCGCGGAGCGGCATTCGATCGCAAGCGAACCCTGCCCGGCCGCGGGCAGCATAACGGCGGATTCGAGGTATTCGCTGACGGCGGCCAACCTGCCGAGGCGTTGCAGCCCGGCGGCCGCGAGCACAACGGCGTCGAGATCGCAGCTTTTTCCTTCGACGACAGCGTCGGTGCTATTGCCCGGCAGGCCGGGGACACGGCCCAGCCGGGTGTCTACGTTTCCGCGGATATCCCGGATGTCCAGGTCCGGGCGGGCGGATCGCAACTGGGCCGCCCGCCGCGGGGAACCCGTACCCACTGCGGCGCCGGCCGGCAGATCGGCGAGCTTGAGTCCGTCGCGGGAGCAGAGCACGTCGCGGACATCGGCGCGTTTCGGCGTCGCCGCGAGCGTCAGCCCGAGTGCTGCCCCGGTGGGCAGGTCCTTGAGTGAGTGCACAGCGATGTCGCACTTGTCCTGCAGCAGGGCGTCGCGCAGGGCCGCGACGAAGACGCCGGTACCTCCCATCTGGGACAGCGATCCGGTGAGGACATCACCGTCGGTCCGGATGTGGATCAGTTCGATCGGGAAGCCGCCGACGGCGGTCAGTTGGTCCGCTGTCTGCTGGGTCTGCGTGAGCGCAAGCCTGCTGGCGCGGGTTCCGACCCTGACGCTCACGCCGTGTCCTGTCCCGCCGCCGGAGCGGGGGTACCGGCGGGAGCCGCCGGGTAGGGGGCGTGGCCGGTGCCGATGGTGGTGTCCGCGCCCGAAATGGTGGGCTTTTCGCCGCGGAAGTTGGCGCAGCAGCCCGGGCGGCAAACGTCGTACCAGGGGCCGAGTTTGGTCAGGTGCGGGCGGTCGGCGATGTTGTTCGCTGCGGTCCGTTCGCTGATCAGGTCCACAAGTCCGCTGACGAACTTCCGGTGCGTCCCCGGTGTGGGGACGCGCGTCGCGGTGAGGCCCAGGGTGGCGCAGGTTTCCAGGGCCTCGGTGTCGAGGTCCCAGACAACTTCCATGTGGTCGCTGACGAAGCCGAGCGGAACGATCACGATGCCCTTGACGCCCTTCCCGGCGAGCTCTTCGATGGCGTCGTTAATGTCGGGTTCCAGCCAGGGCACGTGCGGGGCGCCGGAGCGCGACTGGTAGACGAGGGACCAGGGGGCGGTGTCACCGCTGCCTGCCTCGACCCGGCGGATGACTTCGGTGCCGGACGCCAGGTGCTGGGCGACGTAGGCCGAATCCTCCTCGAACTGTCGCGGTTCGGCGTCGGAGTGGCCCGCCGCCGCTGCGTCGCCGGTGGGGATGGAGTGGGTGGCGAACAGGATGTGGACCGGTGCGTCCGGGGTACCGGCCGCGGCCAGCCGGGCGCGGACGTCGGCCAGGCCGGCTGCGGTGCCTTCCACAAACGGCTCGACGAAGCCCGGGTGGTCGAAGTACTGCCGGACTTTGTCCACTTCAAGTTCGCCGTCGAGGCCGGTCTCGGTCAGTGCGATGCCAATGTCCTCGCGGTACTGCCGGCAGCTGGAGTAGCAGGAGTAGGCGCTTGTGGTGAGCATCAGGACCTTGCGGTGCCCGGCGTCGTAAATGTCCTGGAGGGTCTGCGGGACGTAGGGCGCCCAGTTGCGGTTGCCCCAGAACACCGGCAGTTCGATTCCCCGGGCGGCAAGTTCGGCTTCAATGCCGGCCTTGAGGTCTCGGTTCTGCTGGTTGATGGGGCTGATGCCGCCGTTGGCGCGGTAGTGGTGCGAGACTTCCTCGAGCCGTTCGTCCGGGATGCCGCGTCCCCGGGTGACGTTACGCAGGAACGGGAGGACGTCTTCCTGGCCTTCGGGGCCACCAAAGGAGGCCAGGAGTACGGCGTCGTAATCCTTGGGGGCCATCCGGCCGGCCTGGGTCACGGCGTTGACGGCGGTAACCGTGTCTTGGGGGTTCAGCGGGTTCATGACAGGACCTCGGCAATCTCGGCTGCGTTCACCCGGCGGCCGGTGTAGAACGGGACTTCTTCGCGGACATGGTGGCGGGCTTCGGTGGCCCGCAGGTGGCGCATCAGGTCCACGAGGTCCACCAGTTCGGGGGCTTCCAGGCCGAGGATCCATTCCCAGTCGCCGAGGGCGAAGGAGGACACCGTGTTGGCGATGACCTGGGGGAAGTCCCGGCCCAGTAAGCCGTGGTCGCGAAGCATGGCCCCGCGTTCGGCGTCGGGCAGCAGGTACCACTCGTAGGAGCGGACGAAGGGATACACACAGAGCCACTCCGCCGGTTCCACCCCGCGGGAGAATGCGGGCGTGTGGTTTTTGGCGAACTCCGCTTCGCGGTGCACACCCATGGCGGACCAGGCAATTTCGGTGCCGGCGAACAGTTTGCTGCGGCGGATGTCCCGGACGGCCCGCTGAAGGGCCTCGGGCTCGGCGCCATGCAGCCAAACCATAATGTCGGCATCGGCGCGCATGGCCGAGACGTCATAGCTGCCGCGGTGGACCACACCGGCGTCGGCCAGCCGTGCGGTGAGGGCGTCGAACTCGCCGGCAGCATCGTCGCTGCGCAGGCCTTCGGCGGAGCGCTTGAAAACGGTCCAGAGCGTGAAGAACTGCGCTGCTGATTCTTCGCTTGCTGATGCAGTTTTAGTGACAGTTTCGGCAGAAGTGTGGCTCATGGATACCATATTGCCCCTTCCCTCCGGCTAAGTCGAAATGAAGGACTTCTACGGGGCGTAGAAGTGCTTTATTTCACAGTGGCGGGGATCCGGCGCCTTCACCCGGGGCCAGCAGCTGCCGGACCTGCCCCGGTGTGTCGGCCACAATCGCGGCGAGGCCGTTGCCGGACAGCCAGCCGCCGACGATGGCAAGTGTGCCGTCCGCCGCGCAGATATTGCGGACCTCCGCAACCCGGCGCTTGTGACCGAGCGACGCAAAAGGCAGCGCCCCGCCCCAGCGCACCACGTCCCAATCCACCACGTCCGCTGCGGTAACCGGGAGCGCGAGCAACGAGGATGCATCCGTCAAGGCAGCCGTGAAGAGTTCAGCATCCGAGCGGGGCCCAGGCATCGCTGCGGCGCCATGGCGGGCGTCCCCGCGCCCGTAGGACAGCCGGATGACATGGGTACCGGGACCGGCCTGGTCTGCAAGCCACTCCCATTTGGCGGTGGCGTGGGTCAGTGCCTTGGCCTGGATTCCCAGGCTCTGCGGCGCGACGAGGACCCCGGTCCCGCGCGGGGCGGCGTCGAGCCGGGGAAGGTCCAGCACGAGGGTGACGAGGCTGACGTCCGGGCCTGCCTCCGGACGTCGGCCGGCCAGTTCCGGCACCGCGCCGGCGAGCAGGTCGATGGCGGCCGGGCCGTCCACGGCGACAACCAGCAACCCGGCGTCGTGTGCTGTGTCCCCGGCCAAGACCCGCCACCCGCCGGCGGCGCGCTGCACGGCGTCAGCCCGGGCGCCGGTCAGCAAGGTGACACCATCGCGGCCCAGCTCGGCCAGCAGTGCCGGGATAAGCGTGTGCATCCCGCCGCGCAGGCCCGCGACTGCCGACCCGGCCTTCTGCAGTGGCGGCGCCCCCACCGGCGGGCGTGGCGCGGCGGCAACTGCACCGGGAATGGCTGCGGCGCGAGGACCCCGGCGTTGGGCCGCGACGGCGGCGGCGAGCGATCCGTGCTCCCGGATGCCGGCGCGCAGGCCCGGTGCCACCATGTCGATGTCAAGGACGCCCGGGTCCGCGGAGTGGACCCCGCCGACGACAGGTGCGACGAGGCGGTCGAGCACACGGCGCCCCATGCGGGCACGGACCAGCGCCGACACGCTTGTGGCTTCCGGCCCGGTACCCAACGCGGCCGGCAGCAGTGAATCGAGCGAGGCCCGGAGCGACCCGAGGAAACCGAGGGAACGGCGGACTTCCGGGTCCCAGGGATTGGCCGGGATGCCAAGGACCCCGGTGCGGGGAAGCTCCCGCGGGCCGTCGGGCAGCTGGACCCAGGCGCCGCCGGGCTGCGGTGCCACAATCTTCCCGGCGAGGCCCAGCGTGGCGGCGAGCTCTGACACGGCCGTGGAACGTGTGGCGAATGACTCGGCGCCGCTGTCCAGGGTCAGGCCGGCCACCGTATGGCTCCCGACGCAGCCGCCCCACACTCCGCTGGCTTCAAGAACAGTGGTGCGGACGCCGGCCCGGGCCAGGACGCGGGCGGCGAGCAGGCCGGAAATCCCGCCACCCACCACCACAGCGGTCTGCGGTGCGGCTTCCGCGGTGGAGCCGGCTGCCTGCATGCGCCTACTCCGGCGAAATCGAGTGGATAAGCTCAACGACCCGTGTGAGTACTGCCGGATCGGTTTCCGGCGGCACCCCGTGGCCGAGGTTAAGCACGTGGCCGGGGGCCGAAGCACCGGCCGCGACGACGGCCCGGACGTGCGCTTCCAGAACCTCCCACGGGGCGGACAGCAGGGCAGGGTCGATGTTGCCCTGCAGCGGCACCGTTCCGCCGAGCCGGCGGTTTGCTTCGTCCAGCGGCAGCCGGTAGTCCACCCCGACGACGTCGACGCCGACGTCGCGCATGGCGACGAGCAGTTCCGAGGTGCCGGTGCCGAAGTGGATCAGCGGGGCCCCTAGGTCCCGGACATGGTCCAGGGCGCGGGCGGAGGCCGGTGCGACGAAGCGCTGGTAGTCGGCCAGGCCAAGGGAGCCGGCCCACGAGTCGAAGAGCTGGGCGGCGGACGCGCCTGCTTCCAGCTGGGCACGGAGGAACATGCCGGAGGCGTCGGCGGCCCAGTTTGCCAGCGCGGTCCACGTCTCCGGGTCGGCGTGCATCATGGTGCGCGGGCCGAGGTGGTCCCGGGAGGGCTTGCCCTCGACCATGTACGCCGCGAGGGTGAACGGGGCACCGGCGAAGCCGATCAGCGGTGTCTTCCCCAGCTGGGCGACGGTGAGCCGGACGGCTTCGCGGATGGGCTCGAGGGCGTCCCAGGTCAGCTGGGGCAGGGCGGCAACGTCGGCCGCGGTGCGCACCGGCTTCTCCAGCACAGGACCCACGCCGGGCACAATGTCCACACCGACGCCGGCGAGCTTCAGCGGGATCACGATGTCGGAAAAGAAGATGGCGGCATCGACGTCGTGGCGGCGGACCGGCTGCAGGGTGATCTCGGAGGCAAGCTCGGGGCGCAGGCAGGAGTCCAGCATCGCGACCCCCTCACGCACCTTGAGGTACTCGGGCAGCGAGCGGCCGGCTTGGCGCATAAACCAGACCGGGCGGCGGGCCGGCTTCCCGCCCCGGTAGGCGGTGATCAGTGGGGAATCCGCGGTGCGGCCGTCCATCAGGGGGTGTCCGGCGTCAAGGCCGGAGGTTTGGGAAGTTGCCGCAGCGCGAGAGGTCATGACTTCGATTGTGCCGAAAATCGGCCCCAAAAGATAACGACAGACTGTCACGGCGCCGGTCGGCGCCCGCACGGTGGCACGAATCACAGGCCTGCGTGGGCGGTCACACCCCGCACAGTTGTTCTACGCGGGTACGAAAAAGCTATGATTGAAGAGCTGTGGTTCTTTTTTCTCTGGTGGCGACCCACGCCGACATCGACCTCGAGACCGTTGCTCAGCTGAGCACCGGTGCTTCCGAGCTTGCCACATCCGCCTTCGCCGGGTCGCCGGCCGTGGCGGGTGCGATAGTCCTCGCCACCTGCAACCGCCTCGAAATCTACGGCGAAGCGCCCCGCCCTGACGACGTCGAGGAAGCCCGCGCAGCCCTCATCACCCAGCTCAGCGGCTCCACCGGCCTCAACGAACAGCTCGTCGGGCGTTCCTTTAATACCCGCACGGGCGAGGATGTCACCCGGCATCTCTTCGCCGTCAGCTCCGGGCTGGATTCAGCAGTTGTGGGCGAACGCGAAATCGCCGGACAGGTCCGGCGCGCCCTCATTACCGCCCAGCACGAAGGCACGGCCAGTTCCGGCCTCGTCCGGCTCTTCCAGGCAGCGTCGAAGACCGCCAAGGACGTCGGAGCGCAGACCGCCCTCGGCGCCCGTGGCTTGTCAGTGGTCTCCGTGGCCCTGGACCTCGCCACGGAGCTTTCCGAGGTCCCTGACTGGTCCGCCAAAACAGTTGTCGTCTTCGGCACCGGCGCCTACGCGGGCGCCACCATGTCCCTGCTGCGTGAGCGCGGCTGCACCAACATCTCCGTCTACTCCTCCTCCGGCCGTGCCGCCGGATTTGTCGCCACCCGCGGCGGGACCGCACTGGATGGCGAGAGCCTTCCGGCCGCCGTCGCAGCCGCCGATGTCCTGATTGGCTGCAGCGGCGCCGATACCCGCGTTGAGGCTGCTGAACTGGGCCGGGTCCGGGCTGCCTCGACCCAGCCCCTGATTGCCATTGATCTGGCCCTCACCCACGATTTTGATCCTGCTGTCGGAGCGCTCGACGGCGTCGAGCTGCTCACGCTGGAATCGGTCCGGCTGGCCGCCCCGCAGGAACAGGCCGAGTCACTGGCACAGGCCAGCAGTATTGTGGCCGGTGCGGCCAACGCGTTTGAGCAAGAGCGCGAGGCCCGCTCGGTGGATTCGGCCATCGTCGCTCTGCGCCGGCACACCATGAACGTGCTGGATACGGAAATGGAAAAGGTCCGGGCCCGCCACGGTTGCACGGCCGCGGCAGAGGAAGTTGAATTTGCGCTGCGCCGGATGGTCAAGCAGCTGCTCCATGTGCCGACGGTGCGGGCCCGCGAGCTGGCCGCCAACGGTCAGCAGGAGGATTATGTCGCTGCCCTTGAGTCGCTGTACGGCATCACAGTCGAACAGCCCGCGCCCAAGGGCGCCGAATGCCCGGTTGAGCATCGGGCCTCGGGCGGGGCTGCGGAAACTGACGCACGGGAAACAGCCTAGGGCGCTGGTCCTGCCGGACCCTCAGCTCTCAATGACCTGAGCGCAGACCGCGGCTGCGGTATTTTGAGGCGAACTCTGCCTGCCGTACACGGTCCGTGTCAGCATCCACCCCTCTCCCGACGGCGGACGCGGCGCCAGTTGCAAGCTCTGGCCGATGCATGCCTGGACGGCTTGGCTGAGGTGGCCCAGTTGGAGGCCCGACACGAATTGCCTGTCTCAGGCCCGGCTGCTCTGTCCTGGCCAGGGCCCTCAGCGACACTCCGCCGGACAGCCTCCTGGGGCAATGTCCCTGATCGGCTGGTTGCTGGTATTCAGCCAGCTCCGCCGGGTAGTTCCGCCAGCCCGGCGTCAGGAAACCGGCGTCAGTAAACCGGCCTCAGGAATCCGGCCTCAGGAAACCGGCCTCAGCCGAAAGCGTTGATTCCCGTCAGCTCAGCGGACAGCGTCCAAAGCCTGGCAGCATCAGCGAGGTCGACCGCATGCGCGTCCACGCCCCTGATCCGTGCCTCGGGCGAGCCCGTCGCCGTGGACTCCGCGATGTCGCAGTCCTCGCAGTAAGCACCTCCCATACCCGCAAGCGCCGGCGACGTTGCCGCCCACACGGACGTCGCCGCTCCCTGGGCCGGGGTCTTGAACCGCGAGTCAACTTTGCCGGACTCGTCCAGCCAGCCGGAGGCAATCATCTCTTCCCTGGGCAGGTGGCGCTGGAGTTCCGTCATGATCCCGCCCGGGTGCACCGCGAAGGCACGGACCCCTGAGTCCCGGCCCAAGCTGTCCAGCTGCACGGCGAACAACGAGTTCGCCGTTTTGGCCTGCCCATAGGCCCGCCACTTGTCATAGCCCGACTCGAAGTTGACGTCATCGAAACGGATCGGCGAGAGCTTGTGCCCGGTGGAGGACAGCGACACCACCCGGGCCCCGGGCGCGGCAGCCAGCGCGGGCCAGAGCAGGTTGGTGAGGGCAAAATGGCCCAGGTGGTTCGTGGCGAACTGCGACTCCCAGCCGGGCCCCACCCGGCGTTCGGGGCTGGCCATAATGGCGGCATTGTTGATCAGGATGTCCAGGCTGCGGACTCCCCCGTCGGCACCGGCGGCCTGGCCAGCGGCCAGGAACATCGCTGCGAAGTCTTTGACGCTCGACTGCTCGGCCAGGTCAAGGGCGGCGACGCTCACCTGCCCCGCATCGGTCCCGGACGGGATGGCGGCCTTGGCGAGGACTTCCCGTGCGTGCTCCGGACGCCGTGCCGGAACTGTCACCGCGGCGCCCGCCGAGGCCAGCGCCCGGACGGTTTCCAGGCCCAAGCCGGAGTATCCGCCGGTGACGATGGCGGTCTTACCGTGCAGGTCGATCCCGGCAATTACCTCCGCTGCCGTGGAGTCCCTGCCGAAACCGGAACCGATCTTATGCTGTGGTGTTGCGTTAATGTTCGCGCCCATTTCACTGGCCTTTCCGCTATTGGGTCACTTGAGTTTCAGGCAGTCAGTAGACAGGTTTGCCCGGTTCAACATCCCGGACCCACGCCAGGATTCCGCCGTCGAGGTGGCTGACGCGCTCATAGCCTGCGGCACGGGCGGCGGCAAGTACGGCTGCCGACCGGGTACCGGACTTGCAGTGGAAGACGATGTCCCTGTCCGGCGGCAGCTCCTGCCACGCCTCGCCGGCTAGGATCCGGCCCAGCGGGATCAGCACCGCTCCGTCGATCCTGACGATCTCGTATTCGCCGCTCTCGCGCACGTCGACCAGCTGGAAATCCTTGAGCCCGGCCTTGCGGGAAGCGAGCATCGTTGCCAGTTGCGCGGCCGTCACGGTGTGTTCGGTGCCGGCGTCCGCAGCCGGCGGAATACCGCAAAAAGCTTCATAGTCGGTCAGCGCGGTAATCCGCTCTGCCTCCGGATCGCGGGAGACTTTGATTTCGCGCCAGCTGCCGCCCAGGGCGTCGAAGAGCGCCACCCGGCCCAGCAGGGAGCGCCCGACGCCCGTAATCAGCTTGACGGCCTCCGTCACCATAAGCGCGCCGACGGCGGCGCACAGCATCCCAAATACGCCGCCCTCTCCGCAGGACGGCACTGATCCTGCAGGCGGCGCTTCAGGGTACAGGTCCCGGTAGGTGGGGCCATGCTGTTCCCAGAAGACGCTGACCTGCCCGTCGAAGCGGAAAATCGAACCCCAGACGTAGGGCTTGCCGAGGATCGCTGCAGCATCGTTGACGAGGTAGCGGGTTTCGAAGTTGTCGGCGCCGTCGAGGATCAGGTCGTAGCCGGCGAAAAGTTCCAGCGCGTTGGACGCATCGAGCCGGAGCTGGTGCAGCCGTACCTCCACCAATGGGTTCAGGGCGGCAATGGCGTCGCGGGCGGACTCGGTCTTGGGCCGTCCTACATCCGCTGCGCCGTGGATCACCTGACGCTGGAGGTTGCTCAGATCGACCGTGTCGTCGTCGACGATACCCAGCGTGCCCACGCCCGCCGCGGCCAGGTAGAGCAACGCGGGGGAACCGAGCCCGCCGGCGCCGATCACAAGGACCCTGGCATTCTTCAGGCGGCGCTGACCGGTCACCCCGATTTCCGGAATGATCAGGTGCCGGGAGTAACGCTCCACCTCCTCGGGGCTCAGGCCTTCGGCCGCTTCCACCAGCGGCCCCGGCACTCCGGACGCTGTTGCCGGTGTGGCGGGGGCTGCATTGGAGGTCAACTGGGAGGCCATACTTCAATCTATGCCCGAAGATGCCGCCAGGTCATATTACTGGCACGTAAAGTAGTCGTAACAGCAAGCGAAAGTAGGCCTACAGTGGTTCACCAGGCACCCGTTGAGCAGGGGCAGGCCGGAAAGTCCCCCAACGTCCCGGCCCGCAGCGGATCGCGATCGGCGCGGCTTCCCCGTGACGAACGCCGGGCGCAGCTGCTCGCGGCGGCCCAGGAAGTCTTTGTCGCCAACGGGTACCACGGCGCCGCGATGGACGAGATTGCGGAGACTGCCCATGTCAGTAAGCCCGTGTTGTACCAGCACTTCCCGTCCAAACGTGAGTTGTATCTGGCCCTCCTGGACAGCCAGCTGAGCATCCTGATCGGGCTGCTGCTGGGTGCCCTGAATTCCACGACGGATAACGACGAGCGCGTCCAGGCTGTGATGCGGGCCTACTTCCGCTTCATCGCCAGCGATGACCAGGCCCACCGTCTTGTCTTCGAATCCGACCTGGTCAATGACGTCGACGTCAGCGCCCGGCTGGAGGCTTTTAACAAGACTTTTGCCGACGCCGTTGGGCAGGTCATCGCCGAGGACACCAAGCTGCCGGAGCTGGAGGCCCAACTGCTGGGCCGGGGACTGGCCGGGCTGGCGCAGGTGAGCGCCCGCTACTGGCTGGAAACTGACGGTAACCTCGACCTCGATGTGGCAAGCGATCTGATCTACCGTTTAGCTTGGCGCGGAATCTCCCGCTTCCCCAAGGAAACCTAGGCTACAAATAGACATAACACCCTAAGAACTTTGATTGGCTGGGAGGCCTTGCTGTGGAAGTAAAGATCGGCATTCAGAACATCGGCCGCGAAATTGTCCTGGAATCGGCGCAGGAAGCCGACGCCGTAGCCAAGGTGGTCGGCGAAGCAATCGCGAAGGGCACGGAGCTGCGCCTGACTGACGAAAAAGGCCGCCTGATCATCATTCCCGCGAACGTCCTGGGCTATGTCGAGATCGGCGCCGAGGAAGTGCGCCGCGTAGGTTTCGGCGCGGTCTAGGCACCAGCTGTGACGCCGGGCAGCGCCGTGCTGCCCGGCCCCAGACCCAACCCGCAAGGAGTCCGAACATGCTGTCCCTGATTGTGGTGGTCCTGGTGACCGTCGCTGCTGGTTTTGTCGTGTGGGCCAATGACAAGCGGCACGCCAAGTACGGCATCTCGGTGCCCGCCGGGGCATCTCTCACGGTGGGGATGCTGAGCTGGATTCTTTTTAGCGCCGCGGGGCTGGGCTATCAGTCGGGACTGAGCTGGATTCCGTGGATACTGCCCATCCTGCTGGGCGCAGCCGCCGCCACGGCGTCCGTGCTGTACCTGGGTCGAAACCGCACCAGCCGCGATACTGCCAGGCTGACCGCAATCCTGCGCTACTAGCGAGGTCCCGGCACGTCGGCTGGGCCGGGTTCCGCCCCGGGACCCGCCCGACGCACCTAGAGGAACTCGGCACGGCCTTCCATGGCCGATGATGCCAGCGCGTGCTCCCGCCGCGGGATCCTGCCGCTGCGTTTGGCCAGCCGTCCGGCGATCACCGCGTGTCTAAACGCCTCGCCCATCAGAGCCGGATTTTGTGCCCGGGTCACCGCCGTGGCCAGCAGCACGGCGTCGCAGCCAAGCTCCATGGCCAGGGTTGCATCGGAGGCGGTCCCTATCCCGGCGTCAAGGACCACGGGCACGGAGGCACGGGCGACGATCAGTTCGATGTTATGCGGGTTCAAGATGCCCAGGCCGGTGCCAATCGGCGCGCCGAGGGGCATCACGGCAGCGGCGCCGAGGTTTTCCAGCCGCAGCGCCAGCACCGGGTCGTCGTTGGTATAGGCAAAGACCTTGAACCCGCGGCCCACAAGCTGCTCGGTGGCCTCGACGAGCTCCACCGCATCCGGCAGCAGGGTGTGCTCGTCCGCAATGACTTCCAGCTTTACCCAGTCCGTTTCGAGGGCTTCCCGTGCCAGCTCGGCAGTGAGGACGGCATCCCTGGCGGTGAAGCAGCCCGCGGTGTTCGGCAGCACCCGGATGTTGTGGTCCAACAGCAGCTGGAACAACGACCCCGATTCTGCCGGCGAATAGCGCCGCATCGCCACGGTGGTCAGTTCGGTGCCGGACGCCAGCAGCGCGGCACCCAGACCGTCAAGGCTAGGCGCCCCGCCGGTTCCCATAATCAGCCGGGACCCCAGCTGTACACCGTCGACCGTGAACGGGTCCGCGGCGGCCGGTGAAATTCCCGGCGCCCCGGCGAGTGTGGTGTCCTCCCTGCCGCTCATCCTCCCTGCACCGCCGTGACCAGTTCGAGGTCGTCACCGTCGACGAGCGCTGTGGTGTACCACTGGCTGCGCGGGACCACGTCCGCGTTGCGGGCGACGGCGACCCCGAGTTTCCCGCCGTCGACTGAGTGGCCGTTGGGCGCCAGCGGCCGGCCGGTAACCTGGCTGACCAGCTGGCTGACCGAGGCGCCGTCCGGGAGAAAGTGCCCGGTTCCGTTCAGGGTGATGTTCATACCGCTTCCTTGTTTTCTTCAGGGTGGGTGTTCGGATGGGTGATGATCTTCGGGGACGGCCTCCGGGCGCCGGCTGCGGCCGGTCTGCTGGTTTGACTGCCGGTGGCGAACCTGTCCGGGCGGAAGTGCTTCCAACGGGAATCCACGGTTCCGTCCAGCAACTCACAGCAGATCCTCGCGGCGGCGGGTGTGAGCAGGATGCCGTGCCGGAAAAAGCCGGTCGCTATCATCAAACCGGCAATTTCCCCCGGACGCCCCCGCGCCGCCACCCGGCCCAGCAGCGGCGCGTTGTCCGGGGTCCCCGGCCGGGCCCGGGCAGTGGCCTCCAGCAATTCCAGTTCGGCGACGGCGGGGACCAGCTGCTGGGCATCACGCAGCAGCTGGTAAACACCGCCGGCGGACACCGCCCGGCCCGGGACACCAGCTTGGGTGGCAGCATCCGGGTTGTCGTCGCCGAGCGCGTCTTCGCGCTGGGTGGCGCCGATCACCACAGTGCCGTCCTGCCGGGGCACGATGTAGACCGGCACCCCGCGCACCAGCCCGCGCACCGTGGCGGTGAGCAGCGGCCGTAGTTTCGCCGGGACGCGGAGCCGGAGGATGTCCCCGTGGACCGGCCGCAGGGGAAACTCAAGCCCCGCGGGCAGCCCCTCAAGTGTGGCGGCGCCAAGGCCGTTGGCCACAATGGTGTCCTTGGCCCGGATGGAACCGCCGCCGATGAGGCTGGCGCCAGCCACCCGACCCTGCTCCCAGAACAGCCCGCCGGCACGCCTGGCGATGGTGGTGGAGCGGCTGTCGGTGCGCAGCAGTTCCCTGATCCGGGCCAGCAGCAGGCGCGGGTCCACCTGGTGGTCGGCGGGAATATCGAAGGCGCAGGAGATGCCCGGACTCAGCAGCGGCTCTCGCCTTCGTGCCGCACGGACGGTCAGCGGCTCGACGCTGAGGCCGGCAGCCTGCTGGGCGGTGCGCAGGTCCGCGAGCGCCCGGCGGTCGGCGGCGTCGACACCCACGGCGAGGGTCGGCGTGGTGAGGTAGCCCGTCCGGGAGCCCCCCGTTCCGCCCCCGGCGCCGTCCAGTCCGGCCGCGAATGCCGGCCAGAGGCGGGAGGATTCCAGCATAAGCTCCAGGAGGGCCTCTTCCTGGTAGTGCAGTTCGCTCACCGGGGCAAGCATGCCGGCGGCAGCCCAACTGGCTCCTGTTCCGGGGGCGTCGTCGATCAACGCGACAGATCGGCCCGAGCGCCGCACCGCCCAGGCGATCCCGTGGCCAACAACGCCGCCGCCAATCACGGCCACGTCGTAACATTCGGGGTTTTTGAGGTCATCCGCGGCGGCCGCAGCCGAGGTTGCGTCGCTTTCACGGGCCGTGCCGGGGACGAAGGTGCCGTCCATAGAGGATTCCTTCCCTACGCCGGTACTAACCGGATCAGGTCAAGCGGTCGGCTGCTACGCCCTCTCAGCCTGCCGTTGCCGGTCGCCAGTGGCGTGGACGGCGGCGGGCTCCCGCGGTATTGGCCCAGTGTAGAGGAACTAGGCTGGAAACATGAGCCAGGATGCCGCCCACACCACCGCCCGCCTTTATCTCTGCACCGACGCGCGCCGGGACCGCGGCGACTTTGCAGACTTCGTGGACTCGGCCTTTGCTGGCGGCGTCGACATCATCCAGCTGCGCGACAAATCCCTGGAAGCCGCCGAGGAGCTGGAACTGCTGGCGGTCCTGCAGCAGGCGGCCCGCCGTCATGGCCGGCTTTGGGCAGTCAACGACCGGGCAGACCTCGCTTCCCTGGCCGGGGCGCCGGTGTTCCATATCGGGCAAAAGGACATCCCGTTCGGGGCGGCGCGGGACATCCTCGGCCAGGACACCGCTATCGGGCTGTCCACCCACACTCCGGCCCAGGTGGACGCCGCGATAGCCGCAACTTCCGGCCGGAACGGTCTGACCTACTTCTGTGTTGGCCCGGTATGGGCCACCCCCACAAAGCCGGGCCGCGCCGCCGTCGGACTTGACCTCGTCCGCTACGCGGCGGACGCGATCGGCGGGTCAGAGGCCCAGCAGCGGAGAACTGCCGGGAGCGAGGCTGCGGGGAACCTCTGGGGCGCGCGGCCGTGGTTCGCGATCGGCGGCATCGACCTGGGCAATGTGGAGCAAGTGGTGGCCGCGGGCGCCGGCAGGATCGTCGTGGTCCGCGCGATCACCGAGGCCACCGATCCCGAGGGCGCAGCCCGGGCCCTGCTTGCCGCCCTCGACGCCGCGGAACGCTAAGGCCCGCCTGCTCAGCCGGCAAGGCCGAGCTGCGTCATCCGGCGTGCGTGGTTCGCTGCCAGTTCCCGCAGCAGGGCTCGGACAAGCTCCCTCGGCCCGTCCTCATCCGCGCCGATCAGCCGGTCGGCGAAGGCGTGCTCGAAGCTCATCCGCTGCGCCTGGTTGAGGACCTCCCCCAGCAGTCGCCGGGCCCACAGTGCCAGCCGCGACGCCAGCTTCGGGTCATCTGCGAGGGCGGCCCGGAGCCGTTCCCGCAGCACCGCTGCCGCTTCGTCGCCGGCCTGGACCTGCTCCACCACGGCACGGGTGCCTGCGTCGAGATAACGGGACATGGCGCGGTAGGCGTCGGCGGAAACGGTGTCGATCACGTACGCCTTGATGAGGGACTCGTGCCAGTCCGCCGGGCGGGTGCGTTTATGGAAGTGGTCCACCGACGGCTGGAACGGCAGCATGGCTTCCTCGGTGTCCAGGCCCATGGCTTCGAGCCTGGAGCTGACGAGTTCGTAGTGCTGGAACTCGATCACGGCGATACGTCCCAGCGCTGCCCGGTCGTGCAGGGTGGGCGCGTACCGTGCGTCGGAGGAGAGCCGCTCGAAAGCGGAGAGTTCGGTGTAGGCCATCACGCCGAACAAATCCCTCAGAAAGCTGTTGTAGCGGGCGGGATCAGCCGGGAATCTGCTCATGGTCCAAGACTAATAGTGCAAATGAAGCTACTCTGATTTCCGTGTCCCAGCATCGCTTGACCCCGAATGTCCACCAGCAGGAGAGCCTCCTTGCCGAGGCACTCAACGCGTTGCGCACAACCCTGGAGCTGCCCGGACCGTTCCCCGAGGACGCGCTGCGGGAAGCGAAGGAAGCCGTCGCCGGACACGAACTGCCGGAGCTGGATTTCACCCACATCGACTTTGTGACCATCGATCCTGCGTCTTCCACCGATCTGGACCAGGCCCTCTTCATCGACCGTTCCGGCGCGGGATACAAGGTCTTCTATGCGATCGCCGATGTCCCCTCCTTTGTTGTCCCCGGCGGAGCGCTCGACGCCGAGACCCGCCGTCGCGTCCAAACGTACTACACCCCGGACGGCCGGATCCCGCTGCACCCGGAAGTCATCAGCGAAGAAGCCGGAAGCCTGCTGGCCGGGCAACGGTGTGCCGCCTTTGTGTGGGAATTCGAGCTGGACACCACCGCGGAGGTGTCGGAAGTGCTGGTCCGCCGTGCCACAGTCCGTAGCCGGGCCAAACTCAGCTACCGGGGTGTCCAGGCCGACCTCGACGCCGGCACGGCCGCGCCGCTGCTGGAGCTGCTCAAGGAAGTCGGGATGAAGCGGGTAGAGCTCGAACGGCTCCGCGGCGGCGCCAGCCTGAACATGCCCGAACAGGAAATCGAACAGCTGCCTGACGGCGGCTACCGGATTGTAGCTGCCCCGCCGCTGCCCGTGGAAGACTGGAACGCCCAGATTTCGCTGATGACGGGAATGGCCGCAGCAGGGATCATGCTCGAAGGCAAAGTCGGTATCCTGCGCACCATGCCGGCGCCGGATGAAGCGTCGCTGGCTCATTTCCACCGCCAGACCCGCGCCCTTGGCAGGCCCTGGAACGCCGACATGAGCTACGGCGAATACCTGCGCACCCTGGATCCCACGGATCCGCGGCAGCTGGCGATCGTGCACTCGGCCGGCATGCTGTTCCGCGGCGCGGGCTACACGCCCTTCGATGGCACGGTGCCCGGGGCCGCGGTCCAGGCAGCCATCGGCGCCGCCTACGCCCACTCCACGGCCCCGCTCCGACGCCTGGTGGACCGCTTTGTCCTGGTGATCTGCGAGGCGCTCAGCAACGGCACGGCTGTCCCGGCCTGGGCCCGGGAAGCCCTGCCGTCGCTCCCGTCGATCATGGCAGCCTCGGACCAGCTGGCCGCCAGGCTGGAGCGCCTCTCCCTCGATACCGTGGAGGCGGCGCTGCTGGTCAACCACGTTGGCCAGGAGTTCGACGCCGTCGTGATCTCCGGCGCTAAACCCGCCAGGAGCGGAAAGAACAGCACCGGCAAAAACGGCACCAATGCCGCCGGCACCACCGGCGGGCCCGCCGGAATCGTGCAAATCGCCGAACCCGCCGTCACTGCCCGCTGCCCGGGCGATCTGGAACCCGGCACCCAGGTCCGGGTGCGGGTGGTCGCGGCCGACATCACCACCCGTGAGGTCCGGCTGGAGCTGGCCGTCTGAGCGATCGGCGGCCTTGCCGCGCCGTCAGTGGCCGCCGTCGAGTTTCCGGGCCGTGTGCGGCTAGACTGGAAGGGTAGATATGGATGCCCGGTCGTTGATTTCCTTCATTTTCGAATTCAACAAGCCCGCCCCTACGCGATCTTGAGATACACCCGCTGGTCCCCAGTGCCAGCATCTAGATAGCCCGCGATCGGCTTCCACTGGAATTGCTTGCGCTTCTGAGCGTGCTCCGGAACGGCCACCCGGCCGGCCCGTTGAGCATGCAGCGCAGCCCAAAATGAATAAGGAATCTCCCCTAGTGAGTGAATTGCACACGCACCAGCTTCTGACCGACGAATCCGGCACGGAAACGATCGAACCGGAAGAAACCATCATCTCGGACGAAAAGCCGCACGAGATCGCCGAGAAGACCTTTGCCGACTACAATGTCCGCGCCGATATCGTGGAATCCCTCGCCGACGCCGGAATCACCCACCCGTTCCCGATCCAGGCCATGACCCTGCCGGTAGCCCTTGGCGGCCACGACATTATCGGCCAGGCCAAGACCGGAACGGGCAAAACCCTCGGCTTTGGCATCCCGGCCCTGCAGCGCGTCGTCGGACCCGACGACGCCGGCTACGACTTGCTCCCGGCCCCTGGCGCCCCGCAGGCCCTCGTGATTGTGCCCACCCGTGAGCTGGCCGTCCAGGTCGCCGGCGACCTGCAGAATGCCGCCCGCAAGCGCAACGCCCGGATCACCACCATCTACGGCGGCCGTGCCTACGAGCCGCAGGTCGAGGCGCTGCAGAAGGGCGTCGAAATTGTTGTCGGTACGCCCGGACGCCTCATCGACCTCTACAAGCAAAAGCACCTCGTCCTGAAGAACGTCAAGATGGTGATCCTGGACGAGGCCGACGAGATGCTGGACCTCGGCTTCCTACCCGACGTCGAGACCCTCATCGCCGGCACCCCGCCGGTCCGCCAGACAATGCTGTTCTCCGCCACCATGCCCGGCCCGGTCGTCGCCATGGCACGGCGATACATGACCAAGCCCACCCACATCCGTGCCGCGGACCCAGACGACGAGGGACTGACCAAGCGCGACATCCGGCAGCTGATCTACCGTGCCCACAGCATGGACAAGATCGAGGTCGTGGCCCGGATCCTGCAGGCCCGCGGCCGCGGCCGCACCATCATTTTCACCAAGACCAAGCGCACCGCCGCCAAAGTCGCCGAGGAACTGGTGGACCGCGGCTTCGCTGCGGCCGCCATCCACGGCGACCTCGGCCAGGGCGCACGCGAGCAGGCCCTGCGTGCCTTCCGCAACAATAAGGTCGATGTCCTCGTCGCCACCGACGTCGCAGCCCGCGGCATCGACGTCGATGATGTCACGCACGTCATCAACTACCAGTGCGTTGAAGACGAAAAGATCTACCTGCACCGGGTGGGCCGCACCGGCCGCGCCGGCAACAAGGGCACGGCCGTGACCTTCGTCGACTGGGACGACATGCCCCGCTGGGGCCTGATCAACAAGGCCCTGGGCCTGAGTGTCCCGGAGCCGGTGGAAACCTACTCCTCATCCCCGCACCTTTTCGAGGAGCTCGACATTCCCGCAGGCACCAAGGGCCGGCTGCCCCGGGACAAACGTGTACTCGCCGGTGTCAATGCCGAGGTCCTGGAGGACCTGGGCGAGACCGGAAAGAAGAACACTCCCCGCGGCGGTCAGGCCGGCGGCGGACGCGACAGCGCCCGCAGCGGCGGCGGCAGCCGCGGCACCGGCGGACGGGACAGCGCCCATGATTCCCGCCGCAGCGGCGGCACCGGCGGCGCCAAGGACAGCGGACGCTCGGGCGAGCGCCGTCGTCGTCCGGCCGAAGCTGACGCCGGCACGGGTCCCGCAGCTGAGACCCCGGCCAAAGCCGCAGCCAGCGCACCGACCGAGGTCGACCGTGCGACGCGCGCACGCCGCCGCACCCGCACCCGCCGCCATAATGGCGAAGTGGTGGCGGGCGAGTCCCAGGCCGGTGCACCGGCAAGCAGCACCGAGGCCTAAACCCTTATATGGCTGACACCGTCTGGGCGCCGGACGGCAGCAATCTGGTGGTACACGCGGACAACGCCGACTACCTCCCGACGCTGCCGGACGGCGCTTTTACCCTCATTTACGTGGATCCTCCGTTTAACACCGGCCGGGTCCAGAAGCGCCAGGAAACCAGGATGGTGCTTAATGCCGGCGGTGAGGGCGACCGGGTCGGGTTCAAGGGACGCTCTTACGACACCATCAAGGGTGCGCTGCACAAGTACGACGACGCGTTCAGCGACTACTGGAGTTTCCTGGAACCCCGGCTCGTGGAGGCGTGGCGGCTGCTGGCCGATGACGGCACCCTGTACCTGCACCTGGACTACCGCGAAGTGCACTACGCCAAGGTGATGCTCGACGCCATCTTCGGGCGTGAGTGCTTCCTGAACGAGATCATTTGGGCCTACGACTACGGCGCCCGGGCCAAATACCGCTGGCCCACCAAGCACGACAACATCCTGGTCTACGTCAAGAACCCCACGAAGTACCACTTCGACAGCGCCGAGGTGGACCGGGAGCCGTACATGGCCCCCGGGCTCGTCACCGCTGCCAAACGCGAACTGGGCAAGCTGCCCACCGACGTCTGGTGGCATACGATCGTCTCCCCCACTGGGAAGGAGAAAACCGGCTATCCGACGCAGAAACCCGAAGGCCTGATCCGCCGGGTGGTTGCCGCCTCCAGCCGGCCCGGCGACTGGTGCCTGGACTTCTTCGCCGGCTCCGGGACCCTGGGTGCCGTCGCCGCGAAACTCGACCGGAAGTTCGTCTGCGTGGACCAGAACCAGCCGGCCATCGACGTCATGTCCAAAAGGCTGGCCCCGCACGCCAGCTTCAGCGTCTTCCCGGGCACCTAAGCTCGCATCCGCGGGGGGTCAGCGCACCACGGACGTCCCGGTCCCCTGTTCCTCGATCCGGGCAAGGACCTCCGGCGCCGTGAGGTTCTCGCCTAGCCGGTTCGGTTTCCCGGACCCGTGATAGTCGGAGGAGCCGGTGACCAGCAGCCCGTGCCGGTCCGCAAGTTTGCGCAGGAATGCCCGGCCCTCCTCGGGGTTGTCCCGGTGGTCGATTTCCAGTCCGGCGAGCCCGGCGTCGATCATTTCCCGGTAGACGCGCTCGCCCACGATCCGCCCGCGGGCGGACGCCACGGGGTGGGCGAACACCGGCACCCCGCCGGCGTCCCGGACGAGTTCGACGGCGGCTGCCGGGTCCGGGGCGTAGTGCTGCACAAAGTAGCGTGACCGGGACGTGAGAATCGATTCGAAGGCTTCGGTGCGGTCCGCGACCACGCCGGCGGCGACGAGGGCGTCGGCGATGTGCGGCCGGCCCAGGGTAGCGCCGGGCGCCACGTGGTGGATGACATCGTCCCAGCTCAGCGGGTAGTCCTCCGCCAGCAGGCTGACCATCCGCTCGGCCCGGGTGAAGCGGGCATCCTTCGCCTTGGTAATTTCCTCCAGCAGCCCGGCGTGCGCCGGGTCGTGCAGGTAGCAGAGCAGGTGGACGCTGATCCCCTCCGGCGTCCGGCAGGAGATCTCCATGCCGGGAACCAACGCCACCCCGTACGCCAACGCGGCGGCTCCGGCCTCCGCCCAGCCGCCGGTGGAATCATGGTCGGTCAGGGCGACGACGTCCAGCCCCGCCTCCGCCGCCGAAGCCATCACCGCTGCCGGCGCCTGGGTACCGTCGGATACGTTCGAGTGGGCATGCAGGTCAATCCTCACCGCACCAGCCTAGTAGATCGTGGCCGCGGCGTCCGGGCCAACCGCCGTCGGGCTGTTGGCCTAAGCCGCTGTGCTGGTGAGACTATGGATGCGTGAACGATGCAGATAACACCCAAGTCTCCGCTTCCCAGCCCCTCGACGAGCGCGTCAACAACCGCTCACAGCGGCCCAGTTCCGATGCTTTCAAAGCGTTTATGGCCAGCAACTGGGCACCGTCCCAGGAGCAGCTCCCGGAACGCGATGCCGTCGCCAACCATGCAGCCGCCCGCCGGCGCGCCATTTCCGAGCAGTTCAAAGGCGAACGCCTGGTCATCCCCGCCGGACCGCTGAAGGTCCGCTCCAACGACTGCGACTACCGGTTCCGCCCGCACTCGGCCTTCGCGCACCTCACGGGCCTGGGGCTGGACCACGAACCCGATGCCGTGTTGATCCTCGAACCCGTGGAGGCAGGCAAGGGCGACGACGGCGGCCACCACCTCGCGACACTGTATTTCCGTCCGCTCGCCGGCCGCGACACCGAGCAGTTCTACGCAGATTCCCGGTCCGGCGAATTCTGGATCGGTACCCGTCCCACCCTGGCCGAGTTCAAGGCCCGCCTTGGCCTGGCGACCGCTGAGATCAGCGAACTCGAAGTGGGCATCACCAAAAACGTGGGAGCCCCCGAAATCGGCGGGATCTCCATCCGGCTGGTCCGGAAGGCGGACGAAAACGTCGACGCCCTGGTGGACACTGCCCGCTACAACACGGCCAAGGACCCGGACAACCTGGATCTGGGCGCCCTTGACGCCCTCGATGAGAAACTCACCGAGGCGCTCTCCGAATTGCGCCTGCTTAAGGACGAATGGGAAATCGGCCAGATGCAGACCGCCGTCGCGGCCACCGTGCAGGGATTCACCGAGGTGGTCAAGTCGTTGCCGCGTGCCCTGACCCACCAGCGCGGCGAGCGGGTCGTTGAAGGCGCATTCTTTGCCCGGGCGAGGGAAGAAGGCAACGAGCTCGGCTACGACACCATTGCGGCCTCCGGCAACAACGCCACAGTGCTGCACTGGACCCGGAATACCGGCAAGGTCACGGCAGGCGAACTCTTACTGCTCGACGCCGGGGTCGAAGCGGATTCGCTCTACACCGCTGACATCACCCGCACCCTGCCGGCCAACGGCACGTTCTCCGAGGTCCAGCGCAAGGTCTACGAGGCCGTTCTGGACGCCGCCGACGCCGGCTTCGCTGCCGCGCAGCCCGGCACCAAGTTCCGCGACATCCACACTGCCGCCACCACCGTGCTGGCCGAACGGCTGGCCGATTGGGGCCTGCTGCCGGTTTCGGTCGAGGAAGCCATCAGTCCGGAAGGCCAGCAACACCGCCGCTGGATGCCGCATGGCACCAGCCACCACCTGGGCCTCGACGTGCACGACTGTGCCCAGGCCAAGCGGGAGCTGTACCTCGACGGCGTCCTCACCGCCGGCATGGTCTTCACGATCGAACCCGGGCTGTACTTCAAGGACGAGGATCTGGCCATTCCCGAGGAGTACCGCGGAATCGGTATCCGGATTGAGGACGACATCCTGATGACCGCCGACGGTCCGGTCAACCTCAGCGCGGCATTGCCCCGCAAGGCCGACGACGTTGAGTCTTGGATGGCGGGCATCTACCAGGAAGCGGACGCGACGGCGTAGCTCGCCGCCGGCGGTCAGTAACCGCCGGTGACACGCAGAAGGCCTCCCCCGGATCATCTCGGGGGAGGCCTTCTGCATTGCGGGTCAGTGGTGCGGGCCGCCGCCACCGGGCTCCTGCTTGGCCGCGTCGTCGACGCGGACGCCGTACTGCGGGCGGCCGTCCGGCAGGTCCGGATACGCGAACCCGGCAGCCTTGACAGGTTCCTCTTCCCCTGCCGGTTTGCCGGAGGCGGTGCCGGCTCCCTGCTGGGACGGACCGGACTGCTGGCCGGCGGCCGGTTGGTTGCCGGGCTGCTCGCGCGGGTCGCCGCCGGCGTCGGGGGTCCGCTGGCCGTAGGGGTCGCTCCAGCCAGCGGGCCGCTGCGGCCCGGGCCCCTGCTGCCGGCCCGGCTGCTGGTGCGGCTGGTGCTGGTGCTCGGGCTGGGAGTAGCCGGCCGCGCCGGCGGGCCGGGCGGCGTCTTGCTGCGTCATCGGAAGCTGGTGCAGCAGCCGGCGCGCATCGTTCGCCGCCTCGAATGAAACCACAACGTCGTAGTTGGTGGCCACGACCTGGCTGGTGGAGGTGAAGTCCCGTTTGCCCCGCTGCATGGCGTAGGTGACGATGCCGAAGAGCATAAAGAATGCCGCACCCATCAGCACCGACGTCATAATCGAGAACGCACCGTCGGTCGTGGAAAAGAACGAGAGCATAATGCCGACGAACAGGCCGAACCACATGCCGCTCAGCGCACCGGAGAGCGCCACCCGGGGGTACGTCAACCTGCCGGTGACCCGTTCCACCATCTTCAAATCGTTGCCCACGATCGAGACCATCTGCACCGGAAACTGCTGGTCAGCGAGGTAGTCCACCGCCTTCTGGGCATCCAGGTAGGAGTTGTAGGAACCAACGGTGTCCCCCTTGGGGACACTGCGGGCCTCGTCCGGGCCGGTGCGAGCGCCGGCCCTGGGAGCACCAAAAATGTTTGACATAGGTCCATTCTTACCTATCCGGCTGGGCACCGGCTGTAAATTCAGCTAAAAGAGAGCGGACTCGGTAGCCTGTACAGGTGAGCACAAATCTTTCGCGGGTGTTTGTTGCCCGCCTCCTCGGACTCGACGTCTTTGACCCGCTGGGCGACCGCCTGGGCAGGCTGCGTGACGTTGTGGTGCTCTCCCGAGGTTCCCGGGGCGCGCCGCACGTTGTGGGCATCGTCGTTGAGGTGCCGGGCAAGAAGCGCGTCTTTGTGCCGATGACTCGGATCACCTCGATCGACCAGACCCAGGTCATCTGCACCGGACTGGTAAACCTGCGCCGTTTCGAACAGCGCGGAGCCGAAACCCTCGTCGTAGCCGAAATGTTCGACCGCCGTGTGACCCTCGCCGACGGCAGCGGAGATGCCACAATCGAGGACATCGCGATGGACAAGCACCGCTCCGGCGACTGGTTTGTCAGCAAGCTTTTTGTCCGCCGCGGGCATTCCCTCTCCCCGCTGAGCCGGCTCCGCCGCAACGAGACCATGATTATCGATTGGGCCGACGCGCAGCAGGGCGCCCACACCGAACCCCAGGCAGCAACCCAGTTCGTCGCGACCCACGAGGACCTCAAGCCTGCCGACTTTGCCGAGGCGCTCCAGGAAATGAGCGACAAGCGCCGCTTCGAGGTCGCCAGCGAACTTCAGGACGAACGGTTGGCCGACGTCCTCCAGGAGATGCGCGAAGGCGACCAGGTCGAGATCCTCTCCGCCCTTGACGTGAACCGCGCGGCAGACGTGCTGGAGGAAATGGACCCGGACGACGCCGCCGACCTCCTCGCGGAGCTTCCCAGCGCCCAGGCCGAAGAACTGCTGCAACTGATGGAACCCGAAGGCGCAGAAGACGTCCGGCGGCTGCTTGAATACGACGAGGACACCGCCGGCGGCCTGATGACCCCGGTCCCGGTCATCCTGCCTCCCGAAGCCACCGTCGCGGAAGCCCTCGCCCATGTGCGCCGCGAAGAACTCTCACCCGCCCTGGCGTCGTCGATCTTTATTGCCCGGCCCCCGTTGGAGACGCCTACGGGCCGTTTCCTGGGCGTCGTCCATATCCAGCAGCTGCTCCGCTTTCCACCGCCCGAACCGCTGGGCAACCTCGTGGACAAGACCCTGGAACCGGTCTCGGACCTCGCGCACATCAGCGAGGTGGCCCGGACGCTGGCCACCTACAACCTCAACTCGCTCCCCGTTGTTAACAGCGACGGTCGGCTTGTAGGGGCGGTGACTGTTGACGATGTGCTGGATCATCTGCTGCCCGATGACTGGCGCGCCCACGAGGACGATGTCCCGATAAGGAAGCTTGGAGGCCGCATTGGCTGATATCAGCGCAGCACGGAACCCCCAGGCACGGCCGGGCAGCAAAGCCGACAGGGGCGGCCTCGATACGCCCCTGAGCGGCCGCCAGCGGATCCTGCCGAAGTTCTCCCCCAACCCGGACGCCTTTGGCCAGACCACTGAAGGGTTCGCCCGCTTTATGGGCACCCCGCAGTTCCTGGTCTACATGACGGTGTTCGTCGTCATCTGGCTGGGGTGGAACACATTCGCGCCCTCCGAATGGCAGTTCGACTCCCGGGCCCTCGGGTACACCCTGCTGACCTTAATGCTTTCACTGCAGGCCTCCTACGCCGCGCCGCTGTTGCTGCTGGCCCAGAACAGGCAGGACGACCGTGACCGCGTCTCCCTGCAGCAGGACCGCCAGCGGGCAGAGCGGAACCTCTCCGACACCGAATACCTGACCCGGGAACTCGCTTCGCTGCGGATCGCCCTGCGCGAAGTCGCCACCCGCGATTACGTCCGGGCCGAGCTGCGGAGCCTGCTGGAGGACATGCTGGAAGCACAGGAGGAACTGCGCACCCACGATCCGTCCGCAGGTGTTCACGAGTCGCCGCGGGACAAGGTCAAGGAAAAACTGAAGGAACGCCGCGACAAACAGCGCAGTCCCCGGACCCAGCAGATCCCCCGGGTCCGGTCTGAGAGCAAGCCCAGGGCAAATAAGAAGTCCGGCGCCTTGGCCGAACAGCAGAACAACGCCGGCGCGGACCATGCCGGCGCGCCGGCGCCCCCCGTACTCCCCGAGAACTGAGCACTTACCGCATGAACTTCAGCCAGGACAGCACCACCCCGGGCAGCGTCCCGGACTCCCCGCTGGCCGGGGCAGTGCAGGCCGCACTCGCCACCGTCATCGATCCCGAGCTCCGCCGTCCGATCACTGAACTGGGCATGGTGGAAGCGGTGGAGATTTCCGCGGCCGGGCAGGTACGGGTCGCGGTGCTCCTGACCATTGCCGGCTGCCCGCTGCGCGGAACCATCACCGCCGATTGCGAGTCGGCGGTGTCCGCCGTGCCGGGCGTCACCGGCGTCGAAGTCGAGCTGAAAGTCATGACCCAGGAACAGCGCGACGCCCTCAAGGACCAGCTCCGCGGTGCCGGCGGCCAGCGCGGCATCCCGTTCAACGACCCCGGATCGTTGACCAAGGTATACGCCGTCGCGAGCGGCAAGGGCGGCGTCGGCAAGTCCTCAGTGACGGTAAACCTCGCCTGCGCCCTCGCGGCACGTGGCCTGCGGGTGGGGATCGTCGATGCCGACGTCTACGGTTTCTCCGTCCCGGCGTTGATGGGCATCACCCAGTCCCCCACCCGGGTCGATGACATGATCCTGCCGCCGGTCGCCTACGGGGTCAAAGTCATCTCGATCGGTATGTTCGTCACCGCCAACCAGCCTGTCGCCTGGCGCGGGCCCATGCTGCACCGGGCGCTGGAGCAGTTCCTCACCGACGTCTACTTCGGCGATCTCGACGCCTTGTTCCTGGACCTTCCGCCCGGCACCGGTGACATCGCCATCTCCGTGGCCCAGCTGCTGCCCCAAGCCCAGATCCTCGTGGTGACCACTCCCCAGGCCGCTGCTGCGGATGTGGCCGAGCGGGCGGGTGCCCTCGCGACCCAGACCGGCCAAGTCGTCGCCGGTGTTGTGGAGAACATGTCCTACCTTGAAATGCCCGACGGCGGCCGGATGGAGCTGTTCGGCAGTGGCGGCGGCGCCATGCTGGCCGAGCGGCTCTCAGCGACTGTGGGAACTGATGTTCCACTGCTGGGACAGATTCCGCTGGACATTCTCTTGCGGGAGGGGGGCGACACCGGTGTCCCGCTGGTGCTGGGCAGGCCCGAAACTCCCGCCGCCGCGGCGCTGCTGGACATTGCCGGCAGAATCGGTGCCATCCCGCGCGGGCTCAACGGAAAGTCGCTGGGCCTGCAGCCAGTTAAGTAGCCTCCGAGTCGAAGGGCGCCTGCTCGCCGTCCGGGAGCCGCTCGACAATTCGGTCCGGCCGGGGAACCGACGCAGCTGCCGCAACGGTGGCTACTGCCGCCGCCGGGGCGCCGCCGCTGACCGGCTTGGTGTCATCGTCAAGCAGCGCCTCTTTGATGATCCGGCGCGGATCGTACTGCCGGGGATCGTATTTCTTCCAGTCAACGTCGTCGATGTCGATGCCGACTTCGTCCTTGATCTGCTCTCTGGCCCCCGACGCCATCCGCCGGACTTCCTTAACGATGTTGGCAAGTTTCTGAGTGTATTCGGGCAGCCTGCTGGGGCCAATCACCAGAAGGCCGATGATCAGCAGAAGGAGGAACTCCGGTCCATTGATTCCAAGCATTGTACGAAGATTACCCTCTCACGCGGGGCCGCGACGATTCGGCCGGAATACCCGGCGCGTGACCCCACCAAATCCGCACGTCACGGTGCCAGCAACTCCAGAATCCTGCCCATGCCCCGTTCCATCCGGCTGATGAAATCGTGCCCGGGCCCGGACTCCGGACCGCCGACGTCCGCCGTCGCAGGGCCGTGGATCGTTCCCTGCGGTTCCTGGCCCTGGCCGGCGGCCGTTCCGACGGCCAAGTTACGGGCCCGGACCAGGGCGGCCACGGCCTCGCCTGTCCGCTCCGCGGGCTGGTCCGAGACGTAGGTGAAGGTAGTTTGGTCCGCCTTGTAGATGGCAGCGAAGGGCGCGGCATGATTTACCCAGAGGCTGCCTTGGCTCGCGCCAACCCCTGGCTCCACGCCCGCTGCGGCGTTCCCCGCAGGCAACACCGCTGAGGTGAAGCCGTCCAGTGGTGCCGGGTGGCCCGTGAGCGGGTTCAGTGGCGGGGCGGTTTCAGGAAAGCCGGACTGCCCTGCCGGGCCGCGCTGCCGGTCCGGAGCGCCGTGCTGTTCGAGGATGGTGGTGAAATGCCGGCCGTCCGTGAGGCGCAGCTCCACAACGTCGCCGCCGGTCAGCACCCGGCCCCTGGCCCAGATCAGGTGGTAGCCGAGTTCACGGAGCACGGGGCAGGACCACCCCTCGGAGCGCAGCATGGTCAGCTGGGCCGTGCTCAGCGAGCCGGCCGGAGTGAAATCGGGTTCGCCGGTGAGGCTCCAGCCCGCTGGCGCGCCGGACGCTCCGTCCATGGCATCGGCCCCGAAACCAGCAGGATCCTGCTGGAAAAACGCTGTGGCGGGCGCGACGCCGGGCCGCTGGGCAGGGTCGGCGCCCATCAGATAGGCCGATCCGCCGAGCAAGGCCGCGGCGGCCGCAGCACTGCCGGCCGCGATCGCCGAGGCACGCAGCACGGGGCGGCGGCCAGGGACCGTTGACGGCGGACGGCGGTCCGGCTGCTCAGCGCTGGCGAGTTCCGCGGTGCGCGCCAGCAGTCGTGCAGTGAGGTCGCTGCTGGCCACGGGCACGTCCGCTCCGCGCAGCCGCTCCAGGTACTGCCGTTCCCGGCGCTTCTGCAGCTGGCAGTCCGGGCATGAGTCCCGGTGCCGGCTCCGACGCTTGTGCGGAAAGCGGAGCAGTCGCTGGAGCAGACGCATCGCCTGGTTCAGAGGAGGCCGGCAATGCGCGGCATCTTCAGCCGCGGCTTCAGCGACGCCTTGGCGGACTGCGGCGGCCTCGGGTCACGGTGGGCCAGCTTCTCCCGAAGCATGGTGCGCCCGCGGTGAATCCGGGAGCGGACGGTACCGAGCTTGATGCCCAAAGCGACGGCGACCTCGTCATAGGAGAGCCCCTCAAGGTCGCAGAGGACGACGGCGGCACGGAAGTCCGGCGGGAGTTCCTCCAGGGCAGCCTGCACGTCGACGTCCAGGTTGTTGAATTCAAAGCTCTGTTCCGGGCCGGGCTCTCGGCCGGGCAGGCGGGATTCTGCGTCGTCAGCCAGCGCGTCGAAGCGGATCCGGCTTTTGCGCCGCGCCTGGTCCAGGAACAGGTTCGTGGTGATCCGGTGCAGCCAACCGTCCAGGGTGCCCGGTTTGAAGTTCTCCAGCGAACGGAAGACCCGGACAAATACTTCCTGGGTAAGGTCCTCGGCGTCGTACTTGTTGCCGGTGAGACGATACGCGAGCCGGTACACCTTGGCGGAGTGGTTGGTCACCACTTCCTCCCAGGTGGGCCGGACCCATACGGCCTCCGCCGCGGCCTGGGACTCTTCAGCTACAGGGACAGCTGCCACTACCGACATTGTCCGCTCCCCTCGTGGATGGTGCTTACGCCGTGGACGGTGCTTGCGGCTGCAAGCTCCGGCATCCTTGATTCGGCGCCGATCACCACGCGGATGAGCGGATATCCATCTTTTCAAAATTTTCTGGGAATTTCCTGACGCCGGCCACCCTTCCGCCCTCGGCAGAACCGGCGGCCCGCGCCGGCCGGCCGTGCCCACGGCGGCGAGTGCACTGTGACCGCGCCAGCGGTGGCGCCTGCCTGCCGGGTCCCCCCTGACCCAGTACGCTGGAGGGAACTATCCCCTGCCGCCCAGAAAGCGAATCCATGAGCGCCGATAAGTCTACGAGCTGGTCCTACGCAGAAGATCTGCCTGCCGAGGATGAGGTCCTGTTGCACGCGCGCGAACGGTCCTTCGAATTGGGAGTCACCCCGGTCGGCCCCGGCGTGGGTGCTGTCCTGACCGTCCTGGCTGCCGCTTCCAAGGCCCAGACCGCCGTCGAAATCGGCACCGGCGCAGGGGTCTCCGGAGTCTGCATCCTGCGCGGGCTGGGTCCGCACGCCGTCCTGACCACCATCGACGTCGACGTCGAACACCTCAAGGCCGCGCGGGAGGCGTTCCAGGAGGCCGGCAGCCCGGCTAACCGGACACGGACCATCTCCGGCCGCGCCCGCGACGTCCTCCCCCGGCTGACAGACGGCGCCTACGACCTGGTCTTTATTGACGCCGACAAACCCAACTACCCCGGCTATGTGGAACAGGCAGTCCGGCTGCTCAAGTCCGGCGGATTGCTGATCGTCAACGATGCGCTGGACAAGGACCGCGTCGCCAACCCTGCCGCGCGTGAGGCCACCACCGTGATCCTCCGCCAGGTGGGCAAGTCCATCCGTGAGGACGACCGTCTCGCCTCAGCCATGCTCCCGACCGGCGACGGCCTGCTGGTCGCAGTCAAGAAGTAGCAGGGCAGCTCCACGGTTACGCGGCCGGCAGGTCCCGCACCACAACAGCGGGCGGGGTCCGCAGCCACCCGGCTGCGGACCCCGCCCGTTGTCAGAGCATTCAGCGAAGCTATTCGGTAACGCCGACGAGGCATTCCTTCAAATTGGCAGCTTCAGCGGAGTTGAGTTCGACCACGAGCCGTCCGCCGCCTTCGAGCGGCACACGCATGATCAAGCTTCGTCCTTCTTTGGTAACTTCCATCGGGCCGTCGCCGGTGCGTGGTTTCATTGCCGCCATAAGGAATATCCCCTCCATTAGTCCAGTGACATACCAGCCCGGCCGGGCTGCGTCCGCTTAGTCAATCAAGCTGCCCGGCAGCCGTGATGGGTACCACCAGGGCCACATACTCAGTTTGCTTCTTGTCCTTGCTTACCAGCTATTATCGCGTAACAACGCGGCTGTAGCTAATCGCTGGACTTTCCGACGCGCCGCGCCGCACCGGGCCGGCTGCGCCCAAAGGTGCTCCGCGTCACGGCGGATAGTCCCCTCCGCCGGGCAGTGGCGCCCAGGCCCACAGCCACACGATCCAGACCATCTGCAGCAGCAGGAACATAATCACCAGGGTGCCGCGGTAAGCGCGGGACCGGGAGATGAAGGCCGCGCTGAGGGCCAGCGGGAAGAGCGGCAGCAGCATCCGGAACGTACTGGTCTGGGGGTGCAGGAAGACCAGCAGGTAGCCCAGGTAACAGACACACCACAGCCGCAGTTCAGCGCCCAGCGCACGCACGGGGCGGGACATCATGGCCGCCGCGAACAGCGCAACGAAAGCGAAAGGCGCCAGCACCCCGATAACCGGGCCGAAGAGCAGAATTCCGGTGTCGAACCAGGGTTTTAGCGGCACCAATTCCTCGCCGCGCCAGACGGTTTCAGTTTTTGTATAGGCCTGCAGGTCGCCGGTAACGTACCAGGCGATTGCCGGCCAGGCGAGGGCGGCGATTCCGCTAACCGCCGTCAGCCCGCCGAGCGACCAGAGTTCGGTCCTGCTGTGGGTGGCCGCCAGGGACCGCGCCGCGGCGCCGGTCCCGGGACCATCCCCGAGGGCCGGCCGGCGGGTGCGGGGGTGGTGCTGCCACACCCGGAGGAGGAACAGCATCCCCAGCATCGCGGCGAACGGCACCCCGGTGGGCCGGGACAGGCACATCAGTACGACGGCCGGCATGGCCCACAGGTAGCGGCGCTCCATCACCAGCAGCAGGGCGGTGGACAGCAACAGCAGGTTCAGCGACTCGGCGTAGGGCACCTGGAGCACCGGCGACACCGGGAAGGTGGAAACCAACACCGTTCCCCACAGCGCGGCGCCGGGTGTGGCCCGGAGCCGGAAGAGCCGGTAGATGACAAGTGCCGCACCCAGACCGCAGAGCATGGCAATAAGCGTCAGGGCGAACGCGGGGGTCATTCCGGTCAGCCCGGCGACCACCCGGCCCAGCATGGGAAAGAGCGCGTAGAACGCCCACGCGTTCTCCTGAACGTTTCCGGCACCGTCCGTCGGCAAGACGTCCGGGTAGCCGTTTTGGAGTGCTTCGCCATACCAGCGGGCGTCCCAGATATTTATGAACGACCAATAGTCCGGCTTCGCCGGGAACCAAGGATTGGGGCCCTGGTGCAGGGCGGCGGCCGTAAAAATGCAGGCACTGATGAACCGGGCGGCGGCGTAGAGCCCGGCCACCTGGGCCCACCATGGCCAGCCCGCCAGCCGGGCAGCCAGCCCGACAGCCAGCCCGGCTACACCCCGCCTGGCCGGAACATGCTCGGCCGCCGGCGCCCGGGCCTGCGGCGGTTCACTTCTCACGGTTCCCGCCGACGGCGTGCGAGTTCAGCGCCAAGATCCGCGATGGTGCCGTCTTTGGCGGCGAGCTGGTCCCGCAACTCATCGAGCACCTCGTCCACCTGGTCCATCCGGTAACCGCGAAGGGCCACAGCAAAACGCAGCCGGTCGACGTCGGACGGCACGGCCTGGGCCGGAAGCAGCACCGGCGGAAGGTTGGCAACCGGCTGGTCGAAGCCGTCATCGAGGGCGTGCAGCTCGCCGGAGTCTGTGCCCCGGCGGCCGCGGAAGATCTTCGACGCGTTGCCGGTGCCAAGGAGGAACGCGGCGCCGGTCAGCGCGACCGCAAGAAGGACCAGGAAAAAACTCACTCTCCCATCGTGCCAGACGGGCGCTCCTCCGGCGGGCGGGCGGGCGGTCAGCCGCGCGTGCCGCCGGCTGTTTCTGGGCCGGAGCCGTTTACCGTTCCGCTGGAGGTGCTTGTCCCGTTGGGATTCCGGTGCCGTGCGGCGCCCTCCACAACCAGCGCGACCGCCAGGGCCGGGTCGTCCACGACCTGCAGCAGGTCCAGATCCTCCGCTGACATCATTCCCTCGGAGACCAGCGTGTTTTGAATCCACGCCAGCATCGGCGCCCAGAAGTCTGAGCCGATCAGGACAATCGGGAAGGAGGTGACCTTCCGGGTCTGGACGAGGACCATAGCCTCGAAGAGTTCATCAAGTGTCCCGAGGCCGCCCGGGAGCACAATGAACCCCTGGGCGTACTTCACGAACATGGTTTTGCGGGCGAAGAAGTAACGGAAGTTGATACCCAGGTCCACCCACTGGTTCATCCCCTGCTCGAAGGGCAGTTCGATGCCGAGCCCCACAGACACCCCGTTGCCCTGCACTGCGCCCTTATTGGCTGCCTCCATCGAACCGGGGCCGCCGCCGGTGATCACGGCCAACCCGGCTTCTGCCAGCTGACGTCCCACTTCGACGGCGAGTTCGTAGTTAGTGCTGCCGGGTACGGTCCGGGCCGAGCCGAATACGCTGACCGCCGGGCCCAGGTCCGCCAGCGCACCGAACCCTTCGACAAACTCGCTTTGGATCCTGAGGACACGCCACGGGTCGGTGTGGACGAACTGGCCCGGACCCTTCGTATCCAGCAGCGTGCTGTCGGACATCGTGACTTTGGCAGCTTTGCGCCGCAATTCCAGCGGACCCTTATGCCGGATCCCGGCGACCGGCGGCGCCTCACCAACGCTGGCTGGCGGCTGTCCGGCGCCTGCGCCGGGTGTGTTGCCGGCTGTCGTTGCGGCGCCGGCCGGCTGATCGTGCTGCTGCGAATCTGTACTCATGCCCACAGGGTAGCGCGGATGCCCCGGCCCACAGGGTAGCGCGGATGCCCCGGCCCACCGGCTCAGCCCGCGGGGACACCGCTGCGCGCAGTGCCGGTCCGCAGCGCCGGAGGTTACCCGAGGTTGCCCCAGAGTCTCTGACCTGCAGGTATCTCTTCAATTACGATCCGTAGGAAGTAGGAGTGATTGCGGTCATATGCCGCCGATGTTCGCTAGATTCTTCTTATGACTACTCAAGTGCCCGGCGATGCTCTCGTCTCCCTGAATGCCGTCAATAAGCACTACGGCCAGTTGCACGTGCTGAAGGACATCAACCTGAACGTCCGCAAGGGCGAGGTTGTTGTTGTCATCGGACCGTCGGGATCCGGCAAGTCCACGCTCTGCCGTGCCATTAACCGCCTCGAAACGATCGACGACGGCGTCATCACCATTGACGGGAAGGAACTGCCCGCCGAGGGCAAAGACCTCGCCAAGCTGCGGGCCGACGTCGGAATGGTGTTCCAGTCCTTCAACCTCTTCGCGCACAAAACGATCCTGGAAAACGTCACGCTCGGGCCGATTAAGGTCAAGGGCGAGTCCAAGGCGCAGGCCGACAAGGAAGCTATGACGCTGCTGGAGCGCGTCGGCGTCGGACATCAGGCCCCAAAACTCCCCGCCCAGCTTTCCGGCGGACAGCAGCAGCGCGTCGCGATCGCCCGGGCCCTGGCCATGAAACCCAAGGTTATGCTCTTCGATGAGCCCACCTCGGCCCTTGACCCGGAAATGATCAACGAAGTCCTCGACGTGATGGTCCAGTTGGCGAAGGACGGCATGACCATGATCGTGGTAACGCACGAGATGGGATTCGCCCGCAAGGCAGCGGACCGCGTGGTGTTTATGGCCGACGGTGAAATCATCGAGGACGCCACGCCTGAGGAGTTCTTCACCAATCCCAAAACCGACCGCGCCAAGGACTTCCTGTCCAAGCTGTTGACCCATTAGCCGACCATACGATTCGCATCCTGGCCGTCCACCAATGGCCCTCCAATGAAAGGAATGCCATGAAGGCATTTTTGACCCGTAGGAAATCCCTGTTGATCGCAGCATCCGCTGCAGTAGCCCTCGGCCTGAGCGCTTGCGGCGGCAGCAGCAGCACCACCACCAGCGCCCCGCCGGTCGCCGAGAAGCCGAGCTTTGCAGCCGACACCACCATGGCGAAGCTCTCCTCGGCAGGCAAGATCACCATTGGCACCAAGTTTGACCAGCCGCTCTTCGGCCAGAAGGGCCTGGACGGCAAGCCGGTGGGCTTCGACGTCGAAATCGGCAAGGCCATCGCCGGCAAGCTGGGCATCCCCGCCGACAAGATCGAGTGGGTGGAAACGGTGTCCGCCAACCGCGAGGAATTCATCAAGCAGGGCAAGGTCGACATCATCGTCGCTACCTACACGATCAGCGACAAGCGTAAAAACGAGGTCGACTTCGCCGGACCGTACTACGAAGCCGGCCAGGCGCTGATGGTGAACAAGGACAACACCTCCATCACCAAGCCCGAGGACGTCAAGGGCAAGAAGGTTTGCTCCGTGACCGGCTCAACACCGGCCGGCACCATCGTGGAGAAGTACGGAGCTGAGCTTGTCCCGGCAGCAACCTACTCCGCCTGCCTTGAGCCGCTGCGCAACAAGCAGGTTGAAGCCATCACCACCGACAACGTGATCCTCGCCGGATTTGTCGACAAGGAGCCGGAGGCCTTCAAGCTGGCTTCTGACCAGACGTTCACCAAGGAGCCTTACGGCATCGGCCTGAAAAAGGGCGACACCGCCTTCCGCGGCTGGATCAACGACCAGCTCGAAGCGTTTGCCAAGGACGACACCTACAAGAAGGCTTGGGAAGGTACCGCGGGCAAGGTCATCAAGACCGTCCCGGAACTCCCCGCCATCAACCGCTACTAGCCGGTGTGGCGGCGGCAAGTGCCTTGACCGGCGCGGGCCGCCGCCATTTCCGTCTTCCGCCTGGCCCCCTCAACGCAGCTGAAGGACCCTATGGACGTCATCATTGAAAACCTCCCGGCGTATTGGGACGGATTTCTCAGAACCCTTTTTCTTGCCGTCGTTTCCGGCATTATCTCCTTGATCGTCGGTACCCTGCTGGCAGCAGCCCGCGTCTCCCCGGTGGCGGCGTTGCGGGGGTTCAGCATGTTCTATGTCGAAATTGTCCGCAATACCCCCCTGACCATTGCCTTCTTTTTCGCCGCCATTGTGCTGCCGCGGTTGGGTGTGACGTTCCAGCAGTTCGAAGTTGCCGCGATCATCGCCCTGAGCGCTTACACCTCCGCTTTTATCGCCGAGGCCGTCCGGTCCGGTGTAAACAGCGTTCCAGTAGGCCAAGCTGAAGCTGCACGCAGTATCGGTATGGGTTTCGGCCAGGTGCTCTCCCACATTGTCCTGCCGCAGGCCCTGCGCACCGTGATTCCACCGATGATCAATATCCTGATCGCCCTCGTGAAGAACTCCTCGGTTGCCGGCGCCTTTTTTGTCCTTGAACTCTTCGGCGAGGGCAAGCAACTGGCGAACGCCAATGGTGACAAGGTTCTTTGGGTCCTTGCCGGAGTCGCTTTCTTCTACCTCCTGATCACTATCCCGCTCGGCATCTTTGCCGCCCGCGTTGAACGAAAGGTGGCGATCGCCCGATGACTTCCGTTCTCTACGACGTCCCCGGGCCCAAGGCCCGCCGCATCTCTTTGATCGCTTCTGTCATCGGTGCGCTCCTGATCGCCGGGCTGCTGGCCTTGGCTATCGCCACCCTTGCCTCGCAGGGGATCTTCGAGGCGCGCCGCTGGGAAATCTTCGGCAATCCCGACGTCTGGAAACTCATTGGCGACGGGCTTGGCGCCACCCTGACCGCAGCGGCCGTCGCTGCCGTCATTGCCTTCCCGCTGGGCCTGGTCATTAGCCTGCTGCGGATTTCCTTGGTACCGGCGATCCGGATTCCGATCCGGGTTGTCCTGGAATTCCTGCGCGGCATGCCAGTGGTGCTGATGATGTTCTTTGTACTGCTGGTGTTCGGGACCAGTTCCTACGTCGCCGTCGTTGCAGGGCTCGTGCTCTACAACGCTGCGATCTTCGCGGAGATCATCCGCGCCGGCGTCCAGTCGCTGCCTAAGGGCCAGCGTGAAGCAGGCCTGGCCATCGGCCTGACCAGCTTCCAATCCCGTATGTTCATTGAATTGCCGCAGGCGATCCGCCGGATGCTGCCCTCGCTTGTAGCCCAGCTTGTTGTGCTTCTTAAGGACACCTCGTTGGGGTACATCGTGGCGTACGGTGAGCTCCTGCGCGCCGTGCAGGTCATGGCGGACTTCCTCGGCCCGCAGTTCCTCTTCCCCATCTTCTTTGTGGCCGCGGCGATTTACATCCTGATCAACCTGGCAGTATCCCGGTTGGCCATCTGGATCGAACGCCGTGGCTCGAAAAAAGCAGCCGGCGGTATGGCCAAGGCCAGGTAACCGTCGACACCAAATAGTTCGCTCGCAGCACGAAAAAGGTCCGGAACCAGGGTTCCGGACCTTTTTTGCTGTTTGGCGGTGCTAGCCGGCGAGCCAGCTCCGCAGCGCACGCAGGCATTCGCGGATCGCATCGGCCTCGACATGCTCGTTGTCCTTGTGCGCCAGCAAAGCGTCCCCCGGGCCGAAGTTCACCGCGGGGATGCCCAACTCACTAAAGCGGGCGACGTCGGTCCAGCCGTATTTTGGTTTCGGCTCCCCACCCACGGCAGCCACGAAGGACGCGGCGGCCGCGTGGTTCAGCCCGGGCCGGGCGCCCGCTGCAGCGTCGGTGCGAACGACGTCGAATCCCGCCAGCAGCTTCCTGACGTGCTGTTCGGCGTCGTCCGGGGATTTGTCCGGGGCGAAGCGATAGTTGATTTCGACAACGCAGCGGTCCGGGATGACGTTTCCGGCGGTTCCGCCGTTGATTTTCACCGCGTTGAGGCTCTCGCGGTAGTCCAGCCCGTCCACGTTGATGGTGCGGGGTTGGTACTCGGCGAGCCGGGCAAGGATTGGCGCGGCTGCGTGGATTGCATTGCTGCCCATCCAAGCGCGGGCCGAATGCGCCGCTTCGCCAACGGTGGTCACCTCGAAGCGGATCGTGCCGTTGCACCCGCCCTCGACCGTCCCGTCCGTGGGTTCCAGCAGGATCGCGAAGTCCCCGTCCAGCAGGCCGCCGTGGTTACGGACCAAGCGGCCCAGTCCGCTCTTGACGGCCTCAACCTCTTCGTGGTCGTAGAAGACGAACGTCACGTCCTTGTCCGGCTCCGCGCCTGCGTCGAACAGCCCTGCCGCGAGGGCCAGCTGAACCGCGACGCCGCCCTTCATATCGGTGGCACCGCGCCCGTAGAGAATCCCCTTTCCGGGCGCGCCCGAGGGCCAGTAGGACGGTACGGTACCAAGGGAGCCGTCCGTCGCGGGCAGCGGCACCGTGTCCAGGTGCCCGGCCAGGATAACCCGTTCGGCCCGGCCCAGATTGGTCCGGGCAATGATTGCGTCACCGTCGCGGACCACGTCCAGCCCGTTGATGGCACGCAGGGCATGCTCCACCGCGTCGGCCAGTTCCCCCTCAGCGCCGGAAACACTGTAAATGTCGATCAGCTGCGCTGTCAGCAGGGCAACGTCCTGGTGCAGGTCCAGGCGGGCGGCAGCGTGGGTGCGGGCGTTTGGGTGCAGGTTCGGGTCCGGGGCAGTCACCCTCCCACTTTATCCGCTGGCCTCCCTGGCCGTCCCGCGTATGCGGCATTCCGGGTAACCCCGTCAGCGTCAACCACCCGGTCATGTGGAAGGTGCCGGTTTCGGCCACCGCAGCCGCCGTCGATACACTGGGAACATGACTGAAACCGCTTCTTCCGCCGTGCCCGCCGACGCCCGCTCCGCCTACGGATACGGCGTTGCCACGATCGCGACCGGCAACGGTGCAGCCACCGTGCTGGATGTCTGGTTCCCGGCCCCGGCCCTGGGGACTGCGGCCGAGAGCCTCCGGGATGTAGCCAACGCGGACCAGGCGCTCCTCGAGATCGCCTCGACCGGCGCTGACGCTGACCGCGGCACCGAGCAGAAGGTCGTGTTCGTCCAGATCCACCTTGACGAAGCGCCCGCCGATACCGCAGACGCCTACTTGCGCCTGCATCTGCTCTCCCACCGCCTGGTCAGGCCGAACAGCATCAACCTGGACGGGATCTTCGGCAAGCTCCCCAACGTTGTGTGGACCAGCTTCGGGCCGGCCGCCGTTGAGGGCTTCGAACTGACCCGCGCCCGGCTGCGCAGGCGCGGCGCCGTCACCGTCTACGGCGTGGACAAGTTCCCCCGCATGGTCGACTATGTTGTCCCCTCCGGCGTGCGGATTGCCGACGCCGACCGCGTCCGCCTCGGTGCGTACCTGGCTGAAGGCACCACAGTGATGCACGAAGGATTTGTGAACTTCAACGCCGGTACGCTCGGCAGCTCGATGGTCGAAGGCCGTATTTCGGCCGGTGTGGTCGCCGGTGACGGGTCCGACGTCGGCGGCGGCGCCTCGATCATGGGGACCCTGTCCGGCGGCGGCAAGGAAAAGATTTCGCTGGGCGAACGCGTACTGCTGGGCGCCAATTCCGGGGTGGGCATCAGCATCGGCGATGACTCCGTCGTAGAGGCCGGCCTGTACGTGACGGCCGGCACCCGCGTCCGCGTGGTCGGCGCCAATGACGCCGACGGCGAAGACACCAGCCGGATCGTCAAGGCCGTTGAGCTCTCGGGTGTGCCCAATCTACTGTTCCGCCGCAACTCCTCCACCGGCGAGGTTGAGGTCCTCCCCCGTAAGGGCCAAACCGTTGAACTCAACGAGGCACTTCACGCAAACTAGGCCGGGGTGCGCAAAGATAAAACCGTCGGCAGAATACCGCGGCCCCGGCAGGGCCTGAGGGAGTAGTTCGTGGCACGCAGAGGCAGCTTGCGCCGTCGGCTTGTGCTGCTGCTGACCCTCGCGCTGGTCGCCGGCGGGATCTACACGGCCGTGACCTTCCTGCAGCGCTCGGAAGTCCTTATCACCGAACGTTGTACAGCTGTGGGTGGCAGCAGCGATGATCTTGCCGCGGATCAGGCCGCCAATGCCGGCTTGATCGCGGCCGTCGCCGTCCGGCGGGGCCTCCCGGCCCGGGCGGCCAGTATTGCCTTGGCCACGGCAATGCAGGAGTCCAAGCTCCGGAACATCGGCCACGGCGACGAAGCCGGCCCGGACTCGCGTGGCCTCTTCCAGCAGCGCCCCTCGCAGGGCTGGGGCACAACGGATCAGGTGATGGATCCCCACCATGCGAGCAACGCCTTCTACGATGCCCTGGTGAAGATCCCGGGCTTCCAGAACATGGCCATCACCGACGCCGCGCAGCGCGTCCAGCGATCGGCCTACCCGAACGCTTACGCGGCGCATGAGCCGATGGCCCGTGCTTTCGCCTCCGCACTGACCGGACAGACCCCCGCGGGCCTCGACTGCACCCTGCGGGACCCCGATGCGGCGGGCGACCCGGCCGCCGTGCAGGACAGGCTGACCGCCGACTTTGGCGCAATTCCTGCCACCACGGAGGCCCGGAGCCTTGTACTGGAAACCGAAGGTGCCCAGGCGTGGGCCGTCGCCCAGTGGGCGGTTGCCAACGCCAAGGTCCTCTCCGTCACGGAAGTCCAGGTCGACGGGCGCCAATGGAGCAGGCAGAAGCGCAACGGCTGGCAGCCGGCGGAAATGCCGGCCGGGCTTCTCAGGATCACCGTCGCCGAAGAGCCGGCGCGCTAAGCGGTGAGTTCGGTCCGCATGCAGTGCACGGACCGGCGGAACTCAGACCAGCAAATCCACCACGGGCTGCACAAAGCTGCGGAACAGCTCCGGCTGGGAGAGCAGCTCAGAGCTCATCACGATCTTGTCCGGCTCCAGATACCAGGCCCGGGGTTCTGCAAGTGGAAGTTCAATGATGGTCAGGGTGAAATCCCTGGCGGCCCGGCCCACCTCGAGCAGCCTGTCATCCACCATGTCCTGCAGCAGCTGCACCGACCCAGCGACTTCACGTTCAGCTTCCAACGTCAGGTACTCGCCGCGGCGTTCCCGGGCCCAGGACAGCGCAGCTCCAAAATGCGCCTGGAGTACCCGCCGGAGGGCAGGGGAATTGCCGAAGTCACGGAAGCCGGGCGGACCCAGTTCCGGCGACATCTCGGGATGCGCTTTCAGGAGTTGTTCCCACCACGCCTCCCATTCCGTCCTCAGCGCGCTAACCCCGCCCACCTCCGCGATGAGGTGTGTGTGGTCAGCGGGCCGGATTTTCGGCGCCGCGTGGCATAGGGCTGGATGCCCGGCGCCGTCCAGCCCGGCCGCGTCGCGAAGGTACAGTGCAATGAGCATGGGACCCGAAGTATCCATGGTGATCCGCCAACCCGGCCCGCCTGTGTGGTGCATCCAATTGCCTCCTTGGCACGACGTACGACTCCAGTGTATTCCTCGCGTCAGCCCAGGTTAATGGCTGCCGGGGTGGCTGCCCAGTCCGGTGAGATGGGCCTCCAGCACGTCGCTGCATACCTGCGCGGTCATCCATTCGGGCTGCAATAACGCGTGCATGGTGAGGCCGTCGAGGGTGGCCAGCAGCCGCTCAGCTTCGGTGACCAAACGCTGCTCGTCCTGGCTGGCGTCGGTTCCGGCCGCGGACGAAAGATCCATCACGAGCCGTCCGACGATCGCGGCGACGGCCCGGTGGCTCCGGTCTGCCTCCGCGGCGAGGAAAGGCTTGGTCCGCGCTGCGTTCTTAAAAGCCATCCAGACGCAGGCGTCGACAGCGCGTTCCTCGTCGAGCGGAAGGAACTCGCCCAGCAGGGTTAACACGCCCCGATGGTGTTCCGGGGTCCCGGGCCGGGTCCCGGCGAGGCGCTCGTCGGCGGACTCCAGCCTGCCGACGACCCGGTCCACAACCACTCCGAACGAATGGGCCAAAAGTTCGTCGCTGCTGGCGAAGTAATGGCGGACGGATCCGACAGCCAGTTCGGCCTCGTCTGCGACTTCGCGCAGCGACGCCCGTTCAAGTCCATCGGCTGCGACAATCCGGAAGACCGCTTCGACAACTTCCTGGCGCCGGATTGCGGCGTCGACAAATTTGGGCATTATTCCTTTTTAGCACGAATGTGCCCGCACGACGCCGGGGCGCACCGGCAACCGGCGTCCCACCTCGGCAAATGGTCACCACCGGACCCATGGGCACCATCCCGAGGAGAGATATATACGACGCCGGCCGCTCACCTCGTGGGGTGAGCGGCCGGCGTCGTACTTCTTGAGTGCATTACACGGAGGGGTAGTTGCGCTCCGGCTCGCCGATGTAGAGCTGCCGCGGACGGCCGATCTTGGTGTTGGGGTCACTGATCATTTCACGCCACTGGGCGATCCAGCCCGGCAGACGGCCGATCGCGAAGAGCACGGTGAACATCTTCTCGGGGAAACCCATGGCCTTGTAGATCAGGCCGGTGTAGAAGTCCACATTCGGGTAGAGCTTGCGCTGGATGAAGTAGTCGTCATTCAACGCCTTCTCTTCCAGGCGCAGGGCGATCTCGAGGAGTTCGTCGTTGCCGCCGAGCTTCGTGAGGATCTCGTGCGCCGTCGCCTTCACGATCTTGGCCCGGGGGTCGTAGTTCTTGTACACACGGTGTCCGAAGCCCATCAGCCGGACGCCGTCCTCCTTGTTCTTGACCTTCTCCATGTAGTCCTCGGGCTTGGTGCCGTCGGCCTGGATCTGGCGGAGCATCTTCAGTACGGCCTCGTTGGCGCCGCCGTGGGCAGGGCCGAAGAGGGCGTTGATGCCTGCGGAGACGGAGGCGAAGAGGTTGGCGTTGGAGGAACCAACGAGCCGGACCGTTGACGTCGAGCAGTTCTGCTCGTGGTCCGCATGCAGGATCAGGAGCAGGTCCAGTGCCTTGGCGACGACCGGGTCCACCTCGTACTGCTCGGCGGGCAAGCCGAAGCTCAATCGCAGGAAGTTCTCCACTAGGTTGTGCGAGTTGTCCGGGTAGAGCATTGGCTGGCCGATGCTCTTCTTCAGGGCGTACGCGGCAATAACCGGCATCTTGGCCAGCAGCCGGTAGGTAGAGACCTCCACCTGCTCGGCATTAAAAGGATCCAGCGAGTCCTGGTAGAACGTGGAAAGTGCGGACACCGCGGAGGACAGTACCGGCATCGGGTGGGCATCACGCGGGAAGCCGCTGAAGAAGCCCTTGAGCTCCTCGTGGAGCAGGGTGTGGTGGCGGATCCGCTGGTCAAAGGCTTCCAGCTCAGTGGGGGTCGGCAGGTTGCCGTAGATCAGCAGGAAGGAAACTTCCAGGAAGCTGGAGTGCTTGGCGAGCTGTTCGATCGGGTAGCCGCGGTAGCGCAGGATTCCGGCATCACCATCGATGTAGGTGATGGCGGAGGTGGTTGCCGCAGTGTTCATAAAGCCGGGGTCAAATGCAACGGCACCGGTCTGCTTCAGCAGCTTGGAAACGTCGTAGCCTTCGTTTCCTTCTACAACCTGGATGCGCGGGAGTTCAAGCTCTCCGCCGGCGTGCCGCAGGGTTGCGCTGGTGGTCTCAGTCATGGAGTCTCCTCTGAGGCCTCGGGGCCCCTGTAGAAAGCTGGTCCAACTTCTGGTGAAGCTGCCCACGGAACCTGTTTTAGCCACGGATTCCAACGGCTGCGCTGCCTTCTTGTGGAAAGCCACCATTGATAGTCAGTTAAAAACTACCGGCAGATCCCGGGTGGCACTAATCCAAGGCCACCAGGGACCGACCTAAACGCACCGGATGTGGCACGTGTCACAGCATTCCTACGGCCCCACGGCCAAACGGGCGGCCGCCGCGTCGATCCGTTCGTCACTTGCCGTCAGCGCAACCCGGATAAATCCGTTGCCCGCGTCACCGTAAAACACGCCCGGTCCCACTACGATTCCGCGGTCAGCGAGACGGCCGACGGTCTCCCAGGTGGCCTCTCCGGCGGTCGCCCAGAGGTAGAGACCTGCCCGGGACTCGTGGATCGCCAGCCCAAACCGTTCCAGTGCTGGCACAATGCGTTCACGGCGGCCGCGATAAAGGTCCTTTTGCGCCTGCACATGGACGTCGTCGCCGAGGGCGACGCGCATGGCTTCTTGGACCGGGTACGGAACGATCATCCCGGCGTGCTTGCGGCTGTTGACCAAGTTCGCCACGATGGCGGGGTCGCCAGCCACAAAAGCCGCGCGGTATCCGGCCAGGTTGGACTGTTTGCTCAGCGAGTACACAGCCAGGAGTCCCTCATGGGAGCCCTCCGCAACCTGGGGATCCAGGATACTGGGGACCGGGGAGCCCCCGCGCTGAACGTCCCATTCGCCCCAGCCGAGTTCGGCGTAGCACTCGTCCGAGGCGACGACGGCGCCGAGTTCGCGGGCCTGGCGTACGATGCGGCGCAGTGATTCGGCATCGCGGACGCTGCCGGTGGGGTTCGCCGGCGAGTTGACCCAGACCAAGCGCACCCGTGCCCGGGTTCCGGCATCGAGTTGATCGAGGTCGTCGGCCGGGACGTGCTCTGCCCCGGTAAATGTGGCACCGATATCGTAGGTGGGGTAGGCGACTGTGGGTCGGACAACGACGTCGCCCGGCTTCAGGCCGAGCAGGAGCGGGAGCCAGGCCACGAGTTCCTTGGAGCCCACCGTGGGCATAATGTCCTGTGGATCCAGGCCGGGGACGCCGCGTCGGCGTTCGAACCATGCCGCGATGGCTTCCCGGAGCTCTGCGGTGCCGTGGACTGTCGGGTAGCCGGGAGCGTTTGAGGCTGCACGCAGTGCTTCCTGCACCACCTCGGGAGTGGTGTCCACCGGGGTTCCGATGGACAGGTTGGCGACTCCCCCGGGGTGTTCTGCGGCCCTGGCCAGATACGGTGCCATGGCCTCCCACGGATAGTCGGGCAGGCTGAGACCGAAGTTTCGCAGCGCAGGTGCCACCGGGAACCGCCTTAGTTCTCTTGGTTCTGCGGAGGCAGGACAGCGATCATCGGGTGGTCCGTGTGGGTATTTCCGACCTTTGCGGCCCCGCCCGGGGACCCCAGCTCATCAAAGAATTCGACGTTGGCCTTGTAGTAGTCCGCCCACTCCTCGGGAGTGTCGTCCTCATAATAGATGGCTTCGACGGGGCAGACCGGCTCGCAGGCACCACAGTCCACGCACTCATCGGGGTGGATGTACAGGGAGCGTTCACCTTCATAGATGCAATCGACTGGGCATTCTTCAATACATGCCTTGTCCTTGACATCTACACACGGCTGCGCGATTACGTAGGTCACGTCCCTGGCCTCTCCACGTTGGTTCCGGCGGCTGCCGGATTACTGCTCCCGGCCTGAGCGCCGGGCTGCTGACTTCTGAGCCTATTATCTCCCAGCCGGTTCCCGCGAACCTAGCCGGGCGTCACACGGGCCCGTCCGATTGAATCAAGCCACCCTAGGATGAACAAGTGAGTTCACCGATGCCTTCGCCCCAAGAGTTCCTGGCCACCGCCGAGCCCGGCACCCGGGTGGTGGTCCGATACCGGATTGAGGGCGGATTCACAGATGCCCTGGGCGAGCTCATTGCGCGCGACGACGACGCGTGCACCGTCCGGACCCGCCGTTCCGACGACGTGATCCCCTTTCGGTTGGTGGTGGCCGCCAAAGAGGTCCCCCCTGCACCGCCGCGCCGGACCCCAACCGGACATGCCCTCCCGTGACCGTGGCCACTGGACATATCACCACTATGCCCACGACGCGCCGCCTCCAGTGGACATGCCCACCGGTTCGGCCCGCGAAAAGTGCACATGTCCTCCGCTAACCCGACCGCACTTGGCCCGCACAATTCCCCAGGCAGGGCATGTCCATTGCTAGGCGGCGACGGACGACCTGTTCAACGCGTCCCGAACCATGCCGATGAATTCCTCGGGCCGGTTCAGGAGTAACGAATAGCTGACGACAAGGATCGGTATGCCCCGCCGGGTCATCACGTTCCACCGACGCCGGTCCTCCTCGAAGCTTGTCCGGTCCATGTGGAAGCCAGCGCCGTCCGTCTCAATGCCAAGCTTGCCGTCCACCATAAGATCGATATGACCCATTCCGGGGATATTGACCTGGGACTCGACATGGAATCCGGCGCTCCGCAGCCAGTACCGGGCCATGCATTCGATGATGGACTGCGACTGCGGGACGATGGCGGACACGATTCGGCGCTCCCTCTCATCGTTTCGGCCACTCAGCCTGAGCCGCAGCCCGGACAGCGGTACGCCTTTGAGGGCGACGGCCGACTCCGCAATCACCAGGCCGTCAAGGTCCGGCAGGCATCGCAGGCTTTGAACGACAGTGTCCACCAAAGTGGGCGGCGCAGCGGACCGGTGGCATACGAAACCGGAGTAGCTGCGGCTATGGGGAACCGCGACATGAGGAAGCACTGGCGTCTTAAGAACCCACAGACCATGGAACTGCGCGGCCGTTGCACACGCAGGCTCGGCCGGCAGCGACCGAATGGCGATAAGCCGGGCATCGGCGGTGGTAAGCGCGTAAACGCCGCGGGCCACCCGGGATACGGCACCCGAGCCGAGCGCAGACTCGAGCTGAAAGCTCGAGACACCGGCGGCAGCGAGGTGTTTGGCGCGGGCGACGCCGTCGTATTTTGCCAGAACATCTATGGCAGTGACCATAAAAAAAGCGTGGCACCCGAGCGAACGGTCGGAACAGTGCCGTTCAACGCCATGTGCAAAAGAACGGGTCAAGCGTTCCGGGCAATTGCCGAACTTGTTCTGCGGTCAAGAATGAGCATGTCCGCAGCCGAAGGGGTGCCCAAGGGGTACCGAAGGATGAGCATGTCCGCCGCCGCGGACGACGGATGGATATAGTGCCCTCATGCGCACGCGTGGCACCGAAGAATGGGCATGTCCGCCGCAGAAGGGCACCGAAGAATGGGCATGTCCGACGGGCGAGAGGGTGCCGAGCAGCGGGCCTACCCCTGGATGCGCCGGTAGCGCAGACCCCACACCAGCATGCCGACGGTGACCACCGCGATGCCGTAGATCCAGAGGCTGCCGGCCAGGTCGCCAATGATCAGCCGCCTGCCGTTCTCCAGGGTGGACCACCAGCCCGTCAGCGCGTAGCAGATGACTCCGCAGACCGCCGTCGGAAGGGCGGAACGAAACCTGGCGCTGAGCCACAGCTCGACGGCGCCAAGCAGGACCAGCGCCGCAACCGCGCCCCACGGCACCTCGACGCCGCCCACCAGGATGTCCTGCCCATGCAGCGCGGTGCCCGCGAGGGCAACAAAAAGAGCTGCCGGCACGGCGGCGGCAATACCGCCTGCCATGCCGGCAGCTCCATTATTCACAAACCATCCTTCGTGACAGCGACGGGCGCTGTGACTAGACCTTCGCGCGTGCCCGGTTGGACTTGGCGCGCTGGTTGACGTCCAGGATGAGTTTCCGGATACGGATGGATTCCGGCGTCACCTCGACACACTCGTCTTCGCGGGCGAATTCGAGGGACTCTTCGAGGGTCAGGTCGCGCGGCGGCGTCAGGTTCTCGAAGGTGTCGGAGGAAGCCGCACGCATGTTGGTGAGCTTCTTTTCCTTGGTGATGTTGACGTCCATGTCGTCGGCCCGGGAGTTCTCGCCGACGATCTGGCCTTCGTAAACCTCGGAGGTGGGGCGGACGAAGAATGATCCGCGTTCCTGCAGGTTGATCATGGCGAACGGTGTAACAACACCTGCGCGGTCAGCGATCATCGAACCGTTGGTGCGGTACTCGATCGGACCGGCCCAAGGCTCGTAGCCCTCGGAGATGGACGCCGCGATGCCGGCGCCTCGGGTGTCAGTGAGGAACTTGGTACGGAAGCCGATCAGGCCACGGGCCGGAACGATGAATTCCATCCGGCACCAGCCGGTGCCGTGGTTCGCCATGTTCGTCATGCGGCCCTTACGGGCGGCCATGAGCTGGGTGACGGCGCCGAGGTACTCTTCCGGCACGTCGATGGTCATGTGCTCCATCGGCTCGTGCACCTTGCCGTCGACGGTCTTCGTGACCACCTGCGGCTTGCCGACGGTCAGTTCGAAGCCTTCGCGGCGCATCTGCTCAACCAGGATGGCCAAGGCGAGCTCACCACGGCCCTGGACTTCCCAGGCGTCCGGGCGCTCGGTCGGGAGCACCTTGATGGAGACGTTACCGATCAGTTCCTTGTCCAGACGGTCCTTGACCTGGCGGGCCGTGACCTTGGCGCCCTTGACCCGGCCGGCCAGCGGCGAGGTGTTGATACCGATGGTCATGGAGATGGCCGGATCGTCAACAGTGATCAGCGGCAGCGGCTGCGGGTTGTCCACGTCGGTCAGGGTCTCACCGATGGTGATCTCCTCGATGCCGGCGACGGCGACGATCTCGCCGGGGCCGGCGGACTCGGTCGGGACACGGTCCAGGGCCTTGGTGGCCAGCAGCTCGGTGATCTTGACGTTCTTCATTTCACCGTTCGCGCGGGCCCACGCAACGGTCTGGCCCTTGCGCAGGGTGCCGTTGTAGATACGCAGCAGTGCCAGGCGGCCCAGGAACGGGGAGGCATCCAGGTTGGTGACGTGCGCCTGGAGGACACCGTTCGGGTTGTACGTCGGCGCCGGAATGTGCTCAATGATGGCCTTGAACAGCGGCTCGAGGTCTTCGTTCTCGGGAGCCGAACCGTCTGCGGGCTGTTCGAGGGAGGCGCGGCCAACCTTGGCAGCGGCGTAGACAACGGGGACGTTGAGGATCTTGTCCAGGTCCAGGTCCGGAACTTCGTCGGCGAGGTCTGAGGCCAGGCCCAGGAGGAGGTCCATGGATTCGTGGACAACTTCTTCGATCCGTGCGTCAGGACGGTCGGTCTTGTTGACCAGGAGGATCACGGGCAGGTGGGCCGCGAGCGCCTTGCGCAGGACGAAGCGGGTCTGCGGCAGCGGGCCTTCAGAAGCGTCAACGAGGAGGACGACGCCGTCAACCATCGACAAGCCGCGCTCAACCTCGCCACCGAAGTCGGCGTGGCCGGGGGTGTCGATGACGTTGATGGTGATGGTCTCGCCGTTGGAGGACGGTCCGTTGTAGGCCACCGTGGTGTTCTTGGCCAGGATGGTGATGCCCTTTTCGCGCTCGAGGTCACCGGAGTCCATCACACGGTCTTCGAGGTGGTTGTGTGCGGCAAAGGAGTTGGTCTGCTTGAGCATGGCGTCGACCAGAGTGGTCTTGCCGTGGTCAACGTGGGCCACGATCGCGACGTTGCGCAGGTCACTGCGCGATGCAGTGGCTACCGCGGTGTTGGTGGTGGTTTCAGACATGCGTAATTGCTCGATTCAGTGGTGAAGTCAGCTGTTGTATCGCGACATTTCCAACCGGAACGCACGACGGATGCGCCCCTTTGGCACAGGGCACCTTCTTCCATTCTAAACGCTTGGGCATTTATTGGCCTAAAAACCGTCATTCCGGCTGGAAGGCCGGGTCAGGCACCACGGGAAATCGAGCGTTGACTGTGAGTAAAGTCACTGGCTTTTCCGTCCCTGATGCCCCATGCTTGCTCTGACAGCAGCAGCCAGCTCGGAGACATCAAATGCGCATCGCCCCGGCCCTGTCCCGCTTGGTTGCCCCGATAATCGCCGTAGGCGTCTTGGTGGGTGGCTGCGGGCAGATTTCCCCCGCCACTACCGCCAGCCCCGGCGCGGCAGCCGTCACTGGCCTTTCCGTCCGGAACGCCCAATCGGCAGTTCCGGGCAGCCTGCGGCCCGGAACCGTCTACCGAAATCCGGCCAACGGCCGCAATGAGATGGTCGTGGCGGACATCTCCCGGACCGCGGTGCTGATTGGTGATTCACAGTCCGAACCCACATCGTCCTGGCCCCGGAGAGCACTGGCCAGCCTGGGATACGAGGTCCATTTCTGCGGCCGCGGCGGCACCGGCTTTGTCGCATCCAACGGAGCGACCGGTAACTACATCGACGCCCTGCAGCACGGCGACTGGCTGCTGCCCTACGGCTCACCGCCCCTTGTTGTGATTGAAGGCGGCGGCAATGATGCCTCCCGCGGGGCAAGCGATGCGCAGATTTCCGCCAACGCCGAGCGGCTGATCGCCAGCATCCGGCAACGCTACCCCGAAGCACGGCTGGCCATGGTGGGGACCCTCGCCCGTGGGGCAGCCAACGGCGGAGGACGCCGCAGCGAAGTCAACACGCTGCTGGGCACTGTGGCGGCCAGGAATTCAATCCCCTTTGTGGGCGTCGGCGACTGGTTGACGCGTTACAACCTCACCAATTCCATGGCCGACGGAGTCCACATGAACCCCGCAGGGCACACGGCACTGGGTCTTCTGCTGGCCGGCCGGCTGGACGACCTGGGGTTCAGGTCCGCGGGCAACGGGCAGGCGGGCTCCGGGCAGGCGGGTTCCGTGTCAGCGGGTTCAGTGCAGGCGGAATCCGGTTCGACCGAATCCGCCGCCGGCCGCTAAGAACGCAGGCGTTAAACGGCAGGAGCCGGTGACCGCCCGCAGGCGGACACCGGCTCCTGCCGTGTGCTTCGGTCAATCAGCTCATGCCACTTCCGGAGGCAGCATCAGCCGCGCACCCGGGATGGCGTTGAGCAGCGCCTTTGTGTAGTCCTGCTGCGGCGCGTCGAAGACCTCATCCGTGGAGCCGGTCTCGACCAGCCTGCCCTTCTCCATGACGCAGACGTGGTCCGCGATCTGCCGCACCACCGCGAGGTCGTGGGTGATGAACAGGTAGGTCAGACCCAACCGTGACTGCAGTTCCGCGAGCAGGTTCAGCACCTGGGCCTGCACCAGGACGTCGAGGGCCGAGACGGCCTCGTCGCAGATGATGACCTCGGGGTCCAGCGCCAGGGCACGCGCGATCGCCACGCGTTGACGCTGCCCGCCGGAGAGCTCGTTCGGATACCGCTGCATGGTGGACTGCGGCAGTGCCACCTGATCCAGCAACTCCCGGACCTTCTTCTCGCGGCTGGCCTTGTCCCCGATCTTGTGGGTCCGCAGCGGCTCCTCAATGGTCCGGAAGATGTTGTACATCGGGTCCAGGGAACCGTACGGGTCTTGGAAGATCGGCTGCACCCGACGGCGGAAGGCGAAGATTTCCTTGCTGTTCAGCGTGGAGGTGTCCACGCCGTCGAAGATAATCTTCCCCGCCGTGGGCTGCAGCAGGTTCAGCACCATCTGCGCCACCGTGGACTTGCCGGAACCCGACTCCCCCACAATTGCCGTTGTGGTTCCGCGCCTGACGCTGAAGGAGACATCGTCGACGGCGGCGAAGTCCGTCGACTTCCCGAAGCCGGAACGCAGTTTGAAGACCTTTGTCAGGTTTTCAATCCGGAGGACTTCCTCCGTCATGGCCGGCTCCACCACAACGTCCGTTGCGGGCGACAGGACGTCAGCGCTTTCGACACCCAGTTCCTTCGCGACCTGGATGCGCCGGGATGCGAGTGAAGGAGCCGAAGCCACCAGCCGCTGGGTGTAGGGGTGCTGCGGGTTCTGCAGCAGCTCCAGTGACGGCCCGGATTCCACGACCTGGCCGCGGTACATCACCACGACCTTGTCGGCGCGTTCGGCGGCGAGGCCCAGGTCGTGGGTGATGAGCAGAACGGCCGTTCCGAGTTCGGTGGTCATCTTGTCCAGGTGGTCCAGGATCTGGCGCTGCACGGTCACGTCCAGGGCCGACGTTGGCTCATCGGCGATCAGCAGCCGCGGCTGGCAGGACAGGCCGATCGCGATCAGCGCGCGTTGGCGCATGCCGCCGGAGAACTCGTGCGGGTATTGCTTGGCCCTGCGGGCGGCGTCGGGCAGCCCGGCCTGCGAGAGGACCTTGGCGACGTCGTCCGTACCGCTGGGCAGGCCGTTGGCCTTGAGTGTCTCCCGAACCTGGAAACCGATCTTCCAGACCGGGTTCAGGTTGGACATCGGGTCCTGCGGGACCATGCCGATGCTGCTGCCACGCAGTTCGATCATCCGCTTCTCGCTGGCGTTGGAAATGTCCTCGCCGTCGAAAAGGATCTGCCCGGCCGAGACCCGGCCGTTGGAGGGCAGGAGCCCGATCGCGGCCAGTGCGGTCGTCGACTTGCCGGAGCCTGACTCACCGACGATGGCGACAGTCTCGCCGGGCGTCACGGTGAGGTGCGCGTTCCGGACCGCATTGACGTCACCGTTGCTGGTCGCGAAGGTGATGGCCAGGTCGCGGATTTCCAGCAGCGGCCGCACAACGGTCTCCGCTTCGTGAATTTCGACAGAGGCGTTCATGGCGTCCCCTTTCATCGCTTGCGCGCTTTCGGATCCAAGGCATCACGGAGGGCATCGCCCAGCATGATGAAGCTCAGGACGGTTATGGACAGGGCGATGGCCGGGTAGAGCAACGGCATGGGGTTGGAGCGCAGCGATGACTGCGCCGACTGGATGTCGTTACCCCAGGACATAACGCTCGGCGGCAGCCCGATGCCAAGGAAGGACAGCGTGGATTCGGCCACGATGAAGGTGCCAAGCGAGATCGTGGCCACCACGATGATGGGGGCGAGCGCGTTGGGCATCACGTGGCGCAGGAGCGAGCGGAACCGGGAAACGCCCAGCGACCGCGCAGCCGTCACGAAGTCCGCGTTCCGGACCTCGATCACGGCACCGCGGGTGATTCGGGCGATCTGCGGCCAGCCGAAGATCACCAGGATTACCACCAGGGACCAGACGTTCCGGTTGGCCCGGAAAACGGGCAACTGGGTCAGTACGATGGCGCCGAGGATCAGCGGAAGGGCAAAGAAGATGTCATTGATGCGCGCCAGAATAGCGTCCACCCAGCCGCCGTAATAGCCGGCCAACGCGCCCATAACGCCGCCAATGACAAGCACGCCGATGGTGGTGAACAGCCCCACGATCACCGAGGACTGGGTCCCGTAGATCACGCGGGCATACACGTCGCAGCCCTGCCGGGTGAACCCGAGCGGGTGGCCTGCAGAGGTACCACCGTTGGAGTTCGCCAACTGGCAGGGCTCCGACTGCGGATTGATCGGGGAAAACAGCCCCGGGAAGACGCTGACCAGGACAACAACAACTATCAGGAACGCGGAAATCAGGAACAGCGGCTGGCGGCGGAGGTTTTTCCAGGCCTCCCCCCAGAGGCTCAGCGGCGCATTCTCGTCCTTGACCTTGTCGGTGACCTGGAGCGGGGTCTCGTCGAGGTCTGCGACGAAGTGTTCAGCCTCGCGGCCGGGCTGCGGCTTCCGGGCAGCGGGAACGATGTTCTCAGGAGTCATAGCGGATCCTCGGGTCAAGCCAGGCGTAGAGCAGGTCAACGAGCAGGTTGGACACAACGTAGATCAGGACCAGGACGGTGACGATCGAGACCACCGTCGGACCCTCACCGGTTGTGACGGCCCGGTAGAGCCGGTTTCCGACGCCGGGAACGTTGAAGATTCCCTCAGTCACGATCGCGCCGCCCATCAGCGCGCCAAGATCAGCACCCAGGAAGGTGATCACCGGGATCAGCGAGTTGCGCAGGATGTGCACACGAACGACCCGGCCGCGGGACAGGCCCTTGGCGGTGGCTGTCCGGACGTAGTCCGCGCTCATGTTCTCGATCACGCTGGTCCGGGTCAGCCGGAGGACGTAGGCAAAGGAACCCAAGCCCAGCACGATGGCCGGCAGGATCAGGTCCTGGACGGTGGCGGCGGAGCTGACAGTGGGTTTGGCCCAGCCCAGCTGGACACCGATGAAGAACTGCATCAGGAAGCCCAGGACGAAGATCGGAATGCCGATCACGATCAGGGAAGCGACGAGCACCGTTGCGTCAAAAAGCTTGCCTTTGCGCAGGCCGGCCAGCAGGCCGAAGGCGATGCCGAAGACAGCTTCGAAAATGAGGGCCATCACGGCAAGCCGGGCTGTAACGGGGAAGACCTCGCCGAGCACGGTGGCGATCGGCCGGCCGGAGAAGTCCATGCCGAGGTCGAACGTGAGGATGCTCTTGAGGTACAGGAAATACTGGATCCAGAAGGGCTGGTCCAGGTTGTACTGGGCCCGCAGCTGGGCTGCCACGGACTCGTTGACCGGCTTGTCACCGAAGAGGGCGACGATCGGGTCGCCGGGAAGGCTGAAGACCAGGAAGTAGACCAGGAGGGTCGCTCCGAGGAAAACCGGGATCAGCTGCAGGAATCGCTTGAGAACATACGTCGCCATTAGCGGAGTACACCCCCGTCAGCGGGCATCCCGTTCAGGAATGCTGTGGAGTTGTTCATCAAAGAACCTTTTCACTATGAATACATGAGGGCGGCAGTGTCGTCCGTTGCCGGGGCCACGAATGGCTGCGCCCGGGAGCCGCGCCGTCAGGAGAGAAAGTTGTGGAAGCAGAACGACGGCGGAGGTGCCTTTCCAGGCATCCCCCGCCGTCGATCAGATTTACTTGCCGGTAATCGCGTAGTACAGCGGGACGCCGTCCCAGCCGTAGTCAACGTTGGTGACCTTGTCGCTCCAGCCGCCCTGGGCGACCTGGTACCAGAGCGGGATCGCCGGGAGGTCCTGAAGCAGGATCTCCTGCGCCTTGTTCATGGCCTTGTTGCCGTCGGCAACCGTGGCTGACTTGAGGCCGTCGGAGATGGCCTGGTCAAACTTCGTGTTGTTGTAGCGGGCATCGTTGGAGCCTGCGCCGGTCTTGTAGATCGGGCCGAGGAAGTTGTACAGCGACGGATAGTCGGCCTGCCAGCCGGCGCGGATCGCACCGGTCAGGGTTCCGGCGGTGGCGTCGTTGCGGACTTCCTTGAAGGTGGCGTAGGGCTTGCCTTCGATCTTGATGCCCAGGGTGTTCTTGACCTGGTTGACCAGAGCCTCGACCCATGCCTTGTGTCCGCCCTTGTCGGCGTTGTAGGCAATCGTGAAGGTCTGGTTGGCATCCCACTTCTGGATGGCGTCGGCCTTGGCCCAGGTTTCCTTGGCCTTGTTGGCGTCAAACTTCAGGACGTCGGAACCCGGGATGGAGTCGCTGTAGCCGTCCAGCACCGGAGCCGTGAAGTCCTTGGCCGGCTGGCGGGCTTCGTTGAAGATCACCTTGGTGATCTCTTCGCGGTTGATGGCCATGGAAATGGCCTGGCGGCGCAGCTTGCCGGCCTCGCCGCTCCACTCCGGCAGGTACTCCGGGATGGCGATGGTCTGGTTACCGGCGTACGGCTTGTTGATGGTGCGGTCGCCGAGGTCCGACTTGAAGTTCAGCAGGGCGCTGGTGGGGATGGTCTGGAGGATGTCCAGGTTGTTCCCCAGCAGGTCCTGGTAGGCGGCATCGTCGTTCTGGTAGATCTTGAACGTTACGCCGGCGTTCTTGGCTTTTCGCGGACCGTTGTAGTCCGGGTTCGGCACAAGCTGGATCTGCACGTTGTGCTGCCAGCCGCCGTCGGCCAGCTTGTAGGGACCGTTGCCGACCGGCTTCTCGCCGAAGCCCTTAGGGTCCGCGAGGGCGCCGGAAGGAACCGGCACAAACGCAGTGTAGCCAAGACGCAGCGGCCAGTCCGACTCGGGCTGCTTCAGTTCCACGGTGAACGTCTGGTCGTCAACGACCTTCAGCCCGGACATGGTCTCAACCGTCGAGCCTTCAGCGCTGGCCTCGTCGTAGCCCTTGATGCTTTCGAAGAAGCCTCCGCTGAGCTGGGCGTTCTTGGCGGCTGCACCGAAGTTCCAGGAGTCAACAAAGGACTTGGCCGTGATGGCCTCGCCGTTGGTGAACTTCTGGTCCTTTTTGATCTTGATCGTGAAGTTCTGGCCGTCCTTGCCTTCAATGGACTCGGCGAGTTCGTTGACCGGCTTGCCGCTGGGGTCGTAGCTGACCAGCCCGGCGAAGATCATGTCGATGACCTTTCCGCCGCCGACTTCGTTCGTGTCGGCCGGCATCAGCGGGCGCTGGGGCTCCGAGCCATCGGCCATGATGACCTTGCTGGTATCGCCGCCAGTGGTGCCGCCGCCAGCGGTAGTGCTGCCGCCGCATCCGGTCAGGGCGAGGGCGGCGATGGCCACCATGCCCAGTGCTTTGGAAGTGCGCGAAAAACGCATTCCGCCTCCTATGAGTTGTGGGAGTTCTTGAGGGAAAACTTGTGTTTCCCCGCGGCCCAGGCACAGAAATATCCTGTGACGTGGGCTACATATGGCACTAGCCTAACCCCACACTGTCCAGATGATGGAACTCTGTTGCCAAACCGTGACACAACAAAAGCGTGACTTCTACCGTCACGCGCCAGGTATTTCAAGTCACACGCTACTGGCTGGTACTATTCGGCGCCGGGCGATCTTAGTTATCGTCGATTAACTCTGTTCAGCTGCCAGCAACTGGGCCCGCAGCTCGCGGCGTTCCCGCTGTTTTTCCGGATCCGGCAGCGGAACTGCGGCCAGGAGCCGCTGGGTGTAGGATTCCTGCGGGTTCCGCAGGATCTGGTCCCGGGTGCCCTGTTCGACAATACGGCCGCGCTGCATCACGCAGATCCGGTCCGCGAGCACGTCGACGACGGCGAGGTCGTGGGTGACAAAAAGACAGGCAAAGCCAAGCTCCTGCTGCAGGGCCTGGAAGAGCTCGAGCACCTTGGCCTGGACGGAGACGTCAAGTGCAGACGTCGGTTCGTCGGCGACCATCAGTTTCGGCTTGAGCGAGAGCGCCCGCGCGATGCCAACGCGCTGCTTCTGGCCGCCGGAGAGCTCGTGCGGGTAGCGGTTGCGGTAGTTCCTCGGGAGTTCCACCTGGTCAAGCAGCGCCTCGATCCGCTGCTGCAGACTGGCGCCCTTCGCCACCCCGGCAAGGAACATCGGCTCGCCAATACTCTCGCCGATCGGAAGCCTCGGGTTCAGCGACGACGACGGATCCTGGAACACCATGCCAACGTGCCGACGCATCTCGTGAAGCTGCCGCCCGTTGCGCTTGGCGGCAGAAATGTCCTGGCCAACAACCTTCATGGTGCCGGCAGCCACCGGCAACAGCCCGACGGCGGCGCGGCCGATGGTGGTTTTCCCGGAGCCGGACTCCCCCACCAGCCCGACGACCTGGCCCGGATAGATCACCAGGCTGGCGCCCTCTACCGCACGGAATGCCGGCACCCGGCCCTGTTTGGGGTATTCGATGGCCACGCCAGTCAGCTCCAGCACGGGCTCGGCCTGGGGTTTGATGGCTTCCGCGGCGGCCAGGGCAGCCGCGTTGTTGTGCTCGCGTTGCCGGCGCAGCTCTTCCGGCACGGAAGTGAGCTCAGTATGGGTGGCGGCGGCGAGCGCTGCGGTGACGTCCACCGCCCCGGTGGTGTCTGCGCCGCCCTGGCCGAGGTGCGGGACGGCGGCCAGCAGTGCCTTGGTGTACGGGTGCTGCGGGTTATGGAAGATCTCGGCGGCTGTGCCTGTTTCCACGATCACTCCCCCGCGCATCACGGCGATCCGGTCAGCCAGGTCGGCCACCACACCCATATCGTGGGTGATCAGGACGATGGCGCTGTCCAGCTTGTTGCGCAGGTTACGCATCAGGTCCAGGATTTCTGCCTGCACCGTCACGTCCAGGGCAGTAGTGGGCTCATCGGCGATCAGCAGCTTTGGGTCGCAGGAGAGCGACTGGGCGATCATGGCGCGCTGGCGCTGGCCGCCGGAGAGCTGGTGGGGGTACGACCGGAACGCCTTTTCCGGATCCGGCAGCTCCACAAGTTCAAGCATACGCAGCGCCCGCAGCCGGGCTTCGTCGGGTGATACTTCGCTGTGAAGCCTCACCGTCTCAACGATCTGGGCGCCGACGGTATAGACCGGATTCAGTGCCGTCATGGGCTCCTGGAAGATCACGGCAACGTCCTTGCCCCGAACCGACCGGATGTTCGACTCGCTGATCCCGAGGAGTTCCTTCCCGGCAAGCTTTACGCTTCCGGTCACGCGGCTGTTATCGGGCAGCAGGCCGAGCAACGCCATTGAACTGGCGCTCTTACCGGAGCCGGATTCCCCCACGATGGCCAGTACTTCGCCGGCACGCACCTCATAGTTCAGCCCGATCGCTGCCGGAACCCACTTTTTGTCCACGCCAAAGTCGACACTCAGGCCGCGGACTTCCAGGACGGGCACCCCTTGGCCTGGTGCCGGATCAGCGGCCGGGCCGAGGGTGATGAAGTCAGTCATGATGGAGCCTTCCTTCCGCACGGGCGCCGGGGTCACCAAAAATTAGTGCTGGGGCCCGGAGTGCTGAATTATGGGGAGCATGAGCTCTGCGCCGTATGCCGGTAAAGTCGAAATCTTCAAAGCCCGCACCAACAAGTGGTTTGCGCTGCTGGCCTGGATGGTGGCCGCCGCCGGCATCGTCGTTGCCGTGGCCTCCGGGGGGCCCGGCGCCCTGGCCGGTATCGCCCCGCTGGTCCTGGTCGCTTTTCTTGGCTGGCAGCTGTTCTGGCGGCCCGCCGTCGTGGTCGACAATGCCGGGATCAGATTGGAAAACCCGTTCCGCACCATCGTGGTGCCGTGGGCGGCCCTGGTGCATGTGGACACCCGTTTCGCACTGACCCTCGTCACGGCCAAGAGAAGCTACACCTCCTGGGCCGCACCGGCGCCAGGGATCTGGGGCGGCCGGAACGCCCGCCCGGAAGATCTGCGCGGGCTCCCGGGAACAACGTACGGTCCCGGCCGGTCCGTCCGGCCGGGGGATCTCAGGAGCACCGATTCCGGTCAGGCCGCCCGGCTCGTGCGAGCACGCTGGGATGAGCTGGTCGAGTCCGGCCGGCTCGCGGCCGGGGACGCCGCCACCACACCGGCAAACGTGACATACCGCTGGCCGGCTGTCGGCGTCGACGTGCTGCTCCTGACGGCCAGCTACTGGGCTGTCGCCGGGTCCTAGCGGGTTGCCCGGCCTCCGGGACCGGAACGGGACCATGGTCTAGTGGCCCTTGGTTTCGTCAAATGCCGTCACCGGAACGGGATCCACAGTGGTGTCGGCCGCTTTCCTGGCGTTGAACTTCCTCTGGCGCGGATCGAACGCGTCGCGCAAGCCGTCGCCGATGAAGTTGATGCTGAGGCAGATCAGCACGATAAACAGGCCCGGGAACCAGAAGAGCCACGGCCGGGTGGCAAAAGCCTCCTGATTTTGCGAAATGAGCAGGCCCAGCGAGGTGTCCGGAGCTTTGACGCCGACGCCGAGGTAGCTCAGGGCAGTCTCCAGCAAGATGGCGGCTGACATGGTCAGGGTAACGTTGACGATCAGCACCCCGATGGCGTTGGGCAGGATGTGCTTGAAGATGATCCTGCCGTTGGACGCCCCGGAGATCCGCGCCGCATCGACGAACTCGCGCTCACGGAGGGTCAGAAACTCCCCGCGGACCAGACGAGCCAGCCCGACCCAGCTAACCAGGCCGAGGAAGACGCCCAGTACGAGGATCCCGTTGGAGTTCGCAAAGGCGGAAAACAAACTTCCTTCGTCCCGGCGCCCGGCAATCTGGGCGACGACAGCGGCGAGCAGCAGGACGGGAATGATGATAATGACATCCGTGATGCGCATTAGTACCGCTTCTACCCAGCCCCGGAAGTAGCCGGAAAGGCCGCCGATCACGGCGCCTAGAATCCCGGCGATCAAGCCGATCAGGACCATGATGGTGATGGACTGCTGCGCCCCGCGCATCGTCATGGCAAACAAGTCCCGGCCGATTCGATCCTGCCCGAACGGGTGTTCCCCCCAGGCAGGAGGCCACAGACCAGCGGTTGGAGCGCCGTCGTTCACCAGCGGGGAGACATCCAGGTGGTTGTACTTCCACCAGCCGGGTATTCCCGCGACACCAACGGAGGAGAAAGACAAGATGAAAATCAGCGCAAATACGGCCAGCCCGAGGAGCGCGCCGGTGTGACCGAAAAACCTCTTCCGGACAATCTGTCCCTGGCTGAGTCCAGACGGTTCAGGCTCGGACGACGCTGTTTCCTGGTCGCGAAGAGCCTGCTGTGCCAGGATCTGTTCCTCTTGCGTTGGCTGGCTCATGCTTTTATCCTCACGCGCGGATCGAGTGCGGAATACGCCAGGTCCGCAATTAGGTTGAAGACCATGGCGGTCACAGCGACGCAGACAAAAACGCCCATCACCGGGTTCGGGTCGATGTGGGTAATTCCGTCCAGAAAAAGGAATCCCATGCCCCTGACGGAGAACACACTCTCCGTGATGACGGCGCCGCCGATCAGCGCGCCAATATCGAAAGCGACAATTGTGGCAATCGGAATCAATGCATTGCGGAACGCGTGCCCCATAATCACGGACCGTTCAGAGAGCCCCTTGGCCCGCGCGGTGCGGATGTAATCCATGTTCATGATTTCGAGCATCGAGGACCGGGTAAAGCGGGTGTAGCTGGCCAGTGACACGAGGATCAACGCCACGGTCGGCAAAATCAGGTGGGTGAAGGTGTCAAGGCTGAGCACCCAGAAGTCCCCTTCGATATTTGGGGTACCGGCGCCGATCGTGGCGATCGGGCGCCCCCTGACCCGACTGTTGCTGAAGTAACTGGGCCACGCCTGCATAAAGCGGTCCAACACCACAAGCGCTCCCACCAGGAACGCGGTGATACCCGCCGCCCGCATTGACTGTCCGCGGTCGTATCCGCCCATAAAATAGCCGACGGCGACGCCTACCAGGACCGTGGCGAGAGCCAACAGGGCGATCATCAGCGCCGTTGCCTGGTCGAGCAGCGGTTGCACGGCGAAGTAGGAGATGACGCCCAGCGCCACCACAAGCAGTGCTGCCCGCAGGGCCCGGCGGTTCCGCAGGCCCGAAACCAGCACCGTCACAGCAACTGCGATGCCGGCCCCGGCGACCGCGATCACAACAGGCCCCAGCCCCGGCGTCTTGAACCATTCTGTGGCGGAAAAATAGATGAGGACGAGAGTAACAGCCACAAAAACGGTGCCGCCCGTCACGAGCCTGCGCCGCAGCTCCCCTCCGACGGCGACCGCAACGATCACGCCGGCGACGGCGCCGATCCCCAAGGCTGTGGGGATCGGTATTTCGGGGTTTCGCAGGAAGTCGTTGAAGCCGATCGCGCCGTACTCCTTCAGGAGCACCGCTACCCAGAAGATCGGCAGGGAAAAGAACAGGAAGGCCATAAAGGTCACACCGTAGTCGAGCGCACTGTACTGCCGAAGTGCCGTAATGATGCCCAGCGTGATACCGATCAGGATGGCCAGGATGGTCGCTCCGGTGACAAGTGTCAGCGTCTGGACGAGTGCTATGCCGAGGGCTTCGGTAATGGGTTGACCCGAAACGCTTTTGCCCAAGTCGCAGGAACCGGCAAAAGGAACGAGGCACTGGGCGGCACCGGCCAGCCATTTGAAATACCTGACAGGGGCAGGGGTGTCGAGGTCCAGCAACTCCGTGCGGGCGTTCATCAACTGCTGCTTGTTGGGGGCGTTGCTGGCCCGCAGATCAGCCAGCGGATCACCTGAGGACGCTGTCAGGAGATAAACGAGAAAGGACGCTCCCAGAAGAATCAGTGCGGCCGTGACCAGCCGTCTGACGATATAGGTCACCATTATGTATAAGCCTCAGGATCCAGGTCCGGGTCAGTCCGGGCCAATCGCAGAATCGCGCCGTGCCCCGGCCTTCAAATGCCAGTGGAGCCGGCAAAGTGCCGGTGGGTAGTCAGAAGGCGCCGGGGCCATAAAACTCGGCCCCGGCGCCCCTGCTAGGCGATTTGTTCGCTCAGCGTTGGATTACTTCCGGGACCAGTCCCAGACATTCCACCAGACGCCGGTCTGGTTCGGCATTGCGGTCACCCCGGTGATCTGGTCAGAGGATGCCTTGACATCCGGTGACTGGAACAGCGGAACGCCATACGCGGACTTCCAGATGGCCGCGTCAATTTTGGTCTGAAGCTCATCCTGCTTCGATTTATCCGTGGTGACGATCAATTCGTCCATGGCTTTGTCGGCTTCGGGATCAGAGAACAAGTTGAAGTTCGATCCACCTCCGGTTTTGAAGATCTGGGGAGTCCCCGAGACACCAACACCGGAGTTGATCCACCCGAAGATGGTCGCATCATAAGAGCCGTCGCCAAGGCTTGAGCTCCAGTCCGCTTTTCCGAGGCCGCCGTCGACAATCTTGAATCCTGCCTTCGTGGCGGACTCACGGATCAGCGAATAAGCATCCACCCGGTTGGGGTTGTCCTTGTTGTACATGATGCGGATCTCCGGCGTAGCACCGTTGAGGAGCTTTTTGGCACCGTCAATATCGACATCCTGGTACATCGACGACCCGTTCTTGGCAGCCGAGTCAGCGTAGGCGGCCTGGGCCGGCACAAAGATCTGCGAGTCGAGCGGCTTGGCCTGCGGATCGATCTTCTTGATGATCTTGTCCACAATGTCCTTGCGCGGAACTGTCTTCAAAAACGCTTCGCGAACGCTCTTCTCCGCCAGGGGGCCGGAGAAGTTCAGGTCAAGGTGATCGTAGGAGAGCTGGTTGCCCAAGAGCAGGTTGACCCCGCTGAGGGCCTTGATCTGGTCCACGGTGTCCGCTGAAGCCTGCGGATTGATAATGTCCACTTCGCCGTTTTTCAGTGCCTGCACCTGGGCCGGGGCAGCGCCGATGGTCCGGACCACGATTTCGTCCAGCTTCGGAGCGGGGCCCCAGTTGTAATCCTTGTTGCGGACCAGGGTGACTGACTGTTCCGGCACCACGGATTTGATGATGTAGGGACCGTTGGAGAGGTACAGGCTCGGGTCGCTGGGCAGCGTCTTCGACTCAAACCCGGTGCTCCAGAAATCAGCGACGGCCTTCAAGCCCTCGTTGACCGGCTGCGGTGACTTGCTGTCCCCGCGCTTAAGACCCTTGAGCAGATCCACCAGGGCCTGTGCGTCTTTCAGGCCCGCTTGCTTGGCCACTACATGGGCGGGAATATCGACGCCGCCGTTACCCGGGAAGCTGTACGCCAGTTCCCAATCGGAAAATGGCTTGGAATACTTGAGCGTCAGGCTCCGCCCGTCACTCCCGAGCTCGGGGAAGTCCGTCAGGTTCAACCCGGAAGTATCGGCCGCCGTCTTGAAATAGGTGGTGCCTGTCTTGGCTTCAGCATCGGCGTCGTCGTAGTATCCGGAACCTGAGGCCCAGGAAAGCAGAAGATCGGCGGCGCTCACCTGCGTGCCATCCGACCACTTCACCCCTTCGTTGACGGTGTACTTGACAGTCAACGGATTGTCGGAGAGTTTCTCGTACTTGCCGAACTTTTCGTTTTTGACGATGTTCAGTTTGTCGTCGATGTAAATGAAGCTGGAGTGGGTGGCGTAACCGACGTGTCCGTTCACGTCGGAGTTGCCATCCGCCGTTCCGGAGTTGAAGCTGCTGAAGCCGTTGGTTTCGGCAACAGCAACAGAGCCGCCCTGCTGGCCTCCAGCCGCAGCACTGGTGGGGGTTGTCCCGCCGCTGTTGCCGGCGCAGGCACTGAGTGCCAGCGCAGCAGCTGCTGCCACGCCCACTGCTTTGGAAATACGACCGAAGCGCATTCCGCCTCCTTGTTATAGGTGTGGTGGTGATCGGCGCCCGAGGCACCGGTCAGACGTCCGCACTCCCCCAGCGGCAGTGTGGTTCGTCTCACATGGGATGAAGCGTAAACCCAAAACCAGGCAAAGGGAGGGAAAGTTGACCACCAGTAAAGTTCGTTATCGAGCTGCAACAATCTGCTCCGCGCCAAGGCCGGAATTCCACCATTTCCTTGACGCGGTTTGTTCTCGCCGCTAACGTGCACGGGCACAAAAGAAGCCCCGATTCTGAAATCGGGGCTTCTCAAGTTAGACCTGCTGACCTGATGAATTCACCAGGCCATCACACGTTGAAGCTGAACTCCACCACGTTCCGTAAGCGAATATCTCCTGCTCGGAGCGGTTCCGAGCAGGAGCCAGGTGGATTCCATGCCCCGGCCGTCAGCAATGAACCCACTTCAGAATCCATCCGACTCTCTAGCGCTGTATTCGGAAGGCCAGGCTCGCCTACTTGAGCCGTGGCCTTCGCATTCAGCGCTCAGTTTCATCATCTCGGCCGCGTCTGGAAGGCGGTGCTGGGCAGATCCTTCTCGCCATCGACGATCGCGTTGATGATCCGCGCTGCAACGAGGTCTGGATCCAGCGGCGCTCCGAATCGCGGCGCTGACCCGGCGATCGGGTGCTCGGACAGCGCGGTGCCTGTGTGGCCTGGGCGGGCATCCACGAGTCGGATGCCCGCGCGACGATACTCGCGCGCCGCTGCGACAACAAAAGCCGCGAGCCCAGCTTTCGACGCCGAGTATGCTGCCAGACCGGCGACGGGTGTCTCAGCGACAACGCCGCTCAGTGTTACCACGAAGGGCTCCCGGCCGTCATGTGCCGAGGCCGCGAGGTAGGGCTGGCTCTGGGTAATGAGCTGGATCGCACTGGTCGTGTTCACAGCGAACAGTTCGTCCACCGTGGCGGGTTCAAGGTCTGATGCGGCGCCGAAGGCGACGACCCCGGACGCAACCACCAGCCCGTCGAGACGTCCGTGCTGCGCATTCGTGGCATCCAGCACCTCCCGAATCACAGAAGGTGAACGTAGATCGTGCCCAGCAGACTTTGACGACCGGGCAACAATGGCGCCGCTACTCTCCAGCTGATCGGCGATCCGCGAGCCGAGCCCGCCGGTGGCGCCGACTACCAGAACAACCGCACCCTGAAGATTCGTCATGGGGTAGATCCTAAATCACGTGCGGCAGGCAGCCCAGCCCGAGTCGGTTTGCTGAGGTTGGACGACTGCGGTATTCCCCAGACAGCGAGGCAAGCTTCACGCGCACCCCGGCGTGAAGCGCCCCAAGTTTCATGCCACAGCCTTGAGAGTTGGAGAGATGTATGTCATGCCCCGCGGCCGCGCACCCCTTGGTGCTGCAATTTATGGGCATCCGCGGCACCGACGCACACCCGCGTGTTACACAATAAGTACACCGAACCCACGGGTGCTCAAATCGCACAAACACAATCGGCCCCATGCCGAAGCAGCGTGGCAGTCTCAATAATTCATTGAGCTGTGCAAGGTAAATGATCCATCGGGGGCATCCGGCTCCGGCTCGGTCCGGATAGGCATGTCCTTGAGAACCCGATTGAACCAACTTCGTTATTGGAAGGGACACAGTGGTACCTCTTCTTTTCGACGGCGGCCGCTGAATGTGACCGCCCAGACGGCAGCCAGCTGCTCCGCCCTATCGTGCGATGGGGAGGATCGGGTATGAATAGCCGCCCCACCAGTAGGGGGCAAAGCCGAAGTAGCTGTACGAGTTCTGGTGGTACTTTTTGTCGTTGACCAGTTCTGGGTCGTACGGCGGTGCACCGGCCACCCGCTCCTTAGTTTGTGCCATTAACGCCGGCCGTGACTGGGCACGCGGGCTCTTAGCCGAACGCTCCGACTCCGTCGATCGACGGAGCGGGCTCCTTGAGGTCCTTGACGGGCTCGGTTTCGACCCGGCGCCGGACGGCGATGTCGTCCAGGTGCGGCGGTGCCCATTCCGCGATGCTGCACGGCGTCACCCGCTGGTGGTCTGCTCGGTCCACCTTGGACTCGTGCAACAGTTACGCGACGGCGACGGCGACACGCCGCCGGACGTGCGTCTGCTCCCCTTTGTTCAACCAAGTCTGTGCGTCATTACCCTGACCTGATTCGTCCACCGCCACCGAACCGATTGATGTTAGGCTCCGGGCTTGGATCGATAGCGGTGACGGTGCCGCCCTGTCCTTCGACCATTAGCGGACGACCACACCCGATGCAAGGCGCCGCGCAGCAAGGAAAGAGCGGTTGGCACCCGAGGGTCTCGGCGACCAGGTCACTCTCGCAAGCCTGCTGAGCGGTCCGGTGCATCCTCATGGTGATGTGGCTCCTGCAGGGATCGGGAGAGCATAATGTCACCGAGGACAAAGACCCACAGGGTTTTTGGCCGCTTCCGGCGTCGCTTTCCCAAGAAAGGTATCGGTGCCGTGCCGCAAGTCAGCGAGGAGGCTGGGGAATGTCGACTACAACTGATGTTCAGGTGCGCCGGGTCTATGATCCGATCAGGGACGACGACGGCGTCCGGGTTCTGGTAGACCACATCTGGCCCCGCGGGATGACCAAGGCCAAGGCGGCACTGGACGAGTGGTGCAAAGACGTCTCCCCGTCAACGGAGCTGCGCAAATGGTACGGCCACGACCCTGCCAAGTTCGACGAGTTTGCCAAGCGCTACAAGGCCGAGCTTAAAGAACCCGCCCGGGCGCAGGCGCTTAACCATCTGAGCGAACTCGCCAAGGACCAACGGCTGACGTTGCTGACGGCAACCAAAGCCGCCGACATCAGTGAAGCCCATGTCTTGGCCGACCTGATCGGACGGTAGCCAAGGTGCATCCGGCGCACCTCAGGAGAAGGAATTCCGGAAGGAACCGATCCATGACTTGGAACCGGACAACCACTGACGCGTCCGGAGCTGGAGACTGACCCGGATTTCGTTGACTCGAGACCTTAGACCGACGAGGGGACGTCCGGTTAATTGGTTCTGGGACTTGACCTTGGGCCGTCATTCTTTGTACGGCAAACATGCTGACAACATCGGTGGCAACGGGTCTCAGAAAGCGCATGGCCGCCAAGAACATGTGTTCTTGGCGGCCATCGCAAAAGGTCTCGTGAGGTCAGGAACTACACATTGAACCTGAACTCCACCACGTTCAGCAGTCGAACAACGTCACGGGCGGCCTTTCGTGCGTCTCAGAACGGGATGTCGAGGATGACGGCTTCACTGGACGGGGCGCCTAAATGGGTCGGGCCACCACCAACGATGCCGCGACCGGCGCTCAGCCCTGCGGCGGGCCGCGTCGAGATAGTCCTTGAGCGCCGGATCAAAGACCGACTGAGGCAGATTCAGCGTCGCACGGCTCAACTGGCATCCTGCCAGCAGATCGCTGATCTCCCCCGGGATCATCCGCATCCCCTGACTACCTTTCACGGACCGCCTGAGCCGTCCGCCCTGCTCCGTGAGCCGCATCCCCCAGGACGAGTCGACCTCAGCAAGGCCGGAACCGACCAGGATTGCTATTGCCGTCTCTACCCGTTCCCTTGAAGGGACGTCGGCCTGCAGCATGTCCCACCCCGGCAGCAGCGTACTGAGCGTCGAGGAGCGCTTCGCATCACGTAGCAGGGTCATGAGCGTCGCAGCGTCAGACATTTCCATGCGATTCATGCCGTTCAGGCTAGCGCACTCCGAGCAACCCCTCCTCGGGAGCGATCTCCATCTCGGAAGAACGCTACGTTCCCCAACGCAGATTGGCTCCTATTTCTCAGTCGATGTGACCGAGCGACTCGCTTGAAACCACAATGGCGGTCCCGTACTCAACCCACTCCTCCCGGCGGCCCTCCCGAAAAAGTCGGGAGGCTGTTCGCTGACACTCCTGCAAGTCGTTCCACGGACCACGGGGGCTACCTCCCATAGCATCCGCGAGGCGTTTCGCCTCAACAACACGGGATTCTCCTGGCTGGGTATGCACTTGGTACATGTAATCAGGCTCTTCAGAATTGAGAGTGTAGTCAGCGCTGCCGCGTGAGAGGTGCGGGGCGGGGGTGAGGGCCTTGGGAGAGAATCGGATTGTCTAGATCGTAATTTTTAAGGGCCTGCTTCTACGCGTCGAAACCGGCGAAACCCTCAGCGGCTGCCCGGAGTGCGGCGTCATCGCGATCGGCCACGGCCGCCGTCAATATGAACCGGGTCTGGAAAGATGCAGCTATTGGTGCTGTCGGTGGTGGGCTTGGTGGCACCGCGGGGGGATTTCTGGCGCGGGGGGCGAACGCTGCCCGCGTGGCGACGTCGGCGGGTTCAACCTCACGCGTGGTGACCACGAGCAACGCTGTATTGCGTAGCTCCGTGGTCCGGTCCTCCCTGGCCGCAGGCACGGGCGGTTCAGGCAGCAATGTGGTGTCTTACGCTTTGGACGATAATGAAGTCCAGACGATCAATGGTTATTTCGCCACGGCCGGCACCGGTTTCGTGACCGCAGCTGGCGGCTCTGCTGTGTTCAGTAAGCTTGGATAATCATTCGGAACAGTGTTGCCAACCGCCTTCCGGGGTCGATGGGTCCAGTCTCAAGCGGTCAGCACGCTGGCGCACCCGATAACTGGGGATCAATTTTGACGGAGGACCTAACGAATCGGTTAGGTGGGTCTGTCGTTGGTGCGGTCAATACGGGACTGCAGCCAGGTGATGCTAGGCGCGAGGATTTGTTAAACGGCGCGGTCCAGGGGTTTGCCAACGGTTCCGCTGGGCCCGGGAGTGGACGTCGTGCGAGTGGCTGGTGATCGGAATGGGAGATGGAATGGTTAAGACGGACGACGGTTCGGGGCGTATACCCAAGCGGCCGACGTTGAAGTGGTATTGGAACGTGCTGGGAGTCTTAGTTCTCGGGTTCGGTGCTTTTGTTTTGCTGCTTTCCGTATGGGATTCGATCGGTGTCGAGACTATCCGTTGCGAAATACTCACCGCGAAACCGGAAACGAGTTCTGGCGGATCTAGGGGTTCGGCATCGACGGCGGGGGTTTTCGTTGAGACGGCGAACTGCGGAAGTATCTATGTGTCTCCGAGGGTGACTTTTGACAATCAAGACGAGGTTGCTGCGTCTTTCAAGCCTGGCAGTGAATACGATTTTGATATTGGCTGGTTCTCGCGAGTACTGACTAAGGGAATCCGGAATGAAACCCCATCTGTGCAGGATTATCGGATGGTGAAATGAGAGCCGTTGTTTAGCGACTGACGGTCGAGAAGCGAGTGCCCATGATGTCATGTCGGGCATTTGAATGACGCGGGGGAGCGTACCCGGCGGGGCCGGTCTGAGTGTGTTGTCCGGGCTGGCGGGTGTGTTGCTGACCGGGATCACCCTGACCGGCAACGGCGGCCTTGACGTCGCGGGTCTGGAAAGCTCGGGGCGCGGGCGATTGACCCAGTACGACAGCTCCTTCCGGGGAGCGTTCGCTGCGGCCGGTCACTGAATGGACCAGCAGGCATATCTGGTCCTTCGCAGATGAGCGTGGTTAGAGGGTTCTGAGACTGGCGCCGTGGCGTAGGCCGTTCCGGGTGCGGCGTGGTGCGGCGGGAAAGAGGTCAGGGCCTCTTTGAATTGGTAGCGACCAAGCAACCAATACCCAGAAGAGACCCTGACATGAATAACTCTATGTCTTGCTCCGACGGCCGGTGGCGCACGCGCGCGGATGCGCTGCTCGGTGTCGAGGGCATCCACGTCAACTCCGTCACGACATCCGGGACCGGCCTGGTGCTGCGCGTTGAAACCGGGGAGGACGTCACTGGCTGCCCGGACTGCGGTGTTGTTGCGGTCGGCCATGGCCGCCGGCAGGTCCGGCTCCATGACATTCCCTGTTTCGGCCGTCCGGTGCGGCTGCTGTGGGCCAAGCGTCTCTGGCGGTGCCCGGACCCGGACTGCCCGAAGACCACGTTCACCGAAGAGCACCCACTGGCCGGTCCCCGGGCGAAACTCACCAACCGTTCCGTGAACTGGGCGACCGATGCGCTCCAGCATTTCGCCACGTCGGTCTCGGCCCTGGCCCACCAGCTCGGCGTCTCCTAGCACACGGTCTGGCACGGGATCAGGGCAGAGGCCGCACGGCGGATCGCTGACAGGGGCGACTGAAGGGTGTGGATGCGCTGGGCGTCGATGAACATGTCTGGGCTCATACCGGTCCGCCCGGCACGGGGATGGTCACCGGGATCGTGGACCACACCCGCGATGCTGACGGCGTTGTTCACGCCCGGCTGCTGGACCTCGTTCCGGGACGTTCCGGAAAGGCCTACGCCGACTGGCTCAAAGACCGCGGTACCGGGTTCACCGCCGGGATCAAGACAGCCGCGCTGGATCCGTTCCGCGGCTACGCGAACGCGATTCGCGACGAACTGCCCGAAGCCATCACGGTTCTGGATGCGTTCCATGTCGTGAAGCTGGGTTCGGCCATGGTGGATGAGGTCCGCCGCCGGGTCCAGCAGGACACCCTGGGACACCGCGGCCGCAAGGGCGATCCGCTCTACGGGATCCGCCGGACCCTGCAGATCGGCGCCGAACACCTCACCGAGAAACAGGCTTCACGGCTCGACGCGAAACTCTCCGCCGGGGACCCGGACCACGAAGTCACCCTCGCCTGGCAGTGCTACCAGAAGCTCCGCAATATCTACCACGCCCGCCCGGAACACGGCAGGGCACTCGTGGCTGAGGTGATCGCGTCGTTCCTGACCTGCCCCCTCCCGGAAGTGGCCCGGCTCGGCCGGACCCTGCGGGCCTGGAAAGCCGCGGTCCTGGCCTACTTCGACACCAACGGCGCCTCCAACGGCCCCACCGAAGCGATCAACGGCGTCATCGAAACCACCCGCAGAATCGCCCGCGGCTTCCGCAACTTCACCAACTACCGGCTCAGATGCCTGCTCGCCGCCGGCGGACATCGCCCCTACCGGGCGAAACAAACAAACCATGCCTAAATGCGAAGGGCCACCAAAGGCCGGGAGATGATGCAAGCTGTCATTGACTCCCTAAGCGCTGGCGTCCCCGCCGCGTTGACCGAGCTCAGGACTCTCGGGCGAACCCTCAAACGCAGCGCCCGAGACGTGCTGGCCTACTCTGACCGACCCGGCACATCGAACGGCCCCACCGAAGCCATCAATGGCCGGCTCGAACACCTCCGCGGCTCCGCCCTCGGCTTCCGCAACCTCACCAACTATGTCGCCAGGTCACTGCTGGAATCCGGAGGATTCAGACCGAAACTACACTCTCAATTCTGAAGAGCCTTATTTCCGTGCTTGAGATCATTCTCAGTAAGTGAACCACAAGATTTATTCGCCACTTCTCGGGAACTCGTATCTTCGCTCAATGCGGCAACCACCCCTGTTCTTTTCCAACGGCGTTTGCCAGTTCAGTCAACGTCCCTGCGTAGCTTGGAGGGAGATCAGGTTCCAGGACAGTCACCTCCCACACCCGAGTAGAGCGACCCGCTTCAAACGCCGGGCTCGGCGACGACGAAGCCAACTAGTACGCCTTGCCACCACGCGGTCTAGCCACACCAAGCTGTGGGGCTTGGGAGTCTCGCACCAACAGGATTCGGGGGCTCGCGAGCAAAGTAACTGCTCGACGTTCTTCTGTCGCGGCTTTTATACGCTATTCAAATCGGAAACGACCGTCCCCCACGGGTACCAAACCCACCCCGACTGGCTATTATTGAAGAGCTTCTGGGCGCGGCTGATGCAATCGTAGGCATCTTGACGTGCGTCATCCTTCCCAGGGACAAGTTCCCTGAGTAATTCCTTCGTACCCAGTCTTTTTTCCTGCATCCCGGGTTTTATAAATTCGTATGTCCACCGGTTCGTCAGTCCAAAAATGCCAACTTTTTCATACTCGACAGCCCTTAAAAAGATCTTAGGATAAGACATTTTGTTCCTTCAAGTCCCAGGCGGGCTGGTGGTCTCTTGTGTATCGCTGATATCCTGAAACGCGACGGAATTTCATGTTGTAATACGGACTAGATTCTAGGGGGTCGAGAAAGTCGGGCCGAAGACTTTCGTCCGGGGATCCGATGTCTACCAAATTTTTGCCCTGCATCATTTGATAATCGATCCACTTTTTATTCGCCCAAATATGTATACCGTCTCGCACTTCGGGGGAAAAGTGGGCATCCGTAAAGTCGTAGCCTGATGCACCTTTATAATATCCCATTCCATGCGCATCAGTGTAAGGCGCCACACGGTATTTCATGACTCTGCCCATGGCCATCGTTCCAGCGTCGGGACGGGCGGTGACTGCCCTCATCACCTTCTGCCCAATCTTATGTCCGGCGGCGCCACCAACACCGCCAAGGCCCGCTCCGCACACTGCTCCCTGCGTAGTCGCGCCGAATGCACCTGTGACAGTGTGGGGGCCGGGGCCCGTGCAGTAACCATAGGTACCTTCGACACTGCCACTGATGCCCCCTGAACCTGCCGCGGCCGCAACCACGCTCTACATCCCTGTAGGGCCGGCTCGAGATGCCAATGCTGCGGTGCCGACCCCCCCCGAACCCGCCCAAGACAGCGCTGAACCCGACCTGCAAAGGGTCTACCTCACCAGTTGTGGCCTTTTGAATGATCATGTCGGCACCGGCACCGACGAGCATCATTCCCACGGGCCCGCCCACGCCGGTGGCGATCATGACGCCACCGGCAATGACCATGGCACCCCCGGCCAGATACTCCCAGTTCTCGCCGAGCCAGTTCCCGGCGGCGGCGAACGCTCCCCGGGAGGAGCCGTCGTAGGCCTTCAGCTCCTCACCAGTGAGCGGACGCAGCCCGGTGGGGTCGGTGGACAGGAAACCCCGGGTTGCCGGGTCGTACGCCCGCGCCCCGAGCCATTCCAGACCCGCGACGTCCAGTCCGCCGTTGCCGGTCAGGGTGATCCCTGCCGGCAGCGTACCTGCCAACCCGGATACAGCACCCAAACCAGCGGCATCAGCACCGGCAGTGCCACCCGGACCCGGGGCAGGGGCTGTCGGCGCGCCGATAACAGCCCACGGGTCGGTCTGGTCGGTGGGCCGGGCGGCGCGCCAGCCCGGCGCGGTCCAGGCGTCGCCGATCCCGGTGACACCACCAGGCAACGACAGAACCTGCCCGCCACCGATACCGGTGACGGTGGGGATCGGGCGTGCGGTCGGCAACGCTGCCGCACCAGCTCGGCCGAGCACTCGGTCTGTTCCGCGGCGAGATCGGCGTGGATGCGCCGGTAGCCGTAGGTGCCCTCGGACTCCTCGAAGAAGTGCTGGATCCGCTCGGTCAGGCCCTGCCGGCGGGCCGAGGTGGCCGATTGAGGACGGGCGGCCCAGACCGAATTCAGGTTGGCGGGCTCACTTTTCTGGGAGTCGATGTATTCGTACTTGCTCACTACCGCTGCTCCCGCGCGAAGTAAGCGGTGGCTTTTCAGGAAAGCAGTCTCCGCCCGTAGCTCCTGATTTCCCCTCTCGAGCTCCTTCAGCCGGGCCCGTTCCGGCACTGTCAGATCCGCCTCCGTGCCGCCGTTGGCCTCACGGTACTTGACCAGCCAGTTCCGGAGCGTCTCGGGGCCGACACCGTACGCGGTGGCCACGTCCTTGATCGGCTTGGACGTGTTGATCACCTCCCGGCACAACTCGTCCCTGAACTCCTGGGTAAATCGCTTCCGTGATGCGGTCATGCTGATCTCTACTTTCGGTAGACCCCCATTTTAAGAGGGCCCACTGTCCGAGATCTCCGCGGCAGCCCAGACACTGTGTGTTACAGGAGGCGATTTAGCTCCAGCAGGCGCCCGCTGGGCGAACACACCGGCCGCAACGGTATCGGGGCCAGAAACGCTCACTATCGACCCGGTTCGGACCGCAGCCCGGCTCCGTCGCACAGCAAGGGTCCTGGACATCAACTCTTAGGTGGAACAACTACGATGCCTGGGGCGCATTGGGATAGGTCCCGCAACCGAGGGAGCATTGTCTCACACTCCTGCGCAACGGCTACCGGTTCTTCACGAGTCCGCCAACGCCGTGGCAAAGGTGTCTGGCAAGTATCCGAAATGATTTATTCAGATAACTTGTGCAGCTGATAAAGTCGCCGAACGGCGGTCTAGCTACACATTGAATATAAATTCCACCACGATGAGCTGGTCCTTGACCATAGTTTTCTTCTCGACCGATGTCGGGAACGCGTCAATGTCTGCATCCAGTTGCTGCACTCCGCGGCCATAGGCCTCCAGCCGCTGCCGCAGGTCCCGGCAGGTTGACGAGAAAGCCCTCAGAGACTGGGATGTCTGCTGGGCGTCCTCCGCGACTCGTGCCGCCAGCGGTGAAACCCTGGAGAAGGCCGCCAGAACGGTGGGGGACTCCTCGGAGGCATAGGAGGCGCCTAATCCCGTCCAGGTCTGCGCCGCGGTGTCCATGCCATTGCGGAATGCCGCAGCGTGGATGGTGAGATCGGCGGCTGCGGAGTCGAGCGAATCGGAGTCGGGCAGACGGAACCCCCCGGAGGGATCCAGTCCGGAGGCTCCGACAGCTGTGCAAACCTCTGGCGCTAAGACCACGTCGCTAACCCTTCAACTTCGGCGATTACTGGGGCAGGGGCCGGTGACGAGTGCCCGGCATTTCAGTATCGGAGCCGGCCATAGCCGCGCTTCGCTGGGCCCCGGCGGCCATATCGAGGTCGCCCTGAGCGTAGAAACTAACTGCCTGCACCGTCGACGAGACGATCGTCCCGGTCCGGGCCAGCGCTTCCCTGGTGTTCGGGCCGAGAGTGTTGGTAACAACGTCGTTCAGGGCCGCTACAACGACTCCCCCGGGGATTGATGACGCGGCGAGGGCAACTGCCTGCTCCATACCGGAAACCGCCGGTTCCACCGCCTCAGCCCTGGCCCCATAAGGAAACGACCGAGATGGCCCCCTCCCCGGTCGGCATCAAGGGGTTAGCTGTGAAATGACTCGTGAGCGCTGGTAAGGGAAAGACCCGCATCGCCTCGCGTTGGAGTCGCAGGTCATTGGGTATCCGAGGAAAAAGCCCGAAATTTCCTATGCACCCGGACTCCGTCCGAAGGTCCTTGACGCTACGACTATCAATTCTGTTACAAGAAATGCCGCCCTCGTTCGTTTTCACGGAGGGCGGCATTTCAACTGATTCAGGCGAAGAATCTACACATTAAATCTAAATTCAACCACGTCGCCGTCGGCCATCACGTATTCCTTGCCTTCTATCCGGACCTTGCCCCGGGACTTCGCCTCGGCCATGGAACCGGCTTCGATGAGATCGTTGAAGGAGACGACCTCGGCCTTAATGAATCCGCGCTGGAAATCAGAATGGATCACGCCGGCGGCCTGCGGGGCCGTATCACCCTGGTGGATGGTCCACGCCCGGGTTTCCTTGGGGCCGGCCGTCAGGTAAGTCTGGAGTCCAAGGGTGTGGAAGCCGACGCGCGCCAGCTGGTCGAGTCCGGATTCTTCCTGGCCGTTCAGTTCCAGCATCTCGCGGGCTTCCTCCTCGTCCAGTTCCACGAGGTCGGACTCGAGCTTGGCGTCGAGGAAGATGGCGTCTGCCGGGGCAACCATGGCCCGCAGTTCTTCCTGCTTCTCGGGGCTGCCGAGGATACCTTCGTCCGCGTTGAAAACGTAGATAAATGGCTTGGCCGTGAGGAGGCTGAGCTCCCTGAGGTGTTCCATCTCCAGCTTGTCGCTCTTGACCGAGGAGAAGATGGTGTCGCCGCGTTCCAGGACGGCCTGGGCCGCCTGGATGGCTGCAAGTTCAGCCGCTTCCCGCTTCTTGATCTTGACTTCTTTTTCGATCCGGGGAATTGCATTTTCAATGGTCTGCAAGTCAGCCAGGATCAGTTCGGTGTTGATGGTCTCCATGTCGGAGCGGGGATCCACCTTGCCGTCGACGTGGATGACGTCGGGATCAGCGAACACACGGACAACCTGCGCGATGGCCTCGGCCTCGCGGATGTTGGCAAGGAACTTGTTTCCCAGGCCTTCGCCCTCCGAGGCGCCCTTGACGATACCGGCGATGTCCACAAACGACACCGGAGCCGGCAGCAGACGCTGGGACCCAAAGACGGCGGCCAGCTTGGCGAGCCGCGGGTCCGGCAGGTTGACCACACCAACGTTGGGCTCGATCGTGGCGAACGGGTAGTTCGCTGCGAGCACCTGGTTGCGGGTCAGTGCGTTGAAAAGAGTTGATTTGCCGACGTTGGGCAGTCCGACGATGCCAATAGTAAGAGCCACGAGGACCAATTCTACCCGCTTGCGGCCCGGGACCGGGACCGCTGCCGGGAGTCGGACGCAAACTGTCACAGGGGCATGCCAGAGTGAAGGCATGGACGCTTTTGCACTGATCCTTTCACTTCTGATGCTTCTCATTGGCGCCGTCGCCGGCGCCGTCGTGGCCTACCTGCTGGTGCGGCGACGAACCGCCGCGGTGGAGCACGACTTCGACGCCGTCTCGGGCCGGCTTGCCGAGGTCAGCGCCCAGTTCGCCGCGGCGGACGCCGAGCGGCGACTGCTGGCAGCCCAGAACCGGGAACTCGGCGAATCCCGGAACCAGGACGGCAGCGTACTGCGGGCCCTGGCCCCGGTGGCGGAGAAGCTCACGGCCGTTCAGCGGCAGGTTTCGCTCCTGGAACGCGACCGCCTGGAACAGTACGGGCAGCTCGCGCAGCAGTTGCAGGAAGCCCGCCTTTCCGACGAACAGCTGCTGCGCTCAACGCATGCCCTTGAGTCCGCGCTGCGGTCCAACAGCGCCCGCGGACAGTGGGGTGAGGTCCAGTTGCGCCGCGTGGTCGAGGCCGCGGGGATGCTGCGCCATGTGGATTTCCACGAGCAGGTCCACAGCGGGCAGGCCCACGGCGCAACCGAGGCCAGTGTCCGGCCAGACCTGGTGGTGCAGCTTCCCGGTCAGAAGCAACTCGTCGTCGACGCGAAGGTACCGCTCACGTCATATCTGGCGGCACAGGAGCTTGGTGCGTCCGCCGCGGGCCCGCCCCACCCACAGTCGCTGGGCGGGCAGCAGGCTCATCTCCTGGCCCATGCCAAGGCCTTGAAGGCCCATGTGGACGCGCTGAGCGGGAAAAAGTACTGGGACATTCCGGGCAACTCCCCGGAACTTGTGGTCTGTTTCCTGCCGGCCGAATCGATTCTCGCGGCCGCGCTGTCCGCGGACCCGGCCCTGCTGGACTATGCCCTGTCCAAGAATGTGGTGCTGGCATCGCCCTCAACCTTGTTGGCAGTGCTGAAATCCGTAGCCTTCACCTGGCGTCAAGACGTCCTGACGGACAGCGCCCGGGAGCTGTTCGAACTTGCCCGCCAGCTGTACGAACGGATGGGAACGCTCGGTGAGAACGTCACCAAGCTCGGCTCCTCGCTGAAAACCTCCGTGGAACGCTACAACTCCCTGGTGGGAACCCTGGAGGCGCGGGTGCTGCCGACGGCCCGGAAGCTCAATGCCCTGGACGCCGCAGGTCTGGTCACACCTGCTGCCGTGGAGGTGACGCCGCGTTCCGTGGCCGCCCCCGAACTCCAGCCCGGGAACGGTTCCGGGACCTCGGCCGGGAACCCCGGCAGCGACTCGGGCGAGGAGGTCCGGGAATCGGCAGCCTAGCCGGCCCGGGGCCGGGAGTTCCTAAGAGGTCTGGGTGGTGCGTGCCCCGCGGCCGCCGAGGGCACGGGTGACGTCCCCGGCCTGCTTCAACGTGGCGCGAAGTTCTTTCGGCAGCGAGAAAAGCAGGTCTTCCTCGGCCGTGACGACTTCCTCGACGGTGCCGTAGCCGTAGTCAGCCAGCAGTCGCAGGACGTCCTTGACCAGGACTTCCGGAACCGAGGCGCCCGAGGTCACACCAACGGTCGCCACCCCTTCGAACCAGGATTCGTCGACCTCGTTGGCGAAATCCACCCGGTAGGAAGCCTTCGCGCCGTACTCCAGCGCCACTTCCACGAGCCGGACAGAGTTCGACGAGTTTGCCGATCCGACGACGATGACCAAGTCGGCCTGGGGTGAGATCTTCTTGATGGCGACCTGTCGGTTAGTTGTCGCGTAGCAGATGTCGTCGCTGGGCGGATCCTGCAGGGTGGGGAACCGTTCCTTGAGGAGCCGGACGGTTTCCATCGTTTCGTCAACGCTGAGCGTGGTCTGGGAAAGCCAGATGACCTTTTCCGGGTCCCGGACCGTAACCTTGCCGACCTCGTGCGGGCCGTTGATGATTTGGATGTGCTCGGGAGCCTCGCCTGCCGTTCCCTCGACTTCCTCATGGCCGTCATGGCCGATTAGGAGGATGTCGAAGTCGTCCTTCGCGAAGCGCACGGCTTCTTTGTGCACCTTGGTGACGAGCGGGCAGGTCGCGTCGATGGTCCGCAGACCCCGGTCCTCGGCAGACTGGACCACAGCCGGCGAGACGCCGTGGGCAGAGAAGATCACCAGGGCACCCTCGGGGACCTCGTCGGTCTCGTCAACGAAGATTGCCCCTTTTTCCTCCAAGGAGCTCACCACGTGCACGTTGTGGACGATCTGCTTGCGGACGTAAACCGGAGGGCCGTAGTGCTCCAGCGCTTTTTCCACCGCGATGACTGCCCGGTCGACGCCGGCGCAGTAGCCGCGCGGCGCGGCGAGCAGAACCCTTTTGGGGCCCGCTACGGCGGCTGCCGCCAGCACTTCCTCCGGCGAACGCCGACGGCGCGGGACGGTTGGCATCGGAATGGACACGGCTGTGGAGGTCATGCCCCAATGCTACCGGTGTTGAGGGACCTGCTGCTGTGCCAGCGGTTGCGGCACCCGGCGGTGGGGGCGGGCGCGCAGGATCAGGCCGGCCGCGAGCAAGACGCCGCCAGCCGCCGCTGCCGCCAGGATCCACTGGCCGAAACTTGAGCTGGCAGCGGAGACGAACTCGCTCTTGAAGATCTCCGCGACCGCGTTGCCGCTGGACGTTCCCTTCACCGCACTCCCGGCTGCGCCGGCAGCAAGCTGCCAGGCTCCGGCCAGCACGAGGGCACCGAGCCCGATCCCGGCGAGGACTGTGGGGCGCCGCCGGGCGGCCACGAAGGCCAGCGCGAAGGAGATGAGGGCGCCGGCGGCGAGCGGGTAGCCAATCGGAGCGACAGCGGAGACCCGGTCCAGGATCTGCCGGTGCTTCGGTTGCCCAAGGGTAATCGGCAGCTGGTCAGGGGCCGTCAGCTGCAAGGAGGTGGCTTCCGCCACCTGGTTCGCCACCAGACCGACGAGTGGGGCGAGGTCCAGCGTCAATGAGGTTCCGGTGCCCGTGCCGGCGGGACGAGCCTTGGGGTCGGCGAAATTCAGCCGGTGGCTCTTGCGCAGGGTTTCGGTCCAGGCCTCGGGATAGCCGGGCATGGCCGTGAGGGACTTGGCGGCACGTTGCAAGACTGGCGTAACGAGTCCACTGATCGCCGGGGGAATTTGATCCGCGCCGAGGCTGCCGACCGCGGCGCCGGCCAGCCGCTGCTGGAACGCCGGGTCCTTGCCCAGCGGGGCGGCGAACGCCACAAAACCGTCCTCCTGCACGATATTCCGATCCACCCACATGGCTGGAATAGCGACAGCCGTAAGGACAAGACCGATGATTACCGCTACGGCCGAAACAAAAGTGCGCACAAGGATTCCTAGGAAATTGACGGGTAGTGCCATCTTACGGGGGGCGTCCTGCCGAACAATAAAGTCGCGCCCCCATGGTAGGCCTATGGATAGAGTTGAACCCGACACATTCGAGTTGTCCGCCGCTGGCCCTTCCTGATGCGCAATCGCCGAGAAGGACCCGTGCGGGCCGCCCCGCCCCGGCAAAGGACACCTATCCATATGCACCAGGCCATCCCCGTACCGGGGTACCGGCATGTCTGAGGACGCCGCAGCAGCCACGACCGTTCCGGCCACGGCGGCAGAAACCAGCCCCGACAATCCTTGGCCCTTGCAGCTGTTGTCCCAAAAGCTCAAGACGCACATTGACCGCGCCCCGTCCGCCTGGGTCGAAGGCCAAGTGATCGAACTGAACCGGCGGGGCACCAACGCCTACCTCACGCTGCGAGACATCGACGCCGAAATCTCCCTGCCTGCGTCGGTCTGGACTAATGTGCTGGACCGGCAGGAAAGCCCGCTGGAACGAGGCTCCCGGGTCGTAGCCCTGCTCAAGGCGGAATTGTGGCTCAAGACCGGCAGGTTGAACATGTCGGTAAAGGACATCCGGCCGGTTGGCCTTGGTGACCTGCTCGCACGGATCGAGCGGCTCCGGCATGCCCTGGCGGCGGAAGGGCTCTTCTCCGATGCCCGCAAGAAGCGCCTGCCGCTGCTTCCGCACCGGATCGGCCTGATCACCGGGCGCAACTCGGACGCCAAGAAGGATGTGCTGCGCAACGCAGCACTGCGCTGGCCCGCTGTGGAATTCGAAGTCCGAGAGGTGGCTGTCCAGGGCAACACTGCGGTCGCACAGGTCATCGCCGCACTCCGCGAACTGGATGCGGACCCGGCGGTGGACGTCATCGTGATCGCCCGCGGCGGCGGTGCGTTGGAGGATCTGCTGCCGTTCAGCAACGAGGAACTTATCCGTGCGGTGTCCGTCGCGTCCACACCGATAGTGAGCGCGATCGGCCACGAGGCGGACCGGCCGATTCTTGACGATGTCGCGGATCTGCGCGCCTCCACCCCGACCGACGCTGCCAAGCGGATCGTCCCGGACGTCGTCGAGGAGCTCGCCCGGGTCCGTCAGGCCCGGGAGCAGCTTCGGCGCGGTGTCACCCGACTGGTGGAACGCGAAACGGACCGGTTGGCGGCGTTGAGATCCCGTCCTGTGCTGGCGTCCCCCGACGTTATGGTCAGGAGCCGGTACGACGACGTCGAACGGCTCACCGGCCGTTCCCGGGCCGCGGTCACCACCGCCGTCGTGCGGGCGTCCGACCAGCTGGTGCACCTGAAGGCCCAGGTCCGGGCCCTCTCGCCGCAGAAAACCCTGGACCGGGGATATGCGGTAGTGCAGCTCGCCGTCGGCGGTTCGACCCCGGGCACCGGGCACGGCGTTGTGCGGCACCCCGAGCAGGCTCCGCCCGGCACTCCCCTCACCGTTCGCGTGGCCGGTGGCCGGTTCACCGCAGAGTCGACCGGTGGCCAGGAACCCGCCGAAGACTAAGTCCGGTGCCGGCAAAGCGGGTCACCGCAGAATCAAAACCCCGCCCGGCCAGCCCCGATCAATTCCTTCCCCCGACGCAACAAGGAGCAGCACACCATGGCAGCAGAAACCACGCCCGGCAACGACATTGATGCCCTGAGCTATGAGGAAGCCCGCGAGGAACTCGTCGGGGTCGTCAGCAGACTCGAGGCAGGCGGCGTAAGCCTTGAGGAGTCGCTGTCTTTGTGGGAACGCGGCGAGGCTCTGGCCAAACGCTGCGAACAATGGCTCGAGGGTGCCCGCAAGCGCCTGTCCGCGGCCCGGGACCTAGCCGCCCGGGACAGCCCGGAGTAGTCCCGGCACGGCCGCTCAGGAGCGCTCCACAAGGTCCCGCTCCAGTGCGACGTCAAGCTCGGGAACCGGCCACTCCAGCTTCAGCCCGTCCATCGCGTCCAGCAGCAGCTGCTGGACGGCGATCCGGGCGTACCATTTCTTGTTGGCCGGCACGACATGCCAGGGTGAAGCGCTGGAATTCGTGTGGTCGAAAGCCGCCTGGTAGGCAGCCATGTAGTCGTCCCAGAACGCGCGTTCTTTAAGGTCGTTGCTGCTGTACTTCCAAAGTTTGGCCGGATCGTCCAGCCGGGCGAGCAACCGCTCCTTCTGCTCATCGGGGCTGATGTGGAGCATCACCTTAACGATCTTCGTCCCGGCGGCGGTCTGCCGGGCTTCGAATTCGTTGATGGCCTGGTAGCGGCGTTCGAGTTCCTTCGGATCCGCCCAACGGTGGACGCGGTGGATCAGGACGTCCTCGTAGTGGGACCGGTCAAAGACTCCCACCATGCCGGCCGCGGGCACTTCCTTCTCGATCCGCCACAGGAAGTCATACGACTTCTCCTCGTCAGTGGGGGCCTTAAACGACCTCAACTGGACCCCCTGCGGGTTCATGGTGCCCATCACGTGGTTCACGATTCCACCCTTGCCAGCGGTGTCCATGGCCTGCAGGATCAACAGGAGGCGCTTGGTGCCGCCGAACCGGGACTCGGCAAAGAGCTGCTCCTGGAACACCGTCAGGTTATCGTCCAGGTCGGAGAGCAGCAGCTCGCCATCACTTTTGTCCCCCGGGTATCCCGGGGTGGCGTCCGGATCCACGTCCTTCAGCCTGAAACCCTTACCCACCTTCAAAGTCTCAGAAGGGTGCTGCTTGAATCTCACGATGTCTGACATCCCTTGCCTCTTTCCGGTTCAGGCAGCCTCCGTTCGGAACGCCGGACAACCGCCCGCGCCGCTGCTCAGTTCAGGCTAGTTCCCCTTGTACCGGCTCAGGAAGTCCGCCATACGGTTGATGGCCTCCTCCAGATCCTTCACAAGCGGCAGGGTGACCATCCGGAAGTGGTCGGGGCGGACCCAGTTGAAGGCGCGGCCGTGGGAGACAAGGATCTTTTGTTCACGCAGCAGGTCCAGGACAAACTTCTCATCGTCGCGGATGCGGTAAACCTCAGGATCGAGCTTGGGGAAGAGGTACATCGCCCCCCGTGCCTGCTGCGTGCTGACCCCGGGAATGGCGTTGAGCATGTCATAGGCCTTGTTACGCTGCTCGAGCAGCCGGCCGCCCGGCAGGATCAGATCGTTGATGCTCTGGTATCCGCCCAGCGCCGTCTGGATCGCGTGCTGCGCCGGGACGTTCGCGCACAGACGCATGTTCGCCAGCAGGTTGATGCCCTCGAGATAATCCGCGGCTTCCTTTTTTGGTCCGGAAATAGCCATCCACCCCGCCCGGTAGCCGCACACCCGGTAGGCCTTGGACAGTCCGCTGAAAGTCAGGCACAGGACGTCGTCACCGGTAAGGCTGGCCATGTTCACGTGCACGGCGTCCTCATAGAGGATCTTTTCGTAGATCTCGTCGGCGAACAGCACCAGTCCGTGCTTTTCGGCCAGGACCACAATCTTCTTGAGCGTTTCCTCTGGATAGACGGCGCCGGTGGGGTTGTTGGGGTTGATCACCACGATGCCCTTGGTGCGCGGGGTGATTTTCGCTTCGAGGTCCTCCAGGTCGGGCTGCCAGCCGGACTCCTCATCGCACAGGTAGTGCACCGGCCGGCCGCCGGCCAGGGCCACGGAGGCCGTCCAGAGCGGGTAGTCCGGCGTGGGGATGAGGACCTCGTCGCCGTCGTCCAGCAGCGCCATCAAGGACATGGTGATAAGTTCGCTGACGCCGTTGCCAAGGTAGATGTCATCGACGTGGATGTTCTGGATCCCGCGGGTCTGGTAGTACTGGGAGACAGCTGTCCGGGCCGAGAAGATGCCACGGGAGTCGCTGTAGCCCTGGGCGTGCGGCAGGTGTCGGATCATGTCCACCAGGATCGCGTCCGGCGCTTCAAACCCAAACGGGGCCGGATTTCCGATGTTCAGTTTGAGGATCCGATGACCCTCCGCCTCCATTTGCTGGGCGGCCTGAAGGATTGGTCCACGGATGTCGTAAAGGACATTATGAAGCTTGGTGGACTGCTTGAATTCTGCCATTCATCAAATATGCCATATGGCGGATGTAGTTCCGGCGAGATCTGACTCACAACACCGGGCCGCCGTCACAGGCGGAAAAACCGCGACGGCGGCCGCCGGCCCGCCCCGCATCCGCAGGGAAGTCCGGCCACCGCCGTCGTTCCTCAGAAAAAGCCGGGGGCAGGCCCTACTTGACCAGTCCCTTGTCCTTGAGCCAGGCCGCAGCAGCGTCCTTCGGGTTTTGCTTCTGGCTGCCGCTGACAGCCCGGTTGAGGTTAATCAGGTCTTCGGTGGTGAGAACCTTCGAGACCGCGTTCAGGGTTTCCTTCGCCTTGTCCGTCATCTTGGCCTTGTTGTACAGCGGGAGGACCTGCTGGGCGATGAAGTTGTCCTTCGGGTCCTCGAGCACCACCAGGTCGTTGTCTGCGATGGACGGAGTGGTGGTGTAGATGTCGGCTACCTGGACCTGGTCCGAGAGGAGGGCCTTGAGCGTGACGGCACCCCCGCCGTCGCTGAACGGTTCCAGCTTCTTGGGCACGCAGTCGTAGTTCTTCTTCAGGCCGGGGAGCCCGTAGGCGCGCTCCGCGAAGGTCGCCGGGGCACCCACCACGATTTCGCTGCAGACTTTGGCGAGGTCCTCGATCGACTTCAACTGGTACTTCTCCGCAGTGGCCTTGGTCACAACCATCGCGTCCTTGTCCTCTGCCTTGGAAGCCTCCAGCACGGCCAGTCCCTCAGGCAGCTTCTCCGAGAGTGCCTTGTAGATGTCTCCCGCGGAGACCTCCGTGGCGTCCTTGCTCACGTGCAGCAGCAGGTTTCCGCTGTAATCGGGAATGACGTCCACTGATCCGTCCTGGACCGCCTTGAAATAAACCTCGCGGGAACCGATGTTCGGCTTGGTGCTTGCCGTGACGCCGGCCCCGTTCAGTGCACCGGCGTAGACCTCGGCGACGATCTGGCTTTCAGGGAAATCGGCCGAACCGATTACGAGGGCCGCGCCGGAACCGGAGCCGGTTCCGGCAGAGGCGGGTGCGGTGGAGAGCGGATCGGATGAGCCGCCGCAGGCGGACAATGCCATGGCCAGGCCGACGCCGGCGGCCAGGCCGCCGAATGCGCGCCTGCCGAGTGCTCGTTGGCGGGTTTCCTTCATGACGTACCTCCTTGAACAACAGTCCCCGCTGGTACGGGGTCTGTGAGATCAACCGCAGCCTGATGGCTTCGGTTTGGCTGTGATGCGGTTCCCCGGGACAGGAAGAGCCGCTGGATGAGGGCAAGGGCCAGGTCGACGGTGATCGCGAGGCCGGCGATGAGCAGGGAGCCGCCCAGCATCTGCGGGAAGTCTGAGAGCACAAGCCCGTCGAACAAGTAGCGGCCAAGCCCCCCCAGGTTGATATATGCGACGACCGAGACGGTGGCGATGGCCTGGAGTGTACCGGTCCGGAATCCGCCGTACATCACGGGCAGCGCGTTGGGAAACTCGGCCCGGAAGAGCACCTGGAGTTCGGTCATGCCCATGGCCCGCGCGGCGTCGACGACGTTCCGGTCCACACTGGAAATGCCGGCATAGGTGCCGGCGAGCAGCGGCGGCACGGTCAGGATCACAAGCGCCCAGATCGGCGGCATCAGTCCGATGCCGGCCAGCAGGACAAAGAGCGTCAGCAGGCCGAGGGTCGGCAGCGCACGCAGGGCGCCGGCGAGAGCAACAACGGCGACCCGCCCGCGCCCGGTATGCCCGACGTAGAGGCCGATAGGCACCGCAATGGCGGTGGCGATCAGCATCACCAGGCCGGTGTACAGCAGGTGCTCCACGAGACGTTCCGGGATGCCGGCGCTGCCCGTCCAGTGCTTGGGGTCGCCGAGCCATGCGAAGGTTTCGGTCACGACGTTGCTCATGCGTTTCCCCCGCCCGTCTTGGGACGGGCGAACCGGAGCGCCGCGGCCTTGGTCCCCGGCGTGTGGTGGCCGGATTCGGTGCCGGCAGCCGGGGCGGCCGCGGCACGGTTCCAGGGTGTCAGCAGCCGCTCCAGCAGGACCAGGACAGCGTCCATCACCAGCGCGAGAATCAGGATGGCGATGATGCCCACCATCACTTCGGTGACGAAATCGCGCTGCAGCCCGGAGGTGAAAAGCATACCGAGGTTGCCGATGCCCAGCAGGGCCGCGACGCTGACCAGTGAGATGTTACTTACTGAGACGACGCGCAATCCGGCAAAAAGCACCGGCAGGGAAAGCGGCAGATCGATCTGCAGGAAGCGGGCAAAGGGCTTGAAGCCCATGGCGACCGCCGCCTGCCGGAGGTCCTCGTCGACGGAGTCAAAAGCATCCAGGGTGGCACGTACCAGCAGGGCGACGGCATAGAGGGTCAGGGCAACAACCACGTTGACCGGGTCCAGGATCCGCGTCCCCAGCACGGTCGGCAGGATGATAAAAAGCGCCAGGGACGGGATGGTGTACAGCAGTGAGGACGCCGTCACCAGCACGGACCGCAGTCCGCGGTTCTGCCGCGCAAATTGTGCCACCGGCACTGCAATCAGCACTCCGAAAACCATCGGCAAGATGGCCAGGACGAGGTGTTGCCCGGCGAGCCTGTAGACCTGAGCGCTGTTTGCCAGGAACCATTCCATCAGAGCGCGCCGTGCCGGACGTGCCGGTCCGATTCGATCACGGCGAGGACTTCTTCAGCGGTGATAACGCCGGCCACCCGGCCGTCCTCGTCCACGACGACGCCGAGACCGGAGGGCGAGGACAGGGCCGCGTCGAGCGCGCGGCGGAGCGTGTCGCCCTTGCGGAAGAGAGACCCGCCGGGAACCGATTCGGACCCCATGCCCGGGCCCGACCAGCCCAGCGGACGCAGGTCGTGACCGACCAGCAGTTGCCAACCGGCGGCGTCGTTGCCGGCGAGTTTGAGTTCATCGGCAGTAACGGTCCTGGCAGGGTGCACTGTGACGCCGTCGGACGGGCTGAAAGCGAGGTGGCGGAAGCCGCGGTCCCGGCCCACAAACGAGGCCACAAAGTCGTTGGCGGGGGCACGCAGGATCTCTTCCGGAGTTGCGTACTGCGCCAGTTTGCCACCCAGGCCAAAGACAGCCACCTTGTCCCCCAGCACCGTGGCCTCGTCAATGTCGTGCGTGACGAACACGATGGTCTTGGCCAGGTCGCGCTGTAGCCGCAGGAGTTCCTGCTGCAATTCGTCGCGGACCACCGGGTCCACGGCGCTGAAAGGCTCATCCATCAGCAGCACGGGCGGGTCCGCGGCAAGCGCACGCGCCACTCCCACACGCTGCTGCTGGCCGCCGGACAGCTGAGAGGGATACCGTTTGCCCAGCGCGGACGCCAGCCCGACGACGTCGAGAAGTTCGTGTGCGCGTTTGAGCGCCTCGGCCTTGGACACGCCGTTGAGCCGGGGAACCGTGGCGATATTGTCCAGTACCGAGCGGTGCGGCATCAGCCCGGAAGACTGCATCACGTAGCCCATGGAGCGGCGCAGCTTCGCCGCCGGCCCTGTCGTAACGTCCTCGCCACCCACTGTGATGGATCCCGACGTCGGCTCGACCATCCGATTGATCATCCGCAGCGAGGTGGTCTTGCCGCACCCCGACGGCCCGACAAAGACCGTAATGGCTGCCTTGTCGATGGACATGGTCAGGTCATCGACGGCCGGCGCGCCGCCCTGGTACTGCTTGGTGACGTTCTGGAACTCGATCATGGCTTCAGCCATTTCCGGGCTTACCTAACTGTTGGCGGCAATATCGGACGGTCCAGCTTGCTGATCTTAGGCATGCTGATTTTTGACTGTAAAGCAGTAGGACCCAGCGTAGCCAGCGCTACTGACAAAGTCAGGAAAAAGCAGTGAAATCGTCAAGGGCGCTGTTGCTGACTTAATGATTCGTAGGGCGGCCGGTTTTGGATGGGTGCCGCAGGAAAAAACTTCCGCCGCGGCACCCACCCTTGCGCTACGGCACATCCCGCGGCACCCTGCGCAGTGTCACCGGTGCCGCCGGCCGGCCCCTGGCTGCCCGCTCCGGCCTCTCCTGCCGCGTCTTACACCTTGGTTTTCCGCAGCCTCGTGGCTGTCCCGCGCCGCCGCCCGCTGGCTTTTACCGGCGTCGGCGATCTGTTGCTGCCGCCCCCGCGCAAAAGCGCGGTCGGCGGCAGCATCATGCCGCCGGGACAGGGCTTTGAGTTCACGCTGCAGTTTCAGGTAGCTCTCCCAGCGGCGGTCATCGAGGGATCCGTCACCGAGTGCGCCCTGCACGGCACAGCCGGGTTCGCTGCCGTGGGCGCAATCGGAAAACCGGCACCGTGCGAAGAGCTCCTCGAGATCGCCGAACATTTGCGCCATCCCGCCGTCGGCATCGAAGAGCCCGAAGCCTCGAACCCCCGGAGTGTCCATCAGCACCGCACCGCCGGGCAGAGGCACCAGTTCGCGGGAGGTGGTGGTGTGCTTTCCTTTGCCGTCACCGGCGCGGACTGCTCCCGTATCCTGGACCCGGACGCCGGCGAGGGCGTTGATAAGAGTCGACTTACCGGCCCCCGAAGGGCCCAGCAGCACAAGGGTGCCGCCGGGCGGGAGGTGGCCCAGCAGTTCGTCGAGGCCGTCACGCTGTTCCGCGGAGGTGGTGATTACCGCGACGCCGGCGGCCTGGCGAATTACGGTGCCAACGACGTCGTCCGCGATGTCGGCAAGGTCCGCTTTGGTGATGATGACCATCGGTGTGGCACCCGAGTCCCACGCGGCGACGAGGGTCCGTTCCAGCCGGTTATGGCTAAGCGGCCGGTCCACGGGCACCACAATGCCGACGACATCCATGTTGGCGGCGAGGACCTGTGCCTCGGACGAGCCTTCAAAGGCGCGTTTGCGGCTCAGTTCCGAGTGCCGCGGGAGAATCCCGGTGATGGCAGCCTCTCCAGCCGCGTTGGATCCCAGCCAGGCCCAGTCCCCGGTGACGGGCAGTGCGCCGTTGCCGGGGTAGGGCAAGTGGAGGGTCGTATCGCAGGTGGCGATGAGGACCAGGTTTCGGTCCACCCTGATGATCCGCCCCGTGCCGGTGCCGCCGGGCACAGGGTGGGCCGCGTACCGATCGGCGATGCCGGCAGTGAAGCCGTAGGCCGCGGGGCCCACAAGCAGTTGCTTGGTTTTGGCCGGGCTGGCGCCCATGGCGCCTGGACGTGCAGAAGAAGATCTCAACGAGGAACCCTTAGGTGGGCCCCGGTGCGCGTGCCGCGCTGCGGGTTCGTTTGAACCTCGCCGAGTTAGGGCTGGCGGTTGCTGCTGACCGGGGAAAAAATATGGGGCTGGCTGGTGGTGGCGCGCAGTGCGCACAGTTCGGTTGCAGTCATCATCTCCACCTCCCGCGTCACTTCCAGAATGCCGCCGCATATTTTGCCGACGGTCCCAGCCTAACCGGGCTCCCCCGCCCTGGCTAGGACGCCGTCAGGAGACTTTTCCGTTGACTGGCCGCTCGCGGCGGAGCCGGAGCGCCGCGTCGACGAGCGAGACCTTGTTCAGCCCTTCGACCTCGGCCAACGGAATCCAGGCCGCGTGTGTGGTGCTGCCGTCCACCTCGTGCCGTAAGTGCCCGCCGGTGACCGTCGCCTCGTAGACGAGCCGGAGCGATTGGAAGTCCCGTTCACCGCCGTCGATCCGGATCTCAGCCGGCCAATGGCCAACATCAATCCCCAGCATGGCACCGACTTCGGCGTGGTACCCCGTCTCCTCGTAAACCTCACGGCGGCAGCCGTCGACAGGGTGCTCGGCCAGGTCAAGGCCGCCCCCCGGCAGGGTCCAGCCTTCCTTGCCACCTTGCTTCCAATACGCCAGGAGGATGGCGCCGTCGCGGATGATGACCGCGTACGCGGCGGGGCGGGTGTCGAAGTTCAGGCTCATTGCTCCAGCGTAGTAGCCGGCCGGATCAGCCTCGGCGCTGCTCGGCTACCAGCCGCAGCACTCCAAAGACGGGGTCCTGCGCCAGGACGCGGACGTCGGTGATGCCCGCATCGGCCAGCGCGGCCCGGAAGGATTCCTGCAGGAGCTGCACGTTCATACCCAGTCCGCCGCCCAGGATTACCGGGCCCTGGCTGCCCAACTGCCGGACCGTCTGCACCGCGAGGGAAGCGAGATCCCGTCCGGCCTGGTCCACCAGCTCCTGGCTGGCGGCGTGGCCGGCGAGGGCGGCATCGACCACCAGCCGGGCCCGCTCGGCCCAATACCGGCGCCCCGTGTCCGCAGAATGGAACAGCGCGATCAGTTTGTTGGGTTCATCCGCACCGCAGGATGCCAGCAGCGCCGTGGTGAGCTGGTCCGGTTCCAGCCCCTGATTCATCCGGCGAAGGCTGTGGCGTACCGCCTCACGGCCCAGCCAGTAGCCGCTGCCCTCGTCTCCGAGCAGGTAGCCCCAGCCGCCGGCCCGGGCTTCCTCGCCGCCACTGTTCCGGCCCCAAGCAGCCGAGCCCGTTCCGCCAATAACAGCGACGCCGGTGGTGGCGCCGCCGGCCGCCAGCAGGAGCCGCGAATCGTGGACCACTGTGATGCGGGCACCCGGCACGTTAGGGGCGATCAGGGCGGCGAGCGCCGCGGCGTCGTCATCGGTATCGATGCCACCGGCGCCCGCATAGACCTGGGAAACCTTGCCGCCGCCGATCCTGGCGAAGAGCTCCACGAGGTTCAGGGCAGCCTCTTCGCGGCTGACATTTTGGACGTTGGAGCTGCCTACGGATTCGTCGGCCACTGCCTTGCCGGCCTCAAAGCGCACGCCGCGCGTCTTGGTCCCGCCGATATCAAGGCCGATCACGGCACCCGTGGCGGGCGCGGTCGGGAGAACAGGGTCCGCCGCCGGCGGGATGTCAGAATGAGTCACCGGACCAGACTACTGAATCACCGACAGGAGTGAGCAATGTCGCACCACATCTTCGACTCGCGCATCATCGCCGCCCCGATGGCCGGCGGAGCATCAACTCCGGACTTTGTGAAAGCGGTGCACGATGCCGGCGGCTTGGGTTTCCTGGCCGCAGGCTACAAAACCGTGGAGGCCATGCAGGCGGAGATCCGCAGCTCGCGCGCCCTCGGGGGCCGGTTCGGGATCAATGTCTTTGTGCCGGACCCCGCCCAGCTGCCACCGTCCGCAGCGTTACGCGCGCAGCTTGAGGACTATCGCGGCAGCCTGCGCGCGGATGCCCTCCGGTACGGCATTGATATCCCGCCGCTGCGGCTTGATGACAACGACCAGTGGCCGGGCAAAGTCGAGTTATTGATGGCAGATCCGGTGGAACTGGTCAGCTTTGTGTTCGGCCTGCCGGGCACCGACGTGGTGCGCGCGCTGCATCGGGCCGGCTCCGCTGTGCTTGCGACCGTCACGACGGTTTCCGAGGCGCTGGAGGCCGCAGGACAGGGCGTGGACGCACTGGTGGTGCAGCACGGCAGCGCCGGCGGCCACAGTGCGGCCTTTCAGCCGGGCGCCACGGGGCGCGGCCACAACCGCGGCGGCGGCGGCGGCGGGCCAGGCTCGACGGCGGAACTTGTCACAGCGGTGCGGGCCGCCGTCGGGATCCCGCTGGTGGCTGCCGGCGGAGTGATGGACCGGGCGGGAGTCGAGGAGGTTCTGGCCGCGGGGGCCCAGGCGGCGCAGCTGGGCACCGCGTTCCTCCGCACGGCCGAAAGCGGCGCCCGGCAGCTGCATAAGGATGCCCTCGCCAGTCCGCACTTCACCCGGACGGCGCTGACCCGGGCCTTCACCGGACGGCCGGCCCGGGCCTTGGTTAACGACTTTGTCCGGGACCATCCCGATGCCCCGGACGCTTACCCGGCTGTGCACCACCTGACCGCCCCGCTGCGCGCCGCTGCTGCCGCCGCAGGGGACGGAGAGCGGGTCAACCTCTGGGCCGGGACGGGCTGGCAACGGGCCCGGGCCGGATCCGTTGCGGAGGTAGTGGCGGAGCTGCTGGGCTGACGGCCGGAAGGGATACCGCCGGCTCGCGGCTTTCGGACGTACTCGCGGTTTCGATGCGGCGAGCCCGGATCGAACCCGCTAGCGGATGACGGCGGTTTCAGGCGCCGGAGCGCTCGCGGACGAAGCCTGCCAGGAGTGCAGGGCCTTCACTGAGCACCAGCTCCCGGAACAGGCGCACCGGGTACGGCTCGGGGCCTGCTCCCCCGCGCCGTTCCCGCCAGGCCAGGCCAATCTCCCGAAAGGCGAGGCCTGAATCCAGTGCGAGCTCCACCCAGCCAAGGTCGCCGGGCTGCGCGGCGCCCTCGGGGGCAGGGGCAGGGCCGCCGGGGGCAGGGGCAGGGCCGCCGGGGGCAGGGGCAGGGCCGCCGGGCGGGAGGATGCTGACGCCGAGCCCTGCCGAGACGAGTCCCCTGGCGGTGTGGGTGTCCTGGCTCTCGAACGCGATGCGGGGCCGGAAACCAGCTTCCCGGAACAACGCGTCTGTCAGCGAGCGCATGCCATAGCCGGGACCCATCGCCACGAAGGGTTCGCCCCGGATCTCCGCCAGAGCGGCCCGACGGCGTCCCGCGAGCGGGTGCCTGTGGTGCACAACGAGCCGCAACGGTTCCCGGTACAGGGCAGCGGAGGAGATCAGCCGGCCGGGAACCGCGACAGGGGCGGTCAGCGCCAGGTCTGCCGCACCGGCAGCCAACTCCGCCAGGCAACCGGCCCGTGCCCCCTGGCTGAGGTCGAAGGCCGGCTGGGGATGCCGGACGCGGAAGGCGCTGATCAACAGCGGCAGCATTGCCTCCCCGAAGGTGTGCTGGAAGGACACCGCGATCCGGCCCCGTGCCACCTCCGACTCATGCCGGACCAGGTCCAGGCCGGACTGGAACTCGCCCAGCGCAGCCTCGATATGCGGAAGGAGCGCCCTGGCCGCGGAGGTCAGCCGCACGCCGCGGCCGTCACGGATCAGCAGTTCGGTTCCGATGATGCTGCTGGCCCTCGCGATTCCCCGGCTGACTGTCGATTGTGGCAGTCCCAGCACTTCTGCCGTCGCAGTAATGTGCTGGGTCCGTCCGAGCTCGGCCAGCAAAGGAAGCAGCGGCAGCAGCTGGGCCATCTGTTTGTGCTCCACGCCCGTCGACCAATCTTTCCATCGTTCCATATTTGCTATTGATTCTATGGGAAACATGCATTGGAGACATGCCTTTGGGGAGCCTATCCTGAGATCATGCCCCGACGCCTGCGCCGCCAACTCCCCACCGCAGGCTCCGCGGCAACACCGGGCGTCATCGGCGTGGCGGGGCCGGCCTGGCCAGGGCACGCCAGGGGATCCGCGGCCTACACGAAGATTCTTGCCGGACTGGCCTTTGCCGGCGTCGCCACCTTCGCGCAGTTGTACTCCACCCAGGCGGTCCTGCCGATGATGGCAACGGAGTTGCAGGTCACGGCAGCCGAGGCGGCACTGACGATCTCCGTAGCCACTGCGGGGCTTGCCGTGACGGTACTTCCTTGGTCGTTCCTGGCCGACCGCATCGGCCGCGTCCGTGCCATGATGTGGGGCATCTCGGCGGCGACGGTCCTGGGCCTGATGGTCCCGCTCGCCGCCAGCCTCCCGATCTTGCTGGGCCTGCGGATGCTCGAAGGAATGGCCCTGGGCGGCATCCCCGCCATCGCCATTGCATACCTGCATGAGGAGGTCAACAAGGCCCACGCGGCGCTGGCGGCCGGAACATATGTCGCCGGCACCACCCTGGGCGGGCTGGCCGGCCGGCTGGTTGCCGGCTTTGTCGGCGAACTCTGGGGTTGGCGGGCCGCTGCCCTGGCCGTCTCGCTCCTCGCGGCCGCGGCGGCCGCCATGTTCCTGCTCCTGGTGCCCCGGGCCAGGGGCTTCACGGCGGCAACGGCCGGCGGCTTTCGCGGCGCGCTCCGCACTCTGGCCGGACACGCCCGGAACCCGCGCCTGATGGCCCTCTACATCCAGGCATTCCTGCTGATGGGCGGATTCGTGGCCGTCTACAACTACCTTGGCTTCCGGCTTTCCGGGGAACCCTTTGGCCTGCCGGCCACTATTGTCAGCCTGATCTTCCTGGCCTACCTTGCCGGCACTGTCTCCTCCCGCTGGGCCGGCGGACTCACTGCGCGGTTCGGGCGGCGCACTGTGCTGATCGCAGGAACGATGCTGATGGTGGCCGGCCTGGCCCTGACACTGCTTCAATTGCTGGCGCCCATCCTGGTGGGCCTGCTGCTGTTCACAGCCGGCTTTTTCGCGGCGCACAGCGTCGGCGCTGGCTGGACCGGGGTAATTGCCAGGACCGGCAGGGCCCAGGCAGCCTCGCTCTACAACCTCGCCTACTACCTCGGATCCAGCGTCATCGGCTGGGCCGGCGGACTGGTCTTCCAGTCACTTGGCTGGGCGGCCCTGGCCCTGGCCGTGATCGGGCTGGCCGGCACGACGGCTGTGATCACCGCCGTCGTGCACCCCGCCCGGCAGGCGGCCCCGGCCGCTGCTCCGGCTCCGGCTAGCGGGTAGCTTCGATGGCCTGCACGAGGTCAGCCACAACGTCGGCCGGGTCTTCCAGGCCAATCGAGACCCGCAGCAGGCTGGCATTCGGTTTAGCCTCGGCTGCAACCGGCCGGTGCGTCAGCCCAGCCGGATGCTGGATCAGGGTGTCGATGCCGCCGAGCGAAACCGCATGCGTAATCATGCCGACCGCACCGGGAATCCGTTCGGCCTGCTCAGCGCTGCCCACCTCGAACGCGATCAGCGAGCCCGGACCCGCCATCTGGCTGCCGATCAGCCCCTGCGGATCGCACTCGGGCAGCCCAGGGTAGAAGACACGCCGAACGAGCCCGTGCCCGGCCAGGGCGACCGCAACCTTCTGCGCACTGGCTTGCTGAGCGCGCACCCGGACCGGGAGCGTGGCGAGGCCGCGGTGGAGCAGGTAGGCCGGCCACGGTGTGAGAATGCCGCCGGTGACGGCCCGGATCTGGCGCAGCCGCGTGCTCCATTCGGGAGCGGCAGCCACCACACCGCCCATCGCATCGCCATGTCCGCCGAGGAACTTGGTGGCGCTGTGCAGGACCATATCGGCACCAAGGTCGAAGGGCTGCTGAAGGATGGGGCTCGCGAAAGTGTTGTCAACCAGAAGCGGGACGCCGTCCGCCGCTGCGGCCACCCGGGCAATATCGACGAGTTCCAGGCTCGGGTTAGCCGGCGTCTCAAGGATCACCAGTCCGGTATCGGGCCGGAGCGCGGCGTGCACACCGTCCGGGGTGGCGAATGTAACGTCATTGCCAAGCACCCCCGATGCCAGCAGATAGTCGCTCCCGCCGTACAGCGGCCGCACCGCGACCACATGCTTCTTTTCGGTCGCGACGACCGCTAGCAATACAGCACTAAGCGCGGCCATACCGGTGGCAAATGCGACCGCCTCCGGTGTCTTTTCGAGGACGGCGACGCCTTCTTCGAACCGCGCAACGGTCGGATTCCAGAGCCGCTGGTAGACGGTGCTCTGCCCTTCCAAATGAGCGCCGCCGGTGGCCATGTGTTCATAGGCGAGGCCCCCGTCGTGCACGGACGGAAGCGGCGCGGTGGTGGAAAGATCGATCGGCACAGCGTGAACGCCCAGTTCCGTGAGGCCGTTCCGGCCGGCGTGGACTGCCAGCGAGTCTTGAGAAAGCACCGTTGCTCCTTATGAATATTCACCATTGAATACCAGAAGTATCCGGCAATAATTCGGAGTTTTGTAGGGTCGACGAATGGAAGTGCCGGAATCAGCCGCTTATGATGAACTGACAACACACCAAGGAGGACCCGTGGGCAGCAGTGCGAAGAATCTTCGGCCCGGAGCCAGCTCCGGCGAGCCGTTGGACGCCATCGACGAGCGCTTGCTCGCGGCCCTCGTGGCCGACGCCAGGATCTCCAACAAGCAGCTCGCCGAACTGGTCGGCATCGCTCCGTCCACGGCCCTGATGCGCACCAGGGCGCTAACCGAACGCGGCATCATCGAAGGCTTCGAGGCGAAGCTGAGCCTGTCCGCGATCGGCCGTTCCGTGCAGGCCCTCATTGCCGTCAGGCTCCGGGCCCACGACCGCGAGCAGATCGACCGCTTTACCGCCCGGGTCCCGAAGCTCCCTGCAGTCCTGTCCACGTTCCACACCTCGGGTTCGGTCGATTACCTGCTGCATATCGCAGTCGCCACCACTGAAGATCTGCGGGACTGGGTGCTGGACAACCTGGCCACCGACCCGGTCGTGGGCCACACCGAAACCACCCTCGTGTTCGACCACATCCAGGGAAACCTGGGCCCGCTGCCGGATTAGGACTACCGTCCGCCGCCGTCCGGTGCGGCTCTCAGGTCAGGCCCGGCGATCACGTCAGGCCCGGCGCAACGCCCCGCGCAGCGTGATCAGAGCAAGGACACCCGCTGCGATGGCGCAGAGCACAACGAAGCCCGTGACCGCAGTCTGCAGGCCAACGACCCCGGCTGCCAGCCCAAGCCCGATGACGGGAAACGCGCTGCCCAGGTAGGTAATGACGTAGACGGTGCTGATGATCTGTGCGTGGCGGGACGCCTCGACCCTTCCGGCAACATCATTGAATACTGTCCGGAAGGAGACTCCCTGTCCGATTCCGGCGGCCACGCTTGCGGTGATCAGCAGCCACGGGCTGCTCCACGCGGCAGCCGCGGCGATCAGCAGCACCGACACGGCCAGCACGCCCAGCCCGGCAGGCACCACAAAACGGCCCCGGACGGCGAGGAGTTGGCTGAGCGCGGAGGACCCGAGCGTCAGTCCCGCCAGCAGCCCGATCAGCGGCCGCGAATCGGCGTGCACAATCTGGGCGAAATAGCCAGGCGCCAAGGAGAGACAGAAGCCGAAGACGGTGAAACTGAGAAAGCCCACCGAGGACGCCAGCCAAAATGCCCCGCGCGCCTCGCTGGAGACCGATGGCCGGCGCGGCGCCAGCACCCGCAACGGCTGCGGACCCGCGATCGAGGTGATGGCCGGACGGGCCTTCAGCAGGTACAGCGGGACCAGCAGCCCTGCAAGTAGCAGCGAATGCAGGTAGTACGGAGTCGAGGTGGGCCCCGGCAGCATCGAAAGCACTCCCCCGATGGCGGGACCGGCCGCCACGCCGCCCGCCGACGCCAGCAAGGTGAACCTCGACGCCCACTCGGGACGGCTGGGCAGCAGCTCGCGCAGCGCCGCCGAACTGGCGCCGGTGGCGAGCGCCACAGCAATGCCCTGCAGCGCCCGGCCGGCACACAGCGCGAACATGCTGTCCGCCGTTGCAAACACCGAACCTCCCGCAAGGCCCACCAGCACCGAAAGCATCAGCGCTGCCCGCCGGCCGATGTGGTCGGACCAGTGGCCTGCCAGGATCAGGGTGGCCACCAGCGCCAGTACATAGGCGGAAAACGCCACAGTGATATCCAGGGCGGTGATGCCAAGCTTGGCCTGCAGCAGCGGGTAGATCGGGGTCGCTAGATTCGCGCCGACAAGCAGCGTGAAGATCACGGCGCCGGCCATCACCAGCCGGGCCGTAGTGGAGGCGTCCCAGCCCCAGCGTTCTGCCGTGGCGGGGCGCATGCGAAGCTCGCTGAAGACCGTCATATCCATGCCCTTGCGTAAAACCGGACCGCGTATTCCCTGTGATGGGGGAACGGCCAGCCCGTGATGATTTGATACATCAAGAATGGGGCATTGCTGATCGAGTCAGCCTATTTTCATGCCAAAATTGATCAAAACAGTCAAGCTGCTACCGTCAAAATGAACCGGAGTGATGATTTGAACAGCCTGGACCCCACCGACCTGAAAATCCTGCTGGCGCTGATCCGGGATCCGCGGGTACAGATTGGCGAGCTCAGTGAAACGTTGGGCATCGCGCGCAACACCGCCCAGTCCCGGGTAAGGCGCATGCAGCGTTCCGGTTTGCTGCACGACGGCGGCCGCGAAATCGACCTGGAGGCGGTGGGCTACGACGTCGTCGCATTCGTCACCATTGAGGTGAACCACCGGGAACTCGACGGTGTGGTGGGCGCACTGCGCCTGATTGCACAGGTCCTGGAAGTGCACGAGATCTCCGGACGCGGCGATGTCTGGTGCCGCGTTGTGGCCACCGACACCCACAACCTCCAGGTTGCCCTTCGCTCCATCCTTCGGGTCAAAGGCGTCATCCGGACCGAGACAGTCCTGGCCCTGCATACCCATATCCCCTACCGGACCGAGCCGCTGATTAGCCGGCTGGCCTTGGGCGGCGCGGCGGCTCCAGCAGCCCCGCGGGCGCAGAAGCCGGGATAATGGTCCCGTGACTATCATCGATAACGCCGTCTACGTTGACGGCGTCCGCAGCGTCGAGCCGCAGAGCCTCGAACAGACCTTTGACATCCTGAACCGGCAGGGCGGCATGGCGTGGGTTGGCCTCTACCGGCCGACCGAAGACGAAATGGCCGCTGTCGCCGCGGAGTTTGGACTGCATCCGCTCGCCGTAGAGGATGCAATTTCCGCCCATCAGCGACCCAAACTGGAACGTTACGATGACAACCTCTTCACTGTGCTGCGGCCCGCACGGTATCTGGACGAGACTGAAACAGTGGAGTTCGGCGAACTCCACGTATTCACTGGCAGGAACTTTGTGGTCACCATCCGGCACGCCGAGAGCGGCGGGGTGGCGCAGGTGCGGCGACAGTTGGAACAGCGTCCAGAGCTCCTCAGCCACGGCCCGGAGGCTGTCCTCTACGCCCTGATGGACCAGGTAGTGGACGATTACGTTCCCGTCGTGGCGGGACTGGAAAATGATATCGACGAGATCGAAGACCAGCTGTTCAGCGGCGATTCCACTGTTTCACGGCGGATCTACGAACTGGCCCGGGAAGTCATCCAGTTCCAGCGGGCCATCCACCCGCTGCCGGCGATGATGCAGCTGCTGCGGCGGGGATTCGAAAAATACGGCGTGGACATCGATCTCCAACACAAGCTCCGCGACGTCGAAGACCACGTGGAGCGGCTGATTTCCCGCGCTGATTCCTTTCGCGACCTGCTGCAGAACGCACTCACCCTCGATGGCACGCTGACCGCCAACCGGCAAAACGAGGCCAGCGCCGAGCAGAACGAGCAGGTAAAGAAAATTTCGTCGTGGGCGGCAATTTTCTTCGCCCCGTCATTTGTCGCGGGCGTCTACGGGATGAACTTCGTCCGGATGCCCGAACTGCAGTGGGCCTACGGCTACCCAATGGCCATCGGGCTGATGGCCGGAACCGCAGCGCTGATGTACACGATCTTCAAACGGAAGGACTGGCTGTAGCCGACCCCGCCCGGCAGGTCCGCGTGTAGTCTGGCGTCATGAGCGCGCGGCGGGACCGGTTCCGGGACATCGTGGAGATCCTGACCAAGCACGGGCTGGGCTTCGCGCTGGCACACTTCGGGCTGGACAGGTTCCGGCCCGCCGGCGGGAACGCGGGACAGGATCACCATCGGCCACCCCGGGAAGCGAGCCTGCCGGTGCGCGTCCGGCTCGCCTTGGAAGACCTCGGGGCCGTGTACATCAAGTTCGGCCAGATCATCTCAACGCGAACGGACCTACTGCCTCCGGAGTACGCCACCGAACTGGCCAAACTCCAGGACGCATCCCCGCCCGTTGCTGCTGGGCAGGTCCGTGCGGTGATCGCCGAGGAACTCGGCAGCGCGGCGGACTGGCTGCTCGAATCGCTGGAGGACAATCCGCTCGCCACCGGTTCCATCGGCCAGGTCCACTGCGCCCGGATCGCGCCGGACCCGGCAGACCTTGCGAAAACTGTCCCGGGTGACACTGCCGGTGGCGGCCGGAATCTCGACGTTGTGGTCAAGGTCCGCCGGCCCGGCGTTGTGGACCAGATCAATGAGGATCTGGAGCTCGTGGCCGAGCTCGCCAAACGGGCCGAGCGGGCGTCCACGAGGGCAGCCGGACTCCATCTGGCTGCCCTCGTCGACGAGTTCTCCCAGACCCTGCGCGCAGAACTGGACTACCTGCAGGAAGCCAGGAACGCGGAGCACTTCGCCGCAAATTTCGCCGCCGACAACCGGGTCCATATTCCCAAGGTCTTCTGGGACACGACCACATCCCGGATCCTCACGCTGGAGCGTATCCGCGGCATCAAAGTCAACGACGCCGCCGCGTTGCAGGCTGCGGGAATCAACACCGGCATGCTCGCCCACGAGGCGTGCAGCATCTTGCTGAAGATGGTTTTCGAGGACGGCTTCTTCCACGCCGACCCGCATCCCGGGAACTTCTTTGTGGAACCGGACGGGCGCCTGGGCATCATTGACTTCGGCATGGTAGGCCGAATCAGCGACGGCACCCGCGAACACCTGGTCCGGATGCTCCTGGCCGTCGTGGAACAGGACGCCGCCCGGCTGACCACGGCCCTGGTCCGCCTGTGTGCGGCTCAGGCAAACGATGGCTTGGCCGAACTGCAAGCGGACCTGGGCCGGCTTGTGGACCGTTACGCCGGCCGGCCGCTGGCCGAGATTGCGATCGTGGCAGTCCTTTCGGAGCTGGCGGGCCTGTTGCGCAAATACCGGCTGCGGTTGCCGCGGGAGATGGCCCTGCTGCTGAAGATGCTGGTCATGGCGGACGGGCTGGGCAAACAGCTGGACCCCCGATTCGAGCTGACCACCCAGCTGGGCCCTTACACGCAGAAGATTATCCTCGGCTCGCTGTCACCGGAAGCCCTCACGGAGCGACTGGCGAAGCTCGGCCGGGAGGCCCTGCGCTTCGGGGCAGATGCGCCGGAAATCCTGCGCCGAATGGTCGAGGTCCTCGAGCGCGGTGGCATCGACATTCATTTCCGCGCCGATGAACTGGACCGGCTCATGGACAAGGCGGAGAAGACCGGGAACCGGATTGTCGCCGGGCTTATCACCGCAGCCCTGATCAACGCCGTCGGGGAGCTGGTGTCAGTCCAGCCGGACCGCTGGCGGAACTGGCCGAAAACACTCTTCGCCGCCGGTATCGGCGGCGTCGGCGCGCTGGGCGCCTACCTCGCCGTAACCGCCCGGCACCGGAAATAGCGGCCCCGCCGGAGTCGCCGTCAGCGGCGTCGCCGGAGTCGCCGTCAGCGGCGTCGCCGTGCCTGTGCGAGCAGCCGGCTGAATGCCAGGATGAACACGGCCTCGATGAGCACCATCAGCCCGAGCAGGAGCCACTGGCCTTGGCTGCTGAAGGCGACGGCGCCAACCACCACCAGGATGGTGCCGAGCGTCAAGGCATAAACGGCGAAGCCGACGGCCACTTTCGCACTGCGCACGCCCGTGCGGAAACCGAACCCGACGGGTTCACCGCCGGGGTAGCCGCGCACCCGGTCGGGCTGCGCCGGAGTGAGCTTGTCGAACTCATCCCACGGGTCCCGGTCCGGATCTTGCGTAGCCATGGTTCGATTATCCCGCTTCAGGGCCACCAGCGCAGTCCCGGGGCGTTTAAACCGCCGGCAAGGTGGATGCCCCGGTGGACGAACACCTAGGCGACACGGACATCGATTTCACCGGGGGCTGCGCCGTCGGCGCCGAACACCACGTGGCGGTTGGCGATTTTCTCGCTGAAGAAACGGTCGTGGCTGACCACCACCACGGCACCGGGAAAGTGCATCAGCGCACGTTCCATGACCTGGGTGCTGGACATGTCCAGATGGTTGGTCGGCTCATCCAGCAGCAGGACCGAGGCGCCGGAGAGGAGGCACTGCGCCATGGCGACGCGCGCCTTCTGCCCGCCGGACAGGTTCCCGATCTTCTGCTTGAGGTCGGCCTCGGAGAACTGGAACATCGCCAGGAACCGGTTAACGGACTTCTTCGTGGCGCTAAAGGCCAGGCTGTCAGGCAGCGCATTGACCGCGTGCGACACCGTATCGGCGTCGTCGAGGTCCTCAAGCATCTGGTTGTAGGAGACAAAACCGGGACCCTTGGCCCAGGCCACCGCACCGGAATCGGCCTGCTCTTCGCCCGTCAGCACCTTCAGCAGCGTGGACTTGCCAGTGCCGTTGGAGCCAAGGATCACAATCCGGTTCCCCCGCCGGATCTCGAAGCTCAAATTCTCGAACAGCAGCTTGTCCCCATAGGCCTTGCCCAGCCCCTCCACACGGCAGAGGACGTCCTTGACGTGCAGGCCGCCGTAGATCTCCGTGACGATCTGGTCGACGGGACGCGGTGTGCGGGACTTCTTAATCTTGGCCAGCTGGTTCCCCAGCCCGCGGCCGGCCGCTTTGGCGGCTTCGCGCCGGTCGGCAATCCCCTCGGCTTCAAAGGCCAGCAGTTCAGATTCGTGCACAAACTGCTGCTCGAGGGTTTTGAGTCGGAACTGTTTTTGCACCACGTATTCGCCGAAGTTGCCCGGGTATTCGTGCAGGTGGAAGTTCTCAACCTCGATGATCCGCGTGACCACGGCGTCCAGAAATTTCCGGTCGTGCGAGACGATGATTGCGGCGCCCTTGAAGTCCCGGAACCAGCTTTCGAGCCACTCGACACCGGCGACGTCCAGGAAGTTGGTGGGCTCATCGAGCAGGAGCACGTCGGGGCCTTCGAGCAGGATCTTGGCCAGCGCCGCACGGTTGCGCCAGCCTCCGGAGAGTTCGTCGATCGCGCAGCGGCGGTGGGCCTCGTCGAAGCCCAAGGTGGTCAGAACGGTATCGATGCGCCGCGGGTAGTCCCAGCCGTCGAGCCGTTCCATGTCCTCGAAGAGCTCAGCCTGCCTGCTGATCAGCCGGTCCAGTTCGCTCTCGGCGGGACCATCGGCGATGGCGGAATCGATGGCGGCCAGTTCCGCCTCGACCGTCTTGATGTCGGAAAACAGCGCATCGAGTACTTCCAGGATGGTCGCTTCACCGTTGAGTTCCGAGAACTGGGAGAAGTAGCCCACTTTGGTATCCAGCTCCAGGGCGACGGTGCCGGTGTCCGGTGTGACCTGGTCGAGGATGAGCTTGAGGACGGTGGTCTTGCCGGAGCCGTTTTTCCCGATCAGGCCCACCCTGTCCCCGGCTTCAAGGCGGAAGAACGCCTCGCGAAGGATCTGGGTGTTCTCGAAGCGCACACTGACATCTTGCAGCCGGATCAGGCTCATGGGTTGTTCTTTCTTGGTGATGGGTTCGGAACAGCAATTGTGCGTCTGGCGCGGCGCAGCACTAACGGATTGCGAGCCGCCATAGGGAGGTGACCTCGGCTGCGCGGGCGGCGAACAGCGGATCGTTGCGGTCTGATGCCTTGGGGTGGGTTGGCCTGGTGTCGAGCCGTTCCAGTACTTTCAGGCCGGCCGCCTCGATGGCGTCAATCAGTTCCTTACGGGACCGCAGCCCCAGGTGTTCCGCCAGGTCCGACAGGACGAGCCAGCCTTCGCCGCCTGGTTCCAGGTGGTCGGGAAGTTCGTTCAGGAAACGGAACAACATCCGGCTGCCGGGGTCGTAGACGGCGTTGTCGAGGGACGAATGCGGCGTCGCCGGAATCCAGGGCGGATTGCACACGATCAGTGGTGCGCGCCCGGGCGGGAACATATCGGTCAGGACCGCCTCGGCACGGTCCTCGACCCCCAGACTCCGGAAGTTTTCGCGGGCACACGCGACCGCGCGGTGTTCATTGTCGGTTGCCAGCACACGCTGGACGCCGCGCCGGGCGAGGACAGCTGCCAGTACCCCGGTGCCGGTGCCGACGTCGAACGCCAGCGTGTGCGATGGCAGCGCGGCCGCGGCCACCAGGTCCACGTACTCACTGCGGGTCGGGAAAAACGTGCCGTAGTGCGGATGGATGCGGCCCTGCAGGGCGTCCACGTGGACACCGTTCCGCCGCCACTCGTGCGCTCCGATAGCCCCGACCAGCTCATGGAGCGACACCACCGACGGTTCGCTGATGGTCCCGTATGCCGCCTCGGCGGCCGCGCGGATGTCCGGGGCGCGCCGTAGCGGCACCACCGGGCCCGGATCAAGCGGAATCAGCAACAAGCCGAGAACGCGTGCGCGGTGCGACCGGGACTGCCTGTGGCGGTAGAACTCATCGGCAGGTGCGGCAGCGGCCTTCTTTTTCCCGGCCCCAAGCCGCCGGTCCAGGGCGTTGAGGATTTGACGCGCATTGTGGAAGTCACCGTGCCAGAGCATCGCGATGCCCTGGGACGCCATCCGGTTCGCGTCATCGGCTGTCAGGGAATCGGTGACCACCTCGATACGCGACGGCGCCGGCCTGCCGTTCGCTGAGCGCCAGTGGGCGGTCTTGCCCTGGCCGGCCTCGGCCCACGTCACGACGGCGGGATCATCCGGTGCCGGTGCCCGAGGGGGCTTGCGGGCCAGCGTTAGGGGTGCCGGCGGGCGGCCAGGAACGGCGGTAGTAATAAGAGTTCCAATCCCAGAGTCCGAGGGGCGGATCGGAGACTGACGTTTGCGGCGGAAGCCCGCGGGACCGCCATGCGGGGCACCCTCTCAGGATACAGGGGGCCGCTGGGGGCTCACTCCGGGCGAGCTCACCGCACGCCCGGTCATCCGCTTGTTATTCACTGCGTGATGCGGCTGCGCACAATCTCGCTGACGGCCCTGCCGTCGAAACGTCCGGCGACCTTCGCCGTCACTGGCTTCATCACGGCACCCAGCTGGCGGATGGTCAGTTCACTGCCGTCAGCCGTGAGGGAAGCGACGACCTCATCGACAATTGCTTCCACTTCGGCCTTGCTCAGGGCTTGCGGCAGGTATGCCTCGATGATTTCGGCTTCTGCGATTTCGGCGGCGGCCCGCTCCGACTCCCCCGCTTCGATGTAAATACGGGCCGTGTCGCGGCGTTTGGCGGCTTCCTTCTGCAGCAGGGATGTCACCTGGGCATCGTCCAACACGATAGGGGTCTTACCGGACTTTTCGCGTGTTTCGATTTCACCCAGGACGTTGCGCACCGTGGTGAGTGCAACCTTGTTGCGGTCCTTCATGTGGCCGACGACGTCGGCATGCAGGCGTTCCTTCAGGGTGGTCATGGTTCTCCTCGTCTTATCGAACAGGATATCGGCATACCGGACCAGGGCAGTGACCCGGGCCGGCTGCCGCACCCGTTCCGGGCCGCAAGGGTGGGTCCGCAAGGGGCAGCGGGAGGGTCCGGCAGCGCCGCGACGCTCCCGCTCGCAGCTATTTAAGCGTAAGCACCGGGTTGACCGGGGCTTTTAAGGAGTCCAGCTGAACCCCTGCAGTGCGCTTCAGACCGGGCAGAATGGAAGCGGCCCAATCGGATCCCGTGCAGCTAACCGACGCCTTGGGGACGATGGTGCATTTTACGCCCCATGAGTTGACCACCTTGGTGACATTGGGGTCTTTCCAGGACACCGACCAGCTGGGCGCTATCCGGAGGCCTGTGGCTTCCAGGCTGGCAACGTACCCGCCGTTCCATGAGCTGGTGGCCTTCCATGTTGCGGTGATGGCAGGGGCACCGGACGGGGATGCTGTCGGGGTCGGCGTCGCTGACGGCGTCGCGGTCGGCTTCGGCGCCACAGTCGGCTTCGGCGTCGCTGACGGGGACGGGGACGGTGACGGGGACGGGGACGGTGACGGGAAGTTAATAACCGGCGTTCCGGTCAGAATCGGCGCGAGGGCAGCGAGCTTAGTGGTCTCCGGGGTGCGCCAGTCCGTTTTGACGAGGCCGCCGGTGATCCCGGAGTTCGGGTTGAAGGACCAGTAGGCGTAGCTCATCTTGTTGGCGGCCAGGTAGGAGACGATCGAGCTCATCCACTGTTTGTCCGATTCTGTTGCCAGGGCAGAGCCGAATTCACCGAGCAAAATCGGGGCGATGCCCTGTTTCTGGATGTAGCCCCAGTTCTTGTCCCAGACGGCCGGCAGGTTGTTCGGGTAGTTCGCGTCGCTGAACCACTTCTGCGCGTAGAGGGATGCCGGATAGTCGTGCGGGGAGTACACCACGCGGTTGGGCGTGTTAAGGACTACCGGCTTGGCGCCGACGTCGGAAAGTCCACCGCCCCACCAGGTCGCTGACCCGTCGCCCTGGTTTTCGATGCCTTCAACGATGATCAGCAGCTTCGGGTTTGACGCCAGGACGGCGTTCCCGCCCCGGGTGGCCGCCGCCTGCCAGTCGGTGGCGGCCGAACCGCGGCCCCAGGTGGCCGCACCGTACGGCTCATTATGCAGGTCGGCCCCGATTACGGTGGGATCGTTTTTGTACCGGTCGGCGAGCATCTTCCAGTCGGAGATCCACTTCGTCTCCGGGACGGCAGCCGTGTACCACAGGGGTGACTGGTCGGCGCTGCTTGGTCGATGCCGGTCCAGGATGATCTGCAGCCCGTTAGCCTTGGCTCGGGCGATGACCGTGTCCATCACGTCCAGGGGCCGTTTGCCTTCGAGGTTGTAGGCGCGGTTCGCCCAGTAGTTCACGTTTCCTTTGACCGCCGTCGCAGCCAGGCACTCGTTCGAGAACGGCAGCCGGACGGTGTTGAAGCCCATGGACTTGATGTTGGCCAGTGCCTCATCAATCGTCAGCGTCCCCCACAGTCCGTGCGGGACGCAGTCGGGGGTCTCCAGCCCGAACCAGGAGGTGGCTTTGATAACGAACGGCGAGTTGTTCGAGTCTTGGATGGTGCCCCCAGCGGTGTGCAACCAACCGGTGGCGACCGACGTCGTATCCACCACGCGTTCGGCGGCCAGCGTCGCGGGTCCGGCGCAGCCGGATACCGTGAGCAACCCGGCCAGCGCCGCGGCCGCTGCAGCCACAAGCTTCGTGCCGCGGCGCGGACGGGCAGAACCCGCGTCGAGGGGGTGATTGTTCGTCAAAATTACTCCGTATCCGGGGCCTGTGGCCCGTTCCAGGACATACCCTGGCGGGTGCCGAATCCTACCTTGGCACAAGAACCGGAGGACTGGTGCAATGGCACCGCACATTTCGGTGCAAAAACCGCATTTTCGCGGCAATCCACGGCAGCCTTCCAGCAGGGCAGCCGGTTAACGGAGGCGGTTCCCGGGCCAACCGTGCCCGGAAACCGCCGTGCGGCGCCGTGACCGGCACCGTTCTCTCCGCCAGTGCCCGCCTACCGAGGAATTAATCGGTCAGCGAAGCAACATAGTCTTTGTTCTCGGTCATCCACTTTTTGACGGCGGGACCGTAATCATCAGTCTTTTCTCCATTGAACATGGCGTTCTCAAGGGAGTACAGCTTCTCCGAGTCCATCTTGAAGCCCTTCAGCCATCCGGCCAGGGCCGGGAAATCCTTATCGAAGGACTTACTGGCGAAGCTGTGAATGCCTTCAGCTGCGCCCAGGGCGCCCTTGGGATCGGCGAGATCCTTCAGCGGGAAGGCGTCATAGGCCCAGTGCGGGCGCCACAGTGTGACCGCGATGTTTTCGCCCTTACTGGTGGCCGTCTTGAGTTCGGACAGCATGGCCGGCGTGGAGGACGTCAGGTACTCCATGTCCTGCAGGCCGTATTCCGGGATGACCTTGTCCGTAGTGGCTTCCGTCAGTCCGGCGCCCGGTTCGATCCCGACGAGCCGGCCACCGAACTTGTCTGCGTTGGCGGCAAGCTCATCCAGGGAATCCACGGGGGCGTCCTTGTTCACCGCAATGGTCAGCTTTGCTTCGTCATTCCACGAGCCAAGGTCAACCATGTCAGCACCGTATTTTTCGATATAGCTCTTGTGCGTAACAGGCAGCCAAGTGTCCAGGGTGACGTCGTAGTCGCCCGTTGACAAACCTGAGTAGACCGGTGCCGGCGCCGCATATTCGAGCGACACGTTGTAGCCCTTCTCCTCCAGCGCGGCTTTCCAGAGTTCAGAGGCGGCAATGCCTTCATCCCAGCCGTTGAAAACAGCGATTTTGACATCTTTTTTGTCGCCGTTGCCGGGACCACTGCTGTCGGTGTCTGCGCTGCCTCCGGTGCCGCAGCCCGAGAGAGTCAGCAGTGCTGCAGCGCCAAAGGCTGTCAGGTGCATAAGTGGTGAAGATTTCACGTGTTTCCTTTCGATCCCGCGCCGAAGCGCGGCCCAGTCCCGGGTGCGAGTGAATGCCTCCGGGAGTCTTTCGGTAGGTGGGCTGAACTGCCTCCCGGCATTCAGTTGGTGGTGGCTTCGGCCCGGCGGCCCAGGCTGGCTGTCACCCGGTCCAGGAAGATGGCCAGAATGACCACCGAGATCCCGGCTTCGAAGCCAAGCGCGGCGTCAATCCGGCTGAGGCTTTTGACCACATCGCCGCCCAGTCCGCCTGCGCCGACCATCCCGGCGATGACCACCATCGACAGGGAGAGCATGATGACCTGATTGATGCCGGCCATAATCGTCGGTGTCGCCAGCGGAAGCTGGATCTGGGTAAGGATCCGCCGGGGGCTGGCGCCAAAGGCGTGTCCCGCTTCCACAACTTCGCGGTCAACTCCGCGGATGCCGAGCTCGGTGAACCGTACGCCTGGTGCCATCGCGAAGATGATGGTGGCCACGATGCCGGGCACGACGCCGACCCGGAACAGCAGCAGCGCCGGGATCAGGTAGACGAAGGCCGGCATCGTCTGCATAAAGTCCAGGACCGGCTTCACCACTGATGAGGCGCCCGAGGACCTTGCGGTCAGGATGCCCAGCGGCACGCTGATCACGATTGCCAAGGCGCTGGCCACCAGCACAAGCGCCAGCGAGTCCATCGCGTTTTCCCATTGCCCTACCCCGTAGATGAGGAGGAATCCGAGCAGGGACCCCAGTGCGAGTTTGAAGCCCCGCGCGAAAAATGCCAGCGCGCACAGGACAACGATGACGGTCCAGAACGGCGGGGTGCTCAGCAGCCAGCTGACACCGTCAAAGAGTGCCAGAAAGATTGATCGGAGCACGGTAAAGAATCCGCCGAAAGTTGCGATGATCCATTCGAGGGCGCTGTCCACCCAGGCGCCTAGGGGAATTCTGAAAAGGATGGAGTCCATGGCTACTTTTCGCCTCCGAAGGTTGCTGCGGTTTCGGCCGAGGTCGATTGGAGCGCGGCTGTAATGATTTGCTCGGGAATCGGTGCGGGGGTGCTCTCCACCACCGGGATGCCCGTCGTGGTGGACGGCACGTTGCCCAAGGCGGCCAGCAGCGTCACCCGCGGGATCGCCCCGACCAGCCGACCGGCGTCGTCGACCACGGCGAGCGGAATCGGGCTCTCCACGGCCAGGCCGAACAAGTCCGCGAGGGCAGTGTCCGGAGAAACGAAGTCGGCGGCGTTTCGAATCACCGTTGACAGTTCCGGGCTGCGGGCTTCAACGAGCTGCATTACATCGCGGTCCCGCACGATGCCGTGAAAATTGCGCCTCTTATCGACGACGAACGCGGCGGAGGTCTGCAGATCCCGCATGGCGCGCAAGGCATTGCGGGGTCCGCCGGTGAGATTTACGACTGCCCGGGCGGGTTCCATCACCGAGCCTGCAGTCAGCACACGGGTGCGGTCGACATCTTTGACGAAGTGGGCCACGTAGTCGTTGGCAGGTTGGGTCAGGATATCGTCGGGGGTCCCGATCTGAACGATTTCCCCGTCGCGCATAACGGCGATCCGGTCGCCGAGGAACATAGCCTCGTTGAGGTCGTGGGTGATGAAGACAATGGTCTTACCCAGATCGGCCTGGAGGGTCAGGAGCTGCTCTTGCATTTCCCTGCGGATCAGCGGATCAAGCGCGGAGAAAGCTTCGTCCATCAGCAAGATCTCGGTTTCTGCACACAAGGCCCGAGCGAGTCCCACGCGCTGCTGCATGCCGCCGGAGAGTTGGGACGGATACTTGTCCTCCCAGCCGGCGAGGCCGACCAGTGCCAGGATCTTTTTTGCCTTGGCCAGGCGGGCATCCTTGGCAACGCCCTGTACTTCCAGGCCGTAGGCCGCGTTCTCGATGATGGTGCGGTGCGGCATCAGGGCGAAATGCTGGAAAACCATGGAGATTTTCCGTTGCCGTACCTGGCGAAGGGCCGCGCCGGCGAGCTGGGATATGTCCGTGCCGTCGACAACAACGGAGCCAGCGGACGCGGGCAACAGCCCGTTCAGCATGCGGATCAGCGTGGATTTGCCGGAGCCCGAAAGGCCCATCACCACAAAGATCTCACCGGCCCTGACCTCAAAAGAGGCGTCCACGACAGCAGCGGTTCCAAGGGAGGCCACCTGGTCGCGGGTCTGTCCGGCTTTCAGCCGCCGCACGGCTTCGAGGGGCTTCTTGCCAAAAACCTTAAAGACGTTCTTGACGCTTACTGCAATATTTTCGCTCACTGTTGGCCTGTCTACGCGACAGCTCCCGGCCCTAGCCTGGCACTGTCGTGTGTGAATGCTTCGTTAACGGTGGGTCTGGTCGAATGCGGCAAGCAAACCAACGGCGTGTGCCGCGTTTCGCGGCTCGTTCCTGCTGGGCAGGTCGTGGGTTGTGCTCCCGGGGACCGGCAGCTCACTGGCGAGTTGCCTTCGCTGCAGCCGGACTGGCGTCCCGTCCGGCTCCTGCGCATCTGTTTCGACTCATTCACACTAACAACGGCGCGTTCGCTAAGGGCGTAAAGGTGAGGTTTGGGGGCCTCGTGCGCAGGGTTTCGTCAGGCCTCGGCCCCGCCGCAGCGGGGCGAGAGCAGAGTTATGGCATTGTGACTCGAAACCCTCGTCGTGGAGCGATTTGCGTCCCGCAGCGCGCTGGGAGCCCCTATGCAGCGCCGGAATCAGCGCTGATCCGCACCCCCGGCCTATAGCCGGGTGCCGGTCAGCTCAGAGGCCGCTGCGCCCCGCCCACAATCCGTGCAGCAGCGGAAGCACCGAAGCGGCCAGGAGTACATTGCCGAGCACCGTGTCGTCCGCGCGGAGCACGGAACCGGCCATGAGCAGGGCACCGAATATCAACACCGAAGCGATCCGCTGCGCCGAGCGGTTTAGCCGTTTTACCTGTTGCTCCAGGCGCGGATTGGCAACCGCCAGTGAACCGTCTTCCAGCCGGGTCAGGAGCCCGTCCAGGCGTTTCGGCAGGCGCAGGGCCAACCCGGCGGTGTCGAACGCCTGCTGGGCCACATCCTGCACAATGTTGCCGCGCTCGTCGCGCAACAGCTGGCCCGCATAGGGTTCCACCGTGTCCCACAAATTGAAGCGGGCGTCCAGCGTGCTGCACACCCCCGACGTCAGGGACATCGCCCGGATGATTAGCAGGAAATTCTCCGGCAACTGAAACGGCAAGGAGCGGACGACGTCGCCGAACTCGACCGCAAAATCACGGAACTCCCGCGGGTCCACCTCGCGGAGTTCGGCGAAGCCCATCCCGCCGAACCGGGCAAAGAGGTGAATCATCGCCCGCTCAAGTTCGACCGTATCGGCGCTGGGTACCAGCACACCCACGTCGCGGATTGCAGTCACCAACCCCTGGCCGTCACGTGAAGCGGCCGCGATGAGCAGCTTCCGCAGGCCACCGCGGGTACTCGCCGTCACCTCACCCATCATGCCGAAGTCGATGAAAGTCAACGTCCACGGGCGCTCTGCTGCGGGGTCCGTAGCCGGAGTAACAAAAATGTTGCCCGGATGCGGGTCGGCGTGAAAAAAGCCGTTCGTGAACATCTGGTCAAACATCACCGACGCGAAAACCGGGGCAACTTGTGCCGGGTCGATGCCCGCCGCAACGAGCGCTTCGGAGTCGGTGATCTTGATCGCCGTGACATCTTCCAGGGTCAGCGCCCGTCGGGTGCTGCGCTCCCAGACGACCTCCGGCACACTCACCCGGGGATCGTCGGCGAAGTCAGCAGCGAAGCGCGCTGAGTTCGCGGCCTCGTGCAGGTAGTCGATTTCTTCCAGGCTGGTCTGCGCGAACTCCTCGACCAGGGCCGGCATGTCGGCACGATCGGAGACCAGGCGCACGTGACTGAGCCAGCCGCCTACTTTTCGCAATGCCGCCAGATCGACGTCGACAATCGCGTCGATGCCGGGACGCTGCACTTTAAGCACCACGCTGTCCAACCCGGTGTCGGCGGCATCGCCCGGAAGAAGCCTCGCCCGGTGCGCCTGGCCGAGGGACGCCGCGGCGATCGGCGTCTCCTCGATCGAGGCGAACACCAGCTCCAGCGGTGCGCCGAACTCCTCCTCTGCAAGGGTTCGGATCGCGGCGAACGAAACCGGAGGCACCTCGTCCTGCAGTCCCTCCAGCTCCTTGGTGATCTCCGGCGGGAGGACATCCAGCCTGGAGGACAGGAACTGACCAACCTTGATCATCAGGCCGCCAAGGTCCACCGCGAGCACGTGGAAACGCTGCGCGAAGCGCCGCATCCTCTTTGTTCTGGTCCGCTCGGCAATCCTGGCCAGCCCGAGGCGCGGCAGGAACAGCTCGAACCACCAGGTCACCGTAAGATGCCACGCGGCAAAGCGCAGGATGCGACGGTAGCGGGCCCGGATGTCCCCGGCGCCTGGTCCCGCATCGGCCCGGGTTCGGCGAACCGACGCCACTCCCCTCAGTCCTGGGCGAGGATCGAGTAGAGCCGGCGACGTGCCTCGTCGAGCACCCGCACGGCCTCCTGCACCTGCGCCGGCGAGCCGGTGCGCCCCACCTGGGTCGCAGCCTGCGCTAGCTCGATGCCGGCCTTGGGCAGCGCTCCGAAACCGGGGCCTGATGCCGGGCCCGACGCCGGAGCTGTTGACTCCCAGGGCGTTGACGCGCCGGCACCGGCCACATCCTCCCGGCCTGCTTCGGTCAGCGAGTAGATCTTGCGTCCGTTGGATTCCTCGGCCTTAATGAACCCCTCGTCGGCCAGCAGCTGCAGCGTCGGGTAAACCGAGCCGGCGCTTGGCTTCCAGCTACCGCCGCTGCGCTCCTCGATTTCACGGATGATCTGGTAGCCGTGCATGGGCCGTTCAGCGAGCAGCGACAGCACCGCTGAGCGCACTTCGCCACGGCCCGCGCGGGTGCCGGAGCGTTTCTCAAACCGTGAACGCAACTCCTCAACGGCCTCCCACATGCCGTCAATGTTGTTGCCGCGAAATCCGCCTGCCGGGTATGAATTGCGCATTATGCTCTCCTTGAGTCAATCGCGAACGATATACAACGATAGTCAACGATACATCTCGGTGACCGTCGGAACCAAGGGCTTGTGCGGCTGGCGGAGCCGGTGCCGCCCAATAGCCGGGGCAAGGAAAAAGCCCTCCAACCGAACGTTTCCGCAGCTTGGAGGGCTTTTGTTGTGGAGCTAAGGAGATTCGAACTCCTGACCTCTTCGATGCGAACGAAGCGCTCTACCAACTGAGCTATAGCCCCGAAGCAACGCCGGTCCAGATGGAACGGCGTTGCCGGTGTCCCTAGGCTACAAACTATCTGGCTTCTTTGCCAACCAGCCACTAAAAGTTTCACCGGCGCGGCGCTGTTCCGGCACCACATTCAGGCCTGCGCGCAGGTATTCGCCCAGTGCCCCAGGCAACGGGAGACGGATCAAAAGTCCACGCGACCCCGTCGCAGACTTCCATTGCCGGGCGAAGTCCCGCATGTCCTGGATTTCCGGGCCCCCAATTGTCCTGAGACTGTGCCGCTTGCCTGCCGAAGGTTCAAGCGCCGCCTCGAGCAGGGCAGCCGCGGCGTCGGCTGGCGCAATGGGCTGGAACCTAACGCCGTCGACGACCGGGATGACGCGCAGCTTCGAGCCCGCCGCGAAGATCGTCGCGAGGAAGGAATGGAACTGTGTCACCCGGACCGTGACGCTATCGATCCCGGCCCGCGCGTAGACCTGTTCTTTGGCTGCCTTCGAGGCGTAGTACGCGAAGGCGCTGCGGTCACAATTGACGATCGAGAGCAGCACAGCCCTCGCCACACCGGCGTCCTGGGCAGCCGCAAGCAGGCGTGCGCCGCCGTCGGCGAAATGCGTCAGGGCATTGCCTGCCCGCCCCTCCAGACAATCGATCACAACATCCGCGCCGGCCAGCGCTGCCGCCAGTCCCGCCCCGGTGGCGACGTCCGCCGGAAAGTATTCCGCGCCGCTGGTCCGGACGTTGGGGCCGGGTTCAGGCGGGTTCCGACTGAGGAATGTCACCACGTGTCCGCCGGCGACAGCTTGGTGCACCACTTCCCGGCCCACCTGGCCGGTTCCGCCGGCTACACAAATTCTTGTCATGCCCTGAGGCTACCGGGCGGCGCCCGGTTCCCGGCCGTTTTGGATCTGCCGGTTCCGGCCGTTTTGGACCTGCCGGTTCCGGCCGTTCCGGCCGGACGCGCCGGGACAAAAGGAAAGCCCCGGGTGGCCACTGCGAGCAGCCCGGGGCTTCGGAAACGAGTGGTCAGGCCCTGCGCCGCTGCAGGACGTCGTCGAGGTTGCTCAGGGCGCTCTGCGCCTTGCCGAGGGGCTTTTGTTCAGAGTCCGTATCTGTGGTGCCGGCGGGCGCCTGCACCACGCCCTGCTTCAGCGAGGGTTTGCCAACAGCTTTCGGGGCTTCGGGCAGGTCGAGCGGCTCAGGAGCGGCACGGGGGGCCTTCGGCGCCTCCACGTAGGTTGGCTTGGGGACTTCCACCGGCTTCCAGCTGGATTCTCCAACACCCGGGGTCCCCGCGGCGCGGCGGACGGACGTGTCGCCCGAAGCCGCAGCTTCCGCGATGGCCGCCTCGCGGAGGTCCTGGGCAGTCAACGGCTTCGGTGCCGGGGGGTGTTCAACATCGTCTGCCTGGGCGTCAAAGAGCGGGTTCTCGGCCCGTTCACGGGGCTCCCCCGCCGATTGCCGCAATGGTGTGCGCGCCGGGGCCGGCGCTGCCTGGCGCGCCGGAGCGCTCATCGCCGCGCGGAAGGCAGCGTTCACCTTACGGCGACGGTCACGGACCGCGAGTCCGCGGAGGACAACTACGGCCGCTGCCGTGCCCAGCAGTGCAATAACGGGCGCCCAGAGTGAAACGAGGCCAAAGACCCCCAACAGCGCGGACACCACGCCGGTCAGCAGCGAGAGCGAACCGGCCAGCGCGAGGGCCAGCCGACCGAAATGTATCTTGAAAGCCGGGCCCGTAGCGGCAGGCCCACGGCCGCCGTCAAGCCGGGTAGTTCCCCGGACGGATTCGGTGCGCTGGCTGCTGGTCATGGGTTTCTCCTGCTGGGCCGTCATCTTCATGACTTTCCCGGCTTGCGGGGCTGCTGGTTCTAGATCAATGACGTCCGCCACGAGCTCGCCCACGGGTTGCAGGTGGTGTCGTCCGTTCCGGAGGATGTACGGAGCAACCCAAACAATCCAGAGCGCAACAGCAATGACAAGGATCACAGAGCTGCTAAGAGGGAAGTCCACATCAAAACCGTATGAGCAATGCGCTGCTCGGAGCGGCATTGTCCCCGGTGTGTCGCCGGGTAACTGGCAATTGACTGGATTTATGCCGTGCGGGCTTGTCGGTAAAGGCCCGGCCGCTCACTTGGGTCCGGGCTGCTGCCAGCGTGCCAGCAGCCCGCCTGGCACTTCTTCAGAGGTCAGCGCGAAGCTCCGGTGGTCCGCCCATTCGCCGTTGATGTGCAGGAACCGGGGACGGTAGCCCTCGTCGCGAAAGCCGAGCTTCTCCACCACGCGCAGGCTTGGTCCGTTTTCGGGGCGGATGTTGATCTCCATCCGATGCAGCCCGAGGCTCTGGAAACAATAGTCCGTCACCAGTGCCACGGCTGTCGGGGCGATGCCCTGGCCGGCCCGGTCCCGGTCCACCCAGTATCCAAGAGTGGCCATCATCGCCGAACCCCAAACGATAGACGAAACCGTCAGCTGTCCCACAATAACGGGTTCCCGGAAGCCGGCGGTCCGCGCCGTAATGAGGAAGGGCAGGCCAACACCCTGCGCGGCCTGCGCCTTGAGGGACCGCACCATCTGGCGGTAGTCCGGCAGACCACCGCCAGGCTCCGGGTTCGACGCCTCCCAAGGGGCCAGCCACTCACTGTTGCGGGAGCGGACAGTCGTCCATTCCTTGCGGTCCCGGTGCCGAATCGGGCGCAAGACAAGCTCGCCGCTTTCCAGCGTCACCGGCCAGTGGAAGCTGCCCCCCACCGAAGCTACTTGGTCAGGCTGGGAGCAAGGCTCGCAGCGAAGCCGGGCAGCCATTCCCGCAGGCCTGGGCCCAGGTCGTCACTGTCGCAGGCGAGCTGGACGCAGGCTTTGAGGTAGCTGAGCTTATCGCCGGTGTCATAGCGGCGGCCACGGAAGACAACGCCGTACACGCCGTAGCCGTCACCGTCACCGGAGGCAAGTTCCTGCAGCGCGTCGGTGAGCTGGATTTCGCCGCCGCGTCCCGGCTCGGTGCGTTCCAGTACCTCGAAGACAGCCGGGTGGAGGACGTAGCGCCCAATTATCGCGAGGTTGGACGGGGCATCCTCGACGTCAGGCTTCTCTACCAAGTGCTTGATCCGGACGTACTCTTCGCCCTCGATCGCCTGAACGTCGGCGCAGCCGTAGGCGCTGATCGCTGACGGCTCCACCTCGATCAGTGCGATCACCGACCCGCCGGTCTTGGCCTGAACCTCGATCATGGTACTTAGAAGTTCATCGCGGGCATCGATCAGGTCATCGCCGAGCAGGACAGCGAACGGTTCATACCCCACGTGCTGCTTTGCCCGCAGGACGGCGTGCCCCAGTCCCAGCGGGTCGCCCTGGCGCACGTAGTGGATATCACCAAGGTTGCTGGCCGCCTGGATGGACTCAAGCTTCGCGGTGTCTCCTTTGGCCTGAAGGGTGGCTTCCAGGGTAGGGACGCGGTCGAAGTGGTCCTCCAGCGCGCGCTTGTTGCGGCCGGTAATCATTAAGATGTCGGTCAGACCGACGTTGACTGCTTCCTCCACGACGTACTGGATGGCCGGCTTGTCGACGACCGGCAGCATTTCCTTGGGCATGGCCTTGGTCGCCGGAAGAAACCTCGTTCCGAGGCCGGCTGCGGGGATGACGGCCTTGCGGACGGGAGCGTTGGGTGTAGTCACTCGACTAATCTAACGGAGGGACCAAGCATTAGGTAATCATTTCCGACCGGCACCAACCGCGGTTTGCCGGCCGCACCAGCGGAGGGACAAGGCATCGTGGCATCGAAGGAAGAGACCCGGGCCAGCCACCGGGCCCGGCGAGCTGCACTGACGCCGGCGGCCCTGGCGACCGCCGGTGCCGGAATCGCCACGTACGGCGTTGCCTGGGCAGCCCGCCTGGCGGGCGGCCGCTCCGGCACTTTTGCCGCCTACCTTGGTGTGGGGTCGGAACCGCCAAGTCTTCCCCTGCTGGCAGCACTCCACCAGGAAGGGCATCGGCTGCTCCTTCCGGTCTGCGAGCCCGGCCTGGAGCTGAGCTGGGTCTACTGGACGCCGGCCTCCCGATTCGCGCGGAGCCGGTACGCGCCGATCCAGGAACCCGCCGGCAAGCGACACGATGCTTCCGTGATTCGTTGCGCGGACGGCATTTTCCTGCCGGCCACCGCGGTCGACTACTCCGGCAACCGGATCGGGCAGGGCGGCGGCTACTACGACAAATTTCTGGCGAAGCTGGCCGCACTCCCGTATCCCGGGACGCCGACGTCCGACGGCGGGCTGTTGCCGCCGGTGCCGGCAGCCGCCGTTGTGTACAACGGCGAGGTGCTCCCTGCCGGAAGCATCCCGGCGGAGTCCTTCGACCGGAAGGTGGGTGCCGCACTGACCCCGTCCGGCGTGGTGCAGCTGCAGCACCGGGCTGCCGGGGACCGGTCGCGGGGGTGATAGAATTAGCACTCAGGCCCTGCGACTGCTAAGGGACGGATTCCGCCGATAGAACTACCGGCCGGGATCCCGAACCGGCGGTACGGGACCTGCTCGTTTGCCCCTGAGGAGGATTTCCAGTGCCCACGTATGCATACGCCTGCAAGGACTGCAGCCACGCCTTTGAGATCGTGCAGTCCTTCACCGACAGCACCCTCACCTCCTGCCCTGAGTGCCAGGGGACCCTGCGCAAGAAGTTCAACAGCGTTGGTGTGGTCTTTAAAGGTTCCGGTTTTTACCGGACGGACTCGCGCGACGCAAAGGGCAGCACCGTTTCACAGACGCCGACGCCGGCGCCCGCACCGGCTGCATCCACTGCGCCGGCAGGCGCGTCCGCAAGCTAGCGCCGTTACGAAGGCCGTGCTGCTGCCACTCCTCGCTGGCCGTCACACCGCTTTGTCCACATAGACCGAACTGTAACTGCCAGGCGTGCGCGCCGGTGGGTAGCTTCGGGTTATGGCCCCCATTGGAACCGCCGTCCCGACCACATGGAAGCTACCGGAAGATTTCTTTGAGATCTTCCGTATCGACCCGTGGCGACACTCCTCTATTATCCGGCGCTGGCGATCCCCGGGACGCCGCCTTGATCTGTCCACGCCGGCAGCACCCTCAAAGTCAGCAGTCCCGCCGCGGGGCCGAAGACCCGCCGGCAGGCCGTCCCGCCGGCGGCTGGTCCGATGGCTCAACCGCAACCGCCGGCTCGCCGTGGCGCTGCTGCTCTGCATCGCCGCCGGCCTCACGGTTCAACAACTGACACCTGAGCCGGCCGACACTGTCCCCGCCTTCGCTGCTGCCCGGGATCTCCCCGCCGGCCAGTCCCTTGGAGTGGAGGACCTGACGGTCCTCCACGTGCCCAGGGGCCTGGTTCCCGCGGGCAGCTTCGTGAGCGCTGGTTCCCTCCAAGGCCAGCAGCTTGCCGTCGCCCTCCGCAAGGGCCAGTTACTCGCAGATTCGCAGCTAGTGGGACCTGGCCTGCTGGCTGGAGAGCCGCCGGGATCGGCCGCAGTTCCCCTGCGGATGGCGGATCCGGCCTCGATCCAGTTGCTCTCCCCCGGGCAACTCGTCGACGTAGTCATCACCACCGGCAACAGCTTCGACCAGCCCGCCGCATCCCAGCTGCTGGCAGCTGCCGTTCCCGTGCTGTGGACTTCCGGGCACGGCAGCCGTGCCGGCCCATGGCTGGGGACAGGTGAAAACGAGGGCCTCCTCGTTGTGGCCGCCGACGCCGATCAGGCGCGTCGGCTCGCAGGGGCCTCGACGCAGGGAAAACTCTTCTTCGTCCTCGTCACGGCCGTCCCCGGCTAGTCGCTTCACCGTCCGAAAGCCCCGGCGGAGCAGGCCCGAAAAGGACTTAGGCCCAGTGCGGGGGCTTCTGCTCTTGCAGCCACGAGTCATGGTCGTAGCCGCCGGGCTCGTCGCCCCAGCGCTGCGGGTCATCCTCCGCCGCCTTGTTCGGCAGCACACCGGACGGGGATGCCGCCGACGCCGACTGCGCGGACGCATTGTCCGGTCCGCTGTCCTGGGCGCTGGTGTCGTCCTGGGCCTCGCCACCGTTACCGGTATCGCCATCCGCAGTCATGCCGCTGGCCTCCTTGCTGCCTTGGTCTGTTCTGTAGTCTGGCGCACTGTCCTGTATGCCGGACGTCCGTCCCCGCGAGGCTTGCGCTTCGTTGACGGCAAGGTTTTCGACGTCGTCGTCGAAGAACCCCGGCGATGTGGGTTTACGGTGCGTCACGGCCGGCTTTTCCAGGCCCAGATATCCGCCGATGCGGTCGGCGCAGGCCGAAGGATCCGTGAACACCTCGATGGTCCAGAGCGGCATGTAGCGCCAGCCGAGTCGTTCCAGCAGCTGCGGGCGGAGCCTGCTGCGTTCCCGGACGGTGAGCTTTCGGTACTGTTCGGTGCCGTCTGACTCAATGGCCACGGGCCGCGGAATCTCCGCATCGTCCTGTCCGAGGGTACTCAACGGGTCGGCCGCGGCCACCATATTCAGCGCGCCGTCGTACTGGTGCCAGACCCGTGCGCCCCGGGCCCGCAGCCGGTCCCCGAGGTCGGCCACGAGGGGGTCGGCCCCGAGAGCCTGTTCGCTGGCTGCAGCCCGCGACGCGGGACTTCCGAGATCGGAGTTACCCGCGATTTCCCGGTCCAGCAGTTCATAGAAGTCCACCGCGCCGTGGCTCAGCCGGGTCACGTCGAGGTCCTCCGGACGGAAGCAGCTGAGCACGTGCAGGGACCGGCGTGCCCGCGTCATGGCGAGGGCAAACCTTGCTCGTCCACCATCGACGGAGAGCGGGCCCAGGCTATGCAGCGCACGCCCGTGCGGGGTGCGTCCGTAACCCGGCGAGAAGATCACGTGATCGCGGACCAGTCCCTGGGCACGTTCCAGATCCACGACCCGGAAGGACTCTTCGCCGGCGGTGAAAAAGCTGGCAAGCATCGGGTAGTTGGGCAGCTGAAGCCGGATCGACTCGCCGATCCGCGCCGCATGCCGGAGGCTGCCGGTGACGACGGCCAGCGACGTCCGCGGCCGGAGGCGGGCGTGCTCGAAGACAAGCTCCACGGCCCGGTTTACCTCGGCCACCACAGATTCGACGCCGTCCTGGTCCGCGCTGGGCAGGCCCGTCCCGTCCGGCAGGTATTCCACAGTGAGGGCACGGTCCAGCCCGGTGGCTGACTGGCCCTCCGGCAACCTGCGGAGTCCGCCGTCGTAGAAGCCCTTGCTCAGTTGCCGGACAAGGTCCTCATCCACGGCGCGGTAGACCGTCCGCAGGTTCCAGACGGGCAGTACACCGGCGAGTGCCTTGAAGGCGCTTTCGACGCCTTGATGGGAGCTCTCGCCGGCCGCAAGCCGCTCGACACCGACGGTGAATGTCCGCGGCGTGGCAATCCGGTCGTCACCAAAAGCAATAACCTGCGCGGCGCGGGCTACGGCCGGCAGGACGGCCTGCAGCGACGTTGCCTCGGCGTCAAGGATCACAACGGCATCAAACTTTTGCTCCACCGGCAAAACCGCCGACAGGAGGTAAGGGCTGACGGACCACACCGGAACCAGCATCGGCAGCAAGTCCGGGGCCTGGCCCGTCAGTGCCGAGAGGGTGACCCGGCCATCCTTGAGCAGGCTGCGCAGCAGTTCCGCTTGCCGCGGGTGTTCTGCGATGGCCGCCCGCCAGCGGTCTGCCAGCTGCCAGCGCAGCCTGGCGGCGCCGCTGGCGATGTGCGCGTTGTCCGCGAGGCGGTACTCCGCTTCGAGCTGGCGAAGGGCGTCGCCGTCGGACATAGCCAGGTAATCATCCCCGCTGATCATGGCTTCGAGTGCGGACTGCCACCAGGCGAGCTCAAGCTCGGCGGCCACAGACCCTGCGGGCACCTCACGCTCGGCGAGGTCAGCGAGCAGTTCGCCCAGGCCATGCTCGCGCATGTCTTCGACCAGGAGGGTCCGCTCCGGCAAAGTTTCGAGCGTCCCGGTGTCGGCAACCAGCGCGTCCAGCCGCTCCATAAGATCTTCGTAGGGGCTGCCATGCAGTTCACCGCCCGCCGCGGTGTGCCTGACGGCGTGGCCGAGCTCGACCAGCTCCGCTTCGAGCTCGCGGTACAGGGCGATGATCTCGCCCAGGCCGGAAGGCACTGCAGGGTGCCGCTGCGTCGTGGCGTAGTCGGCCCATGCGGCCCGCTGCTCCTGGACGAGGACGAGGGAGCTGTGCAGGTCGGCAATGTGGACACCCGGCCGGACATATTCCTTGGCCACCCGGCGCAAACGGGAGCGCTGCATGGACGGCATCTCAATGTTCCGTTCGCGCCGCCAGGAGGAAGCTGCGGTGGCGGAGATGAGGTCGTGGACCGGACGGTCGAAGATGTCCGGCGTGAATTTATCCAGGCTTTCGCGAACAGCAACTAACAGCTCAACCTGGTCCCCCCACTCCGAAAACGAACGGCCCAGGCGGATTTCGGCGTGTTCTGCGACACCGTTCATCAGCTCGCGCAGTTCCGGCAGCTTCCTGGCCACGGAGCTGGCCACCTGCTGGGCTTCCTCGGTTTCCTTCCGGGTCAGCAGCCGGGCACCATGCCACGGACTTGTGGTCGAGGCCCTGCTGAAGCTTCCCAGCTCGGCCGCACGGTGGAGCCGGCCAGCGAGTTCCTCGCGGTCCCGGATATTGTCCAGCACACTGCGCTTGAGCCGGACGGTGGTGGCCGGCGCCGGCTGGATGGAGGTCAGCTCGGCCAATGACTGCATCGCCTCGTACGGAGAGCATCCCCAGCGCTGGCGGACGTTGTGCAACGAGGCAACATGGTCCCGAAGGGCATGGCGGTGTTCAATCAAAGTGCTGTGAAGGTTGCTGAGCTGGGGCTCGAGGGATTTCTCATTGCGCACGATGGCCCTGACGAGCTGGCCCTTCAGCTGCAGGGCAGTGGCGTTCCCGGCAAGCTGGAACAGGGCTGAATCCAGTCCCAGGGTCTCCAACTGGGTGGAGATCTCACCCAGGCTGGCTCGCCGGTCCCCCACCACCAGAACCGTCTTACCCTGATCGAGGAGGGTCCCGATGGTATTGATTGCTGTCTGGGTCTGGCCGGTGCCGGGCGGACTGCTGACCACCAGCGAGTCCCCGGCGCGGACGGCGTCGACGACGTACTGCTGGTCGGTGTCGGCGTCGAGCAGCAACAGTTCATCCGCGGGATCCCGCTCATCGGTGCTTGGGAACCGTCCGGGCTTAAGCTCGGATACCTGCAACGGCTGGCCGGCGGCGGCCCGTCCCAACGCCGCCACTAGGGGATGGCTCTCGTTGATCCATGGATCCTCAAGGTTTCCGGACAAGTCCGCGAAGGTGGACACCAGAAGGTTGTGCTCGACCTCGGCGCCGTAGATGGGCTGGATGAGGGTGCTCAGGCGGTCAAGGACCGGCTGGGGATCGAAGCGGGCGGTGCTGTACGCCATCCGGGTTACCGCGTTGACGTCGAAAGCAATGCCGTGGATGGTCTTCAGATGCCGGATCAGGGCGGGGTTGATCTTGGCCTGTTCGGTCAATTGCAGTTCGTAATCGTCCTCGCCCGGACGGACCGTGAGGGAGATGGAACTGAGCATAACCGGGGCTGAGACGCGCTGCGGTTTGCCGCCGACTGCGGAGGTCCACACGACGGTACCCGCCGAAAAGTATCCCGCATCGATGCCGCGGTCATTGGCCAGTTCGAAGATTTTGGAGCGCAGGTTGCGGGACGCCCTCGCGGCGACAACGTACTGCTGGTGATCACGGATCAAGGTGGACAGCCGGGTGCGTCGGCCGGCCATCAACTGTGCCATGCCGGAGGGATGGGCATTGGTCAGGTCTATGGAGCCCTCAGGCGTCTTGGTGAAGCGCAGCATGGTGTCTGCTCCGGTGACCGGCTTGAGCCCCGACAGCCATTTCCTGAGCTCCTCGGAGCCCTCGGGGTGGCCTTGACCAACTGACACTGCTGCCTTCTTTTCTGTGCTTGCGTTTACTCTGCTCACGTTTTTCGTGCCCGCGCGGGACGTCCTGGACCATACCGGCATAATTTCGAGGGTAGCCCGAATCCGGCCCCGGCGAGGCGACGCAACACTGGCGGGACACAAATTCAAACCGAATTCCCAGCATCGCCGCTCGTGCCGCGGGCCGCCGCCGCCCGCTGCCGGGCGGTCCAGGGATGCGGCGACCGAACGGAAAATGGCCGGCCTCCCGACGAGCCCGGCCATTTCATCCGCCCACTACGGGACTATTCCCATTCGATGGTTCCCGGCGGCTTGCTGGTCACATCGAGCACAACGCGGTTCACGCCTTCCACCTCGTTGGTGATGCGGTTGGAGATCCTGGCCAGCAGATCGTAAGGCAGTCGCGACCAGTCCGCCGTCATGGCGTCCTCGGAGGAAACGGGACGCAGGACAATCGGGTGACCGTAGGTGCGGCCGTCTCCCATAACACCGACGCTGCGGACGTCCGCCAGCAGCACTACCGGCATCTGCCAGACCTCGTTGTCAAGGCCGGCGGCGGTCAGTTCGGCGCGCGCGATGGCGTCTGCCTTGCGCAGCAGGTCCAGCCGCTCCTTCGTCACTTCGCCGACGATCCGGATGCCAAGGCCCGGTCCCGGGAACGGCTGGCGCCCTACAATTTCCTGCGGCAGGCCAAGCTGCGCGCCGACGGCGCGGACCTCGTCCTTGAACAAGGCGCGCAGCGGCTCGACGAGTTCGAACTGCAGGTCTTCCGGCAGCCCGCCCACGTTGTGGTGGCTCTTGATGTTCGCGGCACCTTCACCGCCGCCGGACTCGACGACGTCCGGGTACAAGGTGCCCTGGACGAGAAACTTGATCTTCTCGCCGTGCGCTGCCGCCTCTGCGATGATCGCAAGCTCGGCCTCCTCGAAGGCACGGATGAATTCGCGGCCGATGATCTTGCGCTTGGTCTCCGGGTCGCTCACTCCGGCCAGGGCCGACTGGAAGCGCTCCTGCTCGTTGGCCACATAGAGTTTGACGCCAGTTGCCGCCACGAAGTCACGTTCAACCTGCTCCGCTTCGCCTTCGCGCAGCAGTCCATGGTCGACAAACACACATGTCAGCTGGTCGCCGACGGCGCGCTGGACCAGGGCAGCCGCCACCGCGGAATCAACGCCACCGGACAAACCGCAGATGACCCGGGCATCGCCGATCTGTGCACGAACCCGCTCAACCTGCTCCTCAAGGATGTTGCCGGCCGTCCAGTTCGGTTCCAGTCCGGCACCCTTGAAGAGGAAGTTCTCCAGGACCTGTTGGCCGTAGGCCGAGTGCTTGACCTCGGGGTGCCACTGCACGCCGTAGAGGCGCTTTTCCTCGTTCGCGAAAGCCGCGACGTCGGCGCCGGCCGTCGTCGCGAGGACCTCAAAGCCCGCCGGCGCCTCGTGCACGGAGTCGCCGTGGCTCATCCAGGTGCTCTGGTGCTGCGGCATGCCTTCGAGGATGGAGCGGCCTTCGCCGATGGTGGTGGTCTCGGTGGCGCCATACTCGCGGAGTCCGGTCTGGGCGACTTCGCCGCCGAGGGCGTTGGCCATGGCCTGAAAGCCGTAGCAGATCCCGAAAACCGGTACTCCGGCTTCGAAGAGGTCCGAACCAACGGTGGGGGCACCTTCGGCGTAAACGCTTGAGGGTCCGCCGGAGAGGATAATTGCGGCGGGGTTTTTGGCCAGGAGCTGCTCGGTGCTGTAGGTATGCGGAACCACTTCCGAATACACATTCGCTTCCCGGACGCGGCGGGCGATCAGCTGCGCGTACTGGGCACCGTAGTCAACAACCAGGACGGGCTTGTGGGACGTCTGGGATGCAGTGGGAATAGTCACCCTTCTAGGGTACTTTGCGGCGCCGCCCGCCCGCACATTGAGAAGCCGCCAGGACCGCGGATGGGCCGCCGGGTAAGCGAACTCACACCGCGCCGCTCAATAGCGCTGGGGGGCCTGCGGGTTCGCCGCAAGTTCAACCTCCACCTCGGCGTGGAACTTCTTCTCCACGAAGAAGGACAGGAAGGGCACCACCCCGCCGAGTGCCAGGATGATCATTTTCCCGAACGGCCAGCGCATCAGCGACCACAGTCGGAAGTTGGACATAAGGTACACAACGTACATCCAGCCGTGCACGATCAGCACCGCGACGGACAGATTTACGCCGCCGATCACCCCCGGCGGCTCCGCGTCGGCGAATCCGAAACCGAACTGCTGGCCGGTGACGGCGTTGGTCCCGCCGCCGAAGAGATATTGGCCGAACACATACCGGGCAATAAGTTCCGCGCACAGCAGGAGCAGCATGCTGCCGGTCATATACGCGAGGACCTTGTAAAACTTCAGCGCCGAGCGGATCTGGGCCTCGGTGCCGCCAAATCGGCGCTTCTTGCCGCGCCCGGTTCCCGGCACGTTGGACTGCTGCGGCTGGACGGCCGGCTGGGGCTCAATCATGATTGCACTTTCGGTTCGGTGGGGTCCGGTTCGGTGGGGTCCGGTTCGGGATGGTGCAGCGCCGCGGCGTCATACTCCGCATCGAGGGCGTCTTCAAGCCCCCGGCGGTAGTCGTCCTTGACCAGGCGCCACCAAATGAACAGCGCGAAGCCAGCGAACACCACCCACTCCGCGGCGTAGAAGAGGTTCAACCAGTTGACCTTCTCGGCAGGCGGTTGCGGCCCGATGTTCAGCGGCTTCATTTTCCCTCCGGAGGCTGCCGCGCCGACGTCGTTGCCGCCGGAACGCTCCGAACCCGCGGTGACAAAGCCGGGGTAGCTGCTCACTTCCCAGGTGTTGATGAGTTCCGCTACGGAGACGGCGCTGGCCCGGCCGGGACCGGCGTCGGTCCCGGGGACCGGAGCCTCGGATGGCAGCAGCCGTCCGGTCAGGGCAACACTGCCCGACGGCGGGGCGGACGCGTCCGCCGGGTCGGCGACCCAGCCGCGGGCGACCGGGATCCAGGTCTGGGGTGTGGCGGCGGAACCGGTCAGGACGGGGGCATCCTGGACGGCCAGGGCCGAAACGATCCAGTAGCCCTTGGCGCCGTCGTACAGCCGTCCCGGGACGAGCACCTGCTTCTGCGGATCGTACCTGCCGGTGGCGGTGACAATCTGGTCCGCGACCGAACCGGGGAAGAAATCGCCGGGCCGCAGCACCGTGGTGAGGGCTTGGGGTTCCTCGGTCGTGGCGGAGACCGTCACCTCAGCCCTGGTGGAGCGGCCGAACTGCCACTGGCTGAGCAGCACAAACACCCCTGATACGACGATCGCGAACACCAGTCCGGCGATCCAGCGGGGTTTGAGGGCAGTTTTCAGCACCCCTTAACCGTACTTCGTCGGCGTGTAGAACAGCGAAACGGGCAGCAGGGCGACCCGGCGCAGGAGCGGGGCAGCACGGTCCGTGCGTGGCGAGGGAGTCGGCGCGAAAGTCCCCGTCCCGATCTTCAGTGGTCGAAAAAGACCAGGCTGGAATTGATGAGTTCTGCGATGACTTCGGGGTCGTAGGCGCGCCGCAGCGATTCGCGGAACGATTCCTTCGACAGTGACCTGGCAAGGGTGGCCAGCACTTCCAGATGCTCCGAGAAGGAACTGGCCGGTGTCGCGATCAGCAAGACCACTGTTGCCGGCCCGTCGGCGGCGCCGAAATCGAGTGCCTTGCCGTACTTGGTGATGCCGACGGCAATGGTGGTCCGGGAGACGAACTCGCTGCGGGCATGGGGCAGGCCGACGCCGCCTGGCAGTCCGGTGGCCAGTTGGTGTTCACGGGCGTTGACGTGACGGAGGAATCCCGGGAGATCGGAAATGCGTCCGGCGGCATGCATCCGTTCCGCCAGCTGGGTTGTTGCGTCGAGCTTGTCCACGGCGTCCATCTCGAGGATCACCATTTCCGGGGTGGTGAGCTCGGCGTCGTACCGGTCCAATGGTTCCGCCAAGTGGTATCCCTTCGAAGTGGCGCGGTTCCGCCTGCAGCCCCGGTTGGGACCACAGGCGGATGCTGCCGGTCAACGCAACGGGACGATGTCCTCGATGCCCAGGCGTGCTGCGTCGGCGGATTCGTCGTCCGGCTGCTCCTGGCTAAGCCGTTCGGCGTCGACCCGGGCCAGGTAGTGCTTGATTTCGCCCTCGCGCTGCGCATCGCTCCAGCCGAGGACATCTCCCATCAGTTTAGCGACTACCGGCGCTGCTGACACACCGCGGTCCCAGGCTTCGATCGAAATCCGGGTGCGGCGGGTCAGGACGTCCTGCACATGCCGGGCCCCTTCGTGGGTGGCGGCGTAGACGGCTTCGGCGGCGAGGTAGTCGTCGGCGCCCGGCAACGGCTCGCCAAGGTCGGGGTTCTCGGTGATAAGAGCGAGCACTTCCGGGACCATGGACCCGTAGCGGTTGAGCAGGTGCTCGATCCGCGCCACGTGGACACCGGTTTCCTCGGCCATCCGGTTGCGTTTGTTCCAGGCCGCCTTGAATCCGCTGGCACCCAGCAACGGAATGGATTCCGTGCAACTGGGCGCAACGCGTTCGTCCATGCTGCGGGTTGCCTCGTCGACGGCGTCCTTGGCCATTACCCGGTAGGTGGTCCATTTACCGCCGGCCACCACAACGAGCCCCGGTACCGGATGGGCCACCACATGCTCGCGCGAAAGCTTGGCCGTGGAATCGTTTTCGCCGGCCAGGAGCGGCCTGAGTCCGGCATAGACGCCCTCAACGTCTTCACGGGTCAACGGCCGCTTCAGCACCTTGTTCACATGTTCGAGGATGTAGTCGATGTCTTTGCTGGAGGCAGCAGGGTGGGCCTTGTCCAGGTGCCAGTCGGTATCCGTGGTCCCGATGATCCAGTGCCGGCCCCAGGGGATGACAAACAGGACCGATTTTTCGGTGCGCAGGATCAGTCCCACGGTGGACTGGAAGCGGTCCCGCGGCACCACGAGATGGATGCCCTTGGAGGCGCGCACTTTAAGCTGGCCGCGGTCGGTCACCATCGCCTGGGTCTCGTCCGTCCAGACGCCCGTGGCGTTGATGACTTGCTTGGCCTTGATATTAAACGTGGAGCCGTCCTCATGGTTGACCACCTTCGCCCCGACCACCCGTTCGCCTTCCCGGACAAACGCGACGACGGACATCTGGTTCACGGCGTGGGCCCCGTAGTAGGCGGCGGTTCGGACCAGGTTGGCGCAGTACTTGGCATCGTCGACCTGTCCGTCGTAGTACCTGATGGATCCGACGAAGGCGTCATCCTTGAGGCTCGGCGCCGCCCGCAACGTTCCCCGGCGGCTCAGGTGCTTGTGGAACGGGACGCCCCGCTGCTGGCCGGTCGAGATGGACATGGCATCGTAGAGCGCAATGCCGGCCCCCACATATGGACGTTCGATGAAGGGTTTTGTCAACGGGTACAGGAAAGGTACCGGCCGGGCCAGGTGCGGGGCGAGCACCGAGAGGATGAGCCCGCGCTCGTGCAGGGCCTCTTTAACCAGGGCGAAGTCGAGCATCTCCAGGTAGCGAAGGCCGCCGTGGATCAATTTGGAGGACCGCGAAGAGGTACCCGCTGCCCAGTCGTTTGCCTCGACGATGCCAACGCTGAGGCCCCGTGTGACGGCGTCCAGGGCGGCACCGGTGCCGACGATGCCGCCGCCGACGATCAGGATGTCCAGTTCCTTGCCGGGATCCGTGGTGCCCTTGAGTACAGCGAGCGACGCTTCGCGTTCCGCGGGCCCCAGGGCACCGCCGGTCTTTGAAGAACCGCCGGGAAAACTGTTCATGTCACGCCTCCATCCGGATCAAATCTCGTAGTGCACCACACTACTTCCAACTTCACCGGATGGGCAGGGGGCTATCAGTTGCCGGCGTAAGGCGACACCACGACGTCGACGCGCTGGAATTCCTTCAGGTCCGAATAGCCGGTGGTCGCCATCGAACGGCGCAGTGCACCGATCAGGTTGGATGTTCCGTTGGTGTGGTGGCCGGGGCCGAAAAGGACCTCTTCGAGGGGTCCGACGGTGCCAACGTTGACCCTGTCACCCCGGGGAAGTTCAAGGTGGTGCGCTTCCTGGCCCCAGTGCCAGCCCTTGCCCGGGGCTTCCTCGGCGCGGGCGAGGGCGCTGCCGAGCATCACGGCGTCCGCGCCCATGGCGATAGCTTTTACGATGTCGCCGGAGGAACCCATCCCGCCGTCGGCGATCACGTGGACGTAGCGTCCGCCGGACTCATCCATGTAGTCCCGGCGGGCGGCGGCGACGTCGGAGATGGCGGAGGCCATCGGCGAGTGGATGCCGAGGGCCCGGCGGGTGGTGCTCGTGGCTCCGCCGCCGAAACCGACCAGCACCCCCGCGGCGCCGGTGCGCATCAGGTGCAGGGCCGGGGTGTAGCCAGCCGCGCCCCCGACGATTACGGGAACGTCGAGTTCGTAGATGAACTGCTTGAGGTTCAGCGGCTCGTGGTCCTTCGAAACGTGCTCGGCCGAGACCGTGGTGCCGCGGATCACAAAGATGTCGACGCCGGCCGCCACGACGGTTTTGTAGTGCTCCTGGGTCCGCTGCGGGGTGAGGGAGCCGGCAACCGTAACGCCCGCGGCGCGGATCTCCGCTAGCCGCGAGGTGATCAGCTCGGGCTGGATCGGGGCCTGGTAAAGCTCCTGCATACGCCGGGTCACGGCGGGGCTGTTCGTCTCGTCCTGGAGGGCACCGATCTGGTCCAGGACGGCTTGCGGGTCCTCGTACCGGGTCCACAGGCCTTCGAGGTCGAGGACGCCGAGCCCGCCGAGGCGGCCCAGCGCGATGACGGTTTCCGGGGACATCGCGGAATCCATCGGCGCGGCAATAACGGGCATGTCGAACTTGTAAGCGTCGATCTGCCAGGAGACGGATACGTCCTTGGGATCGCGGGTGCGTCGGTTGGGGACGATCGCAATGTCATCCAGGGAGTAGGCACGACGCCCACGCTTGCCACGGCCAATCTCAATCTCGTAAGTCACGTCCCCACTTTACTTGACCCTGCCCGTGACGGGCATTTGGCCGCGCCTGCCGGACCGGGATGGGCTCACAAGGGCACTAACCCCCTGCCGGATTCGAATTACGCGGGGCACAATGTCCAGAGGCCGGCTAGCAAGATCGCACCAACCGTGGCTGCATAAAGGAATGTGGGCTCAGATGTCCAGCAGATCCTCGCCGCCCAAGGCTGCGTTTCGTCCCGGAACCGCCGCGCGGCGTAACAAGGGCCTTGGAAAGTTAAGACTGCGCGATGCCGTGGCGATGGCAGTCGGAGGCATGATCGGCGGAGGTATCTTCAGCGTTCTCGGCGTCACCGTGGCGCTTGCCGGCCACCTGGCCGTGGGTAGTTTTCTTATCGGCGGTGGCATCGCCATTGTCACGGCGCATTCGTTCGCGGCCCTTTCGGCCCGGGCCGGACGGTCCGGCGGCCTGTTCGTATACCTGCAGGATGCCGGCTATCCGCGCGTTGGCTCATACATCTCCTGGCTGCTGATGTTCGGGTACTTGGTCGCCCTGGCAGTCTACGGATTCACCTTTGGCCACTATGCGGCAAACGTCCTGGGCCTGCCGGGGATTTTCGCCGACGGCTTCGCGGCACTGATCTTGCTGGTATTCCTGGGAATCAACCTCCGTGGTGTGGGCGCCTCGGCGCTGTCCGAAGACATTGTCGTGTTGATCAAAGTCGCGGTGCTGGCGTTGATCTCGACGGTGGGGTTCCTGCACTTCGCACCGGAGCGGCTGGCGCCGCTGGACAACTAGGGGCTAGGTGGCGTGATCGTGGCCGCGGCTTCGATCTTTGTCGCCCATGAGGGCTTCGAGCTACTCTCCTACGACTACGAGGATTTGGACCGCCCACGGTGGACACTGCCGCGGGCGCTCTGACTCTCGACCGCCATCGTCACGCTGGTGTACGTGACGGTGACGGTTGGCGCCCAGATGCTGGTCAGCGACGCAATCATCATTTCGCAGAAGAAGGTGGCATTTGCCGCGGCCGGCCAAGCCGCCCTTGGCACGGCCGGATACTGGATCGCCAGTCTCGGGGCATTGCTGGCGGCGAGCTCCGCAATCAATGCAACCCTATTTTCTACCGCACGGCAGATGCATGAAATCGCCGTCGCCCGTGAACTGCCGGCAATCTTCGCAAAGGTCCGTGGCGGACTGCCCGTTACGGCCCTCGTATTCCTGGCAGTCTTTGGTGCAGCATTTGCCATGCTGCCGGACATCACCGAACACCGGACCGCTTGGATTCCAGTCATCGTCGCAAAAATCTGAGCGTGAGGGTGTGCGATGGCCGGGCGACCGAGGGGTAGAGAGAGAGAATGTGCAGTACAAAGCCAAGGAGCGGGAGGAGTTCTTTCGGCGCCTGGATCGAGGCGGCACGATCCGTGCCGTTGCGGCCGAACTCGGGCTGAGCGTGGACGCTTGCTATTGGTGGCGTCGGGAGGCAAGCGTCTCTACTACCCGCGCTAAGAGTCGGATGTACAGCGAGATCGGGGCTTCGTGCTTCCGTGCCACGGCGACCACGTCACGACGGAACTCAGCGGGGAAAGGCTTGGGCATGTGAACATCCTTGCTGCAAGGAGTAAATCCTCACAAGTCAGGAGTCAAGCAAACCCGGGGCAGTCCCTAAATGTCGGAGCGTTCGAGCAAATGGCGGTCCACAAAAGGTGCTAACTCGTCGGCCACAGTGCCGGGGCCCGAGCTGAGTCCGAGGTCATGCGTCACGGGAATCGTCGTCACTGCGGTTGCTTGGTACATCGGCTCTTTCGCTGTTGCGGCTGTTTTGTCCTGGTTCTGTGTGGCGATGACGCTCGCGTGGGCAAGCACCTCTAGTTGCGCCTCGTTGTAAAGCTCGGTCATGGTTTCGACAAAGGTTTCCTGGGTGACTTGTGGGCTTTTGGAGAGGTGCGCTTTTTGGTCCACCAGCCAGGGGTAGTCCGCGAGGTGTTGTGCGATAAGAGGTGCGAACGTCGCCGCAAGTCGTTGTTTGGTGGCCTCATCTGCGTCGGACTGCAACGTATTGAACTCCTCGTTCGCGTCGTCTTCTCGAGGCTCGGACTCCACCATCTGTTTGAGGTCAGCCATTGCCGCCTCGTCGTAGAGCTGAGAGTAGATGAGCATGAGTGAACGTTCCGGAGCCGACAAGAGTCCGGAGATCTCTTCGAAACCTGCGGGCAGGTCTGTGGTTGTGGAGCCCTGCAGGATCGCTCGAATTTCGGCACGTGCACGTTGCAAGCGCGTGATGCTCGCGGATAGTTCCGCTTCGATTCCCAGCAGCCCTGGGTGGGTTGGTTCCCCGCCAAAACCTATGGACTCGATTTGCGCGAGTGGTACGCCAAGGTCGCGGAGCCGGCGGATCTGCAGCAAACGAACAAGATGTCGGGCCCCGTATTGCTTGTAGCCATTGGTCATCCGCGCTGGTTCCTCGAGAAGCCCTGACCGGTGATAGTGACGGATAGTGTTCACAGTCGTTCCGGCGAGTTCGGCTACCTCGCGTGTACTCCAAGGCATGTCCGTTTCCTTTCCCGTTGCTTCACCGCCGCGGGCCGACTGTGATCAGGAACCCATTCAAGACTATGTTCCGAGAACAGGGTCAAAGCAAGAAGTCAGGAATCGGTTAGCGGAGAGGTAGTGCTTGACTCTGTCGTAAGAACACAGTCTTGACTGTTGGGCAAAGGCGTCGTCTACGGGCGCCGAGACCGAACAGGGAAAAGACATGAATAATCCATATGAGTGGCTGCAAATCTTCATCGATCAAGTACCGAGTATCCTTCAACCGTTAATCGTGGCCCTGGCTGGCGCGGTCCCTTATATTGAGGGAGAAGGAGCAGCAGCTTTCGGCATCATTGCGGGTATTAACCCGATCATTGCCGCTATAGCTGGTGCAACAGGCAACATTTTGTGCGTCATCGCTATCGTTCTATTGGGTTCTAATGTCCGCGAACGCGTTGTTGTGCATCGTGCATCGCGCACGGTATCAGCCCAAGAAACGGGGACTTTTACTCCGACTCCCCATGGAGCCCCCGATGAAAACAAATCATCGTCCACGGCGCCCAACACCTCTTCCGTTGACGTGATCGACTATCCCGCCGGTGATGGCGATAGTAAGCCAGCTCGGGGAGCGAAGGGCCAGGTGAAGCTACGTCGCTGGCTGGTGAAGTTCGGGGTCCCCGGCGCAAGCCTACTTGCCCCGTTGGCACTGCCAACGATGCTTACCGCAGCATTTTTCGTCGGTATGGGCATCCCAAAGAAGCGCGTTATTTTCTGGCAGGTCATCGCAATTTTCCTCTGGACGAGCGCTGTGGCAATAGCGGCAACCAGCGTCCTGGCAGGGCTTGGATGGTGAGAATCCACCGGTGCGTCACTGTACCTCGGGTCTTCGGAAACGCGCCTCAGATCCGCTGTCAGCAGCACTAGCGTTGTGTGGACTCTCGACAGACGGGGGCGAACAGGAAGGGATCCTCATCGGTGGCAGCCGCCTGCAGATTCGAGAGTCCATCAACCATCCGCCCCCAAGTAAGCCCGTTTCACGGGATGACAGTGGACTTCATCGTCGAGTCGGTGGCCGGTGACGGCACGTGTCTGGGGTTCTTTTGACCAGTTGTCGTTGGTGCCATGGAATGCTGTGGGGGTGTGGGGTTGGATGGTTGTTAATGTCGTGGTTTTTGGCGCGTCGGGGTGCCAAAGGGCTGGTTGTTCTCAAACGCCATTTGTGTGAAGCGTTCGCTGATCAATCGATGTGCTGCGGGGCTCGGGTGCAGGGCATCGGGTAGGGGGAATTCCTGGGCGTCAGTGCTCCCGAAGAGTTCGAGTCCGTCGAGGTAAAAAAGGTGGGGGTCCTGTTTTTGTCGTTGCTCGACGATAGTACTTAGTGACTCGCGGATGGTGGTGAGGGTTAGCTTGCCTGCGGCTCGTTCTGCTGGGGCGCCGGCGGCCCGAAATGTGATGGTTCCCTCTGCCAGAGCATCCATGTCGAAGGCTCCCGGGCCTGGGGTGTCTTCATGGATGGCGCAATAGATCGGTGAAATGACCAGAAGGGGAGTGTCGGGGTGACCCTCGCGAATGGTGTCGAGGAAACCGTGAACTGCGGGCCCGAATGCTCGCAGCCGCATCAGGTCGTTATTGACAAGGTTGATCCCTATCTTGACGCTGATGAGGTCTGCGTCTGTCTCACGCATCGTTCTGGCCATGAAGGGGTCCAGAAGGGCGCTACCGCCAAAACCGAGGTTGATCAGCTCGACATCACTGAGGCGTGCCGCTCTTACTGGCCAAATTTCACTCGGGCGCGTGGCGTTCGAGCCTTGGCTTATGGAACTACCGTGATGAAGCCATACCGGCCGATGCCGTACGCTCCCTGGTTCGAGAGGGGCATCAGTGCGTAACTGAAGGATCTCAAGATTCTCGTTGTGGGGAAGCCAAATTTCTATAACTTTCGCGTGCCCGGGGAGCTCGGCGAACCGGACGGTGAGCATCGGATCCGTTATCTGCGCAGTTGCCCCAGTGGCCATGTCGATGGTGGAAGTAGTGCCCCCCGATGTGGTGATATGCGCGGTGAGGTTGCCATCAATCATGAGCTCGATGATCCCGTCTGGACGCTGCGGGAAGCCGGCATAGGTCGTCCGTGTCCGGTGGACATCGAGTTCGATTGCTGTGGCACAGGATCGAAAGACCAGGCGTACTCCAGAGGGCTGGGATTCGACCATTCTTAGCTGAGGATCAGTACTTTGTGCACGCGCCCATGAGGGCAGCCGGTGGAACAAGGTGCCCCGTTCGGTGTGCTCAAGTTCTAGCGCGCCGCGGACAATATCCGCAGTGATAGGGGTGATGATCCAGGATTGAGACGACAACCGGTGTCCTTCCGTGGGCAGTGGAGTGGAATTCATTGGCCAGGCCAATGACTAAAAGTGGCGTCGAGAGTTTCGAGGATGCGGTACCAGCTCTCCTCAGCGTCTGGAGCGCTGTGATCGAAACTCCCCGACATTTCCAAAGCGATAAAGCCTCGGATCGTGCTCCCGAACAATCGCACGGCGTGGACCTGGTTGATTTCGGTGAGCCGATATTCGCGCATAATTGCCCCCAGGAACCGGGCATGACGCCATCCAGCGCTTTTCTTTGCGCTCTCTTGGTCGAGTCTCAACTCAGTGGCAGCGAAACGCCCGGGATGGTCCCGGGCGTAATCGCGGAAGGAATCGGCAAGGGCCATGAGAGCGTCCTTGCCAGCGCGACCAGCAATGGCATCAGACGCGCGATCTGCGAGTTCTTCCAAAGCCAGAAGTGCGACACCGGTCTTTAGGTCCGCGGTACTCAGGACGTGAGAATACAAACTTGCTGGCTTCACGTCAAAGTGACGAGCAAGTGCAGCAACAGTCACGCCCTGAAGACCAATCTGATCAGCGAGCTCGGCACCAGCTAAAGCTAAACCCGCTTTGGTTACCCCCCTGCGCACGGCAACAACCTTCCATCAGTGACCCGACAACACGGAATCTATGCATACTAGGAAAAAACCTACACATCGTAGGTTACCCGACAACAGTAACCCCATTTGCACTGTATCCGCGCTGACGCTCTCGTTGGAGTTCGAGCGCCCCGAATCCGTTGAGACATGGGGGCGTTCGAACTCAGACTGCGAGCCAACGTTCTGGAAGGATATCTGTCCGATTCGTAGCGCCGTTGGGCCCAAGGAAGCCGGTCACCAGGCCCGGACGCGTAGTGAAGTTCATACCGTCTACGGCAGTCTTATCGCCAAAACGTTTGGTGAGAGAGTGTGGTTCGATCAAGTGAGGAGCTCGGAATCGTTGTCAGAAGGCCTGATTGGATCTTCGGTTACAGGGTCGAGATAGAAACGCGCCCAGTACACAAGGCCAGAAGCATCGGTTCGCCAGATGACGGGGCCGACGATCCCCGCGGAAATACCATCGGCCGCAGTGCCTGTCATTTCCCATTCCGACCACACTTCGTCGCCGTTCACCGCATGACGCAGAACTCGTGCCTTAAGGTCCGGGAATCGGGTGAGCATCGCCGTCCAGTTGCTCAGCACAATCACGCGCCCCTCAAAATTCGTCGATGGATGATGAGGGGTCTCTGAAACATAGCCGGCGGAGAAACATGCGGCGATGCTCTCGGCGTCATGGGAGTTGATCGCATTCTCGAGCCTGGTCAACGCTTCTAGGTCCGTCATTTTCGCCATCTTTCAGTGGGTTGATTTCGTTGCCAGTCGCACGCGTGGAGCATCGCGGTGTCAATCGCCATTGATCGAACGCATGCCGGTAGGAGCAATAGACAGCGGATCGGTGAAGTTAGGGTCGTGCCGGCCCCCCTAAGTCCGAGCGGAGCCCACTGCTCGAACGTTTGCTCTTCCAGCGGCAAAGACTTCGCAGGGACGACCAGGGAACCGGGCCGGTCAGCATCTCCCAGAAGGAAGTCCAGAACGGGGCGATCCACGGTGCGAGCGGGTCTAGCTCACTTTGCAGGACGATCGTCTCAGGAAAGGCTCCGATAGCTTCGGGCATCTCAACGTCTGTCGGCCAGAAGGCACGCTCCGGCGGGGCATCAAGGGGAGCTACAGCAGTAGTTGTTGGAGCGGGTAGACGAAGTACCGGATCGAGTACGCCTCCCACACGGCACCGATGATGAGCAGCACTAGTGCGGGGAGCGCCAGAAGACCGATCTGCTTCAAGCCCTGTAGATAGCCCTTGCGACGGCTCTGCGCCGCGTTTCTGCGCGGAAACATCCAGCTTCTTCCGATGAGGTAAGCGCCGAGGGCAAAGAGCACATAGGCCTGGAGTTCGATGACGAAGGTCAGAGAATGAGGAATGAGCGAGACCCATCCCTCCGGGGTCGACGGCGCGAGTGTGATACCTACCTGGACTGCCCAGTACGCGAAGAGTGCGAGTCCAGCAAACGGCACGATGAGCGACGGAAGCACGATGGTCAGCAGGCTGAGCCGGAAGACGTTTACGCCAAGAATTATCAGTGCAAAAAGCGGCGGGGTGTTGAGTAGCCCACGCACGATTTCGGCAGTGCCGTCTTGTTCCAACGACGTCACCTGCACCGCACTGAGTGCAGGAAAGGCTAGTCCGATCAAGAAACCGATGATTGCCAGTCCGTAACTGGCAAGGTTGAGTACGAGGTAGGCGCGCTTGTTTTCGCGGATGATTGTAAAGGGGCGCCGCCAGAGCGGTGACGGTGCATGGACCTGGATGGTGGCTATAGGTGTCATGTAACCCATCACATCTTAGGTTTCGATGCGCTTGCAGTGGCGAGGCGTCATCACATTGATGTGACGCGGCGTCACTACCGTCGACGCCGCGTGCACGGGATCGTGGAGTCCATGAAAATCTTCGATCTTGCGCTGAGTGCGGTCATTGTCTTCGGCGCGACCGTCTTCCTTGCTTACATTGGCTACTTCTATTTTGATTTTGGCCTCTTCATGACACTTCCAGCGAATATCGTGGAAGGATTCATTCAGAACTCTGCGTTGCAGTATGTCGCTCTTGGGCTCGGCATCGTGGCGATGATCGCAAAACGCCCGGTCGGTCGTGCGATCAAGCAGCAGGAAGCCGAGAATCGGAGCTAACCATCGACGATCACGCGAAGGATGAGGCTCCAAGCATCACACGGATGCGCAGGGTGGCGATGGTTAGCGCTGTAGTGGCGATTGCGCCTCTTAGCATTGTCGGGATCGTGTTCACTGCAACATCTTGGTCGGAAGCTCTGCTCGTCGCCGTAGGATTCCTCGTCACTCTTGCTCTGCTGCGCAAGTGGAGTTTGGATGGGTACCCGCGCCAGGCAATCCTTGCGCTCATGTTCACCACAGCGTCGTGGATTATTGGTTCACTGACCGCATCGAGCCCGATCGGTTTTGTACCAGTGGCGCTTATCGGTGCGCTCCTGCTTGCGCGGACACGAAGATGGCGGTTGTGGATCTTCGCGTTCGCGTTGTCGGTCACCGCGGTGGGGGCGAGCTCATTTGTTTTCCACCCAGCCAGTTGGGTGCTCGCGGCCCAGTATCTTGTGCTTCCAGCTGTCGGCACGCTCTTTATCGTCGCGGTGATTTTGCTCAGTGAACAGGCCTGGAAGGTGGTGCGGCGACTCGAACGCGCTCAGGAGACCGAGGCTGAGCTTGCGGCCGCCCGCGAGCGAATGCGCTTCGCCGGGGACCTTCACGACATTCAGGGCCATTCGCTTCATGTCATCAAGTTGAAAGCCGCCTTGGGCCGACGCGTGGTGCACACAGATCCCGACCGAGCCGATGTGGAATTCAGCGAGATCCGTCGCCTCGTCGACGAGACCATTGCGGAGACGAGAGCGCTGACATATGCGCGCTACAAGCTAAATTTGTTGGCTGAGCTCGAGAACACGAAGAGTCTCGTCGAGGCAGCTGGCGTGGTGGTCGAGGTGAGATTCGACAACGCGGGCGGGGATGCCGCGGATCCTCTCTTAGCACAGGTTCTGCGGGAAGCTACTACTAACCTGCTCCGCCATGCGCGTCCAACCCTCGTCACGATCAGTGCCTCGCCGAAATCTGTCGAAGTCATCAACGACGGCGCAGCCGATGCGGGTGGCTCTACCCTGAGGGGTCTTGCTCGGCTACGGGATCGAGTGGAGGGCGCGGGTGGCGCGCTGTGGATCGAACAATCGGCAGATAAGTTTATCGTTTCCGCTCGGATTGATCCCGAACGCAAAACTACGGGGATCGAGGACATACGATGAAAAAGGCGGGTCCGATTAGGATCATTCTGGCCGATGACGAGCATTTGTTGCGGACGGCACTTTCGGCGGTCCTTACTCTTGACGGGACGATCAGTGTCGTGGCGCAGGCGGAGAACGGTCGCGAGGCCGTGACGGCGACGCTTGAGCACCTTCCAGATGTACTCGTCATCGACCTGGAGATGCCTGAGATGGACGGCTTGGATGCAGTCGAATCGATTATGTCCAAGAATGCCGGACAGCGCGTACTGATGCTCACCCGGCATGCTCGGCAGGGCGTCCTCCGGCGAGCACTCAAGCTCGGGGTGCTGGGTTTTATGAGTAAGAGTTCTGACCCGGAAGAGATCGCCGAAGTGATCCGCAAAGTCAATAACGGCGATCGCTGGATAGCACACGATGTTTTTGAGGCCTCGGTTGTCGATGACTCACCCCTGACAGCGCGCGAAGCTGATGTTTTACGGGAGACACGCGAGGGGTACTCGGTCAAGGACATCGCTCGGCGACTGCACCTTGCATCTGGCACTGTTCGAAATTACCTCTCGGACGCCACTCAGAAAACCGCGACACCGACCCGGCACGACGCAGCGAGGGTAGCCCGGGACCGCGGTTGGCTGTGACTTGTCGTTCTGAACTGAAACAACACGGACCCCGCGCCTTCGACGGAGGCCGCGTTAGAGATCACCTCGGCGACGCTCACTAACGCTGCATTCGTAACGTATTTCGAAGCTATGGACGATTGCGCTGCAATCGCTGACCAAAACTGTTAGCGGCCATGAAAAACTGCCCATAGGCGGCCACGGAACTGCCCACTGACGGCCATGAAAAGTGCCCGTTGGTGGCCATGAGATCTGCCCACTTCCTTACTGAACCCTGCTGCTTAAGCGGCGG
>NZ_JASIST010000010.1:0-152508 GCF_030063265.1 Pseudarthrobacter sp. PH31-O2 | reverse complement strand
GCCGGACCTTAGCGATGACCTGCTCGGGGGTATGTCTGCGTGCCATGATTCGTGAATTTCCTCCTGTGTCCATTCTCGGACACGAAACTCACACAGACACTGGACTTCTATCTGGGGACCCAACCATTCCAAGGTGTCTTCGCGGGCGGGCTTGTTGTCGCGGAGGTGTGCGAATTGGGTGCTGGTCAGCCGTACGACCACGAGTACCGCAGCCAAAACGCGCATGAGCAACTCCAGCTGTTCCCGCTGACCACAAAGTGCAACGCCGAGTACGACCTGGTTCCGCCGTGGACGAACCCGGCATTGGCGATCTTGGACATCCTCACGGTGTCTTTCTTCGGGGCGATGCTCGCTGCCCTATTCATCCGGATTCGGGGCAGGGTACGAGGATGATTCCCATTCGGACACACAAACGCAGTGCAGACGACTTCTGACATCAGTGCAGGCGACTCCTGAAAATCACAAGCGCGTGCGTAGGCGATCGGTTTCGTTTTGGGCTGCTCCGGGGTGTCTCGTAACTATCGGTGAATACACCGAATCCATCAGAGGGTTTCGAGACATAGTTACGGGAATCGCTGGCCGCGGACGAGCCCACACCATTCCGGGAAAATTAGAGCATTGTCGCCTTTGGAATTCGGCGCTCTTGGGCGGTGTTTTGTGGTCGCTCTTTGTCGCTAGCTGTATTAACCACGGAGGTTAGTGACGCGGCTTGCTGGTGGCTGACCCTTGAGTGAGGTGTGGCCTCGGTGATGATTGTAGTGATGGAGCCAGGCTGGGAAAGCGGCAACACGCTCGGCCTCTGATGCATAGGGCTTGGCGTAGGCCCATTCATCGAGCATGGTGCGGTTGTAGCGCTCTACTTTGCCGTTGGTCTGGGGCCGGTAGGGCCGGGTTCGTTTGTGTGTGATGTCCGGGCCCAGGGCGTCTTGGAAGGCGTGGGAGCGGTAGCAGGAGCCGTTGTCTGTGAGGACGCGCTTCACGGTGATGCCGGCGGCGTTGAGGGCCTGGTTGGCGCGTTCCCAGAAGCCGGCGGCGGTCTCTTTCTTCTCGTCGTCGAGGATCTCGGTGTAGGCGAAGCGTGAGTGGTCATCGACGGCGTTGTGCAGGTAGGCGTAGCCGGGGCGCCGGTTCGCCGTGGTCCCTGTCTTGTTTTTCTTGCCCGCTGCCCGGTCCATGACGCGGTGCCCGCCGCCGTCGGGGATGCGTCCGAGTTTCTTGATGTCGACGTGGATCATGTCCCCGGGGTTCTCGTGCTCTTAGCGGCGGATCACCCGGCCCGTGGCACGGTCCAGCCACGAGAGTTTCGCCAGCCGGTACCGGGAAAGGATCTTGTGGACGGTTGATGGGTGGAGGCCCAGCAGATACCCGATCCGGGCCGGCCCCCACCGCCGGTTCACGCGCAGGGCGATGATCCGCCGTTCCCGCCGTTGCGGGGTCCTCGAGGGCGACACAAGGGGCCTGCTGGAGCGGTCTTCCATCCCGTCCTCGCCGTGTTCGCGGTAACGCTCTGCCCAGCGTGCGGCTGTCGGTACGGAGACCTGGAACCGCTCTGCGGCCCGACGCAGCGGCCACCCGTCATCGACTACGCATCTGGCCAGCTGCAGCCGGCCCTTGGGCGCGAGAAAGGCATTAGGGTGGGACATGAAGACCTCCGTTTGTGGAACTGGACTCTAGACAAGCCCCACTCCACCCGGAGGTCTTCTTTTTGTCACCTATCCACGCCGCCTGTCACCAACCTCCGTGGCTAATACAGCTAGCCAGTCCCCGAAGTGGCCGTTGAGGTCCGCCCGTGAGTTGAGGTCCAGCTCCGATACGAAGCGCTGCCCGCAGTTTTGAGTCAGGGGACCGGAATGAGTAAGGGCGCGCAGCGATCGCGATTCCGCGCGACCTCCTCCGACCTACACATGTGACAGTAAATGAAGGATATGTGCGGCGGATGCGCTAGTCGCACCCCTCTGAAGGACCCTTTAACCGGTTATGGCTTCGTCGGCCGAACGAACCAATTGGGGTTCGGCCGGGATACCTGATTGTAATCTGCTGGCGCTACCCCGCCTGTGATAATTTTCGGGAAACCCTTGTCAGGAGTTAGTTTGTTAGCTTTACTTACTTCCATGACATCCATTGGTATGCGTGACGACTCCCTCCAGGGGCGGCCGACGACCTCGGGTGGCTTTCCTCTTGGGCGAACTCTTCGCCCCCGGTCGAAGGTGCTCCCCGAGCATGCGCGCGGTCACAACCGCGCCCTCGTGCTGCAGACCCTGTACGGCCTTGGAAGTCAGAGCCGCGCGGATGTCGCTCGCGTCACGGGTCTTACCCGCGTGACCGTGTCGGATCTCGTGGCGGAACTCATCGACGAAGGGCTTGTTATCGAGCTCGGTCAGAGAACGGGTGTTCGGCCGGGCAAGCCTGCTACTCTGCTCGACATCAACCGCGGGGGCTTCCAGATCGTCGGAATCGACCTGAGCGATAATCGGGTGTTCCGTGGAGCGATGCTCGACCTCGACGGAAAGATTCTCAGCCGCGCGGAGATCGCTCTTGAGAACAGCACTGGCGCGGAAGCCACGGCCAAAGCCGTCGCCCTCGCGGAGCTGCTCATCACGCAGGCCACGGCCACCGTTATCGGTATTGGTGTCGGGTCGCCGGGCATCGTGGACCTCGAAGGAGTGGTCTTGAGTGCTCCCAACCTCGGCTGGGAGAACGAACGATTGCGCGCCAAACTTTCGGCGAGCTGCGGCCTTCCGGTCGTCGTGTCGAACGACGCGAACGTGGCTGTTTTCGCCGAGCACAGCTTCGGAGAAGCTAAGAGCGACATCATGCTGATCAGAATTGGCCACGGCCTGGGCTCGGGGATTCTCCTCGGCGGGAGGCTGCTCTTCGGCAGTCGCTTCGCCGCCGGCGAGATCGGCCACGTGGTCTTTGGCTCCGGCGGCGACGAGTGCGTCTGCGGTAAGCGGGGCTGCTTGGAGACATGGTTGGCGGTGCCGCGCATCGAGGCTCGGCTGGCGACAGCGAGCACCGAAGCTGAAAGGGCAGGCTTTCTCTGGGAGGCTGGCGAGCGTCTCGGCGCGGCTCTCGCGCCCGTTGTGGGGGCGCTCAATCTCGCGGAGGTCGTACTCAGCGGCCCCCGCCACCTCCTTGAGGGTCCGCTTTTCAACGCGACACTGGAGACCCTGCATAGACGCACGATGTCCGATTTCGACAGCAGCCTTACCGTTCGTATGACCACCCTCGGAGAAGACATTGTCATGCGCGGCGCAGCCGTGCTGGTGCTCTCCCGGGAGCTTGGAGTCTCGTGAGCATGACGCCCAGTCGATCGCAAGTACCAGCTTCACCAAGCGTGGCAGTGCCACGGGAGAAGGGAACACAAATGAGAAAAACGTATGGGGTGATTGCGGCAATTGCCGCGACCGCGCTTGCTCTTACCGGCTGCGGTGCAAGCCAGCCGACGTCGGGGACCAGCACCGACACACTCACTATGAGCAATAGTGGTGACATCACGAGTTGGGACCCGAGTGCCATGAAGGAGGGTTCGATCATCCAGTATGCGGAGGCTATGTATGACCCGCTGCTCAAAAAGTCGGCCGACGGGAGCATCGAGGGCAACCTCGCTACGAAGTGGTCGTACAACAGCGACCTGACGGAGCTCACGCTTACCCTGCGTGACGGCATCAAATTTGCCGACGGTACCGCGTTCGACGCGGACGCGGTTAAAGCTAACCTAGAGGACCGAAAGAAGGGCGCAGGCAGTGCCTCGGAGACGGCAAAAGCTATCAGCAAAGTCGATACCCTGAGTCCCACAGAGGTGAAAATAGATCTGGCGGCTCCGGCCCCCGGGCTTCTCGCAGCTCTCGCCACCTACGCCGGTTTTATGGCGAGCCCGAAGGCCATTGCTGCCGGGACGATCGGCAAGACTCCTGTTGGCAGCGGGCCCTACACCCTCGACACAAAGACCGTCGCGGGCACCAGCTATGTGTTCAATAAGAAGCCGGAATACTGGGATAAAGACTCGTACCCATTCAGCACTGTGGTCATCAAGCCGATGCCGGACTTCACCGCCGCGTACAACGCGCTCTCCACAGGTCAGACAGAGTTCATGTACGCGACAGCGGACATGGCCGACCAGGCGAAGGCGGCCGGACTGACCGTTCAGACTGTGCCGGGCGAATGGCAGGGAATCATCCTGCAGGACCGTGCGGGCACACTAGTGCCCGCACTCAAGGATGAGCGTGTGCGCCAGGCAATCAACATCGCGCTCGACAGGAAGGCGATCCTCGACGGATTCTTCCACGGCTACGGTCAGGTCTCGACCCAGACGTTCAACCCGGCCAGTCAAGCCTGGGTGTCGGAATTGAACGACAAGTACCCGTATGACGTTGCCAAGGCGAAGAAGTTGCTCGCCGATGCCGGGTATGCAGACGGCTTCACACTTCCGGTGGTTTACTCGAGCGGTTTCCAGGAACCGCTCATCCCAATCCTTCAGCAGTACCTTGCTGCGGTGGGAATCACGCTGAAGCCGGTGCTCGCCGGGAGCTTCGCAAATGGCGGCCTGAAGGTCTATAACGACTCAGCGGCATATATCTTGTCGTTCTCGACCAACATTCCGGCTTGGACAGATGTGCTTAACAAACTCACGCCCACCTCGCTCTGGAACGGCCTCGGGTACTCGGATCCGACGGTGCAAAAGTACCTGGATGAGATTCCGAAGGCTCAGGGTGATGGGCAAGCGAAGCTTTACCAGGAACTGAACACGTACATCGTGGACAAAGCGTGGTTCGCACCGATCGCTACGCTTCAGAACGTGTACATATCTAGTTCGAAGATCAAAGTGACCATGGAGCAGGCCCAGCTTGTTCCTAGTCTCCGGTTCTTCGCTCCGGCCGGCAAGTAGTACATCACCCGTCGCGGTGGCCGGGGAGACCCGGCCACCCCTTGTCATGATTTTTCGAAGGAGCTGCAATGCTGCTCTTCATCCTCCGGCGCCTCCTCGCGGGCCTCTTGCTTGCTTTCGTCGTCGTCACCGGAATGTTCTTCTTTCTCACCCTTACCGGAACAGATCCCGCACGGGGATCGCTCGGTATGTACGCGACGGTCGCCCAGGTGGAGGCTAAGCGCCACGAACTCGGGCTCGATCGCCCGGTCTTTGGGCAGTACTTCGACTGGCTGGGAAACGCGCTCACAGGCAGCCTTGGCACATCTTCAGCGCAGAACGTTTCGGTGAGTGAACTCATTCTTACCCGCCTGCCCGTTACCGTCTCACTCGCCGTCGGAGCGGTGCTCATCGCTGCCCTACTCGGCATGATGCTGGGCGTCTTTGCCGCTGTACGCCCCGGACGCATAGACAGGGCGTTGCAGATAGTGATGGTCCTCGGGTTCGCCCTTCCCAATTTCTGGGTGGCCTTGATCCTCGCTCAGGTCTTTGCGGTGCAGTTGCGGTGGTTTCCGGCCACAGGATACACACCATTCCTTGATTCGCCGCTCGGTTGGATAGGCAGCATCACCCTGCCGATCGTTGCCCTCTCCATAGGCTCGATTGCCGCGATCGCTCAGCAGATCCGCAATTCTGTCATCTCGGTCTACGAACAGGACTACATCCGTACCCTCCGCAGCCGCGGACTGCCGTCGCGCAACATTCTGCTCACCCACGTGCTGCGCAACGCTTCGCCTCCCGCGCTCACGATGCTCTCGCTGCAGTTCATCGCTGCGCTGAGCGGCGCGGCGATCGTCGAGCGCGTGTTCGGGCTCCAGGGTATAGGCGCAGTCGCAATTACGGCATCAGGGAGCGGCGACATCCAGGTCATCATGGGCCTGCTCTTGTTCACCGTGATCGTCGTCGTCGCAGTCAACTTCGTCGTGGATGTGCTCTACGGCGCCCTCAACCCGAAGGTGCGGATCGCATGAGCCAAGTTACCCTCGTTCCGGCTGCGGCCGGACAGACCTTCCGCAGGACGAAGAGATTCTTGCGCAATCCGCTCGGTGTCGCGGCGGCGATGATCCTACTCATTATCGTGTTGGTGAGCGTGCTCGCGCCCTGGATCTCACCGCGCGACCCGAACCTCATCTCACTCGGAGAAACGCTGCTCGGCCCCAGCCCCGCGCATCCGCTCGGCACCGACGCCAGCGGACGTGACGTGCTCAGCCGCCTGTTCTGGGGCGGCCAGGTGAGTCTCCAAGCTGGCCTCATCATGACCGTGACGACCATCGTTTGCGGCGTACCGACTGGATTGCTCGCCGGTTATTTCTCGAAATGGTTCGACGGCGTGGCCAGCTGGGCCTCCAACCTGCTGATGTCGCTTCCGCAGATCCTCATTCTCTTGATGATTGTCACCTCGCTAGGCACCGGGCTCTGGCCTACAATGATCGCGCTCGGCATCCTTTGTTCCCCCGACCTGTTCCGGGTCACTCGGAGCGTTGTGATCGGCGTGCGCGGTGAGCTGTTCATCGATGCAGCGAAAGTCTCCGGGCTCGGTAACGCCAGGATTATCTTCCGGCACGTGCTATCCGTCGTGCTCGGTCCGGTGCTCATTCGCTCTTCCTTCATCTTCGGGCTCGCCATCATCGTTCAGTCCGGCCTGGAGTTCCTCGGCATCGGCGGCTCAGACCGACCGAGCTGGGGCGGCATGCTCAGCTCCGCGTTCACTACGATCTTCCGTGCGCCGCAGCTCATCTACCCGCCGGGAATCGCAATCGGGTTTACGGTGATGTCCCTCGTCATCCTCGGTGGCGCGTTTGCCGATACCCTGGGTTCGCAGCGGCCGATGAGGGCCGCTCGCCCGAAGGCCGGCGATCGGCCGGTCCCGGAGCCCGCGGTCGCGGTGAACACCCGGCGTGACTCAGCGCCGATTACACCGGTCGATGCGCTGCTTAGAGTGGAAAACCTGCGGATCGCCTACCCCCGGCATGACGCGTCGGACTCCGTGGTCGTCAAGGGTATCTCTTTGTATGTGAACAAGGGCGAGGTGGTGGGGCTCGTCGGCGAGTCCGGCTCGGGCAAGTCGCAAACGTCGTTCGGAGTGCTTGGCCTATTGCCGCCGGAGTCTCTGGTGAGCGCGGACCTGATCTCCCTCAACGGCCAGAATCTGCTCGGACTGCCGGAGAGCGAGTTGCAGAGGGTGCGCGGCACTCGAATGGCTTACGTGCCCCAGGAACCGATGTCGAACCTGGACCCATCGTTCACCGTGGCGGTACAGCTCGTGAAACCCATGCGCCACAAGCTCGGGATATCTAGGGCAGAGGCAACTGCTCGCGCCCATGCGCTCCTCGAACGGGTCGGCATCCCCGACCCTGCGCGCACTATGGCCTCCTACCCGCACCAACTGAGCGGTGGAATGGCGCAGCGCGTGCTCATCGCCGGCGCGGTATCCTGCGATCCGGAGCTGCTCATCGCGGACGAACCGACGACGGCTCTGGATGTTACGGTGCAAGCCGACGTTCTCAACCTACTGCGTGATCTGCAGCGGGAACGCAACATGGGAATGATCCTTGTCACTCACAACTTTGGTGTCGTTGCCGACATCTGCGATCGCGTCGCGGTGATGCGCGATGGCGTCATCGTAGAGCAACAGGACGCAACTAAACTCTTCGGCGCTCCGAAGCACGAATACACGAAAATGCTGCTGGCTGCGACGCTAGAGGGCGCGGAGCCACGCAAGAGCAGATCTAAAACGGAGGCCGCCAGATGAGCGTCGAGCGCCAGGACCCCGAGTGGGCAGAACACCAGGGCGCCCCGCTGCTGCTTGAAGTGAACGATCTCAACGTCACCTATCGCGGGAGAGGTTTCCGAGGCAGGAGCTTCCACGCCCTGAAAGATGTATCGATCCAGGTCAGGCGGGGCGAAACGATCGGCCTTGTGGGCGAATCAGGGTCGGGCAAGACGACCCTAGGCAGGGCGGTCCTTGGGCTCGTTCCGGTGACCAGCGGTAGCGTCGTGTTCGAGGGCGAGGAAATCTCACACGTAGGTGGTCGCCGGCGTCGGCAATTGAGCCGGGACATACAAGTGGTCTTTCAAGATCCGTACTCCTCGCTCAACCCGGCCATGACTATCGAGTCCATCCTCGCCGAGCCGCTCACCGTGCGCGGCTACAGCGGAACGGATGCCCGGGCGAGGGTGGCCGAGCTTCTCGACCATGTGCACCTGCCGGCTGACGCTGCGCAGCGGTATCCGCGAGAGTTCTCCGGTGGACAACGACAGCGCGTGGCCATCGCTCGAGCACTCGCCCTCGCCCCGAAACTCATCGTCTGTGATGAGCCGGTGAGCGCCCTCGACCTTTCTACCCAGGCGCGCATCCTCGACCTGTTCATCGACATCCAGGAGCAGACCGGGGTCGCTTATCTCTTTATCTCACACGACCTATCTGTGGTCAGGTACATAGCCCATCGGGTGGCGGTGATGCTGAGCGGAGAGATCATCGAGACCGGCGACGGTGACGTCGTCACGACGAACCCCACAGAGCCATACACGCAGAGACTGTTGCTCGCATCGCCGGTGCCGGACCCGGTGGGTCAGGCTAAACGCCGGGACCTCTACATGAGCCTTGGTCAACCACAAAAATGAAAGACAAAAAACTATGCAATTTGGCTTCAGTTCCTTCACCTTCCGCCAATGCATGCGCGACGGGAGGATGTCCCTCCTCGACGTGATGGACTGGATCAGCGCGACCGACGCCACCCACATGGAGATTGCGACGGTGTCCCTTACCGGTCAGATGTCCGACGAATCGACCCTCGACTCCGACCCCGAGCTCATTCAAGGCATTAAGTCGAAGGCCGCAGACACCGGGCTCGTGCTCTCCAACCTTGTGGCGCCGGCCAACTTCCTCACCAACACGGTGGAGGAATACAAACTAAACATGGAGCGCACCAAGCGTCATATTCTCACCGCGGACGAGCTCGGCATACGACTGTTCCGTCACGACGTCGCTACCTGGGCGACGCCCGGGAGGGACATTGTCGAGTTTGAATCACTGCTCCCGAGGGTCGTCGAGGCCTGCCAAGAAATCGCGCAGTTCGGAGCCCAATATGGCATCACTACGAGCGTTGAGAACCATGGATTGTTCATGAACGCGAGCGAGCGCGTGCGGCGTCTGATCTACCTTGTGGACGAACCGAACTTCAGGACCACAGTAGATGTTGGCAACTTCCTTGTCGTGGACGAGGACGCGTCGACCGCTGTCGCGAGGAACGCTCCCTACGCGTCAATCTTCCATCTTAAGGACTTCTACGTTCGACACCAGTATCCGGGGGAGGGCTGGATACACACCGATGGGGGTGCGTACCTGCTCGGCGCCATCGTCGGCTACGGCGACCTTGACATGCGCTCGATAGTGCGAAACATCGTCGCATCGGGCTACGACGGATTTATATCACTCGAATTCGAGGGAATCGAAGACTGCCTCTTGGCGGCCACCACCGGCCTGGCCAATATGCAGCGACTGTTTGCGGAGGTATGAGGGAATTATGAGTCGTATCGGTATCGGCGTGATCGGCGCCGGAAGTATTTCAGCGATGCACCTGCAGTCTTACGCCGCGAACCCCGATGTGGAGCTCGTCGCGATTTACGACCTGAATCTCGCTAGAGCGCAGCACCAGGCCGCGAAATTCGGTGTCGCCAACGCGTACGCGATACTCGAGGAACTGCTCGCAGACTCCGCAGTGCATGCCGTGAGCATCTGCACCTGGAATAACAGCCACGCAGAACTGGCGATCGCGGCCCTAGAAGCCGGCAAGAACGTGTTGGTGGAGAAGCCGCTCTCCAAAACTGTGGCCGAGGCCGAGATGCTGGCGGCCGCCGTCAGCCGAACCGGCAAACTACTGCAGGTGGGATTCGTGCGTCGGTTCTCGTCCAATGCCAAGCTGCTGAGGCAGTTTATCGATGCCGGCGATCTAGGCGAAATATACTACGCGAAGGCCTCCAACATTCGCCGGATTGGCAACCCGGGCGGTTGGTTCGCCGATGGGGAGCGAGCGGGCGGTGGTCCGCTGATCGACATCGGTGTGCACGTGCTCGACCTTTGCTGGTTCATGATGGGTTCGCCTAAGCCCGTGACCGTGAGCGGCAACACTTACCACCGGCTCGGGAACAGGGCCAACATTACGAACCTCGAGCGTTACAAGGTGTCGGACTACGATCCAGACAAGAACGATGTAGAAGACCTCGCGAACGCCCTCATCCGCTTCGAAAATGGAGCATCCCTCTACCTCGAGACGAGTTATTCGCTCCACGCGCTCGAGGACGAGCTGCTAGTCGGCGTGTACGGTGAGAAAGGAGGTGCCGAGCTCGAGCCGAGCCTCAGATTCACTCTCGAGAGCCACGACACCGTGATAAATGTCGTGCCCCAGGTAGACCTGCTGACCTTCAATTTCGACGAAGGTTTCCAGAACGAGATCAACCACTTCGTGAGCCTATGCCGCGGCGAGGCCGAAGAAATCGCGCCCGTCTCCCACGGAGTTGAGATCATGCGGATGTTGTCTGCCATCTACGAGTCAGCGGCGCTCGGGCGCGAGGTGGCCCTGTGAGGATCGGAATCGATATAGGCGGTACGAAAACCGCAGCAGTCGTGCTGGATGACAGCGGCGAGATCGCAGGCCACCTGCTGTTGCCGACCGGGTACGGCGAAGCAGAGGTGGTGGCCACAGCGCTGGCCGCCGTCAAGGAACTCACCCGAATTAGCGGCCTCGCACCCGCCCAGTTCGAGTCGATCGGCGTAGGCATCCCCGGGGCCGTCGATGCGGCCTCCGGTAGGGTTTCTCACGCCGTGAACCTCGGCCTGCACGGCCTCGAGCTCGGCGGCCGGCTCTCTAGCGTCCTCGGCACACCTGTGCATGTAGAGAACGACGTGAACGCCACGGCGCTAGCCGCGTTCCATCTCGTTGGTACCCCCTCCAGCCAATCGATGGCCTACTTGAACCTGGGCACGGGGCTCGCAGCCGGCCTCATTTTGAACGGCGAACTCTGGCGTGGATCGCGCGGTACAGCGGGTGAGCTGGGGCACATTCCCGTTGACCCTAACGGCCCGCTGTGCACCTGCGGGCAGCATGGCTGCCTCGAAGTGATGGCCTCGGGCTCAGCCGTAGCGCGCCAGTGGCCCACAGACCACCCGCGTCCTGTCCAAGCGCTGTTTGAGGCTGCGGAGGAGGGCAACGAGATGGCCATCTCGTTGAAGGCCAAGTTAGCCGAGAACATCGCCTTGGCCGTTCGCGTCCTGGTTCTTACCGTCGACGTCGACACTGTCGTGATTGGAGGCGGTCTCAGCTCGATGGGAACTCCGCTGCTGCGGTCGGTACAGGCTGTGTTCTCCCGTTGGGCCGATGCCTCTGCATTCGTCGCCTTCCTCAATCTCGAAACCCGCGTTCGATTGCTGCCGGATGACTTCCCGGCCGCCGCGGTCGGGGCCGCGCTTATCGGCTTAGCAGCTCAGGCCGTCTGAGGCCCCGTCTTTTAGTCAACTACCGAAAGTGAACACTATGAAAATCGGTTTCAGCTCCTTCAGCTTCAGCGACAAGATGCTGACAGGCAAGATGTCCATCGTCGACGTTATTGAATGGATAGGCCGAAGCGACGGGGAACACCTTGAGCTCGCTACCGTCTCCTTCTCACCCAAGGGCACTGACACAGTCTGGAGCTTCGGCGACGATCCTGACCTTATCGAGGCGATCAGGTCTTCGGCCGCGACGAACGGCGTCGAACTCTCCGGTATGTGTATCCCGGCGGACTTTATCGGTGAACCCGATGATCGTGCTGCCCAGATAGAACGGGTGAAAGACCATATTCGGCTGAGCGACAGCCTAGGCATCCGCTATTTCCGTCACGACGTGACGCAGTGGGCTCGGAAGATTAGGGATGTCTCAGATTTCGAGGAGAATTTTGCAACCATCGTTGACGCCTCCGCCGAGATCGCACGTTTCGCTGCGAAGTATGGCATCCAAACAAGTGTTGAGAACCACGGCTTCTATATGAACGGCAGCGAACACGTGCGCCGGCTCATAGCCGCCGTAAATGAATCGAACTTCAAGACGACTCTGGACGTCGGTAACTTCCTCTGTGTCGACGAAGATCCGCTCATCGCCACTAAAGCTAACCTGCCCCAAGCATCCTTCGTACACCTCAAGGATTTCTATATCAGGCCGCACGGCTCCTACCCGGGCGAGGGCTGGCTGACGACGACCGGCGGAAGCTATCTGCTCGGGTCTATCGTTGGCTTCGGCGACATGGACACACGGGGCATCCTTTCGACTGTCGTCGCAGGAGGATATGACGGGTACATCTCGATCGAGTTTGAGGGCAACGAGGATTGCCTTTTCGCTTGCGAGACCGGCCTTACCAATGTCAAACGCATCCTAGAAGAGCTGCGCTAGGCCCCATCATGACGATAGGGATTGGAGTAGTGGGTTGCGGCAACGTGAGCGCGAAGTACCTGGCGACCATCGCCGGTGCTCCGGGTGTGGAGCTCGTAGCCTGCACAGATCGTGATGGTGAGCGCGCTAGGTCGGTCGGTACGCAGTTCGGAATCCCGTTAGTTCTTGCATCACTCGAGGAGCTACTCGCGCTTCCAGCGGTCGATATGGTCCTCAACCTCACCGCGCCCATGGCCCACGCAGAGGTCTCGCTGGCCGCTATCGCCTCCGGCAAACACGTGTACAGCGAGAAGCCGCTCGCGACAACGCTCACGGATGGCGTACGAATTATCGAGGCCGCAGGTCGTGCCGGAGTCCGGGTGGGCTGCGCCCCAGACACCTTCCTCGGCGACGGGATCCAAGCGATGGCCAAGCTGATCACCGATGGGGCCATCGGGCAGCCGCTTTCGGCCATCAGCATTCTCGTCACAACCGGACCTGAACACTTCCACCCGTCGCCCGAGTTTCTCTACCACGAGGGAGCCGGCCCGTTGTTCGACATCGGGCCGTACCTCGTGACCGCGCTCACCTTCTTACTTGGACCTGTGCGGGCGGTGACCGCAATGGCAGCGACTCCGGTCGAGACACGCACAGTGAGGGTAGGCAGCCGAGCGGGGGAGACCTTTCCCTCGGCGGTTCCCACCTTCATCTCGTGCGTGCTGGAGTTTGCCAGCGGAGCGGTCGCGACTCTGCTGCAGAGCTGGGATGTCGTAGGCACGACAGCCCCGCGACTTGAGCTCCATGGCACAGCCGGCAGTATCGTCGGGCCGAGTCCGGACAGTTGGTGCGGACCCCTGCGGCTCATGCGCGCGGGCGACGAAGAATTCGTTGAAGTGATGCCCGAGATCCAAATAGGCTCTCGGCTCGGCGTCGGCGTGCTCGAAATGGTTTCTGCGCTTGAGGCTGGTAGCGGCCCTGCAGCATCTGGCGAACGGGGCCTGCACACTCTCAGGGTTCTTCAAGGGATTCTGAGTTCGGCCGCCTCCAGGCAACGGGTGCGTCTCGATGATGAGTGAGTTCCAACGCGGCTTGTTGCACAGCGGGACCGCCTCCTAATTTGCTTAAATCCATGACCTGTCCCAGGGATTGGTTACCCGAAATGGGTTGAGCTATTGGCTCTCGCTGAGAGGATTTCAACCATGCCAAGACCCTATCCACCGGAATTCCGCGCCTGGGCAGTCGCCCTGTTCCGGGCCGGCAAACCCATCAGCCGCGTGGCCGCCGGTGCCGGGTTCCTCGCGAAGGTCTTTCGTCGGCTGCTGGGCGTGAGAGCAGTCCCGGTTGCTACAAGTACCGGAAGCGGCCGATGTCACCGACCAGGATGCGCAGGCAGTGGCTGACCGGGCTCATTAGGGAAGTCCATACCGCCAGCCGGGGCACCTACGGGTCCTGGCCGGAGCCATACCGAACTGACGCGTGCCTGGACGTGCGCGTCAGCGAGCATCTGGTTGGGGAGCTGATGAGCCTGGCTGGAATCGCCGGCCTTCCCGGGCCGGCCAAGGTCAAACGCTTGTGGGGCGTCGCCACCAGCGATGCAAGTGATATTGTTTCGAAGATCATCTACTACGCCTTGGTGCTTCGTCCTTCAATTCGCGCTCGGGGTTTTTGGTCCGAACCCGGTCGCCACCCTGTTGGCAGCCATCATCGCGCTCTGCCCAAGGTCGTTGTGGCCATCATCATCGTGGTGATCAGTGCGGCGATTGCCGGCGCCGTAAAGACCCTCATCCAGGGATCCCTTGGCGGGCTATCCTACGGCAAAACCCTGGCGGATATCGCCAGCATTGTCATTCTGGGCATTGGCATCAGTGCGGCCCTGAACCAGGTGGACATCGCCACCACAGTGACGACGCCGATTCTGATCGCCGTGCTGGCAGCCATCGTGGGGATCCTCGGCGTCGTCGGCGGGCTGATCAAACCGATGTCCGCCCGCTGGGAACAGTACTTGAACAAGGCTGAAGAAGAAGCGCCTAGGATCAAGGCCAACGCCCAGAACGCACCCCCGGCTAGAGACCAGATTACCGAAGCGGCCCAGGACTACCTGCCGACCCAAGACGAATCAGGATCCGGCGCCCACCGGCTGTGATCGGCGGGGCATCCCCACCGCGTCCTGACACTTCGGCATCTGGATGTACGGCCCGGGAGACCCACTAGCCGCTCCCATCGCCACCAGGGCTCGCCGCCGTTGCCCTGGCGGGTTGGGGCGGGCCCGGACACAGCCAGTTCCTGTGCGTCGGCCGTCAAATTCGTTGCCGGCCAACTACGATCACCCATCATGCCCGTGCCGTGCCGGGTCTGCCGTTTCCGGCACGTCGGGATCGGCGGCCCCGGACCGGACGGACATCTCCTGCCCGATGAACTCATAGTGGGCGAGCAAGTCGGCCACTGCGCAGAAGCAATAGCCGCAGCCGGTAGTAAAAGACGAGGCAAGAACGTGAATAAGTTCTTGCCTCGGCCGTAATTCCCTTAGAACAGCGGCCAGGGCACCGCCGGCATCTCACCGCTCGGAGCCGGAAACCGCCCTGCCAAGCGCAACCGTGCGCAACGCGCGGTGAGCGCTGCGATTTCTTCGGCGCTGAGCAAGTCCGCCAGGTTTCGGCCCAGCCCACCGCGCAGTCCTTCGCTGACACGATCGATGCCGTCGCGTTCCTCGGCGGTCAAAGCGTCTCCCACCCATCCCCACAGCACCGTGCGCAGCTTGTGGTCACTGTGAAAGGTGAGCCCATGGTCCACGCCGTACCGGTGTCCTTCCGGCATGGCAAGAATGTGGTCACCTTTGCGGTCGGCGTTGTTTACGACCATGTCGAACACCGCCATCCGTCTGAGTGCTGGCGAGTCTTCGTGAACGAGGGCGACCATCCGTCCGCTCTCATCCCGTCCCTCGAGAACGCGTTTCCAGCCCGTCTCGGGCACGTGGTCCGTTGCGACCAGGTCCACGGCGCTTTGGGTGGGGTCTTGCTCCTGCCAGAGCTGCACCATTCCTTCGCCCATCGGACCATCGCGCAGCCAGGTGTGCGGTAGGAGGTCCCAACCGAAGGCCTGCGAGACCAGGTAGGCGGCCACCTCCCGGTGAGCCAGGGTGCCGTGGGGAAAATCCCACAGCGGACTTTCGCCTGCTATCGGCTTATAGACGACCACCACGTCGCCGATGCTGCCCAGAAATGTAGCGTTTGATGCCGTCGTGATGCGGCCGGTGAGCTTAAGCTCGGCGGTTAGCAGGTCCGGCGCTGGCATCAGACCTCGGGAAGGGTGCAGATGTGCCCGTCGGCGTCTATGGGGTAACCGCAAAGCGGGCACATCGGACGCCCGGCGCCCACGATCTCCCGGGTGCGCTTGGCGAATGCGCGGGCGGTGCCGACCGGCATTCGCACCAGCAGCATTTCGGGCTCGTTAGCGCCGTCCTCAACAAGCGATTCGTCGTTGTCATCAGCATCGACATCGGTGATGGGGTAGGCCTCTATTACGACCTGGGCCGTGGTTGGGTCCCAACCCAAGCTTATGGCGCCGGTGCGAAACTGCTCCTGAACTGCATCGAGCTGGTCATTGTCGACAAGTTCAATGGGAGTACTCGAGGGGACGCTGAACGGGTTGCCGTCGACTGTGATGAGCTGGTCGAGAATTTCGTCGATCTTCTCTGCGAGCAGAGCCGACTGCTGCTTCTCCAAGGCAATACTCACAACCTGCCTCCCTGCGCGCACCTGCAGGTAGAAGGTTCGCGCCCCCGGAAGGCCGATGGTGCCAACGACGACCCGATCAGGCCAGGCAAATTCATGAACACGTGTAGGCATGTCAATATTCTAGGCACATGAGGTTCATGGCGCCTTCTGACCGGCGCCGCCGCCCACCGGCGCATCGCCAGAGTGGATGCCGTTCGACAGCCACGACAGATCACCCGCGTCGGTGTTGGTCGCATGGACGCTCGGCCGGCTAGCGCCGTAGCGCACGATCGATACGGAGGCGGGGCCCACGTTAATACGCTGGAACAGGTCAAGGTGCATGCCGAGCGCGTCGGCGAGGATTGACTTGATGATGTCACCGTGACTCACCGCCACCCACACGGCCCCCGGCCCGTACTCGGCTTCGAAGGCTGCATCGTGGCGTCGAATCGCTGCCACCGCCCGGGCCTGCATCGCCGCCATGGATTCACCGCCGGGAAAGACGACGGCGGACGGTTGCGACTGCACTACCGGCCACAAATCCTCGGTCGCGAGATCACTGAGCGTGCGGCCCTGCCACTGGCCGTAATCGCACTCGGTGAGATCGGGATCGACCGGCGCGTACGGCGAGACAGCCTGCCGATCGAGGATGAGCTGGGCGGTCTGCCGACAACGCTCAAGAGGGCTCGACACCACCCCGACTAAGGGCACGGCCGCGAGCCGGTCGCCGGTCAGAGCCGCCTGGTCGCGCCCGATCTGGTCCAGGCTGACGCCGACGGCACGACCGGCCAGCAGTCCAGTGGCATTGGCTGTGGTGCGGCCGTGCCGCACGAGAATAACTGTCGCCATCCACCCAGCCTAACCACCCGCGCGACGGCGGTGTGCACCGTCCAGGGTCGCGCGTCACACAGGCAGATAAAAGCACTGGCGGAACCCTCCAGCACGCCGACGCGCTCGAAGCCGCACGGACGGACTCGGCACGCCTCCACCAGCTCATGGCCGACGCAGCAAAACCGGAACAAGCGGCACAGGCAGAACCCCAGGCACAGCTGATCGGGTGCGGTCGCGTTGAAGTCCCGGCGGATGTGTGGTCATCGTGGACGGGCGGAGTACCCCGTTCTCCTTCTCCAGCAGCCGGATCCGCTTTTTGGCATCCCTGAGCTCTGCGGCACTGGCACCGATGATCGCCTGACTAGGCAGGCGCGAGGGCGCGGCGCCTGCCCGAAGTACGCGTGAGGTGCTGCGCCGTGGGCCGCAGTTAGTCGGCGGACGGACCCCAGCGCCACCGCCTAACGAGCCGTCCTCAGTCCTCGACTATGGACATAGGCAGGCCGCCGCCATGAACGGAAGGGGCGATGCTGTCCAGCTGCCATCCATCCGCGGCCGCCCGAAACGTAGCGGTCTGCGGCACCGAGTAGCCCGACGGGACGTTGCTCGGCCCATTCGCTGCAGAGGCCTGGTGTTCTTCGGTCAATTCCTTAAAATGGACGCTTGCAGTCGACCCGGTCATCTTCACGGATTCCACCGTGATCTTCGTCGAAAAGTCCGTGTACCAGAAGCCCGTTGACTTGAATGCGGCCTTTGACCGGGCTACCACCGGAAGGTCCCGCGCGCGCTTGGCTAAGTAGGCCGCAGTCGCCTGCCCTTCGGTCAGGCGTGGAGCCGGGGGAGTGTCGAGGACGGTGCCGTTGCGGTCCTCGACAGCAGTCTGGATGATGGCCGTGAGCTCGGAGGACGACGGGCTGGGCACAGCTGCTGGAGGCGATTCGACCGTGAGCGGCCCGGCAGCCGACTGGCACCCGGAAAGGACCAACCCGAGCAGCACCGCTGTGGCGGCCGACGTGCGGCGGTAAGTCATCGTGCTCCTCCTGGTCATCGATGTCCCCTCAGCCTCCCCTGCCGGCCCCACACGGTCAACGGGGGCTCGCCTGTCCCGATCCAGGATCGCACGGGATAACCCCACCCTGCGGTCACTTGCCCTGTCCTTCCCGCCGATGACCGGGCGGGGAAGCCAGAGCCTGGCCGGACATCACCTTCGCCGTCGCCGGAACCCGCGAGGGGAGCCGGGCACTGTTCGGCTCCGGCACCTGCGTGGAGGGCGACATCGCGGCCCACTGGTTCCGGTTCCAGGGCGCCTGCTTCGAAGCACTGCTCCGGACGCCGTCGGTAGCTATCCCGGCGTGCCCGGATCAGGCGGTTCGGACCAGTCCAAGCACTCAACCCTTGCCGAGAACTGCGACGACGACGGTGTCCTGCCACTGCACGCGGATGGGCTTGTCCGGCTTCCGCAATGCACTGCGGTACCTGCCGATGTTTTCCAGGACCCGCGCGGGGCCATAACCCCGCCAGAAGCTCGAAACAGGGCAAACACTGAGGCGCACCTGAGCAAACGCCATCCCCGCCACTCGCAGCCAGGCAACAGGCAGTCCTGCCCACGGCAGTACGCGATTCCGCGGTTCACCCCCGCCGGTACCGGATACTCCCCGTCTCAGGCCCGGGATGGAACAGATTCAGTAGACTGATGTTTTCGTTAGTGCAACGGTTTTGCTATTTTCCCCCGGACCGCGGTGAAGCTGCACCAGCAGCTCAACCGGCCGGAAATGGAGTATGTAAATGGAATCTTTTCCGCTGGCGTTGCTATTGCTGATTTTCGTGGCTGCGGCGGCCGTAATCTGGTCCGCCGGGATCCAACTGTCCCGACAAACCGATGTTCTTGACGTCCGCCTGCATCTCGGATCCGCGCTTGGCGGGCTGATTCTGCTGGCCGTCGCGACGAATCTGCCCGAGCTTGCGATCACCTTCAGTGCGGCTGCGGCGGGGAACATCGGCGTGGCTGTCGGGAACATTCTGGGCGGCATCGCCATCCAGACGGTGGTGCTGGTCGTTCTGGATGTCTTTGGGACTAAGGGCAAAAAACCGCTGAGTTACCAGGCCGCATCACTGACCCTGGTCATCGAGGCAATCACCGTGATCGGCGTACTCGGGGTGGTGATCGCCGGAAGCCAGATGCCTGCGGGCCTTGTCGCGTTTCGCCTCACTCCTGCGGCCGTGCTGATAGCTCTGATCTGGCTGCTCGGCCTTTTCCTCGTACAGCGGTCCCAGAAGTCCCTCCCGTGGCACGGGCAGGGCCACGCCCCCGCTAGCCAGGACAAGCCCCAGGGTCACAGCAAGACAGCTAGGGCCGGCGGAACCAAGGCTTCGGGGACGGGCAAGTCGATGCTGATCTTCCTTGTTGCGGCTGCGGCGACCCTCGGCGCAGGGGTGGTGCTTGAACGCAGTGGGGAAGCCATCGCCGGACACATCGGGCTCTCCGGTGTCCTCTTCGGGGCAACATTCCTTGCGCTCGCGACATCGTTGCCGGAAATCTCCACCGGCCTGGCCTCAGTGAAGCAGGGCGACTACAGACTGGCCTTCAGCGACATTTTCGGCGGCAACGCATTCCTACCCGTCCTGTTCCTCGCCGCCGTCCTCATCTCCGGCAAACCCGTGCTGCCCCAGGCGCACGCCACCGACATCTACCTCACCGCCCTCGGCATCCTTCTGACCCTGGTTTACATGCTGGGACTGATTTTTCGGCCCGCACACAAAATCCTGGGAATGGGTGTTGACTCACTCGTCGTCCTCGTCCTGTACCTCATCGGGGTGGCAGGACTGTTCGCCGTGGCGTCAACGGGTTAGCCACCCTATTCCGGCCCGATCTGCTAGCTTCTCGGGGACTCCGTGGAGGGTGATCGCGGCCAAGATTGGTCGCAGATCTGCGTGGGGAGGTTGGATATGCCGATTGAGCCGGTCATGACTGGGCCTCCTCACTTGCAGCGATGGACTCGGCGATCCGCTTGATCGCGGCGAGCGTTTTCGGGATACCGTCGAGCGCCTGCTGGGTGCGGTCGGTGATCTGGACGTTGGCGCCGTCACCGTACTTCTCCTCGAACATGGCGATCCCGCCGGGCAGGAAGTCCCAAGATTCGCTCAGGGTCGTCCCGGTGTCTGCTGGAGTCAGGGCGAAGCCCCAGCGGACCAAGCTGCCACCCACCACCCAGGCGAACTCGCGACCGCGCTCGGCAGCCACCACCTGCGACCGGGTCTCCCAGGACCGGTGCGGGAGCTCATTACGCCCGGTGAACCAGGCACCGAGCTGGCCGGCATTGACCGCATCGTCCCACCAACACGAGGTACAGACTGGGCTCCACTCGCCGGTGCGGGTGATGTCAGAGACCAAGTCGTAGAGTGTCTCGGCTGATGCCTGGACCGTTACGGACTCCTGGTGATGGCGGATGTTTGTCGGATTCATGGGTCCATCATTACAGAACGGTCACTTCTTCTGCCGTTGTGCCAGTCTTCCAAGGTGACCAGGCCCGGCCGGGCCCCGGGTTGGCCGCCGTTGGGCTGGTGGCCGCTCACGGGTTCCGCCGGCGCAGAGTCAGCGAGGCCAGGACCAACACAGCCAGGACGATCGCTGCCATGATGCCGGTGTCTTGCCACAGTAGTTCCGTGGCATCGCTGTGGCCGGCGATCTCCTTCAGGGCATCCACCGAGAATGTCAGCGGCAGCACGTTAGAGACTGCTTCCAGGAGCCCGTTCATCCGGTCCCGCGCGACGAACAGCCCGCACAGCAGGATCTGCGGTACCACCACAACCGGCATGAACTGCACAGCCTGGAACTCCGTCCGGGCGAAAGCGGAACACAGCAGGCCCAGCGCCACGCCCAGCACCGCGTTGACGACGGCGATCATTACCACGAGCCCCGCGCTGCCTTTGATCTCCAGGCCGAATACCCAGTAGGCGACGCCGGTGGCGACGAACGACTGGAGGGCGGCCATGATGGAGAACGCCAGCCCATAGCCGAACAGCAGGTCGGCTTTGTGGATGGGGGTGGTCAGCAGCCGCTCCAGCGTGCCGGAGGTCCTTTCGCGCAGCATCGTGATCGACGTGACGAGGAACATCACCACGAACGGGAAGATCGCCAGCATCATCAGACCTACCCGGTCGAAGGTCCTCGGCGCACCGGGCGGCACGGTCTCGTTTTCGTAGAGGAAATAGACAGCGGTTAGCAGCAGCGTAGGTACCACAAGCATCAGCGCCACGCTGCGTTGGTCGTGGCGCAGTTGGTCCAGAACGCGCGCCGTTGTGGCGAGCATCATGCGCGGATTCATTCCGTCACTCTCATTCCAGCTGCCGGAAGGCTGTTGGCTCCGGGACGCGGTTTAGTGCCCGGGCCGTTGGGAAGGCCGTCGTCGGCTTCGGCCTTCCTGATGATGTTCAGGAACGCCAACTCCAAGTCCTCGCTTCCGCCCCGGTTGCTGAGCTCATCCGGGGTGAGCGAAGCCAATAGCCGGCCTTGCCGCAGGAGCAGCAGCGATGCACAGTGACTGGCCTCTTCCATAACATGGCTCGAAATCAGCAGGCTGGTGCCGGACGAGGACATGGCGCCGAAGCGTTCCCAGAGGTCCGCGCGGAGGACGGGGTCCAGGCCGACGGTCGGTTCGTCCAGGATGAGCAGCTTCGGGCGCGCCACGAGGGCGCAGGCCAGCGACACGCGGCTGAGTTCGCCCCCGGAAAGGTCTGCAGTCTTGATCCTGGCGTGCCCTTCGAGCCCGACGGCGGCAATCGCCGCGGCGGCGTCGCGCCGGTGTCTGCCGTGCATGGCACCGAAATACCGCACGTTCGCTTCGACGCTGAGGTCTGGGTAAACGCTGGGGGACTGGGTGACGTAGCCAAGCTCATGGCGGAGGGCAGGATCGCCGGCGGGCCTCCCCAACACCGTCACGGAGCCGGAGGTAATGCGTTGGACCCCAACGATCGTGCGCATCAAGGTGGTCTTGCCGCTGCCGGAGGGACCCAGCAACCCGGTGATCCGGCCCGCCGGAATGCTGAATTTCAGCTCCTGGAGAATGACTTTGTGCGCCCTGACGATGGACAGGCCGCTCACCTGCACGGCTGCTGCTGACCGGGACATGGTTTCCTTTGCAGGTGCCTGATTCACCAAGTAATGAATTGAATCTAGACCCACGGAATCGTGCGGTCAACGGGACCAGCAATCTGCCATAACCACATCATCATGCGCTGGTCCTGCGCCTGAAAAGACAAACAAACCCCGTGCCGGGCGCTGCCGCGTCTTCTGATTGGACGGCAACACGCTGTGCCCGCCGGTACCTTCGCCCGCCTGGCCGGAATCCTAGGAAACGGGCCCACGGGGAGCGAACATGATCACCGACACCCCCGCGACACAGATCAGGGACCCGACCACGTCCCAGCGGTCCGGGCGGAACCCATCGAAGACCACGCCCCATACCAGGGACCCGGCGACGAACACGCCACCATACGCGGCCAGGATCCGCCCGAAGTGCGCGTCGGGCTGCAGTGTCGCCACGAACCCGTACAGGCCCAGGGCAATGACTCCGAGACCGGCCCACCACCACTCCCGGCCTTCCCTGACGGCCTGCCACACCATCCAGGCCCCGCCTATCTCGGCAACAGCAGCCAGGATGAACAGCAGCACAGACTTTGCAATGACCATGATGCCCATCCTGCCGCACGCTTGTGGACATCCCAGCACTGCGATCGACACGTCCGCGTGGCTGAGCGGTTTTCCCGGTGGGATCGCAGTGCCTAGTGATAATCCGACGCGGGCGCCGTCGGGACAAGGGGAGCAGTTGCCGGGTGGTGGATGAGCAGGATATGCGTCCACTGCCTGCGACCGGTTATTCGGCCGGGGCAGGTTCCTCGGGCCTGAGCATCGTGCTGGTTGGGTATGAGGCCCGCCATGCATCGAATGTCGCTGCGGGCATAGGGCAGCAGATGTAGTACCCCTGGACGACGTCGCAGTCGAACGTCCTCAGATGCGTAAGCGTCTCGGCGGTCTCGACGCCCTCGGCCAGGACGGTCAGCCCAAGACTGTGGCCGAGGTCGATGATGCTGCGCGCAATCAGGGCATCGCTTGGCTCCGTTGCCATACTGGTGATGAATGATCTGTCGATCTTGATCTCGGTCACGGGCAAGTCCTTGAGCTGGCCCAGACTGGTATAGCCTGAGCCGAAGTCATCGATGGACAGTCGGACACCCATGGCTGCCAGGGCTTCCAGCAGGCGCTGGGCCCGGGCGGGATCGGCCATCAGTGCGCTTTCGGTGATCTCAAGCTCGAGCAGTTCGGCCGGCACCCCGTGGCGTGCGAGCAGATCGGCAATCTGCCGGGGCAGTCCGTCATCGAGCAGGCTGCGCGCGGACAAATTGACGGACATGGTCAAGGGGACTCCGGAGGCTAGCCAGGCCCTGGTCTGGGCGAGAGCGGCTTCCAGCACGTGGGTGGTCAAGGGGCCGATCAAGCCGGTGTGTTCGGCCAGCGGGATAAAGTCATCCGGGAAGATCAATCCCCTGTCGGGGTGTTCCCACCGGACAAGGGCCTCAGCTCCGAGGATTTCTCCACTGTCGAGGCTTACCTTGGGCTGGTAGTGGAGTACGAGTTGGTCCGCGGTCAGGGCCCGGCGGAGGTCCCCGAGAAGGGCGAGTTTGGCGGGGCTGTGCCCGTCCAGGTCCGGGTCGTAGGCGCAGACGCCGAGATTCCCGGCCTTGGCGACATACATGGCGATGTCCGCCCGCTGCAGCAGCACCGTGGCGTTGATGCCGTGCTGCCCGGAGAGCACCACCCCGACGCTGGCTTCCACATCGAGGGCGACCCCGTCGATCAGGAACGGGGCCTCGAGTGCGTCCCGCAACGCGGTGCCGACATCCTTGGCCGATTCGACGTCGGTGATGTCCGGGAGCAGGACGGCAAACTCGTCACCGCCGAGCCGGGCAATGGTGTGGGTCTCGTGCAACACCGAACGAAGCCTGGTGCCGACCTGTTTCAACAGCTCGTCACCGTAGTGGTGACCGAAGGTGTCGTTGATCTCCTTGAACCGGTCCAGATCGATGAGCAACAGTCCGACTGCCGCGCCGGTGCGCTCAGCCGCAGCGAGCTCCTTGCCGCAACGGTCAAAGAGCAACACGCGGTTCGGCAGACCGGTCAGGGCATCGTGAAGCGAGTCGCGCAACGCCTGACGCCGTTCACGGTCCAGTAGCCGGCGATGGCCCCGCGTGACGAAGGCCATCGCCGCGGCCAGGAGGAGCCCGAGTACAAAGACCCAGGGTGTCAGCCAGCCGGTGAGTTCCTCCATCGCCCGGAGCTTCGCCAGCTGAGAAACTGAATTTTCGCGGTGCCCCTGAGCGGCCGAACGGACGGTCTCTGCAAAGGCGTCGAACTTGGGGTCGACTTCTTCGCCGTCGATTTTGAGGGCGAGTGGTGTGTTGCCAGTATCTACAGCGTCGAACATGCGGGCAATTGAACCGAGATAAGACTCGTGGGAGGCATCGAGCCGAGACTCCGTCTCGCGGTCGCTCTGGTCACCGTTCTCTTCAACGAGGTCCAGTGCTGTCACCAGGTCAGCGGATGCAGCGTCGTACTTTGCCCGTACTTCGGGGCCAGGCTCAAGTCGGTACCGGTTGCGCCCCGGGACTCCGTGCCAAGGAACTCCGGGGGATTGCCGTCGGGGCTGCTGCGCCGCAGTCAATCGCTGGGGGAGGAGCGGCCCATGCCGTACTCACAGGTTGCCTGGCTAAAACCGGTCAGTGCCTCGCAGCCGGCGGGGGCGGCCGTCCGGATCCACGACGAGACGGCTGATTGGATCCGCCCAGAGGCGTTGGAGGGCCGAGACGGGTTCTGGCGTGTGGTGTCGCACGTTTCCCGTGGGCCGGGGTGGGCGCTGGCCGGTTTCGTGCCAGTGGTCAAGAGCATCGGCGGTGGTGTTCCAAAGCTCGAGTCCGGCCGCAGGGTCGTGGAGCCGTGGGTCGTTCTGGTCCAGGCCAAGGTGCTCGGCCCAGAGTTGGAGCCGGAGCCCGCGGGCCAACGGCCGGGAAGCGCCGTCGCCGGTGTCTGTGCCGGGCGTTCCCCGATTGTCGGCGGTGGTGTCGAAGACGGCGCAGGTGAGCTCGCTGTCGGTGGTCCAGGACCGGCGGTTGAAATTGTCTGAGCCGCAGGTAAACCAGGTGTCGTCAATGATGCAGATCTTGGCGTGGACGTAGATCGGTGTTCCCGAGCGGTTCTCCAGGTCGAACACGCCGACCCTGCCGGGTGCGACCCGGTGCAGCATTTTGAGGGCCCGCAGTTGCCCGATCCGGCTGGGCGGCCCGGCGACAGGCCCATCAGAGTCAGGGTAACGGGGCACGACGGCAATGACCCTCAGCTCGGGATTCCGTTCGAGAGCTTCAACGATGCCTGCTGCGACCTCTGCCGACCACAGGTATTGATCCTCGATGTAGATCAGCGAACGGGCGCGGGCAAAGGCTTTCGCGTATCCGCGCGCGACGCTGCGCTCCCCATTTGGTGCGAACGGAAACGGGGGATGTTTCACCCCGTAGGTGCGCAGCAGCTGCACGGCATGAGGGCCGGCCGGTGGTGGCGGGGGCGCAGTTGCCGGGAGCGGTTCGGGGTGCCGGGGCATCCGGGCGAGACGTTGCAGCAGCATCCGGTAGGGAGTGCGCCGGTCCAGAGGATGGGGGTCGTTCCAACGTTCTGCGAACACGGCCAGCACGTCTGCCACCACTGGGCCACGCAGTTCGAGGGCGGCATCGTGCCACGGCGGTTGTTTCCCGTATCGGGGATCCATGTCCACCGCTTGCGGATCTCCCGCGTGATCGGCATCGTCTCGACGGCTGTGGGAAAGGTCGAGCCCGCCAACGAAAGCAATGTCCCGCGACGGATTGTCCCGACGGCGGATGACGAACAGTTTTTGGTGATGGGAGCCGAACAGGCGGACACGCTGATCCAGCAGCACCTCTCCTCCGGCGTCGTTGATCTGACGACTTAAGAGCTCATTGGCCCGGCCGCTGATCGGGGCCGATACGCGCTCCCCGTGGGATCTCCAGACAAGGCCCCGCACTTCGACTCCCGTGCGGGCCAACCCCGCGAGCAGATCGCCAATCGACGGTCCGTCCGGCAGGAGCCGCTCGTCGGCATCGCCACGCCAATCGGTGAACCACACACGGTCTCCCGCCTGCAGGTCTGTTAGCTCCTCATGCAGGCGGGCGAAGTAGCTCGCTCCATGGATGAGGGGCCGCACCAGGTTGCCCTCCGACCACGACGGGGATCCGGCACCGCCGGCGTGTACGTCCGTGGCCAGATTCCCCCGCTCAGCGCGACTCAGGAACCACGTACCGGCATTACTGTCCACTCGATACTCCTTCGGGGCCCGAGGCCAGGCCGCTAGTGTCTGGTCTCCAAAATAGCCTACGACTGTGCGGGTAATGCCACCATCCGGGTTCTCAGCGCCCGGCAAAAGCGGGTCGGCGGTCGCTTTCAGCCGCAGCCCGGGGCAGGTCCTGAACATCGCGTACCTCACCGCCAAAGCCGAAAGAGAAGGCGGGTTCTTCCCCAAGGGGGTAAACGGCGAGATCAACCGGAGCGCAGCCAGCGCCTGACACTCCACCCTTGGCAAAAGCCACTAGCTCTTCTGCTTCCCCGCCACAGCGCTCACGGCTCCATCCGTGGCGGGGGCGCAGGAAGGCGACATCCGTGGCCCGGTCGAGACCAAGTGGAAGTACACCGTGCGCTCAGCGCCCCGGCTGATCACGCTCCGCGAACCCTAATGCGCCCTGCCTGTAGTCTTCTTACGTTGGTCGGCACGTCTGCCCCCTTCGGGAACAAGGGAATGACATGCAGCTGGTTGGGCGTACCGGAGCAGCCCTGGTCGGCGCAGTAGGGCTCGCCGTCCTGTTCGGCTGGTACACCGGAGGTGCACTGCTGGCGAGCGGGCTACTCTCGATGAAGCCGACGGCGGCGCTGGGAATAGTGCTCCTCTCGATTTCGCTGATCGCAGTTGACCATCGGCGTCTCACCGCAGTCCTCGGTTCGGCTATATTCGTCATCGGCGGCCTGTCATTTGTCGAAAACATACTGGGAACCTCGCTTGGCATCGATACCTTGCTGCCGGGAATCGAGTGGCGCGGGAGCCTGCCGCGGATGGCGCCGTCCACGGCCTTCTCGCTGTTGGTGTTGGGCGGCTCCCTCCTTTCCGGCAGACTTGTCCGAAGCGCGCTGGCCCTCGCAGCCATGGGCATCAGTCATATCGCGATCCTCGGCTATATCTATGGCGTTTCCTCTCTTTACACAGTTGCTGGGTACACCAGCATGGCCTTGCCCACGGCCCTCGGGATTGCAGTGCTGTCGGCGGCGATACTGCTTCAGCACCCTTCCACTGGTTTGGCCGGACTGTCGCGGGACGCAGGCAGCGCAGGAAAGCTGCTTCGCCCGGCGATACCGTTCTTCATCGGTGGTCCGTTCGCCCTCGGCTGGATGTGCCTGACGGCGCAGCGTATGGGCTGGTTCGACACCCCGTTCGCCGTCGCGATGCTCGTCTTGAGTATGACGTTCCTCGGCTGCGCGTTCACCTGGCTGGCGGCTCTAAGGCTTCGCGAACTCGATGGGCAACGTGAGGCCGCGCTGAGGAGGCTTGCCGAGACAAACCACATGCTCGAGACCATGGTTGTGGCTCGGACCGGGGAACTGGCAGAGACAGCGGACGCGCTCCAGGCGCTCGTCCGGCTTGCACCGGTCGGCATCGTGCAGCTCGACGCCGGGGGAGGGCTTCTCTCCGCTAACGACCAGTGGCTCAATATGAGCGGGCTGACCCTGGTCCAGTCCCTGGGCAGCGGCTGGTCCTCCGCGCTGCACCCCGACGACGTCGAACGGGTACTGGCCGCATGGGGAGAATGCGTCTCCGCCGGCACCTCCTATTCGAGCACGATTCGTTTTCGCATGCCGGACGGGCAGGTCAACTCGGTGCAGGTCACCACCACGCCGATCCGCGATGAGGGAACCGTGACCGGACACCTGGCCAGCATCACGGACGTGACTGCCCTGCGGGCCGCGGAGGAGTCGGCGACGGCCGCCCGGGCACGGTTCGAGGCGGCCTTTGCCTGGTCCCCGCTCGGAACCGCCATCGTGTCGCTCGATGGCCGGGTGCTGGAGGCCAATCGGCGCCTCTTCGATCTGACCGGCCGGTCGACAGGTGTGCTGGATGAGTCCATTGAGGCGGTTTTTATGCCGCTCGAAACAGTCGGCCAGGATGCCCTGCCGGCCGGGCTGCTGGAGGGCTCCCGGCAGCGTATGGATCGACGGATGCGGCGCAGCGATGCCGAGGAGACGTGGGTGAAGGTCAGTGTCGCTGAAATCCACGAAGGCAAACACGTGGGGGGTCTCCTGTACCAGCTGGAGGACATCACTGCCCGCCGGCTGGCAGAGGCCCGTGTGGAGCACCTCGCTTTTCACGATCCGCTCACGAACCTGCCCAACCGGCTGCTGCTGCTGGACCGGCTTGCCCAGGCATTTCTCCAGGCGGGACGCCACGGCAAGGGTGTGGCCGTGTTGTTTATCGACCTGGACCGGTTCAAGGTCGTTAATGACAGCCTCGGGCACCACTCCGGCGACTTGGTCCTGACCGAAGTCGCCGACAGGCTGCGCCGCGGCACTCGGGCGTCGGACACGGTGGCTCGCCTCGGCGGCGACGAATTCGTCGTCGTCTGCCCAGATGTCGACAGCCGGCAAGACGTCGCCCGGCTCGCGGATGAGCTCCAGAAATCCATCGCCCTGCCGATCCTGATCGGCGAGCACATCGCATCCGTGGATGCCAGCATCGGCATCGCTTTCGGCGTCGGCGACGATGACCCTGAATCGCTTCTGCGTAACGCGGACCAGGCCATGTACTTGGCGAAGGACCACGGGCGCGCGCGATACGAAGTTTTCGACGACGAGCTGCGCGGCCGGGTCGCACAAACGCTGGACACCCAAATGTCCCTGCGCAGCGCGGTGGACCTGGGCCAGATCGAGACCTGGTACCAGCCGATAGTGGATCTGCGGAACCAAACGGTCGTGGCCACCGAAGCACTGGCTCGCTGGCGCCGACCCGAGCGCGGGCTCGTGCTGCCGGGTGACTTCATCGCTATCGCCGAAGAGACAGGCCTGATCAAGCAGATCGGAAGCACGGTCCTGAACCAGGCGTGCCGGGCCGCCGCGGCGCTGGACGGCGCCATGGCCGTCAGCGTCAACGTGTCTCCACGTCAGTTCGCGCGGGACGACTTCGGCGCCGTGGTCAAGCAGGCTCTCAGCATCTCCGGGTTGCCGCCGGAACGACTCTGGCTGGAGCTCACCGAGAGTGCGATGATCGAAGCGATCGGCTCCGCGGCCAAGATGTTCCACGAACTCCGCGACATCGGTGTGCGACTTGCCATCGACGACTTCGGCACGGGCTATTCATCCCTCTCCCACCTTCGGGCCTTCGACATCGACCTGCTGAAGGTGGACATAACGTTCGTGCGCGATATCGAAACGTCCGCACACGACCGGGCGGTTGTGGAAGGCGTCATTCGGTTGGCGGATTCGTTGAAGCTGGAGGTCGTCGCCGAGGGCATCGAAACGACCGGGCAACTGGACCTACTGCTGAAGATGGGTTGCCGATTCGGGCAGGGTTACCTTTTCTCGAGGCCGTCCCCCGACGTGTCACCGCTCGTGCATTTGGAGGGTTTCCTGGCTCCGGCAGCCCGCGCCCGGTGACTGTGGAATAAACGGTAATTCCGGCTCGACCTGCCGGACGGGGTGGAGCCCAAACCCGGACCCGGGGCCACAGCCGTCGATCAGGGCGAGGAATCACAGCCACCGCAGCAGGCGTACGATTCGTCCACCCCGGTGGTCTTTGCCGCCACCGCCGATAGATCAGCCGTGCCGCCGGGCACGGTGCAGCAGACGTCGCCCCGCCAGGCGTTGAGGCCTTCGCGGACGGCGATCACGGCGATCAGAAGTGCGGCGCCGGCGTCGGCCCACCACCAGCCCAGGGTGCTGTTCAACACCAGCCCGAGCAGCAGGACGGCAGAGAGGTAGGTGCACAGGAGGGTTTGTTTGGAGTCCGCCACCGCAGACCGGGAGCCGAGTTCCCGTCCGGCGCGGCGCTGCAGCCAGGACAACATTGGCATGATGGCCAGGCTGAGGGCGGCGATGATGATGCCGGGCGTGGAGTGCCGCGCTTCGCCGCCGCCGGCCAGCGAGCTGACAGAATCGACGGTGACGAAGGCTGCGAGGGCGAAAAAGGAGATCGCGATGAGCCGCAGGGTCAGGTGCTCCCGCCGTTCCGGATCCCGGGCGGCAAACTGCCAGGACAGGGCGACGGCGGATGCCACTTCGATTACGGAATCCAGGCCGAAGCCGATCAGGGCCGAGGACTCCGCGACGCCGCCGGCCCAGAGGGCGATGACCGCTTCGATGACGTTGTAGCTGATGGTGGCGGCAGCGAACAGCCGGATGCGCCGGCTTAGCACTGCCCGGCGGACGGGGTTCGGTCCCAGCGAGAGGGCCGTCATGCCAGGCACGTCCCGTCGGGGGCGCAGCAGGCCGGGTCCACGGCCAGGACGACGCCGAGCAGGTCGCCGATGGCGTGGCCCAACCGCTCGTCGGCGAGCTCGTACCGGCTCCGGCGGCCGTCGGGGACGGCCACCACCAGTCCGCAGCCGCGCAGGCACGTCAGATGGTTGGACATGCTCTGCCGTGAGACGCCGAGGGAATCGGCCAGGTCGGAGGGATAGGCTGGCGCCTCGGCCAGCGCCAGCAGGATCCGGGCCCGGGTCGGGTCGGAGACAGCGAAGCCGAACCGTGCCAGCACTGGAGCGCGGGTAAGGGATTCCATAACTCTAAAGTACACGCGGGAATGTATTCATACAATTCTGTATTGTTCTTATGGGCTAGGCTAATATGTGCACATGTAAGCACTTGTTGATTGTTCGCCATTACCGTGAGGAGCCGCGTTGCTTCAAGTCCTGGCCGTTCCGGCCTATCGGAAGCTCTTTTCGGCCCAGATCGTCGCCCTGCTGGGCACGGGCCTGTTGACCGTGGCGCTGGGTCTGCTGGCGTTTGACCTCGCCGGCGGCCAGGCCGGGGCGGTGCTGGGTACTGCGCTGACCATCAAGATGCTCGCCTATGTTTTCGTGGCCCCGGTGATGGCGGCGTTGGTCGAGCGACTGCCTAAAAAAGCGGTGCTCGTCGGCGCGGACCTGATCCGGGCAGGCATTGCCCTGATGCTGCCGATGGTGGACCAGGCATGGCAGATCTACGTCTTGGTCTTTGTGCTGCAGAGCGCCTCGGCAACGTTCACCCCGGCGTTCCAGTCGCTGATCCCGGTGGTACTTCCCGAGGAACGCCACTACACCCGGGCGCTCTCGCTTTCCAGGCTTGCCTATGACCTGGAGTCCCTGCTCAGCCCGGCGCTTGCGGCGGCCCTGCTGACAGTGGTCTCTTTTCATGAGCTCTTCCTGGGGACCGTGGCCGGGTTCTTGTTCTCGGCGGCCCTGGTGGTCACAACGCGCCTTCCGGTCGCACCGGCGGTGCGGCAGGAAGGAACCCTCTGGCACCGGACCACCCTTGGCGCCCGGATCTTTGCGAAGACTCCGGAGCTGCGGGGACTGATGGCGCTGAACCTGGCCGTCGCGGCCGCGACCGCCCTGGTGCTGGTGAACACCGTCGTCTACGCCCGGGACCTGTTCGGCGGCTCCAACACCGACGTCGCCATCGCCCTTGCCTGCTACGGCGCCGGTTCCATGGCCGTGGCGCTGACGGCACCGGCGATCCTGGACAGGTTACCGGACCGGGCCTTTATGCGGGCCGGAGCGGTGCTGGTCTCGTTCGGACTCGCCGGGGCGTTCGCGCTGCTGGCCGTACCGGGAACGTGGCCGGTCTTGCTGGGACTGTGGGCCCTGCTCGGCGCCGGGACCTCGATGATCAACACACCCTCTGCCCGTCTGCTGCGCCGCGCCGCGACGGACAGAACCCGGTCGTATATCTTCACGGCCCAGTTCTCCCTCTCCCATGCCTGCTTTATCATCACCTACCCCGTGGCCGGCTGGGTCGGCGCCGTCGCGGGACAGCCAGCGGCCGCCGCCGTACTGGCAGCGGTGGCTGCCATAAGCACGGCAGCGGCCTTCAAGTTCTGGCCCGCGGCGTTCAGGACCGGTCCAGTGCCGGAGACGACGAAAGGCTGAGCCGGTGGACAACATTACAGGCGCCCCCGCCGCCAGCCTCCAACACCCGGACGCCCCCGACGCTCTCCGCCTGGACGCGGCCACCGCTACCTTTCGGATGCTCTCTGACCCCACCCGGCTGCATATTCTTTGGCTCCTGGCCCAGGAACCCTCGGACGTCGGCTTCCTGGTGGAACGCACCGGGGCGTCCCGGACCTCGGTGAGCCAGCACCTGGCCAAACTGCGCTTCAGCGGTCTGGTCACCACCCGCAAGGACAGCCGCCACATTATCTACAGCATCGCCGGCGGACACCTGGCCCGTCTCGTGATGGAAGGCCTGAACCACGCCGACCACAAAGTCACCGGTGAATCCGTCCATGACTGAGCTGCGGGCCAGACGCGAAGTGCGGCAAACCCCGGACGAAGCCAGGGCATGAACTTTTGGGATGCGGCGGTCGCGGCCGCAGCTGGTGTCGTCCTGATCTATGCCGTACTGCTGGTTCTCTTGGCCGTGCCGGGTCCACAAGGTAACGGGTGTAGTCAGCGCGCTTGTTCCACACCCATGGCCGATGCACCCTTGTGCTTATCTGACGGACCGGATGTGCTCCAGTGCACACTGGCCGCTGCCGGGGTCAACGGACTTGGGCGGGGTTGAGTTTTAGCCGGCGCAGCAGCTGCGCGTTCAGGGCTACGACCACTGTGGAGATGGACATCAGTACGGCTCCCGTGGCAGGGGAGAGGACGACTCCGGCGAAGGCGAGTACGCCGGCGGCGAGCGGGACGGAGATGATGTTGTAACCGGTGGCCCAGATGAGGTTCTGCCACATTTTCCGGTAGCTTGCCCGTGAGAGGTCCAGCATGGACAGGACTGCGCGGGGGTCGTTGCCGGCTAGGACCACACCGGCGGATTCCATCGCGACATCGGTGCCGGTGCCGATTGCGATGCCCACTTCGGCCCGGGCCAGCGCGGGGGAGTCGTTGACGCCGTCGCCGACCATGGCGACTTTGAGTCCGCGGGCCTGCAGTTCGGCGACTTTCTTGTCTTTGTCTGCCGGGAGGACTTCGGCGAACACCTCGTCGATATTGAGTTCTTCGGCGACGGCGGATGCGACCTGTTGGGCGTCGCCGGTGATCATAGCGACCTTGATGCCGCGGTCCTGCAGGGCTTTGACGGCCTGGCGGGATTCGGTGCGGACGGCGTCCTCGAGGCTCACGGCCCCGAGGATCCTTTGCCCGTCAATGATGTGCAGGACGGCTGCGCCACGGTCCATCCACGCCCCGGTGGCGGCGGCCAATGATTTCGGTTCGTGGGCTTCGAGGTCACGGAGCAGTGCCGGGCCGCCGACGTGGATGGTCCTGCCGTCGACCGTGGCGCGGACACCGCGGCCGGTCATGGACGAAAATCCGGACGCCGCTGGAATCGTCAGGTTCTGCTCCCGTGCGGCGCGGACGATGGCCCGTGCCACCGGGTGCTCACTGTCTGCTTCCACGGCTGCTGCCAGTGCCAGGAGATCGTTCCGGTCCACGCCTTGGGCGGTCGCGACGTCTTTGAGTGCCGGTTCGCCCTTGGTGAGGGTCCCGGTCTTGTCGAAGAGCACAACGTCGATGGTGCGCATGCGCTCCAGTGCCAGCCGGTTCTTGATCAGGACACCGGCCCGTGCCGCCTGCTCGGTGGAGATGGCGATGACCAAGGGGATGGCCAGGCCAAGAGCGTGGGGGCAGGCGATTACGAGGACGGTGACGGTGCGGGTCACGGCGTCGGGGACGCTGCCCAGCAGTGACCAGACGATGAACGTGAGGACCCCGGCGCCGGCGGCGAAGTAGAACAGGAAACCGGCGGCCCGGTCGGCCAGGGCCTGGGCTTTGGAGGAGGAGGCCTGCGCCTCGGCGACGAGGCGCTGGATTCCGGCCAGGGCGGTGTCGTCCCCGACAGCGGTGACCTGCACGCGGACGGTGTTGTCTGTGGCGATGGTTCCGGCGATGACCTTACTGCCGGATGAGCGAAGGACGGTCCTGGATTCCCCGGTGATCATCGATTCGTCGAACTCGGCCTGGCCGTCAACAATGGTGCCGTCGGCCGGCATTCGGGCTCCGGAGCGGACCAGGACGGTGTCCCCCGCCGCAAGCTCGCTGACTTTGATGGTTTCGGTGCCCTCAGCGGTAATCCGGTCTGCCTCGTCGGGCAACAGAGCCGCAAGAGCGTCCAGGGCACCCCGTGCGGAGCCGAGTGCGCGCATCTCGATCCAGTGCCCCAGCAGCATGATCGCCACCAACAGGGCCAGCTCCCACCAGAAGTCCAGGTCGAACCCGCCGATCCCGAGGCTGGTGATCCAGGAGGCGATGAATGCGACGCTGATCGCCATGGCGATCAGCAGCATCATGGCCGGTTTTCGGCTCTTCAGTTCCTCCAGGCCACCTTTGAGGAAGGGCTGCCCGCCGTAGAAGAAGATCACCGTGCCCAGCGCCGGCGGGATCCAGGCCGAGCCCAGGAAAACCGGGGGTGTATAGCCCAGCAGCCCGCCGAACATGGGGCTGAAGAACACGACAGGCACGGACATGGCCAGCGTCAGCCAGAACCTGTTCTTGAACATCGCGACGCTGTGTCCGGCGTGTTGGCCCTGGGTGTGCACCATGTGCTCATCATCCATGCCGCCGCCATGGCCGGGGTGGGAGTGAGGAGCGTTGCCGACGACGGACCTGCTGAGGGGAACGCCGGACGTGTCCTGCCGGGCGGCACGTCCGTGGTGGTGGTCGTGGTCCATGGGTGTACTCCTTATGTTGTTTCCCCGGCTGCGGGCGGCTCGGACAAAGCACTTCACTGACAACATCCCAAACATACCCCCAGGGGGTATAGCTGACAAGCAGGTCCGGATGTCTGTCCCCTTATCCGATGCGTCGACGATGGGCGAGAGAGTGGATTCTCGCCTGGGGTGGAACCTGCCGTGTTGAGTCGATGGCACGAGCCACGTCTTGCGAACCGAGCACTGGACAGACCGCCGCGTGGTCGCTGGCTGTGGTGCGGGAGCCTAGTTCACCGTAATTTGTGTGTACATCCCGGCGGCGTAATGGCCCGGCAGATTGCAGACCAGCTCATAGCGTCCGGGCGGGAGGGTGACGGTCACCCAGCCTGTGGTTCCGGGCAGGATCCCTTGACCGGTTCCTTCGGCGCAGGTATTGGATGCTTCCCCGAGGCTGTCGGCCTCGTCGATTTGTCCGTCAGCGCCGATCGGGCGGGTGCCGGGGATCTGGTCGGCGGCGAGGGGCAGGATGACCAGTTCGTGGCTGAGGGTGCCGGCATTGGCGGCCAGGAAGGACACCGCGCCGTGCGCAAGCGTGCTGCGGTCTGCCGTCATCCGCATGGCCCCGCCCATCCCGCCGTTGCGCGCGCCCATCATGGGACCGCCCATGTTGGTCAGTGACACGCTGATGACCGGCCCGGGAAGATCCGGGGCGACGCACCGGTTCCGGGCCGGAAAACCGGTGACCCCGGGATTCACCAGTCCGCCGAAGAGTCCAACAGCGACGAGGGACAGTGCCGTTAGAAGAATCGTGGCGGCGATCCCGAGGAACAGCTGCCCGCGGCGGGATATAGCCTTCATTCCTGGCGCCTGAGCGCCGCCCGCCGGGCAGTGAACTCCTGTTCGTCGATTTCCCCGCGGGCAAAGCGCTCATGGAGAATACGCTCGGCGTTGTGGTGCGGCGGCAGGGGCGCGCCTGCACCATCGCCGCCATGGGGTCGCCGGACCAGCAGCACCACCACGGTCACCACGCCGCCCCAGAAAATCAGCATCAATGCGGCCATGGCCACCCATGCGCCGATGCCCCAGCCAGACCCGTACCAGCCATCCATCATGATCAAACCTCCTGCAACAACGCTATGGCCCCGCAGAGCCTTGGAACAGAGGCTTACGCCCCGAGCGCCGCGGGTGCAGACCGGGGGCGTTTGGTCCGTGGAAATGCCTTAAGGATCATTCCTTCCACGTCATTGAGACGGACGAGGGGGTGACGGCTGAGCTGGACTTCGTTATGGTTGGCGCCGGCGTCGATGGGCTCGAGTCGGAACGATGTGCCGCCGCCGTGCGACGGCGTGGGTGAACCGGGAATTGTTGCAAGGTCTGGAACCCAAAGGCTTTGGCAGGTCCTATGCGTGGCGACATGTACTCGGGAGCGGCCCTGACGGCGGATTACCTGGCCGGGATGTTCAACGACTGACCGGTGTGTGCGGAGATCAGTCAGCGTGGAGTTCGACGCGGGCGCCCATCGCAGTGAGCGCTCCATAGAGGTCAGGCACGCCCCACCATTCGACAGCTAGTCCGCCTTCAAAGCGGAGGATGTGAATGGAGGCCACCGTCACGGGTTTATTGCTGGCCGCCAGGCCTAGAAACGGCCCTGTATGCGTCCCCCGCCATGTCATCCGGCCTGCAACTTTATCGCCCTCCGCGACGGTATCCTCGATCGTTCCCGTGAGGCCGGAGAGGCCGGCATGCATTCCCTGCATCCAGTGAATAATTCCAGCCGAGCCTGGAAGCTGGCCTGGATCGGCGCTATGGTCCACGATGTCGGCGCTGACGACCCGGGCCAGCGCATCCTCGTCATTCGCCGTGACGGCGGCGATGAGGCGCCCGTATGCCTGCCGCAGTTCGTCTTTGTTTCCCATCGTTTCTCCCCGGATCGGCTCCTGCAACTAAGTCTGGTCGCCGCGGCGGATGCAGGCAAGGGGGGGCGTGACCCCGCTGATAGCTCCGAGCGGGTGGCGTCTTGGAACTTCTCTCCCGGGAGCCGACGCGGGGATAGGAGCGGGGTGCGGTGGCTCTCGCGGCGTTAAGTTGCCGCGGCCGGTACACGGCAGTGAATAACTTACCGGAAGGCGGCGGTTCCGCATTCCGGCGGCCAGGCTTGAGGCCCCTAAACGCACATCCTGGTGGCGGGGGCCGGGCGCCGGTTCCGGCCACCCTGGATCAGCAGTGCATCGGCGCAGGGGTCAGAAATATCTTCGAGTCGTCGCAGGGGAAACTGGACATTGGACGTCCCATCTCCTGTAGGCTGACTAATAAGAGTGGTCGATCACAGCCACGGCCAGAAGGAGCGACATGAGCATCGAATCCCAGGTAGTGTCCCCGGCCCGTTTCAGCGCTCAGATCAGGTCCCATGCGCTGCAGACGCGCATCATGGACCTCATCCTAGAACAGGGACTGGACGTTGGGGACGCATTGCCGACTGAAAGTGAGCTTTCGGCGGTGCTGGGTGTCGGGCGTAACACTGTCAGGGAGTCCCTGAAGGTGTTGCAGGCGCTTGGTGTGATAGAGATCCGGCACGGTTTTGGCATGTTCGTGGCACCTAACAACTTCAGTGCACTGACCGACGGGCTGGCGTTCCGCGGCCGTCTGTCGCTGCGGCACCGGGGTGAAGAGGCCATGGAGTTGATTGACGTGCGTCAGGCGCTGGAATCCGGACTCATCGGGTCCGCGATCGACCTCATGACCGAGGAGCACCTCGACGGTCTCCGCACCACCATGGAGCTGATGGACGCTGCCGCGGAAGCAGGCGAGCCGCTGGCCGAACTGGATGCGGAGTTCCACCGCAGGCTCTACGCGCCCCTGAACAACGAGCTTCTCATCAATCTCATGGATGTCTTCTGGAAGGTCTACCGGCAGATCCATCAGGCTTTGGGCTCAGGACCCGTGGATCTGGGCGATCAGGCCCGTGTCCATTGGGAGATCTTCCAGGCCGTGGTCGACAAGGACAAGCCGCTGGCCTCCGAGCGGCTCCAACGCCACTTCGACGGCATCCGCCGGAAGCTCAAGGACGTCGCGGCCAGCTAAAGGCCAAGGCGGGCCAGGCGCGTTCGCATCAATCCGAACCACTGGTCGGGGTCCCGGAGCCATGCCGGGTTTGGCGCGCCGCAGCGGGCGTGCGGGAGGAACGCCCTTCGGAGTTGATGCCCGCGATGAGTCCGTGCCATGGCGCCAGTCCTCAGCAGTGCAGCGCGGCAGTGAACCATCCGGTGATGGTGGCCGGGTGGGTAATGGCGGTGCCGACGACGACGGCGAACGCGCCGGCGCCGAGCGCCTGGCGGGCTTGCTCCGGTGTGTGGATTCGGCCTTCGGCGATGAGCGGTTTCCCGAAGGCTGCAGCGGCGATCCGTTCGAGGAGTTCAAGGTCAGGGCCTTGGGTCTTGGTGCGTTCACTGGTGTAGCCGGCGAGGGTGGTGCCGATCAGGTCGACCCCGGCGTCGACGGCCGCTGCAGCGTCGTCGTAGGAGCCGCAATCGGCCATAACGAGCGCGTGGGAGCCGCCACGGATGCCGGCGACTGTCGCTGCCAGGCTCAACCCGTCCGGGCGCTGCCGGCGGGTGCCGTCGATGGCCACGATATGCGCTCCGGCATTGGCGACTGCTAGGGCATGCCGCAGTGTCGGGGTGATCAGGACGCCGTCGTGGCCATCCTTCCAGAGCCCGATGACCGGGACCTCGACGGCGGCCCTGGTGTGCTGGATATCGGCCAGCCCCTGGACCCGGACGGCTGCGGCACCGCCGATGACGGCGGAGGCCGCGAGCTGCGCGGTGGTGCGGGGATCCCGCATCGGCTCGCCAGGGTAGGCCTGGCACGAAACGATAAGCCTGGAGCGGAGGGACTCGAGGCCGTCGGGGGTCAGGATCATAAGTGCCTTGTTTCTGTGTGGCCCGGTGTTGGCGGACAGGTTCGGTCAGTTGAAGACGAGCTTTGCGGCGCCAACGACTGCCGCGGAGTTTTGCAGTGTGGCGCGGAGGACGGGCATGCGGGCGAGCGGGGCCAGCAGTTCCCGGCGCAGGGCTGCCTCCATGGGCTCCCACCACAGCTCGCCGGCGTCGGCCAGCCCGCCGGAGACTACCAATACCTCGGGGTCCAGGATATTGAGAAGCCCGCCGGCCGCCTGGCCAGCCGCAGCGGCCGCGGTGCTGACGGCCTCTCCCGCCGCAGGATCGCCGTCGTGCGCCAGGGCAAAGACTGCTCGGGTGTCCGGGACTGCAGGGGAGCCGCCCAGCCGCAGGAACGCCGCGTGGATGGCCGGCCCGGAGGCCACGGCCTCCACATGGCCCGAGTTGCCGCAGGAACACGGCAGCGCCTCGCCGCCGGAGTACGCGTACGGGGATGCGAGGTGCCCCACGTGACCGCCCACGAAGCGGTGGCCGAGGACCGGCGTGCCGGCCAGGACCAGGCTTCCTCCCACACCGGTTCCGAACGCGATCAGCAGCGAACTCGCCGTCCCAGCCGCGGCACCGCGCCACGCTTCGCCGAGTGCATGGGCGTGAACGTCGTTCACGGCACGGACCGCGGCCGCGGGAAGCCCCAGCCGCCCTGCAAGGCCCTTGGTCAGCGCCGTCCGCGCCCAACCCCGGATCGCGTCGGTCGCGGAAACCACAACGCCACGCCCTGCGTCGATCACGCCGGCGGAGCCCACCCCGACGCCAATGGTGGTGATGCCGTTGGCTTGGGCCCGGAGCCGTATCCTGGACACCAGCGCCGCGGTGGCGTCCAGGACAGCCTCGCCGCCGGCACGGCTGAGTGTTGGGGTGGTCTCCGAGAACAGCAGTTTGCCGTCTTCCGAGACCAGTCCTGCTGCAGTCTTGGTGCCGCCAAGGTCCACACCGATGGCGTGCGCCATGTTCCTCCTCAATCCAAGTTCCCTAGGTCCGTGAACACTGGAGCCTAGAGCAGGCCGTTGCGTTCAAGGATGACCTTGATGGCGGTGGTTTCGTCCTCGTTCAGGGAAGGCATGGGTGTGCTCATGGTGTTGGACTCGATGACGCCCATAAGCTGCAGGGCCGTCTTGAACGCGCCGAGGCCCGCCGCGCCGCCGGAGACCCGGCCGTTGGGGGTGTAAACGATCTCGAAGAGGTCGGCAATGCGGTCCTGCTCGGCAGCAGACTTTGCCCACTCGCCGGCTGCTGCGGCGTCCATAAGGCTCCGGTAGCCGCGGGGGTCCACGTTGCCCAGGCCCGGGACGACACCTTGGGCGCCGCCGAGCAGGGCGCCGTCGACGACGACCTCGTGACCGGTGAAGATGTCGAAGTTGGGGATGTCCCGGGCGGCCAGCAGGAGCTGGCGGAAAGCGACGTCGTCGCCGGAGGAGTCCTTGACGCCGGCGATCACGCCGTCGCGGCCGAGCCGGACCAGCAGGTCAGTGGGCAGTTTGAAGTGGGTGCGGACGGGGACGTCATAGGCGAAGATCGGCGCGCTGACGGCGTCGTGTACGGCGCGGAAGTGGGTTTCCGTCTCCTCGGCGTTGCCGATCGCGTAGTACATCGAGGTCACAACGATCGCATCGGCGCCGAGGTCGATGACCTTCCGGGCCTCCTCGATGACGCGGTTGGTGGTCTGTTCGTTGGCGCCGACGATCAACGGCACGCTGCCGGAGTTCGCATCGGCGATGGTGCTGACAACGAGTTCGCGCTCGGCATTTGTCAGGTAGGGGACCTCGCCGGAGGATCCGAGGACGAAGAGGCCGGACACCCCGCCGTCGAGGAGGTGCCGGGTGAGGTTCTTCAGCGAGTCGGTATCGATGCTGCCGTCGGTGTGGCGGGGGGTGACGACCGGGGGAATGACGCCCTGGAATTGGGTAGACAAAGGTATCTCCAATGATGGTTTGGTGAGTTGGGAAAGGATGGGGGGATCAGGGGTGCAGCAGGCTGGGTGCGGCGCCGAGCAGTTTCTTGGTGTAGTCGTTGCCGGGATGGTCGAAGACCTCTCCGGCGGGACCTTGTTCCACGATTTCGCCGAAATACATAACGCAAATCCGGTCCGAGACGTAGCGGACCGTCTGGATATCGTGGGAGATGAAGACCATACCGAGGTTCAGCTGAGTCTTTAGGTCCGAGAGCAGGTTCAGCACCTGGGCCCGGACCGAGACGTCCAGCGCCGAGGTCGGCTCGTCCGCCACAATGATGTCCGGGTCCAGGGCCAGGGCGCGGGCGATGGCAACGCGCTGGCGCTGGCCGCCGGATACCTGCGAAGGCGTGACCTCGGCGGCGGATGACGGCAGCCCGACTAGTGCGAGGAGTTCCTTGACTTTCGCTGCCCGCGTCGCCGCGGTGCCGATCCCGTGGATCTTGAGCGGGTCGGTGAGGATGTCCTGGATGGTCATCCGGGGGTTGAGCGCAGTGGACGGGTCCTGGAAGACCACCGATACTGCGCGGCCAAATTCCCTGCGCAGGGCGGCGTTCCGCTTGATGGCGGGCTTCCCGTGGAACAACACCGCACCTGAGGTGGGGGTCTGCAGTCCCACCAGCACGGAGGCAAGGGTGGATTTGCCGCAGCCGGATTCGCCGACGATCCCCACGGTCTCGCCGCGGCTGATGGTGAAGTCCACTCCGTTGACTGCCTTGACGATGTTGGGCCGGAAGAGGCCGCCGGTTCGGGCCCGGTGGTGAACCTTGACGTTCTTCAGTTCAATCACGGGCTTGCCGGTTGGTGTGCTCACTTGGCATCCTCCTTGAGGTGGCTGGCCCAGTAGTGGTCGCTTTTTTTGTCAACTGGGGTCAGGACGAGCCGCTGGTCCGGGTCGGCGTCGGGCCGCAGCGAACGGGGAGCAAACCTGTCGCCGGTGGAGAACGCCCTCGGTGATGGTACTGTGCCGGGGATCTGGTGCAGGCGGGCGGCGTCGGCCTCAATGGAGAGCACGGCGCCGAGCAGGCCCCGGGTGTATTCGTGCCGCGGGTTCTGGAGCAGGGTGGATGCCTGCGCGGACTCCACGACCTGCCCGGCATACATCACGGTGATGCGGTGCGCGAGTGACGCCACCAGGGCGAGGTCATGGCTGACGAACACCATGGCGAAGCCCAGTTGCTCGCGCAGCTCGTTGAGCAGCTGCACCACCTGGTGCTGGACGGTCACGTCCAGTGCGGTGGTGGGCTCGTCAGCGACGACGATCCGGGGCGAGCGGGACAGTGCCATGGCGATCAGGACACGCTGCCGCTGGCCGCCGGAGAGCTCGTGCGGGTAGCTGGCCAGGGTGCGGACGGGATCCAGCTTGACCATTTTGAGAAGCTCGGCCGGGGTCTTGCGACCGCCGCGGCGGGTGAGTTGCTCCAGCTGGTCCTTGATTTTCATCGAGGGGTTGAGCGAGCTCAGCGCGTCCTGGTAGACCATGGCGATTTGCTGGCCCCGTAGACCTTGGTAGGCCTGGGTGCTGCCGTGGCCGGTTGAGGGGTCCAGCAGTTCCTTGCCGTTGAAGGTGATCGAGCCGGAGATCTTGGCAGTCTTGGGCAGCAGTCCCATGATGGCCAGGGACGTGATGGACTTGCCGCAGCCGGATTCGCCGACGAGCCCCATGGTTTCGCCCTCGCGGACGTTGAAGGAGACGTTGTCCACGATGTCGGTGTCGCCGAAGCGCCCCGGGAAGCGGATGGATAGGTTCTTGACCTCGAGGACCGTGCGCGCGGTGTCGGGGACCTGGGGGAGGCGGTCGGTCCGTCCGACTTCGACGGTGGCGAGCAGTTTCAGCTCCTGGTCCAGCAGGGCGTGGGGATTGGCCGTTGGGACCTGCCTGTCCTGAGGGCATCCGGCCTCCGGGACAGCATCGGCCACAGCGGCGCGGACGACGTCGAGCTCATGCTGCTCCAGCACGGAGCCTTGGGCTACCGAGGTGCCGATCTCGGCGTCGACGGCCACAGCGGCGGGGGATGACCCGTCGTCGTCCTTGACAACGGGTGCCCGGCGGAGCTTCGGATTGACCATGGCATCCGTGAGGCCCTCGGCCAGGATGTTCAGGGCGAGCACTGTGAGCAGGATGGTGAGGCCGGCGAACGTGGTGGCCCACCAGCCGCCGGACAGGACGAGGTTGCGGCCGTAGGAGATCACATTGCCCCAGGACGGCGCGGGGTCCTGGACGCCGGCGCCGAGGAAAGAGAGCGAAGCCTCCAGGATGATCGCGTCCGCGACCATCACTGTGGCGAACACCAGGACCGGGGCCGCGGTGTTGCGCACGACGTGCTTCAGCAGGAGGTAGAAGCGGCCGGCGCCAATTACCCGCGCGGCGCGGACATAGTCTTCGCCGTATTGGGAGAGGACGTTGGCGCGGACCACCCGGGCGAGCTGGGGCGTGTAGATCACCGCAATGGCCACGATGATGGTGGGCACTGTATTGCCGAATGCCGCCAGCAGCACAGCGGCCAGGGCGATGCCGGGGAACGCCATAAGAATGTCCATAAGCCGCATGATCAGTTCGTTGACCGGTTTGCTGGAGGTCGCGGCCAGGGAGCCGAGCAGCGCGCCGGCAGCCATGGCCAGCGACACGGCGCCCAGGCCGATCATCAGGGAGGACTGCGCGCCATAGAGCAGGCGCGAGAAGATGTCACGTCCCAGCCGGTCGGTGCCGAAGAGGTGCTCCCCGCCGGGCGCCGTCGCCGGGGTGAAGGATTCCAGGGGGTCGTGCGGGGCGATGAGGGGCGCCAAGATGGCGGAAACGGTGATGGCCATCAGGAAGAGGAGCGCGAGCCGGGAGGTCCATGGAAGGGCCTTGAACCGGATTCCGGGGGCGCTGAGGCGTTCAGCGAGTTTGCTGCGCATGGGTCAGACCGTCCTGATTCGGGGGTTGATGAGCAGGTAGAGAAGGTCGACGGCGATGTTCACGAGTACGAAGGTCACTGAGATGGTCAGGACCACCCCTTGGACGAGGTTGACGTCGAGGTTGGTGATTCCGTTGAGGATCAACTGGCCCATGCCGGGCAGGGCAAAGATCATTTCGATCACAACGGCGCCTCCGAGTAGATAGCCGATCCGCAGTCCCAGGACCGTCACCGGTGTGACAAGCGCGTTCCGGAGGACGTTTTTTGATACGACTTCCCGGTAGGGGACACCGTTGCCGATTGCTGTCCGGACGTAGTCGCGGTCAAGTTCCTCGACCATCGAGGTGCGGACCACACGGATCAGGGAGGCGGAGACCGGGATGGCGAGGGCAAGGGCCGGGAGCGTCATCGAGTTCAGCCACCCGCCGAAGCCGGATTCGGGTGTTGCGAGGCCGCCCGAGGGGAAGGACGGGCTGGCGCCAAGGGCGAACCACTGGATCAGCAGGATGCCCAGCCAAAATGACGGTGTTGCCACGGCGGCGATGGAGAACACCCGGACCAGTTGGTCCTGCCATTTGTCCCGGTAGAGTGCACCGATGATGCCGAAGGGAAGCGAGAGCAGAACGGCGATCAGCACCCCCAGGAAGGTCAGTTGCAGGGTCAGCGGAAACGCGGCAGCGATCATGTCGGCCACCGACTTTGCCGGCGGCGTGGTGACCCCGAGATCAAACTGGAGCAGCTTCCCGAGGAACCGGAAGTACTGCAGAACCAGGGAATCGTTGAGCCCGTTGTTCTGGCGGTACTGTTCCTTGGCTTCCTCACTGGCACCGTCGCCCAGGGCGCTGCTCGCCTGATCGCCTGGGGCGGCCTGAAGGACCAGGAACACCAGCAGGGTAATGCCAAGAATCATCAGGGGCAGCGCCGCAAGCCTGCGGCCCAGCAGGCGCAATATCGTGACCAAAATTGTCTCCGGAATTCGTGGAAGTTTGTCCCGGCCTCAGCCGGCACCGGGGGGCAGGTCATCCAGGTCCGGGCGGGAGGGGGCCCGCCCGGACCTGGACTTATTCGGCCGGAATCAGGCCGTGCGCCCGACGCCGATGAAGCCGACACCGGTGGTGGGCAGCGGCTTGAAGCCGCTGAGCTTCTTGGCATCCCAGGCGCTCGGAAGCTGGCGGTGGAAGATCGGATACAGCGGGAGCTCTTCGGACACCAGATCCACGATGTCGCCGGTCACCTTTTTCGCTTCAGCCTTGGTGGACCGCCCGGCTTTCGCCATGAGGTCCACAAGTGTCGCGCGTTCCGGGGTGGCGGCCCAATACGCGCGGCCCTTCATCCAGGTGTCGCCGGCGTAGAACCAGCTCAGCAGCAGGTCGGCGTCGTTGCCGAAGACGGACGGGTCGCCCGGGGCGGCGACGACGGAGAAATCTCCCTTGCCCACCCGGTCCGTGTACAACGCACCGGATTGCAGGTTCTTTAGGGTGACCTTGACGCCCGGGATCTTGTTCCAGGATTCCAGCATCAGCGGGGCCACATCCTTGACCCAGGCTGTGTCCGTGGTGAGCAGTTCAAATTCGAGGTTTGTGACGCCGGCCTGCTTCAGCAGATCCTCGGCTTTCCCGGGGTCATAGCCGTAGACATTCTTGGCCTTGACGTAGTCCGGGTGCCCTTCCTGGAAGTAGGAGCTGGCGGCCTTGGCGTTCCCGAACAGTGCCTTCTTAATGATGGAGTCCTTGTCCAAGCCGTAGTGCAAGGCTTGGCGGACCAGCTTGTTGTCGAACGGGGCCCGGGCGCAATTGAACATCATGAAGAGCAGCCCAAAAGACTGGACGGATTCCACCGTCGCCTTCGATTTCAGTCCGTCAATGTCAAGGTACGGGACATCCTCGATCGCCTGCACACGACCGGACTGCATCGCCGTGACGCGGGCGGCGGCGTCGGAGAGCAGGAGCCAGTTCATGCCCTTGGCCAGTGCCGGCATGGGCCCGTTGTAGTCCGGGTTTGCCTCGAAGACAATCTTGTCGTCCTTGACCGCGGACACCAGTTTGTAGGGGCCGGTACCGACGGGCTTGGCGTCGAATGCTTTGAGCTGATCCGATCCGAGCGGGAAGTTGGCCAGGGCCTTGGGAACGACCTTGACGACGGAGATGCGCGGGCCGAAGCCCGGGAACGCATATTTCAGCGTGAACTCGACGGTCTTCGCGTCGATGGCCTTGACGTCCTGGATAAACGGGATGAATTGGGAGAAGAGCGACTTGTTCGCCGGGTCCATCACACGGGTAAAGGAGAAGACCACGTCTTCGGAGGTGACCGGGGTGCCGTTGTGGAACGTCGCGCCATCGCGGAGGGTCACCTGGTACGTGGTGTCGTTGACTTGCTTCGGATCGGCCGCGGCGAGGGCGTTGTACGGCTCGCGGGTGGCGGGATGAAGTTCCACCAGGCCCTCGTAGACATGGAGGTTGGCGGCCAGCGGCGTTGCCCCGGAAGCGGACAGCGGGTCGAACCCGGTAGACAGGGCGTAGGAGATGCCCGCTTCGATGATGAGGTCCTTGTTGATCGGTGCAGTGTTTGCCCCCGGTCCTGCCGTTGTGGTGGCGGCTCCGCCGCAGGCGGCGAGAGAAGTGGTGAAAGCCGCGGCCATGCCCAGGGCGCCCGACAACTTGAGGAAGCTCCGGCGGCTGGCGTCATTGACCAGCGGCAAGTTCATTGATGTCCTGCTCATAATTTGCCTCACCATTCGAGTATATTTATCGGATGTAGGACGTCCGATGCTTGTAGTGAAAACTGTAAGGGGCATCACACGGGCCCGTCAAGCGGGTGTAGAACCGCAAGTTGGCGAACCCCCCGGGCGACGTACGCAGCATCCAGATCGAAGGAGAGAATGTGTCACTGATCGTCGGCGCCTATCCGGCCCAGCCCGAGGGGCTGCTGCAGAGTCAGTTCTTCGAGGAACTCGCAGCACTCGCCGCTATCCGCGGCCTCGAGCTTCCCTACCGCGCCTGGGGCGGCGACCCGTGGCCTGCCGGGGCGAACGCCGACTGGTCAGCGGTGGTCACCGCAATTCCCGGAACCATGCAGAGAGCCGGCGCAGACGCGCGGTTCGGACTCGCCTCCACGGACCGGGAAGGGCGTCGGGCCGCCGTTGACTTCACGGCAGGGATCTTGGGCTATGTCGCAGGCCTTCGGGACCAGGGGCACCGGGTGGAGGCCGTCGCGTTGCATTCTGCTCCGTCCGGGCATGGCACTCCAGCGGCCTTCGCGGAGTCGCTCTGGGAGATCCTAGGGTGGGACTGGCAGGGCACCTCCCTAGTGGTTGAACACTGCGATGCACCGCGTCCCGGACGGGTTCCTGAAAAGGGATTTCTTTCATTCAGCGACGAAACCAACCTCGTCCGGGCGTTTCGGGAGCAGGGCCAGGACATCGGAATGCTCGTGAACTGGGCCCGGTCCGTCATCGAGACAGGTCAGCGGCGCACGGCAGCAGTCCATGTGGCCGAGGCGCGCGAAGCGGGAGTTCTCAACGGCCTGATGTTTTCCGGGTGTTCCCCCGAAGCCACCGAGTTCGGTTACCCGTGGATCGATGCCCATCTGCCTGCCGTCGAGGTCGAAGGAGCTCCGGCCAGTTCCCTGCTTACCACCCGCGAAATCGCCGGATGCCTTCGCGAAGCCGGCAGGCCGCCGATCATTGGTCTCAAGATCGGCCTGCCAGGGGCCGCGGCGTCACCCCTTGAGCGGGCCGCACGGGTGCGTCAAATGTGCGACCTCGTGATGGCCAACGTCGGGTAGATGGAGGTTCCTGAACATCAAAATGGAACACTCGCCCAAGATCCACGTCGGCACTGACGTATGCGGCCTCTTCGACGAAGGCTGCAATCGCCCGGCCCGGACCACAGCCATTAGGCGACCGCCAGTTCCAGCACGAACATCACATCCAACAGCTCGGTCCCATCCAGTGCCGATTGATCACCGGCCACCGGGGCAGCAGGCGCCAGCCCGCCAGCGGCAACAACCCGAACGACGTGTGCGTCCGCGAAACCGTTGGCGAAGGTTCCGGTGACGTCCACGGACGGCAACCCGCCCAGCGTCGGATCCGCGGCAAACGCACCGGTGGGTGTCCCGTCCACCGAGAACTTCAGACCCGCCAACGCTGGCCCGCCCGGCTTGGTCCGCAGCGCCAGCTTCGCCGAGCTCACCGTGACGCCTCGGCCGTTGAGGAAGTACGGCAGGTGTGTGCTCATCAGCGTGAATCCGGCATCGGTAGCGGCAGGGGAGTGCAGCAACGCGTTGAACGTGTTGGAGAACTGGTTCCGCAGCGACACCACGTGCTGCAGCGGATTGTTAGCCAGAACGTTCAGGATGGTGCCCTCGGTGGCGGCCTGCAGCGCCTCGGTCTTGTCCCGCAGCACACCGTCGTACTTCGAGGTGTACGCCAGCCGGAGCACAACATCGTTGATGGTGCCGTAGTCGAACTGCCGGAAGCTCTTCGGTAACGTCAACTGCCAGCTGCTGATGGCGCCCGCCCCCTCGAACGGCATGTACCGCTCGTCCCGGAAGTTCAGTTCGAACACCCCCGGGTCGCTTTGCGCGGTACTGGTGGCGATCAGGGCGGCCCGCGCGTCGGGCATTTGCGTCACATTCGCGGCCCCCAACTTGGCCTCCTTCCGGATCCAGCTCTCATTCAGTTGCAACGTGGCGCTGACGTTCGCGAACGGTCCCGTGACACAGGGAATGGTGATCCGGGCGGACTTGATCCGGCGGAAGTAGTGCCCGGGGTAGACCACATCGAAGAGCACCTCGGGAATGTCGAAGGCACACTCGCCGGTGGTTTTGAGCTGCACCAATGCGGTGGGATCCAGTTGGCTCAGCGAGAATGATTGATCGATCTCAAGATCCCGGATATTGGTCTCCACGTAGCGCCGCTCCAGCTGCTGCAGGTCCACCACCAGCTGTGCCCCGGCAGACAGGCCCAAATACTCGCTATCCCAATACGAGCCGCCCAGCCGATAGGAATCCTCGCCCCGCTCAAACCGGAACGCCTGCTCCGCCATCCGCGCCATGGAGAGCGCCGTATTAAACGCCTCGCGGTGGAGCCGCTGCAAGGTGGTGGCCAGGAAGGCATAGAGTCCCACGCCGGTGAAGTGATTTTCGTACAGGTCCAGGACCTCTTCAGCCTGCTCGGCGGCCCTGGTATGGATGGTGATGTTCCGCTCCGCAATGTCCCGGCGCAGCTTCATCCCCGTCAGCTGCAGATCGATCTCGGCCAAGTCATCCGCTGCCGCATCCACCTGTTGCTTCCAGCCCTGCTCCCGCCGGTCGAAGCCGGCCTCGACGGCGGCGCTCGTGGCCAGCGCATCGGCGAAGTCGCCCGTGGCCCGGGTTCCGACCGCGAAGTTGTGGGCGCTCCAGCCGGCCTCCACGCCGCCGTACTTCATGGCGAACGGGGAGCCCAGTTGGGGGATCAGGTGCAGCGCGCCGGAGAGGAAGCCCAGCGTGGCTTCGGTCATCCGTGCGCCACTGGCAATGTGCTTGCTGATCCGCTCCGTCCGCTCGGACGCCGTGAGGCTGCCGTCCACCAGCCCATCGAAATAGGCCTTCCGGTTGGCCACAGTGGTTCGGTGCCGCTCCAGGCTGGCCACCGCGTTTGCCGCCGCGTCCCGTTCCTGTTCGCGCGTGCGGGTGGTGAGGTCCAGGATCTGCTGCTGATGCTGGGCCCGCAGCAGGTTCAGCTGTTCGCCGTCGCGCCTTTCCACCGCCGCCTGCAGTGCGTTGCCGAAACCCTGCACCGCGGTGGCTTGGCTCTTGGCCTTCTCCAACAGGAACGAGAACCGATACTGCGGCACGTCACCATTGAGGCTGGTCAGCGCGTCCTGCAAGGACATGCCCTCCGCCCGTGCCCGGACCAATGCCATCGGATCGATCTCCGCGGCGAACAGCGAGAGCTTGCGAACCGCGCCGCTGATGTCGCGGCAGTTGCGCAGCTTCCACAGCCTGTCCTCGAGCCGGTCCCAGTAGGCCAGCAGGTCCTTGTTCGGCGGGATGCAAAACACCGGGTTGACCTGGCGAATGAACGCCACCCCAAACCTTCCCGGCCGCCGCTTGTCCGGCCGCACCCGGGTGGGCCGGTCCTTCCCGTCCGGCCGCAGCCGGTTTTTGCCCTCGTAGGCGCCCAGCCGCTTCCAATCCGGCCCGGCGCTGACGGCGGCTGTGTCCGGTTCGAATTCCCGCAGCCCCTTCCGAGGCGGCACGGCAAGTACCCGGGTCCCGGCATCGACCGATCCCACGGACTTCACAAACACCTTGTCGATGTCCGCCCGCTCGGTCTCGCGCTCCTTGATCGCCTCGGGGTACAGATCGTCCGTCCCGGTGCGGCCCAGCCCGGCCAGACCCGCGGGCGAGTCAATGTCGGCGGTCTCGAATCGTGGAATTCGGTTGGCCATCAGCCTGGCCCGGATCGCCAGCCCGGCCACCGGCAGTTCCGCGCGCCGTTCGAACAGCCGCCGCGGGTCCGCCGGCTGCCGGCCCGGCGGCGCCGGGGCGGGAGCGGCGACGGCGGCAGCGTCCTCCACCAGCATGGCCGCGGCATTGCTGGCGGCGAAGACAGCCTTGGTTGAGTCGGGTGCCACCCGGCCCGCGTCCTCGATACTGAACACACCAGCAGCCTTCAGCCGCTCCGACGAGAGCGCCCGCTTGGTGATCCGCTCAAAGGACACTGAATCCAGCACATACTTGTGCCGGCTGCCCATCTCCTTGGTGCGCTTTCCCTGGATCACCAGGTGCTCGGCCTCGACCAGGAACTCCGAGCCCTTACTGATCAGCGGCTGGATCTTCTCGTAGGTGCGGGGGTCCACCGCGTCTGGGCCGCACGAGCCCAACTGCGCCGGCCGGTCGCCCAGGATGTCCGCAACGGTGGCGTAGTGGATGAGCGCCTCGTTGACCGTCTCCATCTGGAACTGCTCGAACAGGGAATCGGCGAGGTCCAGCTTGTTGTCGATGTACCGCATCACGATCGACTTTTGGTAAGCGCTCAGCCGCAGCCGGGCAATGGCATGCGGGTTGAACGGATCCTTGTGGTAGGCCGCGATCGACGAGGAATCCGTGAGGATGGCGCGCATGGTTGGCAACGTCAGGCCGCGGAATTCCAGGTAGCGCCAGTTCCGGTCCCGGCGCCGGGCTTCATTGGCCGATGCGGAGAGCACCGGGTCAGGCGTGACCACCTCAGAGGTGGTGGGGTCGAAGATGTGCTGGTACCAGCGCTCGGCCTGCGCGTACTTGCCCTGGCTGTTGCAGTGGTTGCCGATCAGCGACGGGATGTGATGGAAAATCTCCCGGTAGTACGTGCCAAACGGCCCGGTGAAGTCCAGCCTCCCGGACACCACCCGGTTGACGATCCGGTTCCCGGACAAACCAAATGCCAGCGGCGCCTCGGCAAGCGCTCGCTGGGTGTCCAGGTCCAGCAGGTGTTCCACGCCGCCGGTGAACAGTTCGCGGGCCACCCGCCGCGCCAGCGTGGTGCCCAACCTGCGCAGCGCCCAGCTGGCCGCGTTCGAGGCGGTGGCCTGCAGCAGGTACAGGTCCCCGCCGGCGTCGATGATCCCGTCCGACAGCGAACCGTTGATGGGCATCAGCCGGCCCGCGCCGATATTCGCCAGCGCACCGACGTACAGGTTCTTGGTGATGATGTTCTTCACCGGCGTGGACCAGTCCACCAACACGCGGTCCAGCCGGATCTTGTCGGCGGCAAGCCCGGCGAGGGCGTAGTTATCGAACAAGGAGGCCGACGGCGTCCCGTAGTACAGCGTCCCGTTCTTCTTGGTGAGAATGGGCGAGTGCGGGGTCAGGTTCCACGTCACTGCCTGCCGGCTCAGGTGCAGGCTGGCGGCCGTGGACGTGGACTTGTCGAACGTGTCGATGTAGGCGCGCATCTGGTAACCGGCACCGGCCACAAACAGCGAGTTGCCCTGCACCTCCGGGTACAGCTGGGTCCACTCCAGACCGCGCAGGGTGTACCCGTCGCGGGCCTTGACGTGGACGTCGTCGTCATATCTGGGCGTGATCAGGCGTTTTTGGGCGGCCGTCAAACTGGCCACCGACGAGGAACCACCGAACAGACCCCAGCCCAACAGCCCGCCAATGGCGCTCAGGAAGTCCTGCCACTCCTCGGGCTCGGCCAGCGGATCCTCGATGACGCCGTCGCTCTCGCCAAATGGATCGGTGCCGTACAGACGCACCCGCTGTGGCGCGGTCCACCTGCCATCCAGGCGGAGGGTGGTGAACTTGATGATCAGCTTGTGGTTGTACCCGGCGAAGCGGGATCCGGCGTCGGCCACTTCATTGACCGGTGAAGTTGTGATCTCCGCCCACAGCAAGTGCAGCCGGCCGTTGTGAACCACCGGGGATACTTCCCGGACCGGGATGGCAACGTCCACCTTTTGCCACGGACCCCAGACGGTGCCACCGGACTTCCGGCCCTGCGGCGCAGCATTTTCGACGCGCCGGTAGTAGAAGGTAGCCGGGTCGCCGGGGGTGACCCCGAAGAGGTGCAATACATCGGAATCTGCGCGGGGATCCACCTCTTGGTAGGACCCGGCGATGGTCAAGCTGGCCAGTTCCTGAAAACCGTCCAGGTACGTGCCGTAGGCATCCAGTACCGCCTGCTCGTCGATGTCGGTTTGCAGCAGTTCCTTCTCGAGGTCCTCGAACAAGGGGGTCTTGTCATCCCGCAGGTCCGGGAAGAGGTAGTTTTCCGGCCACAGGAACACCTTGCGATTGGCTTCCCAGACCCGGTAATGCATCCGCCATTCCCACTCGTCGCGCGGCACCTGGGTGGGCTGGACGTGCACGTTTCCGGCCCGGTCCTGCTCGAGGTTCATCAGCACCCGGTGGACGTACATCTGCGCGCTTGAAATGGCGGACACCACGCGCGAGGTGAGGAAGCAGCCCTCCACCTCGGGATCGATCAGGAAGTACCGGAACAGGTCTTCCAGCCGTTCAAATTCGGGGTGCAGCGCGTGCACCAGGTAGTTCGCCAGCGCGTCCCGGCAGCGCTCCAGGAGCCGGGCCCGGAACGGTCCGTATGCCTTCTGCCACGCGGTTTCGTCCGCATACTTGGCGCGGAAAACGGCGAAGAGGGCATCGGCGCCTTGGCTGAGGAGGTCGTAGTCGTCCTCGGCTACCAGGGCGAACGCTTCGCCGCCGATGCCTACCGCGGTGGCCACAGCGGCGGCCTCGGCGAGTAGGTCCAGCGCGTCCAGCGCGTCGGCGGGCAACGCCAGGTTGGCTTGCAGGGAGACGGAAACAGCACGTTCGGCGGCGAGGAGTGCCGCGAGGGTGTCCTGATCGGCAGCGCCGAAGTGGGCGGCATTGGTGAACGCGCCGGCCACTGCCGTCAGTGCCGCGGTGCCCGCGGGATCCGTGCCAAGATGCCGCCGGAACTGGTCCACCTTGCGGGCCGCCTCGATGGTCAGCGCGTTGGGTGCCTGCAGCGCAAACATGGATGCATGGGCAGCAGCAAACTCCACCGCCTCCGCACCGAGGTCTTTGGCGTTGAACAGCGTCACCAGCGGCAGGATGGGCCCGACGGCGGCACTCAGGGCGGCGATGGAGCCGTTGCCCAGCGCTTCGGGAACGATCGCCGCTGCGTCCAGGTCGGCACCGGCAAGGGCGGCGATAGCGGCCAGCTTGGCCACCGGCACCTTGAGCAGGGCAGCCAAGGCCGGCTTCAGCAGCGTGCCCGCGTGGTGGGTGAGGAGGACCGCTCGAAGCTCCGGCTCCGCAACGGTGACGGCGGCTGGCACCGTGAGGACAGTGGTCGGGGTGAACGCGGCGCTCAACGCCAGCTGGCCAGCCGAGGCATCGAAGGCGGCGGGGTTGGCCGCCACCAGTGCGCGCGAGCCGGCCTCGGATACGCCGGCCAGCGTAAACACTGTGTCGGTGAAGGTCAGGCTGCGGTCGGCGGCGAGCCGGTCCAGGGCACCCTTGGCCAGCGCGTCGGCGGCGGGATAGGCTGCGGCGTTGGTTACCGCCGCGCCGGTGATGCTGGCAAGATCGTCAACTGAGCGCTTGGCGCCCCTGGCCCAGGCGGCAGTTGCCAGCAGCACGCGAAGGTCGTTGAGGCCGCCCACGTGGGTCAGCGGTCCGCTGGGCAGCAGGGCCAAGAGCCGGAACAGGTCCGGCAGCCTCATCTTGAGGAGTTTTGCGAGCCGGGCGTGCCGGACCAAGAGCGCCAAGTTGCTGGCGGTCAGGGCAAAGCCACGGGCCGCCTCTGCTGCGGCGGCGGGGTTTGCGCCCAATGGAACGGCTAGGCCCGCGATGAGCTCGAACAGTCCGCTGGCATCGGTGCGGGTGGCGGCGAGCAGCCGGTGCAGCATGTGATCCGAGGCGGCCACTGTGGGATCATCCCGCAGTGCAGGATGGACAAACCGGGTGCCCGGCAACGGCAGCGGGCCGTCCATGGCCACCAGGTCGGGAAGGTTGAACAGCCGGTCAAAGAGGCCAGGTGCCGAGCTGCTGACGGGGCTGGTGGGTACCTCGGTGAACAGCGGGAGCAGGTCCTCCACCGACCCGCCGAGGCTCTGTTGCAGGGCTTGGAGTTCGGCAATCACGCGCACGGCCGCGGCGTCGATCCCGGCAGCCAAGCCGGCATCCGTGAGCGCTCCCACCACGAGGTCGAGCTCGCGAATGGACCAGCCCGGGCAGGCCCGCCACAGCCGGGTGAACCGGTGCATCCTGTCCAGCGATTCAGGCTTCAGCCCGGTGACCCGTTCAATATCGTTCTGCACGCTGGCAGCGCTGAGCTTGCCGCCCACGATCGTGACCGGCTCGGCGCCGCTAGCCGAGACGAACCGGGTGGACACAAGTTGGGCCAGATCGGTCTGCGCGATGGACATTGGCCGGAGCAGGGTCTGTGCATCGAACGGTGTGACTCCTGCCGGTTTGTAGTCGAAACCCTGCCCGTACATGGTGTCCAGGAAGGCGTGGGCAGTGTTGGCCGTGGTGATCAGGGTGGCCTCTTCTAAGCTGAGCCCCAACCCGGCTATGGCCACTTGGTCGGGGGTGCCACCGCTGAGCCGGACAAACGTGGAGCGTGGCACGCCGAAGTGTTCCAGATACGTCTGCGTGCGGTAGAGCGGCCGAGAGAAGGGGAGCCCAAAGCAGACCTTGGCGGACGCCAGTTTGTCCCGGTATACGGCGCGCTCCACCGCGATCCGGTCCGCGGTGTCCCCGGCGAAGCCCGTCCGCTTGGCCAGGTACGTCTCCAGGATCTCGTTGACGATCACCAGCTGCGGTATCTCATTAGTGGTGTTATCGCAGGTCAGCGGCAGGGTCCACAGCTCTGGCCGGCGGGTCTTCAGGTTCAGGACATGATCCGCCAAGGCTCCGGTGAAGACGCGGCTGAGCAGGTGTTCCTCGATGAAGTGCATTAGGTCCACAAAGTAGGCAGCGGGTCCGGTGATGGACTTGCAGTTTTGGCAGGCGCAAAAGGCTTGGCTGCCAAACAGGTCCTCATAGCCATCGATCTGTTTGAAGTAGTCCTCGATGCTGGGATCGGCGTTGGCCACAGTCAAGAGCCCGAAGCCGCCGTGCTTCATATCGATGATCGAGCCCACCAAAGCCGAGGCCGTACCCACTGTCATGGTCACGGTGTCGTAGTAGCGGGAGGCTACGGCCTCGCTCAGCCCGGTCCGGGTGATCACATCGGCGAGCTGCGCCGACGCCAACGCGGTGGCCGAATCGAAGCCTGCGCTCATCAGTTTGGCCGCGTCAGTAGCGTCTCCGGTGATGGCGAAGACGCGCTGCATCACCTTGGCGTGCCGCAGCATCAACGGCCGCTCCGCTTGCGCAACCCCGCCAAAGTCCAACGCGGCGACGTCGGCGCTCTCGGGGGTGAGGTCGAGGTCGACAAGTTCCACGTCGGCGTTCTTCGCCAAGAAGCTGTCGAACTGTGAGACCCGCTGGCCCACCTTCTTGGCACGCTCGCCGGCGGAGAGGGTCGCGTCAGCCATGATGGCTTCGAGTCCCAGCCCGCGGTGCGCTCCCGCCAAGCCGGCCAAGCTGCCTAACGCCGCTTGGACGTTGGGCAGCGATTGGGCGGAGACCCCGGAAAGGTCAGGGGTACCCAAAACATCAGCGCCGACGTCGAGCACTGCTTTCGCCGTGGTGATCGCGGCGGAGACGTCGTTCGTTACCGGAGCCGCCAGCCGGGCCCGGACCGCGCCGGTGGGGTAGGTGGCCTCCACCCTTGCCGCGAGCAACAGCGCGTATTGATCTGCGTCCATGCCGCCCGGCGGGGTGATGCCCGCCGTCGCAATGGCCGCTTTCCAGCCCTCCGTGTTCAAATCGACGAGATCGCGCACTGCCGCCACGGCGCCGCCGGCCGCACCAGTCTTGAGGATGGTGTCGGCCAAGGCGGTGTCCTCGTCCACCAGCCGGTAAATGCTGGTGGCCAAACCAATTGACGTCGCCTCGGCAACGGTGAGCAGCCGGTGGCCCACCAGGTCATCGAGCTGGGTATCGTCGATGTTGCTCAGCCGCAGCCCGCCCTCCACCAGTTTGGTCGCACGGTCTGGGTCAAACGCGGCGATCTCGGCCAGGCGATGCATGCGGGCAGCGGCCACATCGTCGCGGACCAGCGGCCCCGCACCCAACGGGAGGTTTGCCAGCGCCAAACCGGCGGACTCCACCGCGTCGATCTGCGCTTTGGCCTGGGCGATCAACTCAGGCGGGGCCTGCCGGGCCAGCAGTCCCTTCATTAACGCCGCACCCGGGCCTTCCGCGCCGGAAAGATCGATATCCTTGGCCGTTTCCCACAAGCGCGGCGGCCCGGAATTCTGCATCTGGTCCGCCAAGGCGGCACCGAGCGCCGCCCGCTGGGCGTCCTGGACCGCAGCCACCACCTCGAGGTCCTTGGCGTCCACCACCTCGCCCGGGGCGAGACCCGCAATCCGGTCAAGGCGCAGCAATTCGTCTCGGTTCATAGCTCCTCCTAAGGGTGGAAAATGCTCATGGCGCGGCTGCAGGGGCTGGGGCCGGTGCGGTTCCGGGTGGATCTCGTAGGGGTTCCAGGGCGTAGTCCCACAACTTGTAGAGGCCGTAGCCGCCACCGGCATAGGTCCCGTAGTTGAAGACCGCCGAGACGGCTTTGTTGTTGTAGAGCCACGTGTTGAACCAGCCTTTGATGGGCACCACGTTCCAGCCAGCGTCGCCGAGGCCTTGCATGATCCGGTTCATTCGTGTGCCGTAGCGGAAGAAGGGCGGTTTCTTCCCGACGGTGCGGTACCAGCGCTGTTTGATGATCATGTGCTCCATGGACCAGCCGGAGCCCTTCGCGATGCTCCAGCGCTTCCGGAAGTCCTTCCACATCCCGAAGCTGCGCCGGTCCTCCCAGAAGAACCGCCCCAGGCGGCGCAGCAGCGGGGTGCGTTGTCCCGGAGCCGCGCGCCGGAACAGTCCCAGCAGCGCCGTCCCCATACCGCGGAGCCCGCGGCTCACCACACCCTTTAGCGAGGTCATCCCCGCCTTGAGCGCATTCTTGAGGCCCACCATGGCGGCCTTGAACTCGCCAAGTGTCAAGACTGTAAGCACAATGTCGACCACAGTCAGGGCCAGGAAGGCTACCTGCGCGCCCCAGCCGGACAGGAACCCCATGCCGCCGGGAATGCCGCCGGAGACGCCATCGGCGCTGCCGCTGAACTCGAGATGCCAGTAACCGGCGATCTTGGTGATCTTGTCCAGCGCGGTGGGTTCTTGATTGCTGCCTGCAGGGCCGCTGCCCGAGGTTCCCGTCCCGGTGCCCGTATCCGCGGGCTCGCTGTCCCCGGTCTTGGTGCCCGTGCCCGTCCCGCCGCCCGGACCGGACTTTTCCGTGCCGTGCTTGGTGGGGTCCTTCGAGGGGCCGTCCCCCTGGCCGGTGGCACCGCCGTCGGCCGTTCCATCTGCCGACCCGGTGGGGCTGCCGCCTTCGGCCGGGGTGGTGCCATCGCCCGTGGTGTTGCCATCGAGTTTTCCGTCAACGCTGCCGGTGGGGCTGCCATTGACGTTTCCGCCCACCTGGCCGCCAGGAGCGCCGCCTTCGGTGCCGCCGTCCACGCCACCCTGCGCGCCGCCGGGGCTGGTGCCCTTGCCGCCCGTGCCCGATCCGCCTGCCTTGCCGACGCCGGCGCCCGGCGTGGTGCCACCGCCGGTGCCGCCCGGCTCGGTGGGGGTCTTGCCGTTGCCCGGTCCGGTGTCCGTCCCCGGCCCGGTGCCTGGGCCGTTGCCATTGCCCGGACCCGCGCTGGGGCCGGTGGCCGCCTCGCCCATACCGCCGCCGCCGGGACCCGTGCCCTTGGTGCCGGAACCGCTGCCGGTGCTACCGGGCGCGCCGGGTTGGGTGGCCGTGCCCGAGCCGCCGTCCTTGCTGCTGTTCGAACCGTCGGCACTGTGCGCATTCCCGGTGGCCCGATCCCCGGTTGGCGCCGTCTGGGCACTCGTGGCGCCACCGCCGTTGCCGGCACCAGTGGCGGGCGGGGCCGGCGTCGTGGGCGGATCTCCCGCCGGCGCGTCAGAAGCTGGCGCGTCAGAAGCTGGCACGGCTGGTTCGTCCAGTTTGAGCTCGTCAAACATCTTTTCGATGTCGTAGAGGGCCCCGGCCTTTTCCACGTTGCCGCCGTTTTCGGCGATCATTTGCTGCAACCGCGGCGTGTAGTTCTCCTGCCGGACAATCATCCAGTTGTTGCCGCTGCGCTTGACTTCCAGGGCCCGGATGCCCAGCTCCCTGCCGCGGCCATTGTTGAAATGGCGCATGGCTTGGGCGCCGGTGTAATTGGCGGGCACGCTGTCCAGTCGGCTCATGGTGCCGGTGGCCTGCAAGCCGTTCGGATCCACCAGGTTCACCGGGTTGTTCTGGACGAACTCGTAGAGGTTCAAGGATGCGGCATTGCCCAGCGGGTCCGGGCTGAGCCAGCCGCCAATCCAGGACGCGTAGTACCGGTAGCCGAAGTAGTAGAGGCCGGTAGCGTCGTCGCGCTCCTTGCCCGTGTAGCGCCGGTCCCGCAGTTTAGTGCGGCGCAGCGCGGCCCCTGCGATGAAGCAGGAGCCGCCGTAGCTGAAGTGTTCCTCGTAGCTGAGGACCACGCCGTTGGAGTCCAGTTCCATGGCCGTGGAGCCCAGGTCATCGGGGATGAGGAAGCGGACTTCGGCGGTGCCCACGGTGTCCGTTTCGGCGGCGCTGGTATCGGCACTCCAACGGTAGACGGTGGCCAGGCAGCGATCGTCGTCCTCAATCAGCGCCACGGTGCGTTGGATTGCGGTGATGCCGGCGCGGGTATGGAGGAACAGTTCGCAGCCTTCGAGGTAGATTTTCTCGGTGCGTTCCAGCCCACCTGCCGTGAGCCGTTCGGTGACTTTCCGGACGCGGCGGCCGTCAGCGTCGTAGGCGTAATGTTCGACGTCGTTCGGTTGGCCTTGGGCGCTCCGGTCAATGATGGTGGCGGAGCGGAGGCGGTTGCGGTGGTCCCAGACGATCGCGGCCAGGTGCGGCAGCGAGTTCGTATTTCCGGCGGCGTCGAACCGCCCTTCCGGCGCGGCGATGGGAACGCCGTTCGTGTCCAGAGCCGGGAGACGCCGGTTGGAGGTGGCCGAAACCCAGATGTCCTGTGTCCACGACCGGGTGGTCCCGGTGTGCTTGATCTGGTCCAGGTTGCCGGCGACGTCGTAGTGGAAGCGCTGCGTGAAGCGCTCCACCGCGGCGCCGTTGGCCAGGCTGAGGTGCCGGGTGCCCTGTACCACGCCTGCCGCGCCGGACCAGGCATCGGTGGGCAGCAGCGCCTGGTGCACGCGGCCGGTGGCCTCCACCACCTGGTAGTAGGGGTCGTAGCGGTACTCTCGGGCCGGCGTCACCGTGAGCCCCTGCAGGACCGGGGTGGGGTGCGCCGGTTCCTGGGCGTGATCCAGCAGCCAGGTGATGTTGCCTGCCGGGTCCCGGACCACCTCCACGTCCCGCAGTGTCTGCGCGGCGGCGCCAGCGGAGGCAGTTGTGGAGCGGGTGAGCTGTCCGGTGGCGCGGTCGTAGCCGTTGATCGTGGTGACGCCGTTGCCCAGCTCGACGCGTTCCTGCTGGCCGCGGGCGTTGGCGCTGCTGCCCGCCAAAATGGACCGGTTGCTGAGCTGACCATCAGAAGTGGAGACGGTGATGGTGTCCATCCCGCCGGCGCGGCGGTACTTGAACATGCGGGTGGTGCCGTCCGGGGAGGTTCGCCGCAACGGCCTGCTGAAGGCGTCATAGGCGGAGACGGCGGTGTAGGTGGTGGCATCCAGGGGCTCGCCGCCGGGAGCGGCCCAGTCCGGTTCGCGGTCCACCACTGTTCGCAGCCGATGCGAAACCTCCAGCGGGTTGCCGTCCGGGGTGAAGCGCAGGGCCTCATGCCGCCCGGCCGAGTCCTCGTGGACCACCAACAGCCCGCGCGCGTTGCGGGCCACGGCCTGCGGCACCGCAGGATCCTCGCCGTAGGTGAGCCGTTCCACCATGTGGTTCAGGCCGTTGCCGGACACGCGGATTTCCGTGGGCCGGCCCGCGGCGTCGTAACTGGATTGGATCCGGTACGCCCGCGGATCCCAGCGCTGCACCTCCCGGTCCAGCGCGTCGAGGAAGAAAACCGTCTCGCCAGCGTCCACGCTGCGTTGGCGCAGCAGCCGGCCAGCCATGTCCAGGTCCACCTGGGTGATCATCACCCCGCGGGCATCCACGACGGCGGTGACGTTGCCGTCGTCGTCCAACGTCCGGCGGCAGCGGCGTTCCTCGGCCGCGGCACCGCGGCGCACCTCCAGGACGGTGCGGCCCATCGGGTCCACGTGCACGGTGGTGGGAGTGCCGGCGTGGGCTCTCGCGCGCTCGAGCGCGCGGCGTTCGGGATCGCCGGCGGGCAGGGCTTGGCGTTGCAGTTCATAGTCCGAGCCGGTCACGGTGTCATTGGGGTCCGCGGAGGTGGTGGACCAGGCGTCGGTGGTGACTTGCGTGCGGGTGCCGTTGGGCAGGCTGACTCCAATTTCCCGGCCCAGCGCATCGTAGCGGTGGCGCACGGCGGTTCCGAACGACTGCAATTCGGGGTCCGGCTCGTAGCGGGGCGTGGTGGTGTGGAAGGGCTCGAACTCGAGGACAGCCTGCTGCTTGGAATCGAACACCACGTGCCCGGATGCCCGCCAGCGTTGGGCGGCGGGGGCCTCCACCGGCACCCCCTGGGCATCCACGTCGATACTGCCGTCCGGGCGGCGGACCACCGCGGGGCCCGCGTCCACGCGCTGCTTACCTTGGATGGGCCGGCCGAACCCGTCGAAGTACTGCACGGCCACCTTCAACTCGCCGTTTTGGGCCGGGCCGCCCGCGCCGTCGTCCACCAGCGACTCGCGCGCCACGTCAACGCTGCAGATCGGCTCACCCCGGTCCCGGAAAGCGGCGAGGTCGCAGAAGGCAAAGGTGCTGGCCTGTACCACGGCGCCAGCCGGGTTGGCGAGGGCCGCCGTCACGGTGCCGGGGAGCCCGCCCGGGTGGGCACTCAACGGCCGGGCCCCGTGTGCCTGGGAGGTGCCGCCGTCGTCCAATGCCGTGCCGTGCCCGGACGTGAGAACGGTGAACCCGAAGGCGTCATAGCGCGCCTCGAAGGTGGCCTGGTTGGCGTCGGTGATCCGCCACGGGGCCATGACCTGGTAGTCGAGGTCCGCGGTGGTGGTGTTGCCCACCTCGTCCGTGAAGCTGAGCCTTGACAGCGCGGCAGGGTCCCACACCCACGCGGTTTGTGCGCCGTCGGCTTCCAGGGAGCCTTCCGGCAGGCTGAAACGGGCGGCGGGGAGCAGTGCGGCCACGGGTCCGCGGGCCCACCAGTAGCCATCCGCCGCTACATAGTGGGCGGCGGTGAGAGCCGCGGCGTTGACCCGGGCAGCATAGATGCGGGCCACCTCGGCGGCCGCGAAGCAGGCGTGCTCCTCGTGGTGGACCAAGCCCTCAGGCCCCGGATCGCCGAGTGGCCGGGTGCCGGTTCGGGCGGCGTCCCGGTACAGCGTGCGGTCCCAGGACACGCGGCGCAGCTCCATGCCGGCGGTGAAGGCCGCGCCGTTCTCAAGCGGGGCGGCCAGCGCGGCGGTGGCTGCGGCGCGCGCTGCGGTGAAGCTGAGCGGGCCGGCGTCGCCTAATCCTCTGCCCTCGAATGCTTCCTCCTCGACGGGGATCGCCAGCAGGTAGCTGTCCTCGGTGTCCACGTGCGTGACCCGGCGGCGGGTCACCTGGGAGATGGGCACACCCTGGCTGGGATCGGCCGCAGGCTGGCCGGGGCGGCGCGGGCAGCCCAGGTCCAAGGTGAGCAGTTCGCAGCCCACCTCGTCCCGGGCCAGGACCACGCGCTGCTCCACCCGGGGATCTGCGGGCTGCTCCTCGTAGCTGGCTTCGAGGGTCTCTCGTTCGCGCACGGTATAGGCGGCAGGGCGCCCGCCCAGCGCGGGCTGGAGTTGGTGCACGGCGTAGCCCGTGGTGGAGACACTGAGGGGCTGCGGGTTGCGTTGGCCGGTGCGGTTTACGGCGAACAGTTCGTCCCGCAGCGGCCAACCGGCCAGGGCGCGGTGGGCGTCGGGGTCTTCGGTGGGCGCGTCAGGGCCGCTGGGCGGGGTGGGCGCGTCCGGGTCTGCGGCCCAGCAGCGGGTGCGGAGCCGGGCGTCGACGTCGGGGTCCCCAGAGGCGTGCCAGAGCCGGTGGCAGGAGGCAGCGCCGAGGTCGTCAGGGGGCAGCTCATCGGGGCGGAGGGGCCGGATTTCGGCCACGCCGGGGGCGCCCCAGCCGGGCCGGTGGAAGGAGCCGGAATCATGGATGTCCACGTGCAGGAAGCCGCGGAAGACGCGCTCGACGGAGTCGAAGTAGCCGCAGTGGTATTCGTAGCGTGCCACGGAGCGGGTGTTGGCTATGTGGTCAATGAGGAAAACACGGTCCACCACGGTCACGTGCTGGGGGAGCCGGGTCAGCCAGGGTTCGTCCCCGGCTTCGTCGCGGCGGTAGTGCACGGCGGAGGAAGAATATTCGACGACGGTCTCCGCACCGGCGTCGCTGGCGACGGACACGAGGCGGCGGGGTGGGCCGTCCGCCATCAACCGGACGTAGCGCAGGGGAGCGGAGCTGTCTCCGGCGAGGACGGAGGACCAGACAATGCTGAGGGTGCCGTCGCCCAGGAGGTCCAGGACCTGGGCGCTGCAGAGGTCATCCGCAGCGGGCAGGCCGAGGACCTGGCCGCCGGAGACAAAGCCGTTGCCGGCGGCGTTCCGCCACCACAGCAGGTAGTCCGCGCCCACGTAGACCAGGTCCGCGGTGCCGGTGGAGTCCAGGTCCGCAAACCGGATCCGACGGATGTCCAGTGTGGTGCCGTCCGGGAGGCTGGGCGGGTTGAGCATACTGATGGGGTCGCCTAAATCGCCGCCGGGCAGTCCGGGCCAGTATTCGATCCGGCCTTCCTGGACCTGGACCAAGTCCAGGAGGCCGTCGCCGGTCATGTCCGCCATAAAAACGCCCACCTCCGGACGCTCGGCAAGGAGCGGGACGGAGGTCGCTGCGTGCTGGGGGAGATTGGTGGGGGCGCCGTAACCGATCTTGCCCAGGGCGGGAAAGCACAGGGAATTTTCGCCCAAGGCGAGGATCGTCTCCGGCAGCCCATCGCCGTCGACGTCGACCCAGTCCTGCCGGCCGGGCCCGGCGAAGACAGGGACCTGGCCAAAGGGCTGGAAGGCATGCCAGCTGCGTTCGTCCCTGTTGTATTCGCTGAAGCCGGCGTGGCGGCCGTCCAGGACGGCCACGTTGAAGTTGCCGTCGCGGTCGAAGTCCGCCAGCAACGACCCGGCGGTGCGGTCCGAGGGGGTTTCGGCGAGCCGTTCTTGCGGGCCGAAGATACCGCCGCCCAAGTTTGGTTTGTAGTACCAGGCGCCGTCCGCCACGGTGAGGACACCGGGCAGGCCCTCGCCGCGGACGTCCGCGAATCGGTAGTCGGAGCCGTGTAGGCCCTGGGGTAGGTTTTCGAGACTGGCGGAGTCCAGGGTGCGGAGCCGCTGTTCCACCACGCTGTCGCTATAGCGGAAGGTAACGCCGGGGAGGGATTGGACGGTGACGGTGGCATCATGCCGGAAGCCTTGGACTTCGATCCGGTGCAGGAATGTCCCGGTGGGTGCCTGGTCGTGGATGAGGTTGACGGCGCGGGTGAGGACGGGGGCGGGGCCCAATGCGGCGAAGCGGTGGAACACGAGGATGCGGCGGCACAGCCGGTAGGTGCGGACCTCGAAGCCGGGGCGGCGGCTGGAATAGGGATCCTGCCGGACCAGCCAGTCTTGGTCTGGTGCCGGAGTGGCAGCCTGGCCGGGGGCGTGGTCGCCGTAGTCGAGGACCACTTCCAGATGCCAGTTGGCGGCAGCACCGTCGTCGTTCGCGTCCAGCGGATCCTGGTTGAGGTACCGGACGCGCTTGAGGAGGCGTTGGGCGTGACCGGCGGGGTTGAGGCGCGGGAATTCGGCGGGGGAGCTCCAGTCCACGGCGGCGCCGTCCTCGGCCGCGTAGTCATAGCGGATGGCGTTGCCGAAGCGGTCGTACTGGGCCTCGAGTAGCCACTCGTAGATCCGGGACGGACGTTCGGGGTCCCGGATCCGGCCGGATCCATCACTGCGGCGGCCGAAAATGGCCACGCTGCCGTCTGGTCGTCGCACCCGCCAGTGCACGTCGCCATCCGCTGTCGCGGTCCATTGTTCCACCCGGGTGAAGGTGGACTCGTGCCGGCTCCGGAAGCGTCGGACGTGGTGGGCGGGGGCGTCCCATTCCAGGGCCGTCTGCCCGCCAGGACCTGATGTGAGGGCGGGCACCAGCTCGTCCCCGGCGAGGGAGTAGCGGTCCGTGGCGTCGTAGCGGGGCACATCACGGCGGTCAAAGACGCTCACCGAGGCCATCCCGCCGAGCGCCCAGCCGAACCCGAACGGCGAATTCCCCGCCGCGTCCTGGTAGTTGAATGCCAGCCCGGGGCCGAAGCCCAAGCGCCCGGACGGCAACGGCAGCGGGTAGGAGTACGACGCGGAGCCGGTGGACGCATCCACGGCCACATCGAAGGGCGGCAGCAGGTCCGCCACCTCAACCAGGGCCGGGGTAATGGGGCCGTTCACGGCCGGTGATTCACCCCGCCAAGACGGTGTAAAAGCATAACCCCATACAGCACGGGTGCCCCCAATTTCTCGAGGTGAGAGTACTATGCCCTTGGTCTAGCACTTGGAAGTGGTTTCGTCGAGGGGAAAATCTTAGCGACAGGTCAGGTGGGCCCTGAGGCGGCGGGTATCAGCCGGATGTCCCTAAAAATGGCCTGACTGTTCCGCAGGAAGATGAGCCTGGCCGCTATTCCCGGCGACGGAGACCCTCCCGGGAACCGGCATAAGGGCCGATGACGGCGCTGCCGCTGCGGCAGATCTCCGGGTACACGCCCTCGCCTTCGGCCGGACCGTCTTACGGATCTTCGCCCCAGGAACTAGCCGGCGTCCCGGACCCGCTGGAGGTACATAACTAGTTCCTGGAGCCGGTCCGCGGGCCACGGTAGCCGGGCGCTCAACTCCGGGCTGTTTTCCTGCCACATGCTCCGCGCCGCAGCCTTAGTCGCGTCATTGCTGTGGAACTGGGAACCGAGCCCGTCCCAACGCCTTGCAAAGTCGCGGACCGCGGGATCGTCCACAGGCGTGCGCGCTGACACGTGGCCCAGGCCCTCTTCGATAAGACTGGCAAGCGTGGTCCTGGCATCTTCGACGGCTGCCGGGCCGACCTCGGCCCTCCGTTGCGCCAGTTCGGTGCGCTGTTCTTCCGTGAAGTACTTCTCGTACATCGTCATCCCTTCCAAAATTGTTATGAAGTGGTCCACGCCCGGCATGGCGTCGCCCATGCTGTCGAGCAAGGCCTGGATCTGCCGCTGGAGGCGCAGCGCCTGCTCCGCTTGGTCATGCAGTGCCGACAACTGGCTGGTGAGCAGCCGCCGCACGGCGCCGACGTCGTCCGGCGACGCCGCCAAGACCTCGCGGACCTGCTCCAGAGACAGGCCCAGCGCCCGCAGAGCCCTGATCCGGTAGAGGCGGCGGACATCATCTTCCGAATATCGCCGGTGCCCGGAGCCCGTTCGCCCTGTTGGTGGAAACAGGGCGATCTGGTCGTAGTGGTGCAAGGTCCGCACAGTGACCCCGCACAATGTGGCAAGTTCGCCAATGCTCCACGACTGCCCACCGGTCTCCAACATGTTTCCCACCCTAGGACCTGACGCCACGTCAGGATCAAGCCCCGTGCGCGCGGGGTCCTGACCAAACCGCCAAATCCAATTTGACGGCTATTGGAGCATCGACGGCTTTCACGGCACGCCTCACGAGCCCGGCTGAGCCGGCCGAGTTGTCAGTTTTAGAAGTCGTCTGCCCCAGATTGCGCGGCCGGGCTGCCGGGATGAACAGGCCCGGCAGCTTCCGTGGCTGCATGACACAGGGCGCTTAGCAAAATTCTTGGGAGGTGTCGGCTTAGCGCAATTCCGTGAGTGGTCATGTGCACGAACGCCTCGATGGGGGCAAAGCTTGCGCGGGGTACACCGCTTTTTCGCCGGGAGGAACTGTGCCGCTGGGCGGCCGCTATTGTGGCGTCTCGTTCTTTGCCCTGTGGGCGAGCCGCCCTAGTTGCCATCGGTGCACGTCGGGCAGCCAATCCAACGGGGCCGACGGGCCGACCCGGGGATCCTCGGAAAACCCGCCGTCCCGCAGAGCCTCTACGTACACGCGATCCTCTTTTATTCGAGCTCGAAGCTGCTCAGCCCCGCAACCCGAGCCGTGACCGGGGATCACGGCAGCAACTTCGTCGGCAACACCCTCAAACAGCAGGAGCGCGGCGAGGTAGTCCTCGACCGGATTCACAGCCTCAAGATCGAGAAACGGCATCAGGATGTCGGAAAGCATGTCGCCGGCGACGAGGACGCCGTGCTCCTCGATCAGCAGCGCCGCATGGCCTGGCGCATGGGCCTGGTGCTCGATGATCCGGACTTTCGGTCCATCCCAGGGAATCTGCGCTGCTCCGGCGGGCAGACCGGTCATAAGACCGAGCAGATCCATCGGGATCTCCCCGGCGAGCTCCGGCGGTAGCGCCCCGGCCACGCGGGCCTTCCAGTCCGAGTGCGACAGCAGGTCTTGGATGGACGCCGCGCAGCGGCCCGTACCGTAACGGGGCGCGTCGCCGAACATCGCGTGCCAGAGCACGTGGTCCCAATGCGGATGCGTCGAGAACCCCGCCACGACTTGCTGGCCCAACCCTCGAAGGTCGTTTGCTAGGTCGGCCATTTCCTCGCTCGTGATACCGGGATCGATGAGCAACACACCTGTCAGGCCCTGCACCGCAACGGAGTTACTTTGGATGAACTTGCTCTTATGGACGTAAACGCCCTTAGCCACTTGCTTCAGCATCAAACGCCTTCCGCTTGTGGTTTGCGACCGCTTGCCGCGACGGTACTACCTGGCGGTAAGAGTTTTCAAGCACTAGTTGTACTCAGCCAGCAGGTTGGTTACATCTGCTGATGGGTGCTCGTCCTCCGAGGGCTGCGTGGTTTCGGCGGTGGTTGTAGAAGTCTAGCCAGCCGGTGAGGGCTTGTGCGCGGTGGTCACTGGAGTCGTAGGCGTTCTTGTAGGCCCAGCCTTCCTGCAGGGTCCAGTTGAACCGTTCGGCTTTGCCGTTCTGCCACGGGCTGCGGGGTTTTGTGCGCCGGTGCTTGGCGCCGAGGTCCTCCATGACTTTGGAGAAGGCCGCGGACCGGATGTAGGCCAGGGCGTTGTCCGTCATGACCTCTTGCACGGGGGCTCCGTTGGCGGCCATGAACGCTGCGGCGTTGGCCAGGAACGCCGCGCAGGTGGGGCCCTTCTCATCGGGCAGGACCTCGACATAGGCCAGGCGGGAGTGGTCATCGACGGCCACGTGGACATAGTCATAGCCCAGTCCGCGGCCTCTGACGGCTTCGGACCGGCCGTGGACCCGCCAGCCTCCGCCGTCCGGGATTTTCCCGAGTTTCTTCACGTCAATGTGCAGTAGTTCTCCGGCGGTGTCGCGTTCGTAGCGGTGGTCGGTTGCCCGGCCGGCGCGGATGCGTTCGCCGCTGATCGGGTCCAGTTCCCATAACCGGGGCAGCCCGGCCCGGGCGATGATCCGGGAGACCGTGCGGGCCGGGACGTTGCAGCGTTCGGCCAGTTCGACCGGGCCCTCGCGGTGCTTTACCCGCGCCTCGAGGACCTCGTCGATTTTCGCCGAGGGGGTGGCATGCGGGCACGAACGCGGGCGGGACGAGCGATCCTCCATACCGTCCGAGCCGTGCTCCAGATATCGCCGGAACCACCGGTGGGCGCAGGCACGGGAAACACCCATTTCCTTCGCCACATGCGCCACGGGACGGCCGCCCAGAACACGCTGGACAAGGATGCTTCTACCGGCAGGAGTCAGACGGGCATTACGGTGGACCATGAAGACCTCTTAGTCGTTTGGTGTGTGTGGTAACCACCAACCTAAGAGGTCTTCACCCTTTCAACATGTAACCAACGTCCTGGCTGAGTACACCTAGTGGCAGAAGGCTGAGCGGCGGTCGGGATGCCCGATCGAGGCAGCGGTCACCGCGTTAGGCGATCGCTGGGCCCTGGCCGTGATCCGTGCGGAATCCGCAGAGTTGCCAGGCAGCCGACTGCCACCTGCGTCGGGCGTGAATTAGGCTTGGCGTAGGCTGGAATTCGACGATAGGAGCATTTTATGAAGAAGATTCTTATGGTACTGACAAGCGTTTCGGAGATCCCCGGTACGGGCGAGAAGACCGGCTACAACGTGGCCGAGGCTGCACATCCCTGGAAGGTCTTCAAGGATTCCGGGCATTTCGTCGACTTCGCGTCCATCCAAGGCGGCCAGCCCCCACGTGACGAGGTGGACTCAGAAGATCCCATCCAGGTTGCCTTCACGGAGGACGAGGCAACGCGCGCCGGTCTCTACAACACCGCCCGAGTCGACGTCGTTGATCCCGAACAGTACGACGCCGTCTACCTCGTGGGCGGCCACGGCACCATGTGGGACTTCCCGGACAGCGAAGGCTTGCAGAACCTCGTCGCCAGCGTCTACAACGCCGGCGGCTTGGTGGGCGCGGTCTGCCACGGACCGGCCGGCCTGCTGAACGTGGAATTGGAGAACGGGCTTCGCCTCGTCGAGGGCCGGAAGGTGGCGGCCTTCACCAACGACGAGGAGGTTGCCGCGGGAAAAGACAAGGTCATCCCGTTCTTTTTGGCCGACCGGCTTGAGGAACAGGGCGCCACCCACGTCTCCGCTGATGTCTTTGAGGAGAAGGTTGTGGTTGACGACCGGCTGGTCACTGGCCAGAATCCGGCTTCAGCCGCCGGCGTGGCCAAGGAGATGGAGAAGCTCTTCGCAGAGGTCATCCACCGGGAAAAAGCCGAGGAACGGCACGAAACGGAGGCTCTGCGTGCCGAGAAGGACGCCGAGAAGGCTGCCGCAGAAGCGGAACACTAAGACCGCGCACTGAAACTGACGGCCGCCCCGGCAACGGGGCGGCCGTCAGTTGTCTTGGGGCGCTCTGCTCACCACCCGATGGGAGCGGGCGCTTGCCAGGGATGTTTAGGGCAGACTGGTGGCGTGAACGGAATCCGGTGGGTGCTGCACGTCGATCTCGACCAGTTCATCGCGGCAGTCGAAGTCCTGCGGCGGCCGGAGCTTGCGGGCAAACCGATCATTGTCGGCGGCCGGGGCGACCCCACGGAACGGGCCGTGGTGTCGACCGCATCCTACGAAGCCAGGGCGTTCGGTGTGGGTTCCGGAATGCCGCTACGCATTGCGGCCCGGAAAGTGCCCGACGCCGTGATCCTGCCCGTCGATCAGGAGGCCTACCTAGCGGCGTCTGAAACGGTGATGGCTACCTTGCGCGGGCAGCCCGGTGCCACCGTGCAGGTGCTGGGTTGGGACGAAGCCTTTGTTGGCATTGAGACTGACAGCCCGGAAGCTTATGCCCGGCACGTGCAGGCCGCTGTCCTGGAACGAACGCTGTTGCATTGCAGCGTGGGCATCGGCGACACCTTGGTCCGCGCCAAGGTCGCCACCGGTTTCGGCAAGCCGGCCGGCGTCTTCCGTCTCACTGCCGGGAACTGGCTCGACGTTATGGGCAGCCGGCCCACCAAGGACCTGTGGGGCGTCGGAACCAAAGTGTCGGGCAGGCTGGCGAAACTCGGCTTCAAAACAGTCGCGGAGCTCGCCGCGGCCGACCCCCAGGACCTGGTCCCGGAGTTCGGCCCCAGGATGGGTCCCTGGTACGCGGAGCTCGGACGCGGGGACGGCGCCGGCGTTGTGGACGCCACCCCGTGGGTTGCCCGCGGTCATAGCCGGGAAACAACCTTCCAGCGGGATCTGACCGAGCCCGCCCAGGTGGACGCCGCCGTGCGGGAGCTGACAGCGCGCGTGCTTGAGGATGTTGGGGCGGAAGGACGGCCCGTGGTGGGGCTGACCCTGAAGGTTAGGTACGCGCCGTTCATCACCAAGACCCATGCGCGGAGGATTCCCGAAACTTCCGACCAGGATGAGATCCTCGCGCGGGCCTTGGACCTCGCAGCCGGAATCGAAGTTGGCCGTCCGGTCCGGCTCCTGGGCCTGCGGGCCGAAATGGCAATGCCCGACGACGCCCGACAGGGACATACGCCCACGCGCGGCGGCTGGTAACGACGCCTTTGCCCTCGTCTTCTGGCGAAGGCGATCACTTTTCGTCCGGCCGGGCCCGGTCAAGCCAATCACCGAGCAACGCGGCGAGGAGCTCGGGCCGTTCGTGCATGAGTGCATGGCCCGCGCCCTCTACTACTGCCAGGCTGGCATGCGGATAGCGCTCGAGCAGATCCATGGCGTCGGTGTAACCAACGATCGCATCGCTCCGTCCGGCCGCGATTAGGGTCGGCCCCGTGAAGGTGCCAGACCCGACGTCGACCGTCCATTCGGCGAAGATACGGCCCAGTCCCTTGGCGTCGACGAGCGTTGTACCCGGCACGACATGGCTGCGGTAACGGCGTGCGGTGGCCGGTGTGCGCACGACGAAGTACTCATCGAACCCCTGCCGTTGCTCAGGTTCGAGTTCGTCGTAGGCGTCATCGTCCTGATAGATCACCCGATGGTCCGGCACATTTTGAGACCGCTCGGCGCCGGGGCATAGCAAGGCCAAAGCGCGCACGATGTCCGGCCGCTGTGCGGCCACTCCGCGCGCAAGATATGCGCCGTAGGAATGCCCCAGCAGCATCACCGGTCCGGCCTCCAGCCGATCAATGAAGTCAGCGAGGAGCGCGACTACATCGTCGTTGCAACCCAGGTCCCCGGTCGTGGAATGACCCATCCCCGGCAGATCCGGGTAGATCCGCTGGAATCCCGGGCCGGGGACGACGGCCTCTATCGCCGCCTCGATCTCGCGGTGATCCACACCGGCGCCATGAAGCGCAATAAGCGGCATGCCGACACCGTGCTCGACGTAATGAATCAGGACATCGTTGATCCGTCGCTCCATGTCAACATCGTATTGATCGATTCGGGGCAGCAACACCACCCATATCCAGGTGGCCTCCTACGGCTCCGTGGGGCGCTGGCTGAATGCTACGAGGCGCGATTGCATCTCCCAGTACGGGGTGGCGACCGGCGCCTGCCGGCCGCCACGAAGGGCCGTGACCACCATCACCGCCGCGTCAACAGCTGCCCGGTACGGTAGGGAGCCGGAGCTTACGCGCCGGACCCCCAGCTCACCCAGCTCGGCAACAGTCAGCGAGGGATGTGCCAGCACGTTGACCGGCAGCCCGATGCCGGCGGTGATGGCCCGGATGTCCTCCGGAACCACAAGTCCGGGCACAAAGATGCCATCCGCCCCGGCATCGGCGTAGGCCGAGGCGCGGAGCAGGACGGCATCCACAGTGGCCTGTTCGCCGAACCAAATGTTGTCCACCCGGGCGTTGACAAACATTTCCGGGCTGCGTCGCTTGACGGCGGCAACCTTCTCGGCAAAGGCTGGGGGATCGACCAGGTGCCCGGCTGTGCTGTCCTCCAGGTTGATCCCGGCCACGCCCAGGGCAGCCAGTCGGGCCACAGTCTCCGCAACCTCGGCAGGATCATCGGAGTAGCCGTCTTCGATGTCCGCCGTGACGTGGACAGGCAGGCGGCACAGCTGCGCCGCCAGTGCGAAGGTTTCCGCCTTGCTGGACCGTCCTCCGTTGGGGAGGCCGGCACTTGCCGCAATACCAAAGCTGGTGGTGCCGACGGCCGGGAATCCTGCTGTCGCAAATGCCAAGGCAGACCCTATGTCCCAGGCATTGGGGAGCAGCAGCGGCGACGCAGTGTTGTGGAGATCCCGAAAAGCCGCCATTTTCATTCCCAACTTCGGCCAACCGCATATGTGAATACCTTTGCAGTCTACAAACATGGCTGGGCGGTGCAAGGGAGGGACGCCACTCGAGACAAGGCCCGTTATCGTTGGTCCAACACATCTAGTCAGGAGGGCGCATGCCATACGTTGTTGACTTCGCGAACGTTTCTACTGTCGGCCTGGAATCGTCTCCGGTCGCCGGGGCGCTCGCTGGGTTACGCGCCAACGAGGGACGCTACTACCGCAACAAATACGACCACGTCTTCACCGTTAGCCCCGCAAGCGAGGTTCCGGAAGTAGTCGATAGGGTGAGCCGCATTCTTAAGGACGAGCGCGACCTCGTCATCGGCTCCCGCCCGCTCGAGGCGACCGCGTTTGAAGTCGGCGGTTTACGGATGGATTACGTTTTCTACGAATCCGGGCTGTCGATCAACGTTATGTACAGCATCGAGGACGGCGGGAAACGGGCGGTTGGATTCAAACTGGCCGAAGGCATGGAGATTCCAGCGGAACTGGAGTCACGTTTCAAGTTCGCCCGCCAGAAGTCAAAACTGGCAGGCGTTATCCGCGGCTCCTACTTTGTGATCAAGGGCAAATACTGATCCGCTTGGCAGCTGATGTTAAGCCTGTTACGCCCGCGTTCGGGGGTGCGTAGAGGCAACCCTCGCCGGGACGTCGTGGAGCTGAGGTTTAGTTCAACCGCTGGGTGAGTCTTACCTCGACGCTATCGCCATCAGCCTTGCCGATGGCTTTGCGCACGGGCGCAGCGACCGGTAACTTGTGTGTGCCATCGCCCAGCGCCATAAACGCTCCGGTAAACGGGTACCCGTCAATGGTGCCGGCTACTTTGACAAGCCCCCTGGTGCCAAAGATCTGAGCCGAATCCGGAAGCTGGACGCAGGTCCACGTGTCTCCCGGACGCACCCTGCCCAGAAGCGCGGTAAAGGTGATGTTCAGCGGTTGCTTAGCGGCCATGGTCGTTGTTCCTTAGTGCGGGTCGAGGAAACTGCGGCCGCACTCTGGGTGAAGGTGCTCCAGGGAACGCCCACTATTTCAGACCGGCCTTGAGATCAGTTACCACCTTGGCGACTCGGCGGGAGCGGGTTTCTGCAGTTTTTGCATTCGCGATTGGCTCCACGTAGCGCCGCTGGCTACTGTAGTTCAGCGTCGCGTAGAAGGCCTTCGCCTCGGGTTCCGTCGCAAGGGCAGCGGCGAGGTCCTCAGGAACATCGATGATTCGCGGCTCGGTGTCCACCTCGACGTCCACCTCCACAGTGTCCCCTGCAGAGACCCCCGTCAGTTCACGGTTGACCGCGCTGACGCCAACCATGTTCTGGCCGCCCATCACTGCGATGCTGCTGCGATAGCTTTTGCCGTTGACTGTCACAACCACCGGGGGCCGCCTCCCGGCACCAAGCGCAACTACGATGTCCTCTGGGACCTCGATGCCGACTTTGTTTCCGCTGCCCAGGATGGTCGTGGTGAATTTCATCCTCACAGTATGCGCCGGAGCCCCCATCAGGTCCACGGCGGTGGAGGGCTGACTGTGTCGACCCTTGGTGGCCACCGTATGACAGCTACTTGTCCCCCCTCGTTCGATCGTGCCATAGCCGCAAAAATTCACCCCCGGTGTGGGCTTGCAGCCGGAAGCGAAGGGGCAGTCACAGAATGACCGGCAGCGGCAACGGGAGGTCAGACATGGTTCACTTCACGGCCAACATGGCAGGCGTGAGCGGAACAACTACGTCCTTCCACGGGCAATAGCCAGCCAGGTCAAAGGTAAATATTTCTGGCCCAACCTTGGTCCATAACCAGTCAATATTGTCAGACAACTCGGGGACTGGCATTAAAAATATATGCGGGTATGGTTGTCGATAGATAGCGTTTAGAAAGGCGTGATTCCATTGTCAGGAAAGTCCCCGAGAAATATCGGTACCAAAAAAGCGGGAAAGTCGCTTCTTGAAAAGAGGGCCGACAAAAGAGAAAAAGGAGCAACCAGCCCGAGTCTTTTCATAAAGCCTCGCAAAAACCAGCGTTGACGCATCGGTGGAAGACGGCGCCGGTTATACGATCTGCAGCGGCGCACTGGGCTATAGGATCCCACCACCGGCTTGAGGTTCGCTGCCAGGCGGGCAAACAGGCTCTGTAATTCACCAACGAACCAATTGTTGCAAAGAAGGGAGTGCCAATGCGCTCGCAACGTACCGCCCTGATTATCCCGGCTCGCCTCAGCCAGGCCGTTCGCATAGAAATTATCGACACAACGCCGGCCGCACGCCAATCCTTGATTGACGGAAATGTTGAAGCGTTCACTTGCAGGGATTGGCATGTCTATTTGAACGACGAGGCAGACTTTATCCCCCTGCCCCAAAATGTCCGGGCCGAAGTGCTGATCCGCGAGGCAGGTTTACATTTCGAGGAGAAAGTCAGCGGAACGGCCGTGTTTCTTGGACACGGCGACACTGGCGACGAAACAGATGCGCCCGCACACTTGCTCCGGTTGGCCGAACACCTGTTTGGCACCGCGTGGGCCGCCTAGCGGCAACGGAATGGTCCATCGCGTGCGTGGTTCGTTCTCTGCTTGTCCGGGACCTGGGCTGTCCAGAGGATGTTGGAGTCTTCGGTGGCGTGACCAGCCCACCCCACGCAGCCCAACTGACTCGCAGGTGGGGTCGTTTTGAGCCCTCAAAACGACCCCACCTGCGAGTCAGTTGGGCGTTGGTGCAGTTACCAGCCACGGCCAGGCTGGATGACCTGGGTCTCGACGAAGTGGCCGATTCGGACCTTCGCCATGACCCGAATGGACACTGCGGCGATGTTCGCCTCAATCATGTCCGGATCGGACATGCGGGCCGCCCTGGGCCCGGACGTCGGCCGGACTGCGTTCCAGCGCTATGACTGCCACGGCTCCGGCATCCTGGGCAATGAGGACCTGGTCGACGTTAACTGCGTCGATGATGACGCCCGCCCATGTCCCGGACGTTTCAACGGATTCGATCCTGGTCATCCACTTGACGCTTTTTGACGCCGACCTCGTTCACATGGAGTCCGCCCCCTTACCGTTCCCGCGCCAGGTCAGCGCAGATTGGTGCCGATGGCTCCGGCCAGATACGGGACGAGCCATATGGCCCAGACGAGGAGGGAAAACTTGTGGAAGCGCTTCTTTTCAGCGTCGCGGTCGCGCAGAAGCACGATGCCGGCCCATGCCAGGTGGACCAGCATAAGCAGCAACGCCGCAGGACCGGTTATGGCCATGATGGTATTGAGTCCTGCACCGATTCCACCTGCACGGGCCGCCCCGGATGCCGCGAGTTGGGTCATCAGGTAGGTTCCGGTGCCGTCGCAGATCAGCCCCAGGCCAAAGAACCCCGCATGCCACCACTTGAGAACGCGCTGGCGATGTTCGGCCCACACACCAACAGAGTAGAAGGCCAGGGCCGCGGTGATGAGAATGATTGCAGCCGTGAGCATGCCCTGAGACTACAGGTCCTGCGCTCACCAATAGGTCGGACGAAACCGGACACGATCGGCTGGGCATGCCCCGCGACGAGGTGGAAGCGCTGCTGGGGAATCTGGACCGGGCCTTGGCTCTGGCGATGTGCTCGGGCTTAGGCATCCGCACCCTGGACACAGGCAACGAGGGATACTGGCCGCTGCGTTACGATGCCGGTTCCGTCTGGTCCCACGACACGGCAGTTGTCCTGCAGGGCACGGCCAGGGCCGGGCACGGAGCGAAGCCGCGCAGGTCGCCGCAGCGTGGACGTGGACTCCGACGGTCGATTCACCGTGTACCCGGAACATCCTGCTCCCAGCGCCAACTGACCGCCGGCTGTCGATGCGTGTCCGGCGGAGCCGTGGACAGCGAGTCCCATGACGCCTTCCGGCTCGTGGTGTTGTGCGGGCACGAGAGCCGCTGTGTGAGCCGCAGCGAACGGCAGGCAATTGCGCTTAAATTCAACGGCGAGTCGGTTGCGCGGGGCCTTTGGCTAGGACATTCAATGTGTCGTGTCGCGCTGACGGATTTGTTCCGTCAGAATGATGACGGCAAGTGGATTCTTGGGGGAAGCAGTCTTTGACGGTGCTGCCGCCGGGACTCCCGTGGCTGCATCATCACTCCATCGAAAGGCACCACCATGACCCAGCCCAATTTTGACCCCAATGCTGTTCCGCCGGAAGGTTATGGGCCGCCCACTGTACCGCCCTCCCCGGGCCAGCAGTACCTGTCCGGTGCCCAGCCGCAGCCTCCCTACCAGGGCCCGCAGCAGCCATATGCCGGGCAGCCTCCCTACCAGGGCCCGCAGCAGCCATATGCCGGGCAGCCTCCCTACCAGGGCCCGCAGCAGCCATATGCCGGGCAGCCTCCCTACCAGGGCCCGCAGCAGCCATATGCCGGGCAGCCGCAGTACCAGGGCCAGCAGTACCCCTATGCCGGGCAGGCGCAGTACCCGGGCCACGCCCCGCAGCCGCAGTACCAGTACCAGGGACAGGTGCCCATGCCGAACCCCGCTTACGGTTACGCGCAGCCCAAGTCCAAGGTCGTCGCCGGACTCCTGGGCATCTTCCTCGGCGGCTTGGGCATCCACCGCTTCTACCTCGGCTTCACCAAGATTGCAGTCATCCAGCTTGTCCTGACGCTGGTCCTGGGTGTTTTTACCTTTGGCATCGTCGGTCTGTGGGGCGTCATTGAGGGCATCATGATCATCGCCGGCTCGGCCTACTTCCGCACCGATTCCAACGGTGTCCCGCTCCGCGACTGACCTTCGTGAACCGCATAATCCATCAGCGACCACCAGGGGTACGCCTTGACCCAGGTCATCCACGCCAGGGCCGAACAGTTTGAACAGATCAAAGCCGATCGCAGTTCCAGACCACAAGGTTGTGTCCGCACTGCGGGGCTTTTCAGCCTCGCATCAATCCGACGTCCACGGCAGTGACGGTCGGACCGGCATGGCGGTCTAAGGTCAGCAGGAAATGGCGCTGTTCTTCGTTTCAGGGGCATCCCGCAGGACCTGCAGCGGCGGGAGTTGCTGAGCTGGTTCTACTGTGCCGCCAGAGACGAAGTCACGGACGGGTGTTGCCGGCGGGAAAGGCCGATGTGCTCACCAGCCGGCCGTACCGGGGCCGCCCTTGAACGGACCAACGATCTGCGTGGTGATCCAACCGCCGTAGAAGTCACCGTCCTGGAATGTCACCCGCTCGCCGTTGACTTCGCAGGATTCCATGCGACCGGGGTAGAGCGCTACCCGGGTACTGAGCGCCTCGAAGCCCCGGGCGGGTTCCGGGTAAATCCACCCGGCCCTGGCAGCAGAGACTCCGCCGGCAACGACGTCGAAGTAGTGCGCTTCTCCCTTGAACTCGCAGAAGCTGGTGCCCTCGACCGGGACGAGTACACCGGCCGGGAATGAGTCCAATGGCAAGTAGTAGACGGGCGGATGACTCGTCTCCAGGACGCGCACTGAATCGGTGGTGTCGGCAATTACCGCCCCGCCAAGCCGCACGATGACCCGGTCCGGTCGCGGCTCGACCCTTGGCGGTCGCGGGTAGTCCCACACCGATTCTTGACCGGCCCTGGGTTTGATGGGTTGGGGACGCCGGAAGAAGCCGGAAAAACCGTGAGCAGGAGTCATGCCTCCATGGTGCCATCTTCCGCTGGGAGGCTACCGTTAACGCCGGGGGATCTCGATTGGCACAGATGGCGGCTGGTTCCGGCAGTCATTTAGACTGCAGCGTTTTCAATCACGGCCACAAGATGAGCTCCAGGGTGGCTCACAGTCGCGAGTACAAGCACTAATGCCGAGGCAAAGTTGACAGTTGGAATTCTTCCCAGCCCCCGACCTCGAACCGCTATTTAGCAGCTTTATGTGCTGCCTGCGCGTCATCGACGTCGACGAGCTGCACGAGGCAGTCCGACGATTCGGGGTGCCCGGCGTCCGTACCGGGATGCCGCGACTGCGCCCTGTCCGTATGCAGGGGCGGGGTCTTCGGGCAGGGTTTCTCGTGGACCCCGACGGCACCCAACTCACCCTCATCGAGCAGCGGGCCTATCGGACATGGCCAGTGGTTTCGGCCGGGCTGCGGCCGCGAATGAAAAAGGTTACGGCGGCGAGTTCCAGTGCGAAAGCAAGATTCCCAGGCTCCGGGGGCGGACGTTGGGCTAGATCGATTGCCGGTAGCCAAAGAATTCGTGGTCGTTGTTGTATCCGCCAAGACCACCGCCGATAGCTGCGAAGGATTCGACGAACTCGATTCCTTCGATCCACTTGACCATTTTGAAGCCAAGCTCGGACTCGTTCCGGAGCCGCACAGGTGCCCCATGGCCAAACGACAAGGGGGCGCCATTCATGTCATAGGCCAGCATGGTCAGGTGGTGGTCCATCTGTTCGATGGCGTGGGCATCGTAATACAGGCCGCCTTCGGGGCCGGGCGCAAAGGAGTAGAAGATTACCCACTTTGCTTCCGCGCTCGGCTTCACCATGTCCAGGATGGTACGCATGGAAACGCCGCCCCATTTGGCGACACCGGACCAGCCTTGGATGCAGAAGTGCTGAGTGATTTGCTCGTGATGCTCCAACGCCCGCAACTGTGCCAGGTCCAGCTCCAACGGGTTCTCAACGAGCCCGTTGACGCGGAGTTTGTAGTTGGTGAAGTGGCCGGCGGACAGTTGTTGGTATTGCTCGGTGTCCGGATAGTTGCCGTTGTGCCAGAAGTATGGGGAGATGTCCTTTTCCGTGTATTGGCCAGGCTTGGCGTCGAGGTGCTCGAACAGGCGTTCCGCCGGTCCGGTCAAAGCGAATCCGACCTTCTGAACAACCCGTGGATGCCTGTAGGTGAATGGGGTGGCTGCCACCCAGGCGGCGATCAGGACGATCATGGCGAGAGCAAAAATCCAGAACCCCGTCCAGGATTCGTTGTTCTGGGCCGCGAACATGTGGTTGAGGTTTTGGAGGACTCCGGTGGTCATTACGAGGGCAATGTGAAGGACGATGAACATCAGGAACCAGCACAGGACCAGGAAATGCAGCGACCGGGCAGCTTGGATGCTGAAAATGGAGCTGATGCGCCGGAACCGGGTGGAGAGTGCCGGCGACATTCCAAGCCCCGAAATAAGGGCGAACGGTGCAGCGATGAAAACCGTGATGAAGTAAGCGATCAGTTGAAGGCTGTTGTAATTGCTCCACCCGCTCTCTGTCGGCCAGTCCAGCGACAAATACTGGATCGTCACGGAGAGCGCGTTGGGGATGACGTCCCAGTGCAGCGGGACCAGGCGCATCCACTGTCCGGTTGTGAAAAGCAGCACGAAGAAGACGGCGCCGTTGGCCAACCAGAGGGTGTTGATGCCCAGATGCCACCATCGGGCCAAGCCGATGGAGTGCCGGCGCCCCGGCAGGCCGACTCCGTCCGGCAGTGTGATTGAATCCTCCTTCGCCGTGTAGAGCGGGTTGGGCGGTACGGGTTTCTGGACCCGGAACCAGTCGCGGCCGGGGGTGGAGTGCCGGGTCCAGTAGAGCCGCGGGTGGTCGGCGATGATTGTGATCCCGGACCGGATGATGAAGATCATCAAGAACATATTCAGGAAATGCTGCCAGCCGACCCACACAGGGAACCCGACGGGCGCACTACCGGGCAATGCCGAGATGCCCGGATAGCGGACGAGAAAATCCTGCACCGACGGGAGCCCCCGGAGGCCCTTGGCGACCGCGACAGCTACCAGCAGCAGCAAGAGACCGATCGGGATCAGCCACAGCAGGTTGAACCATCTGTTTTGACCGATCCTCACCCGGGGAGCCACACCGTATTGGGCGGGCAGGCCACCGGCCCAATCCGCATTAACTGCGGTGTATCTCTGACGGTCGAGCTCCGACCGGAAACTGCGGTCTTTGCCGCCCGCAGCAATATCGGGAGCACGAATGGGAAGATCTTCCGAAGAAGGAGTCATGATCCGAAGCCTAGCTGTTTCTCCCGGGATTCTTGCCGGCCCGGTTGACCGTCAGGCACTTTAGCGATGCTGCCTGCCCGGGTGGGGTTTAGATGCCGCCGCGGCGCAGGAGGGTGCCATGGGGGGTGTGGTTGTTGATGGGGTGGCCGCGGAGGTAGGTTTTGCGGACGACGCCGGAGAGTGCTTTGCCGTCGTAGGGGGTGATGGGGTTTTTGTGCTGGAGTTTGGTGACGTCCACGACGTAGGCCTCGTTGGGGGCGAAGATCGCGAAGTCCGCGTCGTAGCCGAGGGCGATGTGGCCTTTGGTGGTGAGGCGGGCGAGTTCGGCGGGTTTGGCGGCCATCCAGGAGATCACTTGTTCCAGGGCGATGCCGCGGTGGCGGGCTTCGGTCCAGATCAGGGACAGTCCGAGCTGCAGGGAGGAGACCCCGCCCCAGGCGACGGCGAAGTCGCCGTTTTCGAGGTCTTTCAGGTCCAGGGTCGAGGGTGAGTGGTCTGAGACGATGCAGTCGATGGTGCCTTCCTGGAGGCCTTTCCAGAGCAGTTCCCGGTTCGCGGCTTCCCGGATCGGCGGGCAGCATTTGTATGCGGTGGCGCCGTCGGGGATTTCCTCGGCCATCAGTGTCAAATAGTGCGGGCAGGTCTCCACGGTCAGGTGCACGCCGTCGCGTTTGGCCGAGGCGATCATCGGCAGCGCGTCGGAGGAGGACAGGTGCAGGATGTGGGCCCTGGCTCCGGTCCAGCGGGCGCGTTCGATGACTTCGGCGATGGCTTTGTTCTCGGCCCCGCGCGGGCGGGAGGAGAGGAAGTTCGCGTAGTGGTCCCCGCCCGGGTGCGGTGCGCGGTCGATCGCGTGGGAGTCTTCGGCGTGGACGATCATGAGTGAGTCGAAGGATTTCAGCTCGGCCATGTCTGTTTCCATTTCATCGGCCTCCAGGTGCGGGAATTCATCGACCCCGGAGTGGAGCAGGAAACACTTGAACCCGAAGACGCCCTCGTCGTGGAGGCCCCGGAGGTCTTTCAGGTTCCCCGGGACCGCCCCGCCCCAGAACCCGACGTCGACAAACGCCTGGTCCGCGGCGACTTCACGTTTGAGTTTCAACCCTTCGACAGTGGTGGTCGGCGGAATGGAGTTCAGCGGCATGTCGATGATCGTCGTGACGCCCCCGGCCGCGGCGGCCCGGGTCGCGGACGCGAACCCTTCCCACTCCGTGCGGCCCGGTTCGTTGACGTGGACATGGGTATCGACCAGGCCCGGGATCATCGTCTCGTCATCGGCGAGGTCTATGACCTGCGCCCCGGCCAGGGCATTACCCAACGGCTCGATCGCCACGATCCGCCCGCCCCGGATCCCGACCTCCCGCGCCGCGATCCCCGCCGTCGTCAACACACGCCGACCACGAACAACCAAGTCATATTCCGGTCTGGTCGTTTCACTCATTGATTTTGTTCCTCTGGTGATTGGGCTATCAGGTCTACGCGCGTCCCGGAACTGCTCCCGCTAGCGGGCGTGGACGTCAGAAGGTGTGCCATCGGCGTTCTGGTTAATGGAAAACGGCCATCCGGTGACCACCTTGGGTCGGGGTGTGGCAAAGGTTCGGACCTTCGACGTACTCAGCCCAAGGCGCACCAGGGACTCGGCGATCGTTACTGCGGCTGCGACGCCGTCGACGACGGGTACGCCAAGGGATGCGCGGATTTGATCGTCGAGCCCGGACATGCCGCCGCAGCCGAGGACGATAACTTCGGCTTTGTCCTCTTCCACGGCCCGTCGCGCCTGGTCCAGAATGGCCTCTACGGCACGGTCCGGGAATTCCTCGAGTTCAAGGACGCCCAGGCCGCTTGCCCGCACGGAGGCGCATCGGGCATCGAGTCCGGCGAGTTTCAACCGGTCCTCAATGAGCGGAACCGTCCGGTCGAGGGTGGTGACGACTGAATATTTGTGGCCCAGGAACATCGCGGTGCTGGCGGCTGCCTCGGTGATGTCGATGACTGGCACGTCGAGCAGTTCCTGGAGCCCCTCCCGGCCGTGTTCGCCGTAGCCGGCCTGGATAACGGCGTCGAACGGTTCGGGATATGCAAGGACAACATCCATAACGGCAATGGCGGCCAGATAGCTTTCGAAGTTTCCCTCGCAGGAGTCCGCGCCAAAGCGCGGGGTGAGACCGATAATCTCGGTCCCGGCAGTGGCGGCCGTGCGGGCCTGTGCGGCGATCGATTCCGTCATGGAAGCGGTGGTGTTGACGTTTGCGACGAGGATACGCATGATGCCTTTCGGGTCGTCTGGGATGGGAAGCGGCCGGTCCGCTGGGCAAGAGCGGACCGGCCGTGATGCCGGGCGGTTCAGTGGAGGCTGGGTACGGCGATCGGCTCGCCGGAGACGTCATGGAATTCCCGATTGCGGTCGGCGACGATGAAGTACGCCAGGGCTCCGATTCCGGCGCCGATGAACCAGGAGAACGCCGCGACCGGCTGCAAAGCCGGGATGAAGGCGATCAGGAGCGAAATGATTGCCGCCGGAATGAACGCTCCGACCGCCCTCATGTTGACGCCCTTGCTGTAGAAGTAGGAACCCTTGTCGACTTCGGTGTACAGCTCCGGGACGTTGATGCGGGTTTTGCGGATCAGCCAGTAGTCGGCCATGATGACGCCGAACAGCGGGCCGAGGAGCGCGCCGAGGCCGCCCAGGAAGTAGACGATGACTGCCGGATTGTTGTAGAGGTTCCAGGGCAGGATCACCAGTCCGATGATTGCGCTGACCAGGCTGGCTTTGCGGAAGTCCAGCCGTTTAGGCATGAGGTTGGTCAGGGCGTAGATCGGCGCAACGAAGTTGGCCATCAGGTTCACAGCAATGGTCAGAATGAGCAGGGCCAGTGCCGCTGCCACCAGAAGGAAGGTGTTGGGGATCGACTGGACAATGTCGGAGGGGCTGCCGATCACTACGCCGTTGATCTTGAACTGGGCTCCCGTGATCACGATGACGATGAGGCCAAAGAAGAGCATGTTGATCGGGATGCCCCAGAAATTACCCTTGATGATGGATTTGCGGGTGGTGGACGATCGGGTGAAGTCGCAGAAGTTCAGCACAAACGTGGCATAGATGGAAACCCAGAGTGCGCCGCCAGCGAAGATCTCCCGCCACATGGCGCCTCCGGTCAGGGCGTCCGGTGTCGAGAGCGCAATGGAGCCTCCGGCCTGCATAAACATCCAGATGGCCAGTGCGGCCATGGTGATGAGGATAATCGGCCCGGCGAACGCCTCGTACTTGCGGATCATGTCCATCCCGTACCGGACGATGATCACCTGCACGATCCACAAGGCAAGGAACGACGCCCAGCCCAGGGTCGAAAGGCCGAGAATGGAGTCCTTGTCGAGGTCCGCCAGGCCGGGCGCCAGCGCGATCAGGAGGACACGGAGGACCAGCGAAGCCAGGTAAGTCTGGATGCCGAACCAGGCGATTGCGACGCCGCCGCGGATCAGGGCCGGGATTTGTGCGCCGTGGATTCCGAAGGCGATGCGGCTCATCACCGGGAACGGGACACCGGTCTTATGGCCCATAAAGCCGGAAAACGTCAGAAGCATAAACAGCAGGACGGCGCCGACGCCGAGGGCGAGCAGGATTTGCCACGCACCAAGGCCAAGGGCGAAGAGGCCGATCGCAAAACCATAGTTGCCCAGGCTGTGTACGTCATTGGCCCAGAGGGTGAAGATGCTGTAGGCGGTCCAGCGGCGGCCCTTCATCATTGTGGGCGCGAGGTCCTGGTTGTAGAGTCGGGCGCTCGTCGGGGACAAGCCGAGCTCCGCGGCAGAGGGTACGTCATCCAACGCAACGGCGGGACGGTCATGGTTCTCGTCGACGGGCGGAGCCGCGTTCGGCAGTTGTGACATGGAATTGCCTCTCGGAAACAAGAAATGTGTTCTATCGAAGGGTCGGCGTAACTGCCGACAGGCTGGAGGGGGCGGCTTATTGCCGTGTTCTGCAGTCCTGAGATTCAGGAACGGAAAGCCGGGGGACCAGTGGGTCCAGATGGCGCCGCGGCATAGCTGGATTGTCGACGGGGTACGTCCCGGGGATAAGCAGGGGCTGCCGCATAAAGACGACCAATCGTTTGTTGCTGTCCTCCTCGTTGAGGAACAAATTAAAAGTAACCCAGATCACGTCCTTCCACAAGGGAAGAGAAAACTTTCATATGGTGGAATCAAGGTGACCGGGGTGGCGGGGCTGCCGCGGCAGTGGGTGATGCCGCACGGCGCACGGTGCGCCGCCGTCGGATGCCTGGCGCCTTTTGTGGCCGCCGGCGCCTCGGGCTGCGCGCCGGTATGGTCGGGTCAGCGGCACGGAAGCGATCGGCGTCCCGTGCAGTGGTGAGGCACTGGAAAAAGTTGACACGCAAAATCGCGTACGCTTCACTGATGGATATTGGAATAAGACTTCCATGATGTGAAATAGACTGGTGTTGTCCCACCGCATCGCGGACAGCGGCCCAAAGCAGAAGGACTAATTATGTTGCTCAAGGATTTCAACGGGGCCAGCCGCCCGGAAATTATCTCCGCGCTGCGTCCCTGCCTTGATATTCAAAGGTGGGTCGAGCAGATTGCCGACGAGCGGCCCTTCGCCTCAGTCGAGGACCTGTTGAACTTCGCCCGCAGTGCCGCCTTTCCCTTCGCTGCGGCTGAAGTGGAATCGGCATTGTCCCACCATCCCCGGATCGGCGAGGTCGCTGCGGGGGAGAGCTCTGAAGCCAAACTCTCGCGCGGTGAGCAGGATGCCCTTGGCGAGTCTTCGGATGCTGTCATTGCGGCGCTGGCCGAGGGGAACCGGAGCTACGAAGAGAAGTTCGGGCGGGTATTTCTGATCCGCGCCGCCGGCCGCAGTAAAGAGGAAATCCTGGAGGCGCTTCAGGTGCGGATTTCCCACACCGCCAACGAGGAAGAGCCTATAGTGCAGCAGCAGCTGCGCGAGATTTCCATCCATCGACTCAGAGGAATGATGAGCCAGTGACGAGTTCCCACATAACAACGCACATTCTGGACACGGCGACGGGCAAACCCGCTGCCGGCGTCCCTGTTAGCCTGCTGGCGCTGGACAACGGAGACTGGTCGGAGGTTGCGGCCGGGCATACCGATGGCGATGGGCGCGTCAAGGATCTCGGTCCCGAGGTGCTGGACTCCGGCACCTATCGCCTGCAGTTCTCGACGGCGGAGTATTTCACCGCCCTGAACACGCCCGCTTTCTTTCCGGAGGTCGTATTGACGTTTACCGTCGACAGGAATGAGGCGCACTATCACGTGCCGCTGCTCCTGAGCCCGTTTTCATTCTCCAGCTATCGCGGCAGCTGAACCCCAGGCGCCGTCCGGCTTCAGCCCGGACGGCGCCTTTCCGCAGTCACAATCCACGGACAGGCCCCTGAGGTGTGCAGCTGGTCGTTGGCGGCCGTTCCTGCTTGACTGCCCCTACCGGGGTCGGTAATCTCGAATAGCAAGAATGTTTTCTCACAATATGAAAATAACTAGCCCAGACATTCAAAGATGAAGAGAGGTTGGACGTGGCTGCAGGAGAAGAGACCTCCCATATCCTTAGCGGGTTGACTAACCAGCTGCCTGATCGTGATCCGGAAGAGACCGCCGAGTGGCTGGAGTCCCTGGATGACTTGATTCAGGAACAGGGTACCGAGCGTGCCCAGTACATAATGCGTAGTTTGCTTCAGCGGGCCGGCGCGCAAAGCGTGGGTGTTCCGATGGTGACGACCACGGATTATGTGAACACGATCCCGGTCGATCAGGAGCCGGCGTTCCCGGGGCATGAGGAGATCGAGCGGAAGTATCGGGCGTGGTTGCGGTGGAATGCGGCGATTATGGTGCATCGGGCGCAGCGGTCTGATATTGGTGTTGGCGGGCATATTTCCACCTATGCCGGTGCCGCGACGCTGTATGAGGTTGGTTTTAATCATTTCTTCCGCGGTAAGGATCATCCCGGCGGCGGTGACCAGGTGTTTTTCCAGGGCCATGCCTCTCCGGGGATGTATGCCCGGGCGTTTATGGAAGGCCGGTTGTCCGAGGAGGACCTGGACGGTTTCCGGCAGGAGAAGTCCAAGGAGGGCCATGCGCTTTCCTCGTACCCGCATCCTCGGTTGATGCCGGAGTTCTGGGAATTCCCGACGGTTTCGATGGGTATCGGGCCGATGAACGCGATTTATCAGGCGCAGTCCAACCGGTATCTGGCCAACCGCGGTATCAAGGACACCTCGGACCAGCAGGTCTGGGCGTTCCTGGGTGATGGGGAAATGGACGAGCCGGAGTCCCGGGGCCTGCTCCAGCTCGCCGCGAACGACAAGCTCGATAACCTGAACTTCGTGATCAACTGCAACCTCCAGCGCCTCGACGGGCCCGTGCGGGGCAACGGCAAGATCATGCAGGAACTGGAGGCATTCTTCCGCGGCGCGGGCTGGAACGTCATCAAGGTCGTTTGGGGCCGGGAGTGGGATGACCTCCTGTCCAAGGACGAGGACGGTTCGCTGGTGAAGATCATGAACGAAACCGTTGACGGGGACTACCAGACGTACAAGGCCGAGTCCGGCGCGTTTGTCCGGGAGCACTTCTTTGGCCAGACTCCGCAGACCAAGGAAATGGTCCAGGACCTCACCGATGACCAGATCTGGAACCTCAAGCGCGGCGGCCACGACTACAACAAGGTCTACGCCGCGTACAAGGCCGCGACCGAATTTAAGGGCAAGCCCACCGTTATCCTGGCCCACACGGTCAAGGGTTACGGCCTGGGTACCCACTTCGAGGGCCGTAACGCCACGCACCAGATGAAGAAACTCACCCTCGCGGACCTGAAGGCTTTCCGGGACCACCTGCGCATCCCCATCACCGATGAACAGCTCGAAGGGGATCTCTACCGGCCCCCGTACTACCACCCCGGCATGGACTCCCCGGAGATCAAGTACCTGATGGAACGCCGGGCCGCGCTCGGCGGCTTCGTCCCCGAACGCCGCTCCAAGCACACCGAGGTCACCCTCCCGGAGGAGAAAGTCTACGAAGTCGCCAACCGCGGCTCCGGCAAGCAGCTGGCAGCCACCACCATGGCCTTCGTCCGGCTGCTCAAGGACCTGATGCGGGACAAGGAGTTCGGCAAGCGGATCGTTCCGATCATCCCGGACGAGGCCCGGACCTTCGGCATGGACGCGTTCTTCCCCACCGCGAAGATCTACAACCCGAACGGGCAGAACTACCTCTCCGTGGACCGCGAGCTCGTCCTGGCCTACAAGGAGTCCATCTCCGGGCAGATCGTGCACGCCGGCATCAACGAGGCCGGCTCCGTCGCGGCGTTCACCGCCGCGGGGACCTCCTACGCCACCCACGGGGAACCGCTGATCCCGATCTACGTCTTCTACTCGATGTTCGGCTTCCAGCGCACCGGGGATTCCTTCTGGGCCGCCGCGGACCAGATGACCCGCGGGTTCATCATCGGCGCCACCGCCGGCCGGACGACCCTGACCGGTGAAGGCCTGCAGCACGCCGATGGCCATTCCCCGGTCCTGGCCGCGACCAACCCGGCCGTGATGACCTACGATCCGGCCTACGGGTACGAGATCGGCGTGATCATGCGCGATGGCCTGAACCGGATGTACGGTCCGGGGCTGGCCGATAACGACCCGTCACGGAACGTGATGTACTACATCACCGTTTACAACGAGCCGATCTCCCAGCCGGCAGCGCCGGCGGAACTCGACGTCGAGGGCATCATCAAGGGCATCTACCTGCTCGCGCCGGCCAAGATCGATGGCCCGCGCACGCAAATCCTCGCCTCCGGCGTGTCCGTCCCGTGGGCCCTCGAAGCCCAGAAAGTCCTCGCCGAAGACTGGGGAGTCTCCGCCGACGTCTGGTCCGTGACGTCCTGGACCGAACTGCGCCGGGACGCGATGGCCGCCGAGGAAGAAGCATTCCTGAACCCCGGCCAGCCCGCACGCGTTCCGTTCGTCACCGAACAACTCGCCGGCGCTACCGGACCGATCGTGGCCGTGACCGATTACATGAAAGCCGTGCCCGACCAGATCCGCCAGTTCATCCCGAACGAGTTCGCCTCCCTCGGCGCGGACGGCTTCGGCTTCTCCGACACCCGCGCCGCAGCACGACGCTTCTTCAAGAACGACATCCACTCAGTGGTCGTCCGTTCCCTGCAGATGCTCGCCCGCCGCGGCGAAGTAGACACCCAAGCACCCGCCCAGGCAATCGAAAAATACCGCCTGCTGGATGTCACGGCCGGGACTACGGGAGGGGCAGGCGGGGATTCCTGACGGTCCGCCACCGCGCGTTCCTTCGCCGGGGCCGCGTATATCGCCGAGTCGACAGCGCGCCCGTTCGTGGACATTACCTCCACGGCCGGGCGCACGGGACTGCGGGACGCGCCTGCTGGTCTGTGACCCGTCGCGAAGCTGGAAACCGCGGTCCGGGACGGACTTGCACCAGCTTCCTTGAAAGCCCGGCGATGGCTTGGACGCATTGGTTTTAAACAACGTTGCCGCACACCACGGCAATAGCCAGTTCATCGGTGTCGCTTGTGCTCGGAGATGCCCGCCAGGATCCGTCGACGCGGGCAGTTAAAGAAGCGTCCGGATGGGCCGCTTATTGTGGCGGAGGATGCGCCGCGGCGGAGGATGCGCCGCGGCGGGGGCCGGGCCGTCGGCGCGGGGTACTGGCAAGAGGCATTGACCCATCTTCGACACGCCGCGAAGCCGCGGGATTGTGGCGCTTGACGTGGATCCGGTACCTGATTCCAGCCCTGGGGTTTATGTGGGGTTGCCGTGGGCCGCGGGTTTCAACCCAGGCCTGACGTGTACCATCCGGCTGATGCGCGATCGCCGTCGCGCTTTAATGAGCAGCCCAACAACCGGCGCTCCGGCGGACTTCGTAACTCGGCAGGGGAGTCCCTTCACCTGCCGGCGAGCAGCGAGTTGTGCAGCCACCGTGAGAACGGGCCCCGAACGTTCACCGTCTCTGCCCGCGGAGCGAAGTCAGGATCCGTACCGCCGCCGGCAGGAAAATAGAAATCAGGAGCTGGCGCTGCTGACCCTGCTGAAGATTCCGACTGTGCGGGCACGTGCCCCTCATCATGCGACATGATGACCTCATTTCCATATAATGAAATAACTTTTTTACTGTATGAAAAAGCATACGGACGTGGGATCTGTCGGTCAAGGGGTCCGGCGGGTGCGCGGAACCGGCGCGGTGCGGAAAAGTTTCTTGTAGATCGTGATGTACAACACGGTCAATGTCCCTTAGTGTTGAAGTACTTCGTGGCGGACGTCACGTAACCTGGGAGCAGCAGGCAGGGTTGTAATGAGCTGACATCGTAGCGATGTCGGCTCATTTTTTGTTTGGGTCGACAGCAAACCATTGGGCCGCAGTAGAAAATGCGCCCGTTTTCAGTGTGGATTATTTATTTCACATAACGGAAGTTTGGAGCAGACCATGAGCAGCAACATCATCCTTGGCGAAAATCAGTTCGGCAAGGCGGAAGTCCGCGTCGTCAAGATCACGCGGGATTCGGACCGGCACGAAATTGAGGACCTCAACGTCTCCTCACAGCTCCGCGGCGATTTTTCCGCTGCGCATCTGGCGGGGGACAACGCCCACGTTGTGCCAACCGACACCCAGAAGAACACGGTGTACGCGTTTGCCCGCGAGGGCATCGGATCGCCCGAGGCCCTGCTGCTTCGGTTGGGTGATCACTTCACCTCCAGCTTCGACTGGGTCTCCGGCGGACGCTGGGAAGCCGAGGCCTACAGTTGGGACCGCATCCAGTCCCACGGCACCTCCCACGACCACTCATTCGTGCGCAACGGACAGGAAATCCGCACCGTCGTCCTCGTCCGTGACGGTGACACCAACCACCTCATTTCCGGGCTTCGGGACCTCACCGTCCTCAAAACCACCCAGTCAGGCTTCGTCGGCTACCCCAAAGACAGGTACACGACGCTTCCGGAGACCACGGACCGGATCCTGGCTACGGATGTGGCCGCGCGCTGGCGCTTCAAGACCGGGACGGACTTCAGCAGCTTCGATTTCAACAAGAGCTATGAAGATGTCAAGGGCCTGCTTCTTGAAGGGTTCACCGAGAACTACTCGCACGCCCTGCAACAGACACTCTTCGACATGGGCAAGAAGGTCCTGGAGGCGCACGCTGAGATCGACGAGATCAAGTTCTCCATGCCGAACAAGCACCACTTCCTGGTGGACCTCTCACCCTTCGGCCTTGACAACCCCAATGAGGTCTTCTTCGCCGCAGACCGGCCGTACGGCCTGATCGAGGCCACCGTCCAGCGCGAGGAATCCACTCCGGCGGCCATTGCATGGTCGGGAATCGCCGGCTTCTGCTGAGTTGAAAAACATGGTGGTGGCGCGGGTAACTCCGTGTGCCTGCGCCACCGCACCCCCGCACTACCGACGTACCTGCAGCATCCAGTTAGCCAGACACCAGTTAGCCAGACGACGACGTCTGCCATGAACCAAGAAGGTCTGCCATGAACCTAAAAAATGCCAAGAATTCCGCCAAGGCGAGCGGCGGCCGCACGTCTTCGGCCCGCCCCGAAGACGAACGGCTCTCCATCGGAAGCAGCTTCGCCTACGGCTTCCAACACGTCCTGACGATGTACGGCGGAATCATTGCCGTGCCGCTGATTGTGGGTCAGGCAGCGGGACTGTCGCCCGAAGACGTTGGAATCCTCATCGCCGCCGCGCTCTTTATGGGCGGCCTTGCCACACTTCTGCAGACCCTCGGGTTGCCGTTCTTCGGTTCGCAGCTGCCGCTGGTGCAGGGTGTGTCGTTTGCCAGCGTCGCCACCATGGTCGCAGTCGTTACGGGCGGTGGCGGCCTGCCGGCAGTTTTCGGTGCTGTCATCGTCTCTGCCGCCATCGGCCTGCTCATTGCCCCGGTCTTCTCCAAGATCGTCCGGTTCTTCCCGCCCGTGGTCACCGGCACCGTCATCACCACCATTGGGTTGACGCTGATGCCCGTCGCCGCCAACTGGGCCATGGGCGGAAACAGGAAAGCCGACAATTACGGCAGTATGGCCAACATCGGGCTGGCCGCCGTGACGCTTGCCCTGGTCCTGATTCTCAGCAAGGTCGGCAGTGCCACCATTTCGCGGCTCTCCATCCTGCTGGCAATCGTGATTGGGACTGTGGTTGCGGTTGTCACCGGCATGGCCGACTTTTCGAAGGTGGGTAGTGGGCCGATCGTCGCCTTTCCCACGCCCTTCCACTTCGGTGCCCCGACCTTCGAAGTCGCCGCGATCATTTCGATGGTGATCGTGGTCCTGGTCATCCTGACCGAGACCATGGCCGACATTCTGGCCGTCGGGGAAATCGTCGGCACCAAAACCGATTCCAAACGGATCGCTGCCGGCCTGCGCGCCGATATGGTCTCCAGCATGGTGGCGCCGGTCTTTGGCTCCTTCACCCAGAGTGCGTTTGCCCAGAATGTGGGGCTGGTAGCCGTCACCAAGATCAAGAGCCGCTACGTTGTCGCGGCAGGCGGCGTTATCCTGGTGCTTCTCGGCCTGCTGCCGGTGATGGGCCGGGTTGTTGCTGCGGTCCCGACGGCAGTCCTTGGCGGAGCCGGGATTGTACTTTTCGGAACGGTCGCCGCGAGCGGCATCAGGACTCTGGCAAAGGTGGAGTACCGCAATAACATGAACCTGATCATCGTGGCGGCATCGATCGGCTTCGGCATGATTCCGATTGCCGCTCCCACCTTCTACGACAAGTTCCCGTCCTGGTTCGGCACCATCTTCCACTCCGGGATCAGCTCCGCCGCCGTGATGGCCATCGCACTGAACCTGCTCTTCAACCACCTGAAGGCAGGAAACTCGGAGAACCAGTCGGTCTTTGTCGCCGGAACAGGGCGGGTCATCCGCGAGGAAGACCTCAAGTGCCTGGCCGACGGTGACCGCTACGAAAACGGCAAGCTGATTGACTGCGACGGCAAGGAAGTGCCGCTGGAGTCTACCGGCGGCCCGGCCGGACACTGACCGCCAACGCCCGCGGTTGGCACTGTCTTCGCGACGACCGCGAAGACAGTGCCAACAAGGCCTACTGGTGGTTCAGCTCAGCTGAAATTGCCAGTGCGGCTTCACGCAGCAAGGGCACGGCACGTTCCGCGAAGGACTGGTCCACCCGCGATACCGGACCGGACACCGAAATGGCTGCCGGGGTGGGTGAATCAGGAACCGCCATAGCGAAGCAACGAACACCAATTTCCTGTTCTTCCTCATCGATGGAGTAACCACGTTCACGGATCAGCTTCAGCTCAAGGAGCAGGCTCTCCACGTCGCCAATGCTTTTCGGCGTGGCAACGGGCATCCCGCTGCGGTGGACAATCCCGCGGACGGTTTCGTCGTCGAGCTGGGCCAGGATTGCCTTGCCGACGCCGGTGGCATGGGTATGGGCACGGCGGCCCACCTCGGTGAACATCCTCATGGAGTGCAGGGACGGCACCTGTGCCACGTAGATAACCATGTCCGAATCCAGTACCGCCATGTTGGCTGTCTCGCCCAGCCGGTCCACGAGGGACTTCAGTTGTGGCCGGGCGACGGCGCCCAGCTGCTGGTTCGCCGCTTCGCCGAGCCGGATCAGTCGGGGCCCCAATGCGTAGCGGCGGTTGGGCAGCTGCCGGATGTAACCCAGCGTTACGAGCGTGCGCAGCAGGCGGTGAATCGTCGGCAGCGGCAATTCGGTCGAGGACGAGAGCTCGCTCAACGTGACATTTCCGCCGGCGTCGGTAATGAGTTCCAAGAGTTCGAAGACGCGTTCAACGGACTGCACGCCTCCGGGGGCTTTTTCGGCCATAACAGTGGTCTCCTGCTGGATCGGTCCGGCACGTTATATCCACATCGTGAAAATAATTGCTTGAAATCCCTAAGATACAGCACCGCGCTGAGGCCCACCACAACACCACAGGGTTGTATTTCCACTCAGTAGATAATAATATCCATAATACGAAACTTTTTTATTTAGCACAGCAGCCCAGCCCTGGGCCCGAACTGGAGGAACATTCAATGGCGAACCCGAGCCCCGGAAATTCGATCACCCTTCGCGTGGACGCGCCGTCCAGCTTCACCGCCACGAGCGAACTCGCGGCCGCTGTCGGCGCTGCCGGTGCCGCAATTACCGCGCTGGACGTCACAGAGTCCCACCACGAGACGCTCGTGGTCGATGTCACCTGCAACACCACCGACGACGAGCACGCCGGCCGCGTCAAAGACGCGCTGAACGCTCTCGCGGGCGTTACGGTCCGCAACGTCTCGGACCGTACCTTCCTGATGCACCTCGGCGGCAAGCTCGAGGTGGTGCCCAAGGTGGCCCTCCGCAACCGCGACGATCTCTCCCGTGCCTACACGCCGGGAGTGGCGCGCGTTTGCATGGCGATCGCCGAGAACCCCGACGCCGCACGGAACCTCACCGTCAAGCGCAACACAATCGCCGTCGTGACCGACGGGTCCGCCGTCTTGGGCCTGGGCAACATTGGCCCCGCAGCTGCCCTGCCCGTGATGGAAGGCAAAGCGGCGCTGTTCAAGCAGTTCGCCAATGTCGACGCCTGGCCGGTGTGCCTGGACACCCAGGACACCGAGGAAATCATCATGATCGTCAAGGCCCTAGCCCCCGTCTACGGTGGTGTGAACCTTGAAGACATCGCCGCACCGCGTTGCTTCGAGATCGAGAACCGCCTCCGCGAAGAGCTTGACATCCCTGTCTTCCACGACGATCAGCACGGCACCGCCATTGTCACCCTGGCTGCCCTGGTCAACGCGCTGCGGGTGGTGGACAAAAAGCTCGCCGACGTGCGGATCGTCGTCTCGGGGGTTGGTGCCGCCGGTTCGGCCATTATCCAGCTGCTCAAGGCCCAGGGTGCCCGGCACATCATCGCCGCCGGACGCTCCGGTGCCATCCACTCCGGCCAGGACTACGACGACGAACACCGCAGCTGGATCGCGGCGAACACCAACGAGGAAGGCTTCTCCGGGACACTGCATGAGGCGATTAAGGGCGCCGACGTCTTCATCGGCGTCAGCGCCCCCAACGTGATCGGCGAGGAGCAGGTCGCTTCCATGGCGAAGGACGCGATCGTCTTCGCCATGGCCAACCCGACCCCGGAAATCGACCCGGCCGTCGCGTCCCTTCACGCGGCAGTTGTGGCCACCGGCCGCAGCGACTTCCCGAACCAGATCAACAACGTGCTGGCCTTCCCCGGCTTCTTCCGCGGCCTCCTGGACGCCGGAGCATCGGACATCATCCCGGAGATGCTGGTGGCGGCCGCCGAGGCAATCGCCAACCGTGTGGCCGATGACGAGCTTAACGCCAGCTACATCATTCCCAGTGTCTTTGATCCGCATGTTGCCGCCGACGTAGCGTCCGCGGTCGCCCACGCAGCCCACGCAGCACGTGCAGCTGTCTTCGCAAAAGCCTGATTCACCGTCAAGGAAAGGACCCGGACCATGGCTCTCTCAGTCACTGACCCGCACCCGATTGCACGTGCCGAAGAAATTCTGACCCCGGAGGCGTTGGCCTTTGTGGAGGAACTCCACCTTCGCTTCGCCGGTACCCGTGCCGAACTCCTCGCGGCCCGCGTGGTTAGGCGCGAGCAGGTAGCCCGGACCGGCAAGCTCGACTTCCTGCCCGAGACCCGGGACGTCCGCGCGGGCGACTGGACGGTGGCCCCCGCTCCGGCCGCCCTGCAGGACCGGCGTGTGGAAATGACCGGACCCGCCACACCGGCCAAAATGGCCATCAACGCGCTGAACTCGGGCGCAAAGGTCTGGCTGGCAGATCTTGAGGATGCCAGCACACCCACCTGGGCCAACGTTATAGACGCGATCCTGAACCTGCGGGACGCCGCCGCTGGCACACTGAGCTACATCTCCCCGGAGGGAAAGGAGTACACCCTCCGGACGGATGTACCGCTCGCCGTCGTCGTCGCACGTCCGCGCGGCTGGCACATGGAGGAACGCCACCTTCTTGTTAACGGTCGGCCGGCGGTCGGCGCGCTGGTTGATTTCGGTCTGCACTTCTTCCACGTCGCCAAGCAACTCATCAGCAACGGACAGGGCCCGTACTACTATCTGCCCAAGATGGAGAGCCACCGTGAAGCGCGGCTCTGGAACGATGTGTTTGTCTTCGCCCAGGACCGGCTCGGCATCCCGCAGGGAACCGTCCGTGCCACGGTGCTGGTCGAAACGATTCCTGCTGCGTTTGAAATGGACGAGATCCTGTTCGAACTCCGCGACCACGCCTCCGGACTCAACGCCGGACGCTGGGACTACCTGTTCAGCATCATCAAGTATTTCCGCGATGCCGGCGAGGAGTTTGTACTTCCGGACCGCGCCTCGGTGGCCATGACGGCACCGTTTATGCGCGCCTACACGGAACTGCTGGTCAAGACCTGCCACCACCGCGGCGCTTTTGCGATGGGAGGCATGGCTGCGGTGATCCCCAACCGCCGACATCCTGAGGTTACGGAAGCCGCATTTGCCAAGGTCCGGGCTGACAAAACCCGGGAGGCCAACGATGGCTTCGACGGGTCCTGGGTGGCCCACCCAGATCTGGTGCCGACGTGCCGTGAAGTGTTCGATTCGGTCCTTGGCGACCGTCCCAACCAGCTGGACAAGCTGCGGCCAGAGGTCTCGGTCACTGCGGAACAACTCCTGGATATCGCTTCGGCCGACGGTCAGGTCACCGAGGCCGGCCTGCGCCTAAACCTGTACGTCGCCGTCGCCTACACCGCGGTGTGGATCTCCGGAAACGGTGCTGTGGCCATCCATAACCTTATGGAGGACGCCGCCACGGCGGAGATCTCCCGCTCGCAGGTCTGGCAGCAGATCCGCAACAAATCCGTCCTGGCAGATACCGGCAACACCGTCACGCGGGAACTGGTGGAGCGCATCCTGGGCGAGGAAACGGAGCGGCTCCGTTCCGAGTTCGGCGATGAGGCGTTCCGCCGCTACTACCAGCCCGCCAGCGGGCTGATCGCGGACATCTGCCTCTCCGAGGAATACACGGACTTCCTCACCACCCCCGCCTACGAACTGGTCGGCTGAAAGGTGGCACAGCACCTTTCGCTGACCAGCAGGGACCTGGCCGAGATCGAAGCGCAACTGGTGGCAACGGACCGCCTGCTGGAGCAGAACTACCCGGGCGACGACGGTTCCCGCCAACCGGTGCACACGGTCTACGTTCCCGCAGACCGGTTCACGCCGTCGTTGGCGGCCGAGTGGGGAGCCCAAGCGCTGGCGGCAGCAGAGGCCCACGGCGGCTTGGCCCGTATCGGCGAACTGCTCGGCCAGGATGCCGAACTCGCCAACTCGGTGGCCGCCCGGGTGGCACCCAAACTGGCAGCCGAGCCGATCGAGGACCTGAGGCTGGACTTCGAGGACGGCTACGGGGACCGGGGAGACGACGCTGAGGATGCTGCGGCTGTGGGTGCGGCTGCGGCCGTGGCGGCCGCGGTTGCTGCGGGCACGGCGCCGCCGTTCATTGGCATCCGCTTCAAGTGCTTTGAAGCTGCCACCCGAAACCGGGGACTTCGCACGCTGGATCTTTTCGTGGCATCACTTGCGGCCGCCGGCGAACTCCCGGAGGGCCTGATCCTGACACTGCCCAAGGTCACCACAGTGGCCCAAGTGCAGGCCATGGACTATGCCGTCTCCCGGCTTGAGGAGATCCACTCGCTGCCGCACGGGCGGCTCAGGTTTGAAGTGCAGGTGGAAACACCCCAACTCATCCTCGGTCCCGACGGGACCTCCCCGGTGGCGCAGCTGCCGCACATCGTCCCGGGCCGGATCAGTGCCCTGCACTACGGAACGTACGACTATTCCGCGTCCCTGCAGATCTCTGCCGAGTACCAGTCGATGGAACATCCCGTGGCCGACTTCGCCAAGGAGGTTATGCAGCTGGCTGTCGCCGGTACGGGCATCCGCCTCTCCGACGGCTCGACCAATATCATTCCCGTCGGAGATGGTGTTGAGAATGCCTGGGCGATCCATGGCCGGCTGGTCCGCCGTTCGCTGGAGCGGGGCTACTACCAGGGCTGGGACCTCCATCCAGCCCAGCTGCCCAGCCGTTTTTCAGCTAGCTACGCCTTCTATCGCCAAGGGCTTCCGGCCGCCGCTGCCCGGCTGCGAAACTACGTTGAACAGACCGAAGGCGGCGTGATGGACGAGCCGGCCACCGCCCGGGCACTGGCGGCTTTTGTGCTGCGCGGCGTCCAGTGCGGCGCCGTAGGTGCCGACGAAGTCCAGGCGCTTGCCGGCGTCGGAGTTCCACGGCTGACAGCACTGGCCCACCCCCGGCTGGCCACCACTTCCACCTCCTAAGTAAGGATTCACCTGATGGGCAAGTACTACACACCTGAAGGCGGCTTGCCGCCGCAGACCCACCTCACCACCGAGCGCGCGATCGTCACGGAAGCCTATACGGTCATCCCGAAGGGCGTCCTGACAGACATCGTCACCAGCAACCTGCCGGGCTTTTCGAACACCCGCTCATGGATCATCGCCCGCCCAATCTCCGGGTTCGCTACTACTTTTTCCCAGCTGATCGTGGAGATTGGCCCGGGCGGCGGCGCGCCCAAGGCGGAATTCGAGGCTGGCGTTGAAGGCGTCATCTTCGTCACCAGGGGCAAGGTTAATCTGACGCTTGACGGTGAACTGCACCAGCTCGAAGAAGGCGGTTACGCCTACATTGCTGCCGGCGCGCAGTGGGGCCTGGAGAACGTCTCGGATGAGATCGTCTCCTTCCACTGGATCCGCAAGGCCTACGAGCGGTTGGAAGGCTACGAGGCGAAATCCTTTGTCACCAGTGACCAGGAAGTCGAGCCGCGTGAAATGCCGGATGTTGACGGCGTCTGGAAGACCACACGTTTCGCGGACCCCGGCGATCTGGCCCACGATATGCACGTGAACATCGTGACGTTCAAGCCTGGCGGAGTGATCCCATTCCCGGAAACACACGTGATGGAGCACGGCCTGTACGTCCTGGAGGGCAAGGCCATGTACTTGCTCAACAATGACTGGGTAGAGGTCGAGGCGGGCGACTTTATGTGGCTGCGTGCCTTCTGCCCGCAGGCATGCTACGCCGGCGGCCCCGGCAATTTCCGCTACCTGCTCTACAAGGATGTCAACCGCCAGATCCGCCTGACCTAACCACCCGCGCGTGCGCCCCGGCCCTACTAGGCCGGGGCGTCGCGCTTTAACCGCCACCGGGGTGCTGCGCAGGTTGACGTCGCGGACAACGAAGCCTAAACTTTTCATAAAGCAGAATAAAGATTCCACAAAGCGGAATCTGGAAGATATCAAGACTACCGGTTGTTGCCGGTTCAGAGGGCTAAGGACGAATCCAATGACGTATACCGTGAACTGCTCCATCCTGCTGACGGAACTGCCGCTCCTCGAGCGGCCCGCGGCCGCCAAGGCAGCAGGGTTTGACGCCGTCGAATTCTGGTGGCCGTTTGAGACCTCCGTACCCTCGGACAGCGAGGTAGCCAAGTTTGAGAAGGCCATTTCCGACGCCGGTGTCCAGCTCTCGGGTCTGAACTTCAACGCAGGCAACATGCCGGAAGGCGACCGTGGCCTGGTGTCCTGGCCGGCCCGCTCGGCCGAGTTCCTGGACAACATCGACGTCGTCGCGGGCATCGGCGAGCGACTCGGGTGCACAGCGTTCAACGCCCTCTACGGCAACCGCACTGCGGGAGATTCCGCCGAACAGCAGGACGCCGTGGCCGCCGAGAACCTCGCGACGGCCGCCGCCGCCGTCGCGCGGATCGGTGGCACCGTCCTGCTGGAGCCGGTCAGCGGCGCACCGCGCTACCCGCTGCTCACGGCCGCCGACGCCCTGAAGGTGATCGCCAGGGTCAAGGACGAGTCCGGCGCGGAGAACATCAAGCTCCTTGCCGACTTCTACCACCTGGCCGTCAACGGGGACGACGTCGCCGCCGTGATTGAACAGCACGCCAAAGACTTCGGCCACATCCAAATCGCCGACAACCCCGGCCGCGGAGCCCCCGGAACCGGAAACCTCCCGCTCGGCGAATGGATCTCCCGGAGCCGCGAACTCGGCTACACGGGCTACATCGGCCTCGAATACAAAGAACCGGCCAAAGCCGCCTTCAACTGGGCCATCCGCCAGCCTGCTGCGCACTGACCGCGCACCGGCCACCCTACTTCAGCAAAGGAATACAACATGAGCAACGTCACAGTCATCGGTCTCGGCATCATGGGCCTTCCCATGGCCATCAACCTCGTCAAGGCAGGCCACAGCGTCACCGGCTTCAACCGCAGCCAGGACAAGATCGACACGCTGGTCTCCGAGGGCGGCCGGGGTGCAGCGAGCATCGCCGACGCTGTCAGGGACGCGGACGTCGTTATTACGATGGTTCCGGACTCACCTGACGTCGAAAGCGTCGTCTCCGGACCCGAGGGCCTGTTCGCGAACGCGAAGCAGGGCACCCTCTGGATTGATGCCAGCAGCATCCGCCCCGATGTGGCCAAGCGGCTGGCGGACGATGCCAAGGCCGCCGGTATCCGTGCCCTGGACGCCCCGGTGTCAGGCGGCGAGCAGGGCGCCATCACCGCCGCGCTTTCCATTATGGTCGGCGGCGACGCAGCAGACTTCGAAGCAGCACAGGACGTGCTCAACGCTGTGGGAAAGACCATCGTCCACGTAGGCCCGGCCGGCTCCGGGCAGACCGTTAAAGCGGCCAACCAGCTGATCGTCGCCGTCAACATCCAGGTACTGGGCGAAGCCGTAGCCTTCCTTGAGGCCTACGGCGTGGATACTGATGCCGCGCTGAAGGTCCTCGGTGGCGGCCTGGCCGGCTCCAAAGTGCTGGACCAGAAGGGCCAGAAGATGCTGGACCGCGACTTCGCGCCCGGCTTCCGCCTCGCGCTCCACCACAAGGACATGGGTATCGTCACTTCGGCCGCCCGCGAGGCCAACGTCTCGCTCCCGCTCGGCGCCCTCGCCGCTCAGCTCGTCGCAGCCACTGTCAACCAGGGCGACGGCGGCCTCGACCACTCGGGTCTGTTCAAGCAGACCCTCCAGCTCAGCGGCCGCAAGTAACACTGCCGCACCTGAGCCGGACCAGCACACCCTACAGACTTTCAAGGAGAACACCATGACGAAAATGCGCACCGTAGATGCAGCCGTCGCGATCCTGGCAAAGGAGGGCGCCATTGAGGCGTTCGGCCTGCCAGGTGCTGCGATCAACCCCTTTTACTCGGCGATGCGGGAGCACGGTGGCATCCGCCACACCCTCGCCAGGCACGTGGAAGGCGCCTCGCACATGGCCGACGGGTACTCCCGGGCCAAGGACGGGAACATCGGCATCTGCATCGGCACTTCCGGTCCCGCCGGCACCGACATGATCACCGGACTCTATGCCGCGTGGGCGGACTCCATCCCCATGCTCTGCATCACCGGGCAGGCCCCCGTTGCCAAGCTCCACAAGGAAGACTTCCAGGCCGTGGACATCGAATCCATCGCCAAACCCGTCACCAAAATGGCAATGACAGTTCTGGAGCCCGGCCAGATCCCCGGCGCCTTTCAGAAAGCCTTCCAGCTGATGCGCTCCGGCCGCCCCGGCCCGGTGCTGCTGGACCTCCCGTTCGATGTGCAGATGGCCGAGATCGAATTCGACATCGACACCTACGAGCCCCTTCCGGTGGAAAAGCCCAAAGCCAGCCGCAAGCAGTTGGACAAGGCCCTGGACATGCTCACCGCGGCGCAGCACCCCTTGATCGTCGCCGGCGGCGGCGTGATCAACGCTTCGGCTTCGGCACAGCTTGTCGAACTGGCCGAACTGCTCAACGTCCCGGTCATCCCCACCCTGATGGGCTGGGGCAGCATCCCGGACGACCACCGCCTGATGGCCGGCATGGTGGGCCTGCAGACCTCACACCGCTACGGAAACGAGACCATGCTGGCCTCGGACTTTGTGATCGGGATCGGCAACCGCTGGGCCAACCGCCACACCGGCGGACTGGACACCTACACGTCCGGCCGCAAGTTCGTGCACATCGACATCGAACCGACCCAGATCGGCCGCGTTTTCTCCCCGGACCTGGGCATTGCCTCCGACGCCGGTGCGGCATTGGACGGGCTCCTGGAGCTGGCCCGGGAGCGCAAAGCCGCCGGCACCTTGCCCGATTACAGCGACTGGGTCGGCGAATGCGTCCTGCGCAAGGGATCGCTGCAGCGCAAAACGCACTTTGAAAATGTCCCGATCAAGCCGCAGCGTGTCTACGAGGAAATGAACAAGTCCTTCGGCAAAGACACCACTTACGTAACCACGATTGGCCTCTCCCAGATCGCCGGTGCCCAGATGCTCCACGTGTTCGGGCCCCGCAAATGGATCAACGCTGGCCAGGCCGGCCCGCTGGGATGGACCGGACCTGCCGCACTCGGTGTGGTCCGCGGGAAGCCGGACGAGACAGTCGTTGCCTTGTCCGGCGACTACGATTTCCAGTTCATGATCGAAGAACTGGCCGTCGGCGCACAGTTCAACCTCCCGTACGTGCACGTGGTGGTGAACAACTCGTACTTGGGCCTGATCCGACAGTCCCAGCGCGGCTTCAAGATGGAGCAGAACGTGTCCCTGGCGTTCGAAAACATCAACTCTCCGGAGACCAAGGGCTATGGCGTGGACCACTTGAAGGTTGCCGAAGGCCTGGGTTGCAAAGCCATCCGGGTGGAAGACCCGAGTGACCTTTCGGCAGCCTTCGACAAGGCCAAGGCGCTGATGAGCGAGTTCAACGTTCCCGTGGTGGTAGAGGTGATCCTGGAAAAGATCACCAACATCTCCATGGGCACCGAGATCAATGCGATCAACGAGTTCGAGGAGGTCGCTGCGCAGGGCGCCGACGCCCCCACGGCCATCATCGCAATGCTTGACTAACACCAGCCGTCTCCCGCGCGCCAACCCGGCGCGTCCGAATCATTGAAAGGAACCCCCGGCATGAGAGTGGTCATAGCACCGGACAAGTTCAAGGGCTCACTGACGGCCCCGGACATCGTTGCCCATCTCACGGCAGGTCTTCGCTCAGTAAAGCGGGCCGCCGGCCAGGTCCTGGACGTGGATGGCATTCCCGTGGCCGACGGCGGCGAAGGTACCCTCGATGCTGCTGTCGGCAGCGGTTTCACCCGCCGTACCGCTATCGTCAGCGGCCCGACGGGCGAGCCGCTGGAAGCCGAATTCGCCGTCCGTGGCCGCGAAGCGATTATCGAAATGGCGACGGCATCAGGACTTGCCGTGTTGCCCGGCGGCATCAGAGATGCGTTGGGATCAACCTCTCTGGGTACCGGGCAGCTGATCCGGGCAGCCTTGGACGCAGGGTGCCGCAAGATCATCCTCGGTGTTGGCGGAAGCGCCAACACCGACGGCGGCGCCGGGGTGCTGCAGGGGCTCGGTGCCCGCTTCATCGATTCTGACGGAAACGAAATTCCAGCCGGCGGGGCTGCCCTGGCCCGGCTGAAATGGATTGATTTCTCCGGGTTCGATACGCGGCTGGAGGAAACACGGTTCGTTCTGGCAAGTGATGTGGACAATCCGCTGCTTGGCCCGGATGGTGCGGCGGCGGTGTTTGGCCCGCAAAAGGGGGCGTCCAGCGAAGACGTCAGAACGCTCGACTCCGCGCTGGGACACTTCGTGGACGTGCTCAGCCATGAGCTGGGGTTCCGGGCACAAAAGGCTGCCGAGGCACCGGGCGCCGGTGCCGCCGGCGGCGTCGGGTATGCCGCCATCGCGGTCCTGGCGGCCTCCCGCCGGCCAGGCATCGATGTCGTCCTTGAATTTACTGACCTCGCCCATCGGCTGGTCGGGGCTGACCTCGTTATCACCGGCGAGGGCAGCCTGGATGAACAAAGCCTGCTCGGCAAAACCCCCATGGGAGTGGCGCGGGCAGCGGCGCTGGCCGGCGTACCGGTCATCGCCGTCTGCGGGCGCACTACATTGACGGCCGGTCAGTTGCGCGCCGCGGGATTCCAGTCCACGTTTGCCCTGACCTCGATTGAAGAGAACGTGGAAAAGTGCATCGCCGAAGCCGGGCGGCTGCTCGAAACGGTCGGCACCACCATCGGCGGCCAACTCGGTCCTGATTCACCCTGGTTCCGGCCCATGGAATCAACGCCCTCGAAGGAGTACCTCAATGCTTGAAGAACGCTATGACTTGGTTGTTCGTGGTCGGCGTGTGTTGACGACGGCGGGGATCGCGGCGCGGGAGGTCGGGATCCGGGGCGGGCGGATCGTGGCGATCGAGCCGTTGGGTAATGCCCTGGCCGGGGCGCAGGTCATAGACCTCGCCGATGACGAGACGATGATCCCGGGCCTGGTCGATACCCATGTCCACGTCAACGAACCGGGCCGCACGGAGTGGGAAGGGTTCGCGTCCGCGACCCGGGCCGCCGCGGCCGGGGGCGTCACGACGATCATCGACATGCCGCTGAACTCCATTCCGCCGACCACCACCGTCGAAGGGTTGAAACTCAAACGTGAAGTCGCCGCGGACCAGGCGTTTGTCGACGTCGGGTTCTGGGGCGGGGCGGTCCCGGGGAACCTGAAAGACCTCCGGGGCCTCCACGACGAGGGCGTCTTCGGGTTCAAGTGTTTCCTGCTCCACTCCGGGGTCGATGAATTCCCGCACCTGGAGGCCGATGAAATGGAAACAGACATGGCCGAGCTGAAATCCTTCGACTCACTCATGATCGTCCACGCCGAAGACTCCCACGCGATCGACCGCGCACCGCACCCGGGCGGGGACCACTACGCGAACTTCCTCTCCTCCCGCCCGCGCGGGGCCGAGAACAAAGCCATCGCCGAAGTCATCGAACGCGCCCGCTGGACCGGAGCCAGGGCCCACATCCTGCACCTGTCCTCCTCCGACGCGCTGCCGATGATCGCCTCGGCCAAACGCGACGGCGTGCACCTGACCGTGGAGACCTGCCCGCACTATTTGACACTGATGGCCGAGGAAATCCCCGACGGCGCCACCGCATACAAATGCTGCCCGCCGATCCGGGAAGCCGCGAACCGGGAACTGCTCTGGAAAGGCCTCCAGGAAGGCACCATCGACTGCATCGTCTCAGACCACTCACCCTCGACCCTGGACCTGAAAGACCTCGAAAACGGCGACTTCGCCGTCGCCTGGGGCGGGGTCTCCTCCCTGCAGCTCGGACTGTCCTTGATCTGGACCGAAGCCCGCCACCGCGGCATCGCCCTGGAACAAGTGATCTCCTGGATGGCCGCCAAACCCGCCGAACTCGCCCGCCTCACCACCAAAGGCCACATCGCCCTCGGCTACGACGCGGACTTCGCGATCTTCGCCCCCAACGAGGCCTACGTCGTGGACGTCACCAAACTCCAGCACAAAAACCCCATCACCCCCTACGACGGCAAAGCACTCTCCGGCGTCGTCCGCAAAACCTACCTCCGCGGCCACCCCATCAACAACCACACCCCCCACGGCACCCTCCTGCGCCGCGGCGGCATCTAAACCCCACCGCCATGTCTGTCCACGCCCATACAAGCGGTCCTGCGGCACCTGCGGACCGGGGGACCAGCGGGTTGCTGCACGGTCCTGGCCGGAAGAACATGCCCAGGGGTTTGGCAATCTGGGTTGAATCGTCCCGCGCAGATGAGGCGACCATGGTTCACGCGGCCGAAGTGCTCCTGGCCCGCGTGCTAAGAATTGTTCCGGAGGCGGAAGTACATCATTGGCCCGCCTCCGGAACAGCGCAACCTGAAGCCGTGCCCCCCGAAGGGATCGACGACGTGGGCCCGGGAGAGGACGACACAGGGCCCCCGCTCCGGGCCGGTACGCGCCCCCGCACGGTGGCAGTTGACCTCGCCAACGGAACAGTCCACGTCGATCAGTGGCCTGTTCAGCTGACTGGGGTCGAGTTCAGGCTCTTGCGCTACCTCGTGGAAAACTGCTCGAGGCCGATAGCGCGCAGTGAACTCCGGGAGTTTCTGGAGTCGCTGGATTTCCCGGGGTGCGCCTCGCGATCCATTGACGTCTATGTGGCCCGAGTGCGCCGAAAGCTTGGCGGGGCCCGGTCTACGATTGCCACGGTTCGCGGCGGTGGCTACCAGTTTGTCCCCGGTCCTTACGCCAAAGTGCGTGGACCTGCCGAATACTCCATCTGAATTGTTTCAACCGGGAAATCCGATTCCCACGACCTGTCAAGGAAGACAATGAACCTGTTCCCGACATCCCAGCGAGTCCCCACGAAGCTTCGGCCCGGAACGCCGGCACCGGATTTCAGCTTGACCGACGCTGGCGGCAAGCGTGTCTCGTTGACGGACTACCGCGGCAAGAGTGCCATCGTGTACTTCTACCCGAAGGCAGCGACCCCTGGCTGCACGACCGAGGCGTGCGATTTCCGCGATAGCCTCGCCTCCCTCACGAGGTCCGGATATGCAGTCCTCGGTATCTCGCCGGATTCGCAGGCCGCCTTGGCCGCCTTCGCCGGCGACCAGGGGCTTACCTTCCCGCTGCTTGCCGACGAGGACCATGCTGTGGCCCTGGCCTACGGTGCGTGGGGCGAGAAGCTGGTCAACGGCGAGGTTACGGAGGGCCTGGTCCGCTCCACGGTGGTGGTGGACCCCGAGGGCATCGTCGAACTCGCGCAGTACCAGGTCACCGCCAAGGGCCACGTCGCGCAGCTGAAGGCGGCACTGGGCCTGTAGCCACCGGCCGGCTATCGCTTCGGTATGGCCTCTCCTGCGCCATCAGGCAATCACGCATCGGTCCCGGCCTGACTGCTTGGAGGAGTAGAGGGCGACGTCGGCGTGACAGATCATTTCCTCCGGGGTTGTGGTGTTCCCTGCGTGGCCCGCGAAACCGCCAACGCTGACGGTCAGACGGATGGGGTGACCGTCCTCGAGGAGGCCTGCTTCGGCGACAGCCAGTCGGATCCTCTCGCCCGTTATGGCGAGATCGTCCCGCGTCGCCCCCGGCAAAACAACAATGAATTCTTCGCCGCCAAAACGAAGCAGCACATCGCTCCCGCGCAGGACCTTTCGCGCCGCTTGCACCACGCTGCGCAGCACTCGGTCGCCGACCAGATGCCCGAAGGTATCGTTGACCACCTTGAAATGGTCAATGTCGAACATGAGCACCCCGAGTGACTGGTGGGATCGCCTGGACCGATCGAATTCCTCCTCCAGCCGAACCAGACCTGAGCGTCGATTGAACACGCCTGTCAGTGGATCCAAAGCTGCGATCCGTTGCAGGTCCTCGTGCGTGAGGGCGTTGTTCACGGCCACTGCCAGACCCGGAAGCGAGGCGCCCAACACGGCCCTGGCCGCCGGGGCAGGGTGCTCCGCGAACGCCATCACCAGGACCCCGACTGTGGCCGCGTCGAACAGGACGGGCAGGATGTGTACCTCCTGCGGAGTAAATTCCGTCAGTGCCCCGGCCCTGACGAGGTCTTCGGGCAGCATAAGCACGGCGGGCCGTGCCGTGCCCAAGACACCGAGTACCAACTCTGTACCCGTCAGGTCGATACCGGCTCGCATCCGCAATGATCCGGCCACGTGGAGCGTGCCGTTGCTAACTGTGAGCAGCGCCGCAGCAGCACACGCGGTGTGCACCGACAGCTCATGCAACGCCGCCTCCGCGAGGGCGCCGATTTCCAGGTGGGCAGCGAGGGCTTGCGACACCTTCTTGATCCCATCGGAAACCTGGTGGCTGTCCGACAGGCTGGCGACCAGGCCGTTAAACGACTGGGCCACGTCGCCGAATTCATCGGCTGAGTCCACTGGAATTGCGCAGCCCGCCAGATCGCATCCTGTCCAGTCACCGCTCGCGGCCGCATCGACCAACAGAGCCTCGACAGGAGCCATCCCGGCAACCAGAGAACGCAGCCGACCCCCCACGACCACACGCACTAGGAGATGGTTGATCTCCGCGACAGCGATCCCCGCGGCCACGGTCAGGGCAAAGAAGCCTGGCTGCACGGCCGCCTCGGGTGAGAGTCCGAGCACGATCAGAAGAAATGGGAAGACCAGGCCGATAAGGAGCCCGAAACCCAGCATCCAGATTCTGAGGTCCAGCATGACATTGCCGGAGAGCCGGGGCAGCCACCCGTAATGAGAACCGGCCGGTCTCTTCCGCAGCGGCGCTAGCACTAGAGTGCCCACGGTCTGAGTGGGTTCGCCGTCGTGCGAGAGCACCCGGCACCTTTCATGATCGACCTCATAGCCCCCCCGGCTTTCGGTTGCGACCCGGGCAATCGTGGAGTGTTCCTCGTCAGCGTGCGGGCGGTTCACTGATTATGCTGGAGTGGGTTCAGGGAACAAAATCGCTGCCCCTTCACGGTCGGCGGGTGCGGTGTCCGTGGGCTAAACCTCGGACATCTGTCGAGCACACCCTTTGAGGCGTCGATTCACAATTTGCTCCGGGTGGTGGTGACGGCATCCTCTCAGAGGTCGTTTGGGCCGGCCGCCGTTATGATACTGACGATCTCAGCAAACCCCAGCCGGTGCGCGTTCTCCAAAGCCGTTCGCCCCTGAGGATCCGGGATGTTGGGGTCCGCTCCTGCGGCGAGGAGGTGCCTGACTACGTCCTGCTGCCTGGGGCCGCCGTCGTTGAGCAGGATGGCCTCCTGCAGGGCGGTCCAGCCCAGGTTGTTTACGTGGTTGACGGGAACCCCTGCTGCTGTGAGGATGCGGACGGTCTCCACATGTCCGTGTTCGCTGGCGGGAATCAGAGCTGTCCCGCCGAACCGGTTGGTGCTGGAAACGTCAGCACCGTTGGCGATCGTCAGCCGCAAGACCCCGTTGAATCCTTCTGCCCCGGAGTAGAGGAACGCCGAATCCTGACGGGAGTCTTTGGCATTGACGTTGCCCCCGGCCCGGATCAGCTCTGTCACGTGGGCGACGTCGTTGGCCTTGGCAGCCAGGATAAGACGCTGGTCCAGTGATGCCTGCGCCTCGCGGGAACGGGCCGGCGGAGCGGAGACAGCCATCGTCGGGGCCACAGGCGGCGGTGCCGCCAGTGGCGGCGGTCGTTGTCCGGGGCTCACCCCGCCCGTCGGTGACGAGGGACGGAGTGGCTCCCCGGTTCCCGGGCCGCAGGCCGCCAGCCCCAGCATCGCTGCACAGATCAGGACAAGATTCCGGTTCCAGAACATCGTGATTTCCTACTTGGCTGTGCCCGGTGCCACACCCGCGATGGCGTCCGCCCCGGCCGCGGCACAGGCCTCGTCGAGATTACCGTCGGGAGCACCGCCCACACCGATGCCCGCCACAGAGACCCCGTCGACCTTGAGCGGAACCCCGCCGGCCAAGAAGAGGGTGCCCGGGAGATCAGCGATGCTGGGCCCGTTCCCGTTGACCCGCTTGGACAGCTCGCTGGTGGGCGTACCGAAAGCCGCTGCGGTATAGGCTTTTTGCCTCGCCGCTTCAATCGTGTGCTCTGCGGCGTTGTCGCCGCGGAGAAGGGCCTGCACGGTTCCGAAGCGGTCGACGAGTGCCACCGTCACGAACGGCAGCTTGTCAGCTTGGCATTTTGCGAGGGCAGCTTGTACGGCAGCAGCCGAAGCACCCACGCTGATGCGGTTCTGGGCAATGACTTTTCCAGGGGACGGCTGGATGTCGGTGGTGGCTACCGCAGCCGGAACCGGGTTGGGCCCGGCATTGGCGGCAGCCGTTAGCCCTGCGGTGATGAGCAATGCAGCAGCAGCGGCGGCGGTGATCTTCTTGGACGTCTTCACGGGTTCTCCTCGGAGTACTGTAGGGGGCGGGCCCAAGCCAACGGCCCGGGCCCAAATCCATTCTTCGTCCTCGCACCGGTTGGGACATCGGGCGTTGGTCTGCCGATTTCTCCCCCATCGGGCCAGGAGTATCAGCCAAAAGGGTGAGGGAGGCCTAACGGCGCGGGACTTAATATGGTGGGGTAGCACTTCATCCACCGGAACCGGACCCTATGCCTTCCTCATCAGCCACTTTGCGGGAACACTCCCAGCACCAACGGGCCACCGCCACGGGCAGCGGTCCGCTGGGCCGAATCGACGCCGTCGTCCATATCGGTTTTGCCGTGCTGGTGGTCGCGTCGGCGGTCCGGTACGCGATGCGGCACAGCCCCGCGGACAACGTGGGGGTCCTGGCACTCGCCACAGCGGTCTGTTCGCTGTACGCCGTGATCGCTGTGCTCTCGCAGCGGAGGCGGCCCTGGGCGGTGTGGATGTTTTTCCTGGCGGGGCTGTGGGCCGTGCTGGTGATCGCAGCGCCGAGCTTTGCCTGGTGCTCCTTCGCCCTGTTCTTCCTTTGCCGCACTGCCTTCACCGGCTGGGTCGCCAACCTCGCTGGCGGCGCGACGGCAGCAGTTACCGCCGTCGGGCTCTTCCGGCTGGGCGGCGGAAACGACGTCGCCACGCTTTTGGGCCCGCTGGCCGTCGGGTTCATGCTGACACTGATCTATAACCGGATTGAACACGACACTGCGGAGCAACGCCGCCTGAATGAAGCGCTGACGCAGGCACAGGATCAGCTGGCGGCCACCGAGCGGCGGGCGGGCAGCATCGAAGAACGTGCGCGGGTTTCCCGGGAAATCCACGACACAGTGACGCAGGGCCTGGCGAGCAGTCTCCTTCTCCTGGAAGCCGCCAGCCGGTCCTGGCCCAGCCCGGCCGCGCGTGAGGACGTCCGTTCGGCCAGCGGTCTGCTGCGCCAGAACCTGGCCGAAACCCGCAGCCTGGTCCACGAATTAGCTTCCCCCGGGCTGGATACGGCGCCCCTGACGGATGCCGTGTCCAGGGCAGCGTCGCAGTACCTGCCGGGTGTTCGCCTCCTTGTCACCGGTGTGCCCCGTACCGTCACCGCCGCCACCCGGCACGCCCTGCTGCGGGTGGTCCAGAGCGCGACGGCCAACACGGCGCTGCATGCGGCTGCGGCCAACGCAACAGTCACGCTCGGCTTTCTACCGGGCGCTGTCACGCTGGATGTATACGACGACGGCGCGGGCTTCGATCCGTCGTCGCTGGCGCCGCCCTCGGACACAGGAGGCTATGGGCTGCGCGCCATGCGGCAGCGGGTGGAACAACTCGGCGGCGTGTTCTCGGTGGAAAGCAGCCCCGGCGGCGGGACGGTTGTGGCCGCGGAACTGCCTACCGGGGAGAAACAGTGAACATCATTTCCGTGCTGCTGGTAGATGACCATCTGGTGGTCCGCAGCGGGCTCAAGGCGCTGTTGGGGACGCAGCCCGGCATTGAGGTGGTGGCCGAGGCAGCCTCCGGCGAGGAGGCACTGGTGCTGGTGGAGCGGCACGGTCCGGCCGTGGTGATGATGGATCTCGCCATGGGTGCCGGCATGGACGGCATCGAGGCCATCAAGGCATTGCGGCGCCGCAACAGTCGGCAGGCGATCCTCGTGTTCACCACCTACGACTCTGATGCCGACATCGTCCGCGCCGTGGATGCCGGGGCGATGGGCTACCTGCTTAAGGACGCTTCACCCGAGGAGATATTTGCAGCTGTCCGCGGCGCAGTCCAGGGCAAGAGCGTGATGAGCGCGCCGGTGGCTTCGCGGCTCTTCCAGCAGCTGCGCAACCCGGACGCAATCCTGACCCCGCGCGAGGCCGAACTGCTGAGCCTCCTGACCGAAGGACTCAGCAACCGGGAACTCGGCCAGCGGCTGTTCATCTCCGAGGCCACAGTCAAAACGCATTTGGCACATATCTACGCCAAACTCGGCGTCGAAACCCGGGCAGCGGCTATCGCCACCGCCATCCGCCGGGAGGGCATGCGCTAGGCCGTGCCGAAGCCGCGGCTGAAACGTCCCGCGTTATGGTTTTGATGCGCTTGGAGCCGGTGCACTGGCATAGGGAAAAGTCGGAGGGAACAGTTGGTCCGGAGACCGGCGTTCGCTGTCACGCTCTGAGTATGCTTCGCGCATCTTTGCGAACAGCCGTTGGGCCTCCACTTTCAGGCCCGGAATATCAATGCCCGGGATGTCGCCGTCCCGCATTACGATGCGCCCTGCGACGACGGAATGAGTGGCCTGCCGTGCTGTTCCGTTCAGCAACAGGGTTCGAATCGGGTCGTCCAGGACTCCGTCCCGGAAGTCGTCAAGAGCGAACGCAACGAGGTCCGCTTGCGCTCCTTCTTCCAGCCTCCCCAGGTCAGGGCGGTCCAGGGCGCGGGCTCCGCCGAGGGTTGCTGCTTCAAAGTAGTGTTCCGCGGGTGCTGCGTCCGGCCTTCGCTCTAGGAGTTTGGCCAGGTGTACACCGGTGTCCATGCCGCGGATGAGATCCGGCGGGAAGGAGTCCGTTCCAAGACACAGGTTGATGCCTGCTGCCCGGAAGGCAGCGAACGAGTCGAGTGCCATGCCGTATCTGAAGGATGTGAGTGGACAGTGGACGATGGAGATATTTGCATCCGCAAGAGTTTGAAGATCACCGGCATCCATACCACCCAGGGCCGGATTCCGGTCCACGAAGATTCCGTGCGGGATGAGTAGGCGCACATCCAGCAGCCCTGTTTTCTGCAAGAGCTGGAGGGGAGTAAGTCCGTGCCAACGCTGCAGCAGTTCCCGTTCCAGAGCCCCTTGAAGGCAGTGCAACCGAACGAGGGCATGCCTTTCTCGGGCGATTTCGGCCGTTGCGCGCAGGAGTTCAGCGGTCAGCGTTTCAATTCTGCACGGTAGGAGAACCCCGGTAATCAGCGGATCGGCCAGATCCTCTGCGTAGTCCAGGAAGCGAACGGCATCGGCGAGCCCGGCCCGCCCCTGGCTCTCGTCGAATGCGACGTCGCGCTGTCCATCGGCCCTGACAATATTTACCCCGGAGCGGAACGCCGGGCCCAAATATCCCCGGAGGCCGAGCTCGCGGGAGGTCTCGGCCATGCCGGCAAGCTCTGCAAAGCTTTCCGCCCAGGCGGAATGGATCTCCGATGCGATGGGCATGTAGGTAGTGATGCCGTGCAGTGCCAACTGCACCAGGGCGTATTTTCGGATGGTCTGGCGCTCCTCTGCGGTGAAAACGTCCGCGCGGCGGCTTCGGAAGTAGTCTTCGGACCATTGCAGACCGGTGGCCCGGTCCGGCGATGCCCACGAGTCGATGAGCAGGTGATCGATGTCTGTCAGGGCGTCCAGATCGATGAGACCCGGCGTGATGAGGGAACGGCCAAGATCATAGTGCTCGTCCGCGGGACCCTCGTAGCCGTGCCCGACATACACAATGCGCGTGTCCTCGTAGACAACGTCACCGTCGCGGATAAGCACGTGGTGACCGTCCTTATGCCCGAGCACAAATGCTGCGCTGAACTTGGTGCGCAAACCAACCTCCAATGTCGATGATGGAGCGGGCACCGCAGGGTGAACCGCACAGATCAAACCATATCGATTTTGGTATACCAATAACAAGGGTTTGGTGAGGTCAGATGGGGCCCGGTCAACCGAACCAGCTAATCGCCGGGCTTCAAACGTGATTTACATCTCGTCCGAACCGGCTTACTATATTTTTGGTATACAAAATAGTTGCGACATAAAACACACATGTACCCCCGACCCAGCAGCCGCCCAGTACGGGTGGAGGGTCTTTCCCAAAGGACAGTTACTCCCATGGCCTCAGAAGCCCAACAAATCAGTCAGACCTCTGCATCCGTCGCGGACCAGAAGATCACGCGCCGGCACTGGTGGACGGTGGTGACCGTGTCCATGCTCGTCTCGACGGCGGCCGTCCTGATTGGCACGTACAAGTTTCAGCTGGGCCCGGCGCCGGTGGTGCTCTTCCCCATCATTTGGGCCGTTGTCATCGGCGGCATCATCGGAACCCAGCGAATCCGGCGCGTCTCGGGTGCCAGCCGCGCCGTTGCGACGCTTCTGTTGGAGATCGGAATCATCCTTTTCCTCGCTCGGCTGGGCACGCAGATCGGGCCGTCGCTGGCGAAGGTCACTGAGATCGGTCCGGCCATCCTTCTTCAGGAGGTCGGGCACATCTTCGGCACGGTCATCCTCGCCTTGCCGATAGCTGTGGCCATGGGGCTGGGTCGGGTAGCGATCGGGGCCACCTGGTCAATTGACCGCGAGTCGTTTCTTGCCTTCGCCATCCAGCGTTTCGGGGTTCGCTCCGGGGAGTACCGTGGCGTTTTCTCCGTGTGGTTGCTCGGCAGCCTCTTTGGCGCAGTCTTTATCTCCCTGCTCGCCGGATTCCTGGGCGGACTGAATATCTTCGATCCGCGTGCACTGGCCCTCGGGCTTGGGCTCGGCTCGGCGTCGATGATGCTCGGGGGAGTGGGGGCGCTTTCGCTGCTCTACCCGGAACAGGCCGGTGAAATCATGGCGCTGGCCGCATTGTCCAACCTCGTTACGAACATCGTCGGCTTCTATGCGGGGGTCTTCCTGTCCCTGCCGCTGTGCCGGAGGCTGTATGCGTTCTGGAGCCGCCTTTTTGGAAAGGACGACGAAGGCAGGTCCACGCGGGGGACCCGAGGCAAGACGGCACAGAGCGCAGCGGCGCAGCTTGCCCCTCCAGTGGCAGTGGAGGTAGATCCGGCACTGAAGCTGACTCCACGGATTACGATTCTCGCCTTCGCCATCGCCGGGGCCTCCGCCCTCGCTATGAACGTCATCGGAACGAAGAGCTTCGCCTGGAACGATCTGGCGGGTGTGGTCGTCCTGTTGCTGCTGACGGGGCTGTCCTTCCGTCTGGCCCGTCTGATGCCCTCGGTGCCGTCCAGTGTGTGGGTGCTGACTCTCACAACGGTACTGTCGGCGCCGTTCCTGCCCACTGCCGGTCTGCTTGCGGCGCTGACCGGACATCTGGACGTCATTCTCATCGGGCTACCTGCGCTGACTTTGATCGGGCTTACGGTCGGGCGGGACATCAAGGCGCTGAAGTCCTTGAGCTGGAAGATCATCGTTGTCGCGCTGGTGACCTACAGTGCATCCTTCATTGCGGCGGCCGCCCTGGGGCAGATTGCCCTCGGCCGGTAACCGGCGCCCTGAGCTCACTTTAGAAATCTGGTATTCCAAAGAATCCTCCTTTACGAACGCCGCACGCATGCGTTCTGCGCGTGAACCTACGGTCCCTAGATCAGGCTAGGCTTGGTATACCAGAATATAGTCAGGAGACGACTGTGAAAAAGATCCCCCGGGCGCCCTGGGAGCGGCCCCGGACACCTGCAGCTTCGAAGATCGCATTGACACTCGTCGCTTTGAGCCTCGTTTCCATTAACCTACGGCCGGCGATTACGACCATCGCCGGATCCATGGGCCAACTGGAACAGGGGCTGGGGATAGCTGCCCCGGCGCTGCCGCTCCTTGCGGCGCTGCCGGTCCTCGCCTTCGGAATGTCCGCCCCGTGCGGACCGTGGCTCGCCCGCCGCCTGGGTGCAGGGACAGCCATCGCTCTTGCGATGCTGTTGCTGGCCTTGGCCCTGGTCGCCCGGGTGCTGGTGCCTGCCCTACTGCTCCCCGGCACCTTTGTGGCCGGCATGGCCATCATGGCAGCCAGCGTGTTGCTGCCCCAGGTCGTCAAGGCCAACCAGGGCAACGGCTGGTGGACGGGGCTGTGCAGCATGGGCTTCGGACTCGGCGCGGCACTGGGGGCAGGGTTGATCCAACCGCTGCAGCACGCTCTGGACGGAAGCCTGAACGGGGCTCTGGCCATCTGGGCTGTACCAGCTGTGCTGGCGGCAATACTGATGCTCCAACACGGTGGGGTGGCCACCGGACCTGCCGGTACGCTGGCCGCCATTCCACCTTCAAATGCTTTCAGCTCCGGCAGCTCAAGGGCCGGTGCGGAGCGGCTACTCCCTGCCGCCCGCGCACTGCGGAGCCAGGGAACTGCCTGGGCGGTGACAGCATTCTTTGGTCTCCAGGCGATGCTCTACTTCGCGGTCACTTCATGGCTGACAGTCTTCCTGGTGTCGAAGGGCCTCACCGCCGGCGACGCTGCGGCGCATCTTGCGTGGTTCAGCGTGGCCGGCCTTCCCGCCAGCCTGCTGGCACCCGTGCTGGCCAGCCGGCCGGCTGTTCTCAAGATCATGGCGCCCGGTTTGGGGATGTTTGTGGCCGCCGCGCTGCTCGGGGTGCTGGCCGGCCCGGCTGAGTTTCAGTTCCTCTTGATAGGTGTCCTGGGAGTTGTCCAGAGCGCCGGACTCGGGCTTGGACTTGCGCTCGTGGTGCTCCGCTCCACGGGGCCCCAAACCGCGGGGAGTCTTTCGGCGATGAGCCAGGGGCTCGGGTTCGCCCTGGCCTCCCTTGGACCTGTGCTGGCCGCCCTGATTCATGATGTGACCGGCGGCTGGGAAGCTGCGTTCTGGGCCTTGGCGGGAGTGGCCATGCTGCTGTCCCTGGCGGGATACTTCTCGGTGAGCGGGCGAATCGTGTCTGCGGACGAAAGCACGGTGTTCACCGGCGAGACCCGGCCGGCCGGCGTCGGAAGCTGACCCCCACACAAAAAAGTGGCAGGTCCCTTAGAAAGGAACCTGCCACTTTATTGCGGGCCTAGGGAAGTAGTTGCAGTTGGTCTGCCACAACGCGGCCGCGGTGGATCACGGTTCGGTCGGTGCCCCGGTCCATGACCGCGGAGGCGACCGTCTCGCCGTCGACCAGCAGCAGCTCGGCCGGATCGCCGACGTCAAGGCAGGGCCGGTGCGCGGTGCCGTTGAGCCGGATGGCGGCCGGGTCCAGCACGCTGGCGCCGCCCACCGTAGCGATGGCCAGGCAGTGTTCGATCAACTCGTCCCTGCGGAAACCATGGGTGAACGCGAGCTGCCAGGTGCGGTCCAGCATGTCTGTATTGCCGTAGGGGGACCAGTAATCGCGCTGCCCGTCCTCGCCCAGGCCCACGCGGACACCGGCCTCCGCCAGCAGCGGGAGCGGGAGCTGCCCGGATGCCGCCGGGGCCACGGATGCCATGGAGATGTCAAGCTCCGCGAACTCCTCGACGAGCCGGTGTGTGGTGGCCTCGGAGACGCTGCCCAGCTGGTAGGCGTGGGACATGGTGACCTTGCCCTGCATCCCGAGGGCCCGGGTTCGCTCCATCACCAGGTCCGTGCTGAAGACGCCCAGCTCGCCCGGTTCGTGGAGGTGGATGTCGATGGGAACCTGGTACTTCTCGGCCAGGCCAAAGACGATGTCCAGGTGCCGGACGGGATCCCGGTCCAGGCTGCATGGATCAATGCCACCCATCACGTTGGCCCCGGCCCGGAGGGCCTGCTCCATCAGCGGCACGGTGCCGTCCTCGAGAAGGAGACCGGCCTGCGGGAAGGCGATGATGTCGACGTCGGCCTGGTCCTCGAAGTGTTCCTTAGCCGCCAGGACCGCTTCGAAGCGTTCCAGCCGGCAGTCCACATCGACCTGGGCGTAGGAGCGGACCCTGGTTGTGCCGCGCGCGATCATCCGGCCCAGCGTGTTGTTGACGCGTTCCTGGAGGGGGACCTCGGCGTCGCGCCAGTTTTTCCGGTCGTTCATCATCATGGTCCAAACGCCGGGGCCTCCGGTGTGCTCGCGGAACGGCAGGCCGATGCGGGTCGAGTCCAGCTGGACATGGACGTCGGAGAAGGACGGGAGCAGCAGCCGGCCGCGGCCTTCGACGACGGTGGCCGCCTCTTGGAGGGCCCCTGGCGGGTCCGTCGGGGTGTGCGCGGGGTTATGCGGCTCGATGCCGGCGATTTTCCCATCTTTGAGCAGGATGTCGCTCAGCGCTTGCCCCCAGGGACGGGCGGCGCGGATCAGGGTAGTCAATGTAGTGCTCCTTATTGTTGGGTCTATTGCACACCGGCGGGGGTGGCGGCGGCCAGCCCCGCCGGTGTGGCAGGCCGGGGCGGCCGGGCCGGCCGGTGAGGGAATGTCGCTGATGCACACCTGCTGCCGGCTTTCGTGCAGTGCGTCGAACAGTGGGCAGCGGGTGCGGAAGACGCAGCCGCTGGGCGGGTTTGACGGTGACGGAAGATCTCCGCGGAGCCTGATCTTCACTTGCTGCCGGGCTGCCCGTGGATCGGGCAACGGCACCGCTGAGAGCAGCGCCTGGGTGTAGGGGTGCCGGGTACGGATGCCGGGTGTCGTGGAAGATCTCATCCACCGGTCCCGACTCGACGCATTGGCCCCCGGCAGCGACGGCGGGTTGGCCGCCGGGGGACAGGGGGCCGCTGGCGCCGGCGCTGTCGCCAGGCAACGTCCTCGCAGCAGTTGGTGTGGCACCGGACTGAAGCTGGGTCATTGGGAACGCTCGATTCAGGTCCGCGGAGCAGGCTCCATTGTTTTGTATACCAAACATAGATTAGAGCACCATTTGTGCGATGTAAATCACCTTTCGATATTATTTGGAATACCAGCCTTGATGCGGCCCATACTCCGCGGCACACCGGGATACGTGTCCATTCCCGGGGCAAGCCAATCCAGGACAGGCAGGATGGAAGCCGGTGGGTGTGCCCGGAGCCGGCAGTCGGGCACGTGTATGCTCAGGTGGAACGCTGAGCGGCACGGTCCGCAGGGCCAGAGGGTGAGTGATGAACGGCGGGGTGAATGTGGTTGAACCGAAAGGGGATGCGCTGAACGGGCGGGACGACGAGGTCCGGGCCGAACACGTGTATCAGCTTGTCCTTGAGGGGATTGTGACAGGCAAATACGAGCAGGGTACGCGGCTGCGCGAACGTGAACTCTCAGAACTTCACAGCGTGTCAAGGATCCCCGTCCGGGAGGCCATCCAGCGCCTGGAACAGGACGGCTTCGTCGAAACATCACCTCGCAGGGGTGCGGCGGTGCGGCGGCTGACGCTCACCGACGTCAACGAACTCTTCGACGTCCGCCTCTGCCTCGAAACTTTTGCCGCGCGTGCTGCAGCGGTCCGGGTTGCCGACGGTCAAGACGGTGCAAGATTGCAGGAACTCGTGGACGAAACACGACGCGCTATCGACGACGGTCCTGAGGCGAATGTTGCAGGTCTCAGCGCGGAATTCCATGCCGAAATTGTGCGGCTCTCCGGCAACCGACTACTTGTCGATTCTGTGAAGCCCCTTTTTGGCCGGATGCGCTGGATCTTTGGCCTCGCCCACAACCGCAGCAATGAGCTTCAGCGTGACGAGCACGTGGAGCTCTGCAATGCCATCCTGCAGGGCCGCCCGGACTTGGCTTATTCCCTTGCGTACTCCCATATCGAGTTAGGCCGCGAACCAGTACTTGCCGGGCTCGCCCATACGCTCGCGCCGTAGCTGCCGGTGTAATCGACCCGGCAGCACCTTCGTGCCGGACCGGGAGGATCTGCCGAGCGCGTTGTCCGCGGCCGCTGATCGGCAGCAGACCACGCAGTTCGTGCGGCCTGATCACTTGTTGCGCGGACACCCCGACGCTCCTGGGGCATCGGGAACGGCAAATGCGGAGCGCACAAGGCACGGTGGCTCCCTCAGGTTGAGCAGTAGGCCTGAGTTCTTCAGGAGATCTGCGTCGCGCATAGCGGCTTGTGGCACCGAACAGAGGAGGGCATCAGTGTACGGATGGGCGGGGGAGCCGAGCACAGCATCAGCGTCGCCCGCTTCCACAATTCGCCCGGCATACATAACAGCCAGGCGGTCGGCAGCTCGAGGATCTGGGCTTGCACGGTAACGTCCAGTGCTGTCGTCGGTTCGTCCGCGATCAACAAGGGCGGCTCGAGGGCAATGGCCATCGCGATGAGGATCCGCTGATGGATACCCCCGGAAAACTGATGCGGCTCGTCAGCCGGCCGGGCCCAGTAGATCCGGCCGGGATTGGCGGCACCGACGGGGGAGTGTTAAAAGCCGGGAGTCGAACCGTCATTCAACGCAGGCGGCCGGGGGTTGTCCTACAAGGTATCTATCCCCGGGACGGGTCGCCGGGTCCAATGGTGGGCGGTTCCGGGTCCCAATCCGGATTGTAGTCCGGGTGGTCCCGGTGGGCACCTGCGAGCAGAACGAGCATGGTTCGCCTGGCGATGGCGATGGTGTCGGTTGCTTCATCCGGGTCGGTGATCCCTTCCGCGGCGGCTGATTCCTTCCAGCTCGCAATGAGGGCTCGCTGCTGGGCGCATTCTTCCAGCATGCGTTCCTGCACGGTGGCGCTGTCTTCGCTGCCATCAGCGGGGTTCGTGGATGAGCCGAGTGTGAAGGCCCCGGCTCGGAGCGCCGCCTCCTGCTCCGAGGTCCGGTCTTCCAGGAACTGGACAATATCCATGTCATTCATCATTTCAGTTCTCGTGCCGCGCATATCGTTTCGGGTCAGGACCGTTCGGCCTTGCAGCGTTAGTGGGCCAAGGCGAACTTATGGGGCGGGATCGGTTAAAGCAAGGGCCCGTCCCCGAGAGGGTTTGAGTGCCAGAGGCGGCCGCACTGCCGAAGCGGCATCGATGTTGACCAGCGCCTCGGTAGGCTGGTGTTATCTGCCACACACTTTTGGCCAGCGGGGATCACATGGCATATCCGATAATTGCTACGAAGCTGTTCGTTCCGAAGCTGCGACGTGCCCTGGTACCTCGCCCCAGGCTCAGCGAACGCTTGCGTGGCGGAGCAGAGCCGCGGCTTACGCTGATATCCGCTCCGGCTGGCTTCGGCAAGACTACGCTGCTCGCAGAGTGGCTGGCTGAAACGCCCGGTGAAGCCCGCTGTGTTGCCTGGCTCGCGCTCGACCCTGCGGACAACGAGCCTGCGTCGTTCTGGACCTACGTAGTGAATGCCCTCCAAATGGCGGTGCCGGGCATCGGTCCGGTTGCGCTGGAGCTCATCGCGTCCAGACCAATGCCCACCGAGCTTGTTCTTGCGACGATGCTGAACGATCTGGCCGCGGCTGCCGCTGATGTTTGGCTTGTGCTCGATGACTACCACGTGGTCGACAGTGGCGATATCAGCGCGGGAATGGTTTTCCTGCTTGAGCACCTTCCACCCCGCGTGCACGTGGTGATCAGCACGCGGGCCGACCCGGATCTGCCACTGTCCCGGTGGCGGGTGCGCGGCGAGCTGATCGAGATCCGTGCCGCGGATCTGCGCTTCACCTCGGAGGAGGCCGCCGCCTATCTCAAAGAAGTGGCGGGACTGGACCTGGCCGCGGACGACGTGGCGACGCTGGAAGAACGGACCGAGGGGTGGATTGCCGCGCTTCAGCTCGCCGCGCTCTCGCTCCAACGGCACGACGACGTCGCCGGCTTCATCGCCCGCTTCGCCGGGAACGACCGCTATGTGCTCGACTACCTCGTCGAGGAGGTGCTGCGGCATCAACCTGATGCGGTTCGTCGGTTCTTGCTGGACTCGGCTGTTCTCAACAGGCTCACCGGTCCGCTCTGTGATGCGCTTACCGGGCGCGGCGACGGGAGCCAAATGCTCACGGCCTTGGAGCGGGCGAACCTGTTCCTCGTCCCGCTGGATGATCGGCGTGAGTGGTACCGCTACCACAACCTGTTCGCCGACGTGCTGCGGGCCCGCCTCCTCAGCGAGCACCCCGAACGGATTCCGTTACTGCACCAGCGCGCCAGCCGGTGGTATGAATCCCATGACCAGAGTGAGGACGCCGTCAGGCATGCCTTGGCCACCTTCGACTTCGACCGTGCCGTGCACCTGATGGAGTTGGCGGTGCCGGTACTGCGGCGCAACCGCCAGGATGCCGTATTGCATAGTTGGCTGAGCGTCCTTCCCGAGGATGCCATTCGCCGCAGTCCGGTCCTGAGTGTCTTCTTTGCCGGGATGCTGATGGCCTCCGGGGACCTTGACGGGGTGGAGTCCTGGCTCGATGACGCGGGTAGCGCACTCGCTGCGGAAGTGAAACTCGGCGTGCCGGAATCAGCGTCACGCGGTGGAACGACGCCGTCCTGGGCCGGCATAGAGGAGGTCCAGACACTGCCGTCGACAATTGCTGTTTATCGGGCTTCCCTCGCACAGGCACGGGGTGATATGGCGGCCACCTCGTCTTATGCCCGGCAGGCACTTGAGCTTGCCGGCCCGGATGACCATCTCGCGCGCGGCGGGGCCGCCGGGTTCCTGGGGCTCGCAGCCTGGGCTGCCGGCGACGTGCGGAGAGCGGCGCGGACGTTCTCCGAGGCTGTGGCGAGCCTGCGAGCAGGCGGAAACCTGGTCGACGAGCTCAGCGGCACGGTGGTGCTCGCGGACCTGTGGCTCGCGAAGGGGCGTCCCGGCGAGGCACGCCGGCTGTATCAGAAGTCGCTGAAGCGGGCCCGGGCGCGCGGTGGATCCATGGCCCGGGCGAGCAGTGACCTGCATGTCGGGCTGGGCGAAATTGATCGCCAGGCCGGAGACCTCGGCAACGCCAAGCAGCACCTTGAGCTGGCCGCGGCGTTTGTTCACCGCGGACCGATGACGGAAAGCCGTTACCGGTGGTTCGTGGCGTCGGGACTGGTGGCCCGCGATGAAGGAAACCACGATCGCGCCATCGATTTTCTTGACCAGGCGGAGGAGCTCTACCGGCCCGGGTTCTTCCCGGATGTGCGCCCGATAGCCGCCATCAAGGCGCGCGTTTGGATAGCCCAGGGCGCCTTGTCGGAGGCTGCTGGCTGGGCACGTGAACGGGGGCTTTCCGTCACGGACGAGGTCAGCTATCTCAGGGAATACAATCACCTGACGCTGGTGCGGCTGTTGATTGCCCAGGAGCGGGCCGACCCGGAAGGCGGCGCCGTCCGGGGCGTCCACCGCCTGTTGGCGGAGTTGCTGACCCATGCCTCGGCATCCGGGCGCGCGGGCAGCGTGGTGGAGATCCTTATGCTCCAGGGTTTGGTGTACCACGTGCAGGGGCATCGACAACTGGCGCTCGAAGCGCTTCGCTGCGCGTGGGAGGAAGCGTCTGAACCCGATGAGTACGTGCGGCTGTTCCTGGACGAAGGAGCGCCCATGGTGGAGTTGTTGCGTTCGGCAATGCACGACGGCGGCACCGTCGCCCACGCGTCACGGCTGCTCAACCTGGGCAAGGGGTCTGCGGCGCAAACCTCCCGGCCAGGGGAGCGCCCGGCGTCGGCCGTTGACTCCCTCAGCGAGCGGGAGATCCAGGTTCTCAAGCACCTCGACAGCGCGCTGACCGGACCGGAGATCGCCCGCGAACTGTTCATCTCGCACAACACCTTGCGATCCCACACCAAACACGTCTTCACCAAACTCGGCGTAACCAGCCGCCGAGCAGCGGTTATTTGTGCCCGCGACCACGGGCTGATCTAGCCGCTACCACGATCATGTTTCATCCTGTCAGTCACATCATGGGGTGACGCCGGGTCACACCATCCGTCCCTACCTTTGAGTTATCCGGCAGCGCCACGCGGCCGGGACTTACGATTAGGGAGCCAGACATGTCCATAACACCCGCCCGCCTCGCCCGCTCAGCCGGCCTGGCCGCCGTCGCAGCAGGCCTGCTGTTCATCGGTGTCCAGATCAGCCACCCTCCCTTGGATGCAGAGTTCGCCACCACCACCGAGTACACGGTCCGACAAAGCCTGAAGGTGCTGATGTCCGGCCTATCGCTGGTCGGCATCACCGGCATGTACCTGCGCCAGGTGAGGCAGGCCGGAGTGCTGGGCCTGATCGGGTACCTCGTGTTCGGCGCCGGCTACCTCTTGATGATGAGCGTCGAAGTCATCGGCGCTGTTGTCTTTCCAACGCTTGCCCGGATGGCGCCCGGATACGTCAACGACGTCTTTGCCGTAGTGACGGGCGGCCAGGCCAGCGGCGACATCGGCCTGATGCAGCTCCTGAACCTGGCCTCGGCCGCCACCTTCCTCGGCGGCGGCCTGTTGTTCGGCATCGGACTCTTCCGCGCCGGCATCCTCGCCCGGTGGGCCGCCGTGCTTCTCGCCGCCGGATCCGTGGCAACTCTCGCCATCCCGCTGCTTCCGCAAGTCAACGAACGGCTGTTCGCTATTCCTACCGGTGTAGCCATGATCGGCCTCGGCTACTCGCTGTGGCACGGCTTGCGCGCCCCTGCTGCCCGTCGCCTCAACGGCACGGTCAGCTCACCGCTCCACCAAGCAGGCGCCAAGTGAGCATTCAGGCGGCGGCGCGTGCCCACCGGCCGGCCCGCCAGGTGGGGTGGGTGCCGTTCGCGCTGGTAGCCCTCGTCATGGTTCCGGCCGCTGCCGGTTGCCTGCGGCTGTTGGAACTGGCCGGCGGCCCGCCGCTTATCCCCGATAACGCCCGGATGACCGCCTCGCCCCTGGCTGTGACAGTGCATATCGTCTGCGCCGTGGGATACGCCGTCGTCGGCGCATTTCAATTCGCCCCCAGGCTCCGGCGTCGCCACCCGGTTTGGCACCGGACGGCTGGACGAGCTTTGTTGGGACTCGGCCTGGCAGTGGCGGCATCTGCACTGTGGATGACGTTGTTCTACCCCCGCCAGCCGGGCACCGGGGAACTCGCTTATGTGTTTCGACTGGCTTTCGGATCCGGCATGGCTGCCAGCATCATCCTGGGATTCGCGGCAGTCCGCCGAGGCGACATAAGCCTTCACCAGGCATGGATGACGCGGGCCTATGCCTTGGCCCTAGGAGCAGGCACCCAGGTATTCACCCAAGGCATAGGACACGCAGCGTTCGGCACCAGCGTGCTAAGTACCGACCTTATGCTGGGCGCCGGGTGGGCTATCAATCTCACGGTCGCTGAGGTCGTCATCCACCGCTACAGCAGCCGGACCGGGCCGCCGGCGCCGGAGGCCTGGTCCTAATGGGGCAGCGACGCAAACAAAAGGATCCCGCTGGCTACCAGCTTCGGGTGGATGGGCACCTCGACGAGCGCTGGTCTGCCTGGTTCGGCGACCTTACCCTGACCCACGAAGACGATGGGACGACCAGCCTGCGCGGTTTTGTCCCTGATCAACCGGCGCTGCACGGGCTCCTGGTGAAAGTCCGAAATCTTGGCCTCATCTTGATCTCGGTGGAGGCCATCGACCCATCAGATACACAAGCGCCCACGGCGGAAGTAATCGACGGCGCATGATTTTCCCCATGATTCGGTCTCCTCGGTCGGAATCTTCGAGATGGTGGCAGCGACTTCGCGCAGCTGGGTGAAGCCGTGGTTCGAATCCGTCGCTCGCTCAGCGGGAGTCGGCGTCGTCCTCGTCCCGCTTCATTTCGATGAGCTGGATGAGGTTGCCGCAGGTGTCATCAAAGACGGCCACCACAGCGGTGCCGATGTCAGTTGGCGGCTGCGTGAACACCACGCCCCTGCCGGTGAGTCTGGAGTGCTCGGCTTCGATGTCAGCGACGGCGAATTGAGCGAGTGGAATGCCGTCCTCGACCAGGGCATCCCGATACGGCTTTACTGCCGGGTGGCTCGACGGTTCGAGAAGCAGCTCCGGACCATCCGGCGATTCGGGGGATACAACGGTGATCCAGAAGTCATCGCCGAGGGGGATGTCGTGGCGCTTCGAGAAACCGAGCACGTCCGTGTAAAAGGCAAGGGCAGCGCGCTGGTCGTCGACGAACAGGCTCGTCAGGGCAATTTTCATTCTTCGATCCTCTTTCTGGCGGTCCATCGTCCGGTAATCTCGGCGATTGGCTCAGGGTTAAAGTAGTGGAACTTGGAACGTCCGCGCCGCTCCGTCACTACGAGGCCTGCCGACTCAAGCACGCCGAGGTGCTGTGAGATCGCCTGGCGCGTGAGGCTGAGGCCATGCCGCACCGTCAGCATGGAGCAGATCTCAAACAGGGTTTGACCGTCGCGCACTGACAACTCATCAAGGACTGTGCGCCGTGTCGCATCGTCGAGTGCTCGGAAGACATCAACCATGGCTTCACTATAGGCAAGTCACCGCTTGCTTATCAAGGCTGCGACCGTTCCGCAAACGTCCGCCGGAGTAACTGCTGGTATTCCACCAGGTGGCAGCCACCTCTATCCGCCGACCGGAACGGGCCGCAGTCGTTGCCCGGACTGACGGATGCACGGCAGGCGGGCCAGGGTAAAGAATTCCGGCAAATCCTGCCACTGCCATTTGGGACACACCGTTGCCAACGCGGCGTTGTTTAGTCGATGATGGCCGTGTGCCCCAACGCCAGCAAAAAGTCTGGAGATCCAATCAACCGACGGGCCGCCCCTAAGCCGCGGTGCGGCACAACACTCGGCGACAAGGGGACAGACGGAGGGATATTTCGATGAACGCTGATCAAGCGGCGTCCAACGGTGAGACCCGCCTCGCCTACATCCTCGGTGTGCCTCTGGCCGAGAATGCGGTGCGGCAATGGCCTCAAATGGGCGAGGTCGTGCGCACCAAAAAGCTGATCGGCAGCGTCGAGGGCAATTTCGCCGAACTTACGCTCGAGGTTGGAAGACGCCTCCACCTGAAAGATGTTGTGGTGGTGGAGTGGACGTGCAACTACGGCGACGGTCGGCTCTACCGCAACGTGACCATCGGCGAACTTGAGGATGGGAAAGCCGTGCGAGTCACCGACTACTGGGGAGAACCCACTGACACCCCGCAATGGCGCGAGCCGATGACCGGCCGGCTCGACATGCCCGGTGACGGCATCTGGAAAGACGACGAGCACCTCAGCCACCACTGACGCCACCGTTGGCCGCCGCCGGGGGCGTAGGAGTTGCTAGCGAGCACAGCCACCACTAACGGGCGCTTTAGGGGTGTTCGGTCCAGCAGGCCAGGATGGTGGTTGCGATTTGGTATGCAAATGCCGCGGGTGTGACGCTGTTCGGCCCGACGGCTCCGGGCAGGTCTGTGGCGTCCACGGACAGGGTCATGTTGTCCTTCAGGAAAACAACTGACCCCCGGGGTGCCTCGTAGGCCGGGAACCCGAGGTTGGCAAGCCCTTGGATCGGCGCCGCATCCCCGGCTTCACTTTGCAGCGCATCAAAGTACTGGCGAGCCGCTGCAGGATCAGCTGATTCCTTCACGGAGATCACGAAGCTTCCTTCGGCAAGGTGATAGGTACAGGTGAAGAGTTTGTCGGCCCAGCTGCTCACGCTGTGCGGGGCAGCGCTGAGGGCAAGGCTCGAAGAGATATTGTCCTGCGTCTCTTTCCCGCACACCATTTGGGCCGCTTCAGGTGGGCCCTCGGCCGCGGCCGGGGCGTCGGTGCCGGTATCGTGTTGCTCCCCGGTGTGCCCCGCCGCGTGGGTCTCCGACGCCGTCGGCGCCGCGGCGCCGGGAGCGGCGGCTCCGGCGGCAGCGCAGCCGGACAGCAGCAGCGACGCCGCGGCCAGTGCTGCAAGCCAGGAATTTTGGTATTTCATGTCGCGTCCACTTCCTTGTGAATTATCGCTCGCGTCGTTTTGCAACGGAGCCGCCGTGGCAATGTTGCACAGACCGGACGGTCAGGTTTGGAGCGTGGCGTAGACGACGTAGTTGTCGTCGAACAGTCCCGTGGCTGGATCGTATCCATCGCAGGTGATCAGCCGCAGTTCGGCCGCAGTCGTATTGCCGTAGACCTCCAGGGTGGGGAACGCGTCCTTGCCATAAGCTGCGGCCCGGTCAACCGTGAACGTTGCGGTGGAGCCGTCGGTCCGTTGGATGGTGACAGGTGTTCCAGCGGTAAGGCTGCGGAGGTTGGCGAAAACTCCGGGTCCGCCGCCGACCGCGTTGACGTGGCCCAGCAGGACGGCCGGTCCGCGTTCACCGGGGGTGGGTGATCCGTTGTACCAGCCAGCCGGTGCGCCGGGGCCGTCCGGCGGTACCTGAAGAGACTTGTTATCCCGCAGGCCCAGGCCGAGGAGTTCAGTCTGGACGCCGATCGCCGGGATGGAGAGCGAGGCAGGAGTAGATTTCGGCAGCACAGTGGGAAGGGCCTGGGCGGACACCGTGGCCGGTGCCGGGCTGGTGGCCGTCGCCGAAGCCGTGGATGTGTTCGGTGTTGGCGACGCTGACCGTGCCGCACCGGAGGCGCCGGCGGATATTTCTGCGTTGCCTGCCGAGCAGCCGGCAAGGAGCAGAAGTCCAACCGCCGCGGAGGCCAGCAGGCTTCCGCGGCGGCCGAAATTCGTTGTCGTCATAATGACAGTCCGGGCAGCTGTGCTTAAGCCGCTGAACCGGAATGGCGGCGGCGAACCAGATAGACTCCGCCGGCGGCGGCTGCAAGCACAAGGCCACCACCCAGCGCGAGCGTTCCCGCGTCCGTTCCGCTGGTACCCTGTGCGACGCCGGTGTCAGCGCCACCGACCGGCATGGACATTTGACCGACAGCCAGGGTTCCACACAGGGCCGGCGATGTTGCTGCCAGCGGCAGGGTAGGCGCCAGATCGCTCTTCGCCGCCTGGCCGGCAGCGCTCAGCGTGGCCGGGTCGAGACCATGGACAACCACAACCGCGGTTCCGGCTTCCAGGGCAGCCTTAGTTTCCGCGTTCAATTCGAACGTGCGGTCAACGGTGTAGCTGGCGCCCTGACCGGCGACCTTGAGGTCCAGCCCGGCGGCCGGGCTGGTATCGCCGGTGGTGGAGAGCGTGGTGACAATGCCGCCATAGGACGGAGCTCCCTCTGTTGTGCTGACCACACCGTCGCCGTCCATATCCGCACCCGGTGCCGGGCACGCGCCCTTGGCACCGCCGTGGATGTGCTGAACATGCGGGTAAGGCGCGTCCATAAAGGTCTGGGCCAGTCCTGCAACCTTCAGCACAACGTGCGCCTGGTTACCCGTGACGTCGACGGTGACCGTGCCGGACGCGGAGCTGCCGTTGATCTGTCCCAGTGTGGACTGGTATGACCCGTCGGCCGCCATGGCCGGGGCACCGGAAAGGGCGAGCGCTCCCAGAGCAAGGGTGGGTATTGCCATGAATCGCAGTGTCTTCTTCATCGAAGCATTCTCCTCATGCAAGTGTTCGTGATGTCCCACGTTAGGGACAGCAGTAGTTCGGAGCGGATTGGGATCCAGATGTGTTTGGATGTGAGATAAATTACGCCGGCGGGCCCTGGGGGCTCGCGCCCGCTGCTGTGGGGCCGGGCCCGCGCGTTTGCGCGCCCTTGCGCAGCAGGAGATATCCACCAACGGACAGCAGCCCGGCCAGCCCCTCGACGACGGTGGCGAGGACCTTTTCCGGGTACCAGACAGGCTCATACATAGCCGGGATCGGCCCGATCTCCGGCAGCTGAACGTAGCGGTAAATGATTGCCGCGGCGAACGCCGAGAGTGACATCACTGCCGCCCCAATAAAGGCCCGCGAGCCCCCATTGAGCAGGACAAACACCGCCGCCAGCAACGACCCCGCAGCGTGGATTCGGAACAGGGTTCCCTGCCCGACGCCGCCCGGTGCGGCCTCTTGGTAACCGGCGGCAAGCTGGAAGTGGATCACCGCACTGATCGCCAACCCGGCAGCAATCAGGGTGCGCAGGCCCAGCCGCACAACAGCCGACCGGCCTTCGCGCTGCCTGGCCGGCGTCATTTCACGACCAGTGTTCCGGCCATCCGGGGATGGTACGTGCAGATGACGGCGTAATCGCCAGCGTCCTTGGGGGCCGTGAAGGTTATAGTTTGCCCGGCCGCCACCTGCGCATTAAACGCCCCACCGTCCTTGGCGGTGACCGTGTGCGGGGCGGTGTCCTCGTTGATCACAGTGATCGTCGCTCCAGGCGCGACGGACGCCGGCATCTCATAGGCGAAGTCCCGGATTTTGATCACGGTTTCCCCGTCCGGTGCGGCCGGTCCGGAGGAAGCCCCGGATGATCCCGGAGTTGTTGCACCCGGCGATGCCTGCGCCGCGGATGAAGTGGAGGCAGGCGGATCCTGGCTCGGTGCCTGCCCGGCAGGGGCGGAGCATCCGGTCAGGCCCGCAAGTCCTGCGGCCGCGACAATGATCCACGCTCGGTTGCCAATTTTCATGAGGTCCCTTTCAACGGTGTGATCGTCCAAGAACGCAGGGCGGCGTTGTCAGCCCAGCCCCACGTATGATATTCGTCACGCCGCACCACAGGGACTGCCCGGGAAGCAGCCCGGTTTACCCGATGCTGACAATCCGCCGCCAGCGGGCAGGCTTCCCCCAGCGAACCCTCGTTGCGTTCGCGCCCGGCGCCGCCGGCATTCGAGCCTACGCGGTGCATAACAACGCTTTCCGACGCCGGAATCATAGACTGCCGTCGCAAGTGTCGTCGGGCATCCTGCCGGGGACACCGTAAAACTCCGCGGCGTCAATTTTCCATCGGCCGTTACCCCGGCCGGACTTCGGCGCAAACCAGCTCCGGCACCAATCAGACCAGCCTGCGGGCCGCGGGCAACGGGTGCAGAGGCCCGGCCTGGTTTATGGCTGCGGGTCAGGGCATGAACCTGTATCCGATGCCCGCCTCGGTCAGGAAGTGGCGGGGGTTGCCGGCTTCTTGTTCGAGCTTGCGGCGGAGCTGGGCCATATACACACGCAGGTAGTTGGCTTCCTTGGCATACGCAGGACCCCAGATTTCGGTGAGCAACTGCTGTTGCGTGATGAGCTTCTCGGGGTTCCGGACCAACAGTTCCAGGATGCCCCATTCGGTGGGGGTCAGCCGAACATCCTCCCCGTTGCGGGTGATGCGTTTTTTAGCCAGGTCCACAGTGAAAGCGGGAGTGGATACGATGGGCGTTTCGTCGGCCTGGATGCTGCGGCGTTGGACGGCCCGCAGCCGCGCCAGCAGCTCGTCCAGTCCAAAGGGTTTGGTGACGTAATCGTCGGCTCCGGCATCCAGGGCCCGGACCTTGTCCTCGGAGCCGTGCCGTGCGGACAGGACCAGGATCGGGACGCGGCTCCATTGCCGGAGACGGTTGATGACGGTCGTTCCGTCCATGTCCGGCAGGCCCAGGTCCAGCACGATGACGGCGAAGCTGTGTTGGGCGGCGGCCCTAAGTGCGGAATCGCCGTCGGGGGCCGTCACAACGTTGTATCCGTGCGCATGCAGGGTGATCTTGAGGGCTTTGAGAATGTGGGGATCGTCGTCGACCACAAGCACGTCGTTCACTGCGTGGCCTCCGTCGCGGACGCGGGTTGGGTGTTCAGCGGGCGCGGGAGGGCTGGCTGCGCCTGACGCCGTGTTTGGCCACCAGTTTGGGCCCCAGTCTGGTGGAATGCCGCCCCGGGAGAGAGGGGCAGCCGGATCACCATCGTCAGTCCGCCAGCTGGTGTCCCTTCCGCGGTCAGGGTTCCGCCCATCGCCTCGGTGAAGCCTTTGGCAACAGCCAGTCCCAGACCCACGCCAGTTGCCTGCGGGACGTCATCGAGGCGTTGGAACGGCTGGAACATCCGTACGACGCTTTCCGCCGGCACGCCCTGGCCGTGGTCGATGATGCGCAGTTCCCCCGCAGGCTGGCCACCCAGCGTTGCGTGGCTGAGCCCGCCTGCTGCTCCTACAATCACAACGTCGGAGTCCGGTGCGTACTTGACGGCGTTCTCCACGATATTTGCGATGACGCGTTCCAGCATTCCGGCGTCAGCCTCGACTTCGGGCATATTGCCGGGCAGCTCGATCCGCACCCGGCCGGCCGGGATTCCCTGCAGAGCGGCAGGCATCACGTCGTACCAGCGCGCTGGCCTGATGAGCGGATTGACGGAATCGGAGGTGATCCGGGACATGTCCAGCAGGTTGCCCACCAGCGCATCCAGCCGGTCAGAGCATTCGTCTATGGTCGCGAGCAGCTCTTGTTCCTCCTCGTCGGTGTAGTGGACGTCCGGCTGCCTGAGGCCGCCGACGGCCAGTTTGATGCCCGCCAGCGGTGTCCGAAGGTCGTGGGAGACCGCACGGAGAATGGCGGTCCGCATCGTGTTGCCCTCGGCAAGCCGCACGACGTCCCGGCGGCTGGCCGCCAGCTGCTGGCGCTCCAGCTGCGCGGCCAGGTGCACGCCGAACGCACCGAGCAACCGTCTGTCACTGGCGGGCAGTGTCCGTCCGGAGAGGACGAGGCGGGTTGTGGAGTCGATCTCTTCGATGTTTTCCGCACCGTCAAGGCCGGCGGAAGGGACTGTGCCGGCCTGTGCCACGAGCCGCCAGCCGGCCTTCCCTGCCCCTCCAGTGCCGGGGTTTCCGGCGGAACTGTAGAGGACCGCGCCACTGACCTGGAACACGTCCAGGGCCTGATCGAGGAGTCCCTTTAGGGTGTCCTCGGCACGGCCGGCGCTGCGGGTGAGGTCCCCCAGCGTGGCTGCCTCCGCCCGTGCGCGCGAGGCTTCCTTGGACCGGCGGGCGGAGAGGTCGACGACGACGGCAACGGCCGCGGAGACGCCCACAAAGACCAACAGGGCGAGGAGATTCTGCGGGTCGCTGATGGTCAGGTTGCCCAGTGGGGGTGTGGAGAAATAGTTGACCAGGAGGCTGCTCCAGAGGGCGGCCAGGACGGCGGGCCAGAGTCCGCCGACCAGCGCGACGGCGACGGACCCGGCGAGCTGGATGAGTGCTGCGGTGGCAACATTCCGGTCCGGGTTCAGCGAGAGCAGCATCTGCAGCAGTACAGGAAGTACGACGGACAGGACAAAACCCGCGGCGACACGGATCCGCCCGAGGTCCCGTTGCCGCCGCGGACCGGCGCCGCGGCCGCCGAGGGGGTGGGAGACCATGTGGACGTCGATGTCACCGGAGTCGCGCACGACCCTGGTCCCGGTGCCGCCGCCGAGCAGGCTTCCCAGGAGGCCCGCGAGCCGCTTGTGGCGTGAGATGCCGACGACAATCTGGGTGGCGTTGACGCTGCGGGCGAAGTCCAGCAGCGCGTCAGCCGGATCCTCGCCGGTCACGACGTGGTAGCTGCCGCCCAGGTCCAGGATCAAACGACGCTGGGCTTCGAGAGCTTGGGGTGATTCGCCCGCCACGCCGTCAGCCGCCCGGACGTGCACGGCCAGCAGGTCCCCGCCATTGACGCGGTTCAGGATCCGGGCCCCGCGGCGGATCAGGATCTCCCCTTCGGGGCCGCCGGTCAGGCCCACAACAATCCGCTCCCGGGCGGGCCAGGTAGCCTCGATGCCCTGTTCAGCGCGGTACCTGGCCAGGCCTTCATCCACCCGGTCAGCCAGCCAGAGAAGTGCCAGTTCCCGCAGGGCGGTGAGGTTGCCCAGCCGGAAGTAGTTCGTCAGGGCCGCGTCAATCTTGTCGCCGCTGTAGATTTTGCCATCGCCCAGCCGCTGGCGCAGCAGCTCAGGGGAAATGTCAACCAAGTGGATCTGGTCTGCCCGGCGGACGATGTCGTCCGGCACGGTCTCGGCCTGGCGGACGTTGGTGATGGCGCTGACGACGTCGCCGAGGGATGCCAGATGCTGGATGTTGACCGTGGACAAAACGTTGATGCCGGCATCGAGGAGTTCGTCGATGTCCTCCCACCTTTTGGCATGGCGGCTGCCGGGAATGTTGGAGTGGGCATATTCGTCCACTACCGAGGTGCCGGGAGCCCGTGCAAGAACGGCGTCCAGGTCCATTTCCACAAACTCCGTCCCGCGGTATGCCAGGTGCTTGGTCGGCACAACTTCCAGCCCCTCTAGCAGGGCACTGGTGTCGCTGCGCCCATGGTCCAGGGCCCAGGCGACCACAACGTCCTCGCCGCGCCGGCTTAAGCGGTGCGCTTCCTCAAGCATCGCGTAGGTTTTACCGACCCCGGGCGCGGCTCCCAGGAAGATCCGCAGCGTGCCACGGGCCATGGACTTATCCTTTCGCTCGGACTCTCAGGTGGACTCTCACTTGGACTGTACCGTGGCAGCGAGATCAATGTTGAGGGCAGTCACGTTCACGGAAGGCTGGCCCAGGAAGGCCTCCAAGCCGCCGCTGGTGTGCTTGTTGACCAGGGACATCACCGCATCGGCGCTCAGGTGCTGCGCCCTGGCAACGCGGGGAACCTGCAGCCGGGCGTAGGCGGGGGAGATATCCGGGTCCAGACCCGAGCCGCTGGCAGTTACCGCGTCTGCCGGCACCCGTTCCGCGTCGACGCCTTCGGCGCCAGCAACAGCTGACCGGTTGGCGGTGACGGCGTCCAAGAGCTTGGGATCATTGGGACCGAGGTTGCTGGCCGATGACGACGCCGGGTCCCATTTCACCGCGGAAGACCGGGCATGGAACCACCGCGGATCCTGGACGCCGGCGTCGTCGGCGGGGGCCTGGACGATCAAGGCAGACGCTGCCGGGGCTCCCGCCCTGTCTTTGATGATGGACCCGTTGGCCTGGTACGGGGCGATCAGCTGCCCGACGCCAAAGACGGCCAGCGGGTAGGCGGCGCCAAGGACGAGGGCGGCGAGGAGCAGGAACCGCAGCGCAGTTCCGGCCTGGCGCAGATAGCCGGTAAGAGTGTTCATAATGGTCTTCCTAGCCGATGCCGGGGATGAGGGAAATGATCAGGTCGATGATCTTGATGCCGACGAAGGGGGCGATGAGTCCACCGAGCCCGTAGATCAGCAGGTTCCGGGCCAGCGCCTGATTGGCCGAGACGGCGCGGTATTTCACACCCCGGAGCGCGAGCGGCACCAAGGCGACGATGACCAGGGCGTTGAAGATCACCGCGGAGAGGATGGCCGAGGAGGGGGTTGCCAGGCCCATGATGTTCAGCAGCCCGAGCCCCGGGAAGGCCGCGGTGAAGAGGGCGGGCACAATCGCGAAGTACTTGGCGACGTCGTTGGCGACCGAGAACGTGGTCAGCGCCCCGCGGGTGATCAGCAGTTGCTTGCCGATGCCGACGATATTGATGAGTTTGGTGGGATCGGAGTCGAGGTCCACCATGTTGGCAGCGTCCTTGGCGGCGGGGGTGCCGGAGTTCATGGCGACGCCGACGTCCGCCGCGGCCAGGGCAGGGGCGTCGTTGGTGCCGTCCCCGGTCATGGCCACGAGCCGGCCGGCTGCCTGCTCCTTTTTGATGACCGCGAGTTTGTCCTCGGGGGTTGCTTCGGCCAGGAAATCATCGACGCCGGCCTCGGCGGCGATCGCCCGGGCGGTAACGGGGTTGTCCCCGGTGATCATCACGGTGCGGATGCCCATTTTCCGCAGTTCGTCGAATCGGGCGTGCATTCCGGGTTTGACGACGTCGGCGAGGTGAACGGTCCCCAAAATTTCCGCGCTGCCGTCCTGGCTCACCTGGGCGACCAGCAGGGGAGTGCCGCCCCCGGCGGAGATGTCGTTGACGCGGTCCGTGACCTCCGCCGGGGTGTGGCCGCCGTAACCGGCAACGAACGCGGACACTGCAGAGGTGGCGCCCTTTCGGATCTGCCGGCCGTCAAGGTCCAGCCCGCTCATACGCGTGCTGGCGCTGAAAGGGACCACCGTGAAATCACCGGAACTGCGCTGCAGCGTTGCCAGATCCTGCCCGGCAGCACCGTCCCCGGCGGCGAGATCCACGATGGACCGTCCTTCCGGGGTTTCGTCGGCCAGGCTGCAGACCCGGGCCGCTTCCACAAGCCGGGCCGGCTCAACACCATGGGCGGGGAAGAAATTCACGGCCCGGCGGTTGCCGTAGGTGATGGTTCCGGTCTTGTCGAGCAGGAGGGTGGTGATATCTCCGGCGGTCTCCACGGCGCGGCCGGAGGTCGCCAGCACGTTGTGCTGGACCAGCCGGTCCATCCCGGCGATGCCGATCGCCGGGACCAGGGCCCCGATAGTGGTCGGGATCAGGCAGACCAGCAGCGCAACCAGCACAATCGGCGACGGCGTTGCGCCGGCGAGGGCGGCGAACGGCGCCAGTGACATGGTCACGGCCAGGAAGACGATGGTCAGTGATACCAGCAGCACGTGGAGAGCAATCTCGTTGGGCGTTTTCTGCCGCACGGCGCCCTCGACGAGCTTGATCATCCGGTCGACAAACGTCGCGCCGGGCTCGGCGGTGATGCGGATGACGATCCGGTCCGAGAGGACCTTTGTACCGCCGGTGACGGAACACCGGTCGCCGCCGGATTCGCGGATCACCGGCGCCGATTCGCCGGTGATCGTCGATTCGTCGACGCTGGCCAGGCCCTCGATGATTTCGCCGTCCGAGGGGATGACGTCTCCCGCTTCGCAAATGACGACGTCGTTGAGCCGAAGCTCGGTGCCGGGGACCTCTTTGATGGCTCCGTCGGGCTGCCGGAGCCGGGCCAAGATTCCCTGGCGGCTGGCGCGGAGGCTGTCGGCCTGGGCCTTGCCGCGGCCCTCCGCGATGGATTCGGACAGTGTGCCGAACAGTGCGGTGAGCCATAGCCAGGCGGTGACCGCAATGCCGAAGGCCGACGGCCGGTAGAAGGAGAGCGCAGTGCACAAGGCGGCGCCCACCAGCACTGTGAACATGACCGGGGAATGGATCATCTGCCCGGGCGCGAGCTTCCGGACTGCGAGAGGCAGGGCGGCCATAACGCTTGCGAACGTCAGTTTTGCCGGGGTTTTAGTGTGGTGTTTGTGTTCGCCGGGGGTGCCGAGGGGGTTGCCGTCGGCGTAGGTTCGGGTGGCGGTGTCCGCGGCGGGTGCCGGGCTGGACCGGGTCATTTGAGGAGTCCTTCTGCGAGGGGCCCGAGGGCAAGGGCAGGGAAGTAGCTCACGGCGGTCATAATTACTGTCACGCCGAGCAGCAGGGCGCCGAACAGCAAGCCGTGGGTGGGTACGGTACCGGCGGAGGCTGGAACCTTGCCTTGCCGGGCCAGGGAGCCGGCGAGGGCGAGCACCAGGATAATCGGCAGGAAGCGGCCAAACAGCATTGCCAGGCCCATCATGACCGAGAGGTACGGGCCTGATGTGGTGATGCCGCCGAAAGCGGACCCGTTGTTGTTGGCCCCGGAGGTGAAGGCGTAGAGCACCTCACTGAACTGATGGGGACCGGACGACGGGGCGTTGGCAACTGCATCCGGCAGCAGGACGGTGATACCGGACAGGGCCAGCACCAGCGTGGGAGTGATCAGGATGTACATGGCTGCGAGCTTCATTTCCGTTGGGCCGATCCTCTTGCCCTGGTACTCCGGGGTCCGGCCCACCATCAGGCCGGCGATGAAGACGGCGATGATCGACAGAATAAGCAGGCCGTAAAGTCCCGAGCCGGTTCCGCCGGGGGCTACTTCGCCGAGCATCATGTTGACCATGGCTACTGCGCCGGCCAGCGGCGGCAGGGAGTCATGGGCGACGTTGACCGCGCCGGTGGAGGTCAGCGTGGTGGCCGCGGCGAAGATCGCGCTCGGCGCGGGACCAAAGCGTTGTTCAAACCCTTCGCCCAGCCCGCCGGCCGCAGCGGTCGCAGCCCCCTGGCCCGAGGCCACGGCCCATCCCATCAGGGTGGTGGAAGCAAGCCACAGGAGGCCCATTACCGCAGCCACGGTGTAGCCCTGCTTCTGGTCGCCGACCATCCGGCCGAAGGCGTAGGGCAGGGCCGAAGGGATGAGCAGGATCAGGAACACCTCGAAGAAGCTGATGACGGCGTTCGGGTTCTCGAACGGGTGGGCGGAGTTGGCATTGAAGTAGCCGCCGCCGTTGGTCCCGAGGACCTTGATGGCTTCCTGGGACGCCACCGGGCCGCCGGGAATGGTCTGGCTGATTCCGGTGAACTGGTTCGTGACGTCGGTCGGCCAGAAGTTCTGCACCACGCCGCCGAGGACCATCACCACTGCCGCGATAAACGCTATCGGCAGCAGGATCCGGAACGACGTCCGGGCCAGATCCACCCAGAAGTTGCCCAGCCGTTGCGTCCTCGTTCGGGCGATGCCGCGGATGAGGGCGACGGCGACGACGATGCCGACCGCTGCGGAGAGGAAGTTCTGGACCGCAAGCAGGGCCATCTGAACGAAAATGCCCACGGTGGCCTCCGGCGCATACGTTTGCCAGTTCGTGTTGGTCACAAAGGAAACGGCGGTGTTCATGGCTATCCACGGGTCCACGCCGGGAAGGGAGCCGTTGCCGGGCAGGACGCCCTGGAGCCGTTGGAGGCTGTAAACGGCCAGGATGGATACAGCAGAAAACGCCAGAACGCTGCGCAGGTAGACGGACCAGGTCTGCTCAGTACCCGCGTCGATTCCGGCAAGCCGGTAGAAGAGGCGCTCAGGACGGCTGGCTTTTGTGCCCTCGAATACCCGGGCCAGATAGATGCCAAAGGGCTTGTGCAGGCCCGCCAGCACCAGCAGGAGTCCGGCCACCTGGACGATGAAGGACGCAGCATTAAAAGTCATAATCTGCTCACCACTTTTCCGGGTGGATCAGGACGGCCAGCAGGTACCCGAAGAGGCACAGTCCGGCAATCAGCAGGACCAGCCACATGACCGCGTCGGCGCTCATTTGCCGCCCTCCGGCCGTTCGTCGGCGGTGCCGACCATCCCGGCCACAACGTGGCCTATCCACATAACGAATCCCATTGACACCATGAGGATTCCGATAACAGCCAGGTCGGCCATCGCAGGTTCCTTTCATCCATTCCCCGTTTGCGGGTCTAGTGAAAGTCAACTCCCAGCGACGGCCGGATATCCGGTTCCTGATGGTTTCTTAACGCCCGGAGGATGAATCTTGACGCTGTCTTAACGCGCACGGAGGATTCGGGTCCGTGCTGCTTTAAGTGCTGCGCACGACGTCAGGCGTCCGGCTATCAGCCGACGTGGACCCAGGGCCGTTTGGTGACATCGGGTTCGGCCTCCCGGAGCACCTCACGGGTCACCGGGGCGATCTCGCCCTCACCGAACGCGAGGAAGCGGAGCAGGTTGGTGACCGGGTTTCCCTCGGTCCAGCGGAAGTAGATATGCGGCATCAATCCGGTCACGTCCCGGATGTGGAGCAACACTGAGGCGATGGTGTTCGGCACAACGGGTCCGTGGACTTCCAGGACCCTGTACCCGTGCCGGGTCACCCCTCGCACCTCCAATGCCGTTTCAAAGTCAGAGGAATCGTCGACGACCACTTCCAGGAACAACGCCTGGTAGTCCACCGGCAGATGGCTGACCTGGATCGCCGATGTCAGCTTGTCCCGGTAGGCCGTGGCGCTCAGGCGCAGCGGCTCGTGCGCGATGATGGCAATGGGCCCGTCCAAATCGTCAGACATAAATTCCAGTGACTGCCGGTCCAGATGGACCTGGGTGGCGTGAAGTTCGAAGGCCCTCCGGACGCGTGAGAGCAACGAGATCACGATGATGCCCACAATAAAGATCGCTGCAATCCGGATGCCTTCGGGGCGCTCAATGATGTTGGCCACCGTTGTGTAGATGAACACCGCTGCTATAACGCCAAAACCCAGAGTCCGCTTGCGTTGCCTCGCGCGCCGGGCTGAGAGCGCCACGGCAACCGCTGCCGAGGTCATCAGCACCAGGACGCCGGTGGCGTAGGCACCGCCCTGCGCGTCGACGTCGGCATTAAACAGCCATGTGATCAGGAATCCGACCAATGTGAACACCAGGACCAACGGACGCACGGCACGCGCCCACCCCGGGGCCATCCCGTAGCGGGGAAGGTACCGCGGGACGAGGTTGAGCAGCCCGGCCATCGCGGACGCGCCGGCGAACCAGAGAATGGCGATCGTGCTCACGTCGTAGACAGTGCCGAACCCTGCCCCCAGGTATTCGTGGGCCAGGAAAGCCAGGGCGCGGCCGTTGGCCTGGCCGCCCGGTTGGAACTCCTGCTCCGGGATCAGGATCACAGTCGTGAAGCTGGTGGTGATCAGGAAGCTGCTCATAATGACGGCGGCGGTTGTCAGCAGCCGCCGGGCACCTTCGATCCTGCCGGCCGGATTCTCCTCGGTGTCACCCGGCTTTCCCTGGACTTGCGGCATCACGGCCACTCCGGTCTCGAAGCCGGACAGGCCCAGTGCGAGTTTGGGGAAGACCAGCAGGGCGATGCCGACCACCATAAACGGGTTGCCATGGGAGGTTGTCAGGGCGGTCCACCAGTCCCCGACGGCAACGGGGTGGGCCAGCACTTCAAGGACTGTGGTGATGACCACCACGACGTTGAGGCTGAGGTAAATGCCGACCAGGACGACCGCGACGCCCATGGCCTCCTTAAACCCGCGGAGGAAGACCGCGCCGAGCATGGCCAGCAGGAAAAGAGTCACCGGCACGTTTTGGCCTTGCAACCAGCCCGGAACGAACGGGTTCTGGATCGCATGGGCTGTGGCGTCGGCCGCAGACAACGTCATGGTGATCATAAAGTCCGTAGCGGCGAACCCCAGCAGAACGAGCACAAAAAGCTTGCCGCCCCAACGGGGCAGCAGCCGCTCCAGCATGGCGATGGAACCCTCGCCGCGGTGGCTCTCCCCGGCAACCCGGCGGTAGACGGGAAGGGCGCCCAACAGTGTGACAGCCACCAGTACCATCGTCGCCAGCGGCGAGATCACACCGGCGGCGAGCGCTGCGATGGCCGGCTGGTAGCCCAGGGTTGAGAAGTAGTCGACGCCGGTCAGGCACATCACCTGCCACCATGGATGCTTCTTCAGATGCGATTCACTCACGGCACCGGGCCCTTGGTGGGTGCCCTTTGCGTCCTGTAGGCCGAACAGGAGCCAACTCCTTAAGTTTTCACGGGCACCCGGCCGCGCCGCCGAGGGGTCCGCAGGCGGCCTGCTCATTGTGGTCATCCGTGCCTCTCCGCGCGATGCCCGGCATCGTGTGTCACTGCCGACCCTAACACCGGGCTCAGTCGCCGCTGCCGGACCCGCAGAAGTCTTGACGGATCCTTAACACCCGCCCGCAGCCGCGGTGCCCATAGTGCGCCGCGAGCGTTGGTTTGCACCGTCCGGCGGTGTGCGGCGCTATTTCCCGTGACAGCGCCTCCCGGCCGTGCTATTCCTGAGGTGTGAGTGGCACGGGCCCTGGGGCCGCGGACTTTTCCAATGCCCCGCCGGCTACCCTGGCCGGCAGCTTAATGGTGGTCCCGGTGCACGTCCTGGAGCTTCGGGCCGAGGTGTCCTTTGATGCAGTCCGGGGCACGTCGGTGGCCGCGGCGACGATGGATTATCGGGTGGGTCCCACCGGGGGCAACCCGTTTTTCGATTTACGTCAGAGTGTGGACAGCTGCTGGCTGGACGGGGTGCCGCTCGATCCGGAAATGATCGGCGGGTGCGACGTCGGTGCTGGACCGGCCGGCTCCGTCCGGGTCCTGCGCCGGTTCCAGGACCGCGGGTCCGTCCACAGCCTTCGGTTCCGCTACCGGTTGGGGTTGCCGCACGCTGAGCTGGGCGGGGCCTCGCCGCCGGTGCTGGAGTGGTCCGACGGTCCCGCGCTGCGTTGGACGCTGGGCATGTCGGACCTCTTCGCGGGCCGCTACCTGGAAGCCTGGTTCCCCTCCAACCTTCCGTTCGACCAGTTCCCCGTCACCCTCAACATCACCCTGACAGGGACGGAGGTGGCGCACGTGCTGATCAGCAACGGGGACGTTGCCGTTGGCGGCCCGGGACGCTGGTCCGTTGCATTCCCGGCGTCGTTCACCACCCTTTCGCACCTTGTGGAGCTCCGCCCGGCGGCCACCGTCGAAGGCCAGAAGTCGACGGTGGTATTACCGGTCTCGGGCACCGCCGTCACTGTCGAGGCCTGGAAATGCTCCGCCGGACCGGAGGACCTCGGCCATGAGCTGGGCAGGATCGAGAGTCTGCTGGCGCAGAACGAGGCGGACTACGGCAGGTTCCCGGGGAACCGGTTCGTCTGCTTCTTCAACGGCAACCGCGGTGGGATGGAATACCACCATGGGGCCACCACATCCCGGCGGGCGCTGGCCCACGAGGTTTTCCATTCCTGGTTTTCCCGCGGGGTCATGCCGGCCTCGCAGGCCGACGGCTGGTGGGACGAGGCCTTCACCTCCTACCATGAGCACGGCGCCGGCCAATTGGAGGCTTTCGACTTCAATGAAGCCCCGGTGGAACTGTGTTCCCGGCGTCCCTTTGACCGTCGGACCGCGGTCAATGCCTATCCGGACGGTAGCCGATTCTTCCGCGGGCTGGCCGACGCGCTGGGGGTGGAACGCCTGCGCGCCTGCATGCGGGCCGTATACGCCCGGCATTGCAGCGCTCCGCTTTCCACGATCGGGCTGGAGGCCGACATCCTGGTTGCGGGCGGTGAGCCGTCTGTGGTCGATGCTTTCCACCGGTTTGTTTACGGGCTTCCCGACCCGTCGCCGGCTCCGAAGCTTCGGCTCCATGGGTTGGCGGCCCGGGGTGCAGGGGACCGGATCCGGGTCAGTGTGAGCAACGACTCCGGGGGCGGTCCGTGCAGGCACTTTATGGTGGTGTTTTCGCTGGCCGGTGCCGCTACTGGCGGGGAGCGGGCGGCGGGGGCCTGCCGGAACATCGCCGCTACTGGAGGCTTCGATCTCCAACCAGGGGAAGAACGAGAAGTCTGGACGACGGCATCGGAAGCCCTCATTCAGAGGTCCTGGACCGGGACGATGCTGGTGGCCTCGGTGCATGCCCGCGGCTGCGACCCCTCGCCCCGGACCAGGGTATCGGCGCTGTTGCCCCCGGCGCAGGCAACTAGTGCGTCGCAGTTCCCTGCACCGGCATGACCAAGCCGACCTTCCTGAATAACTCCGGCGAGGGGCGCAACCCCAGTTCGGTCCACAGCAGGCGGGCATATCCGTTGAGCTGCCGCCTGGCCTCGAATACGTTGCCTTCGCCCAGATGAGCATCGATCAGGAGCCGCTGCGCGGACTCACGCAGCGGCTCCTCGGCAACTACCGCCAGCAAGACGTCGATGGCTTCGATGTAGCGTTCCCGTTCACGAAGCCTGCGCGCGGTTACCTCGGACGCGTGCAGGCGCATCTGACGCAACTGCTCGCGGGCCAGCAACAGCCAGTCCTCGTCCCAGCCCGGAAGAAGTTCCTCCGCATGTGCCAGAAACTGCGAATGTTCGGGTTCACCGCGCACATCGGTCAGTACCCGTTCTGCCTGTCGGCGCAGGCGGTGCACATCCACCTCGACGTCGTCGGCTAGCCACACCCGGTCCGAATCCCCATCGATCAGGCGCGAATCGGCGCTGCGGATCCGCCAGAGTGCCGTCCGGAGGCTTCCGCGGCAACGTTCGGACGTTGAGTCGGACCACAGCCGTTCGGCCAGCACCGTCCGGTCGCAGTCGTGTGCCCCGAGCTTGTCCAGCGAAAGGTAGGCGATAACGCGGCGGGCGTGCAGGGGCAACGACACCGGGGCGTTGGCGATGCGCAAGGAGAACCCTCCGAGTAGCGAAAGGCTGACCCGCCCGTCAGAGTGTGCCACGACGGGACGATGTGATGGGTGCATCAGGGCCCTCCCCGGATACGCGGCCGTGAATGGATCACTTTGATCATCAGACTCCGACGTCCACCCGGTGTCAACACTATGTCAACGCGGACGGAACGTTGACGCTGCAAACGATGGCCGGGCGGGAAGCTGCAGAAGTGGAATATACCGACTACCAGATCATTGTTATCCGGGCCAGGCGGGACGGGGGCCAGCTGATCGTCCGCATCCTGACCGGCGGGAACCCCGCCGACCCGGCGCGCCAATGGGTCTTCGCCAGCGTCGACGAGGTGTGTGTGCTGGTCGAGCGACTGCTGGAGGAACTCGGCGGTCCCGGTCCCCGGAGCGCGGCGGTCCCGCCGCGGGGCGGCGGCTGACGCCGGAAGATACGCAGGATTGACGGCCCGGAAGACACCGGACCCGATCATGGGATCAAGAGGAATAATGGAGGTGGGAAAATGAGCGTCGATTCCTATTCGGCTTCTTCCGGAGAAGCCGGGAGCTATACCTCCCCGTTTGCGGGGCTTTCGCATTTCACCGACCAGGCAGCCCCGGGGGCCGAAGCTCCTTCCGAGGAGTCCGGTGACGCCTTGTTCGAAGCGATCTATTACACGGATTCCCCCTTTGGCGCCGAGGCTGACAGCGAAGCCGACGTCGAGCGGGAAACGGCTGAAGCACGCGATTTCCTCGAAACCCTCCATGACGAGGAATTTGAGGACGCCCTCGAACAGCTGCTCAACGAGGGAGCCTCGCGTGTGCTGGCCGATGCCCAAGAATGGTCTGCGGCGCCGACGGATGCCGGAACCCGGGAGGCACTCGATGAGTGGATCGATCCGCTGACAAATGAATGGGAAAACTCGATCAACAGGATCGGCGGGGGCCTGGAAAATACCGATTTGACCAGACTGAGCGAGCAGGAACTGGACGAGCTCCTGGACTCCCTGGAGCCGGCGCCCACCCTCGGATCGGAGGTCTTCGACAACTTTCTGGGAAAGCTGCTGCGAAAGGCGAAGTCCTTCATCAAGGAGAGGGTCCGCCAGGCAGGGAACTTCATCAAGAACCCGGTGAAGGGCGTTATCGACCTGGCGAAGAGCGGGCTGCAGACGATCAAAAGCGGCATCCAGACCATCGGCAAGCACCTGATCGGACCTATCCTCAACAGGCTCAAAGGAATCGGCTTGGCCCTGCTCAAGGGCGTGGTTAAGAAGCTGGCAGCCCCGCTGACCCGCTTGCTGCCCTCCTATGTGCGGCCGGCCGTGAAGATCCTGATGACCAAGCTTGGTCTTGACGAGGCAGGGGAGTTCCCGGCGACCGAAACCGAGGAAATTGCGGGGTCCGCCGGAGCGCTGGCACAGAATTTTGACACCGAACTTGTAAACCTGCTGTACCCGGTCGAATCCGCCGGTGAAGAATCCGGGGAATTCGACGAATCCGAATACATCGAGCCCGAGTTCGATGAGGCTGCCGGGCTGGATGATGCGCGCACCCGGTTGGCCAGCGCGCTGAGCGAGCACACCGGAACCGAGCCGCCAACGGCCGAAATTGAACAGTTCCTGCCGGTTGTCCTTGCCATCCGGCCGCTGCTCAAGCTGGGACTGAAACTCACCGGCGCCCGGGGGAAGCTCATCAACCTGATTGCCACTCCGCTGGCGAATCTGATCAAGGGGATGGTGGGACCGGAGGCGGCACGGCTCATCGCCAAGGCCGGGGTCGACGTCGGATTCACCGCCCTGGGCCTGGAGACAAGCCCGCAGCAGGAACAGACCCTGTCCGGGGAGGCCCTGGCCTCCACGGTAGAAGCGACGGCGATGGAAGTTCTCGACGAGATCACCGATGAAGCGCTCGAGGACCCCCTCCAGGTCAGCGCCGCGGTCCAGCGTGCGTTTTCGCGGGCCGCCGCGGCCTACCTGCCCGACCGGCTCCTGCGGGCAGATCTGCCCGAACGTGAATCTGCCGGCGCAGAGGGCTACTGGATCCTGATGCCGCGCTCGCTGCGGCCGCGGTACCGGTTCCGCAAATACTCGCAGGTCTTCGCCGTCCCGATCAGCCGGCAGCAGGCCCGGGCATTAAGATGGTCCGACGGCGGGACGATGGAAACGTACCTGTTGGACCGGGGCGTTGACCGTTGGCCCGTACAGGCGGAGATCGACCTTTACGAGACGCTGCCGGGCACGATACCGGGCCACTTCACTCGAGACGAAGGGTTGCCTGCCGGCGAGCACCCGGTCGACAACGAATTCCAGCCCCTGACAGCGGAAGCCGCGGGCCTGCTGTTGCGGGAACCCGGGCTCGGACGCGCGCCGCTGGCGCTGCATCGATTCCCCCTGGCACAGCAGCCGGTGCCGGGACAGCGCTACTTCCGGATCCGCGCCGGGCAGCTGCCGGCACGCAAGAGCGCCCGGCCCAGACGACTGCTCGTCATTGACTGGGATCCGGCCGGCAGGCAACTGCGGATAGCGATCAGGCTCTCGGAGCGCCGGGCCCGGGCGCTGCTGGCATCCATCCAACGCTCAGCCCCCTCGGGGCAGCGGGATCTGCCTGCCGTACTCTCGGAACTTCGTGCCATCTACCTTCCACACCTGACAACGAAAATCAGCCGACGGCTGCTGCGCTCCTCCCTGGTGAGCGATCCTGCTGCAGCGAACCGGATCGCCGCAGCCATGGCAGCGTCAACGGGTACCGCAATCTCCAAATACCTGGTCCAGCGGGGCGCGCAGCTGGGCGCCGCCGTCGCGGACCCGGCCTCCGGCGTCACCCTCACCGTGACCTTCACATCGGTTACCGGACATCCGACAGCCGCCCTGCGGCCGCCAACCGTTTCGGCGAAGCCGGGATGGCACCATGTCTGATTCCAGTACCACCGCCGCGAGGGCGGCCCTCGGTGTCGAAATCCGGCACTGGCGCCGAGCGTGCGTCGATTTGGGCGACCTGGAGGTTTCGGCGTCACCGGCGGCGTGGAAGGAGCTCGAGTCTTACCTTGGCCTGAACCTCCGCCGGAGCCTGACCTCCGTCGTTGTTCGCCTCACCGCCCACGCTGATCGTGCCCTCTTTTCGCTCAAGGCCGCCGAGACCGTTGGCGAACTCGCCGCCGTTAGGTCGGAGTTGCTGATCCTGCGGCGGCGCTATAGCCGGGCCGAAGCTGTCATCGATTTCTACGGCGACGCAGTCAACACCCGGACAAATCCGGTCGTGGCATCGGTGCTGCGGGGCCTTGACGCGCTTGCCGTTTACAGCATGGACCAGGTTCTCCGGCCGTTGAACATCGACACTCCGCCGGCGCTTTGCTATCTGGACAAGGGCTTGGGCGCCTCCATCCTGCGTGCCGGGGCGCGGCTGTGGGATTCCTCCCTGTCGCCGGCCGCTGCCATCAAGATCACCAGGCACAACCTCTGGCAGCCGACTTCCCTGGTCCACGAGACCGGTCACCAGGTGGCACACCTGACAGGGTGGACGACGGAACTGGGCACAGCACTCTACAAGGCCTTGGCACCGCACAACACACTGGTGGCCGAAGTATGGCGGGCCTGGGCTGCGGAGGTGGCCGGCGACGTGTACGCCTTTGCCTTGCTGGGCTACGCGCCGGTACCAGCGCTGGCGACGGTTGTTGACGGCCCTGCCCAGCTCGTCTATCGCATGCTCCCGGGCGATCCGCACCCCATATCGGCGCTGCGGGTCCAGTTTAATGTGGCGCTCTGCCGCTCCTGGTACGGAGCCGGGCCCTGGGACGTGCTGGGCGCCGGGTGGCTGGCCCGGTACCCGCTGGGACAGGCTCCCCGCGAGGTTGCCGAGATCATGGCCGAGAGCATGCCCCTGCTGCCGACCATCGTGGATGTGTGCACGCGCCAACCGATGCAGGCATTCCACGGCGTTCCGCTTGCTGCGCTCGCAGACCCTCGGCGGCTGTCCCCGGCCGAACTCGACCGCTTGGCCCAGCGGTCAGGGGACTCGCTGTACACCTCGAACCATCTGCAGCGGTTGGAGCCGCTGCGGATATTGGCCTTGAGCGTACTCCGCGGCCTCGAGTCCCAAAACACGCCAACCGAAATGCGAACGTGGCTGAGCCGCCTCGGCGGCGAGCGGCCCATCGCCGCATAAGCAGGAGAGATGACACCATGACCGAGCAATACACCCCGCAGGGATCTGCCGAGCAGTTCGCGCAGAACGTCGCCCAATTGGTCAGCGCCTTCGGACGCGGCCCGCAGCAGGAGCTCCGGCCGGAGCAGCAGCAACTCATTTTGCAGTTCCGCGCCCTCCGCAACGGTCTGGGAAACTTCGGTCGGCACGGGGAAACCCCGGACAAGGCGATCCTCGCATCCCCTGATATCAGTCCCGGCGATGCACGGAACGCACGCTACACCTTGACCTTCGTCGAGGCACTGCCAAGCCGCGCGGCCAGCATCCTGCTGCGCTACCCGCATCCGCCGTTCGAGTCGTTCTACTCCGTAGGCGACGTCGACAACGAGTACTGGGAACTTGTCATCGCGGACCCGGAGGTGGCTTCCGTTGAAGTCTGGGATGCCCATGGCGAGCCGCTAGCCGTGGGAGTCCCGCACTTCCACGACAAGGGCAGGAACCGCAGCAAACAAAAGACCTCGGTCACCGGCCGCCCGGTCCCGTCCAGCCCAGTATCCGAGACTCCCTCCCGCCGCCAGCCCGGCGGCTCAGCCACCGTGAAGGACTAGCCATGTTCCGGACATTAGTCGGACTAATCCCCGATCCAGTTTCACCAGCGCCCGCATGGAAACTTGAAGAAAAGGCCAACGCCGTAATGGCCGTCCACCCGCTGCAGCTCAGCAGATGGCTGGAAGAAGTGTGGTCTCAAGGCGGAATTGCCAACCCTGCCTGGCAGGCGATCCTCGGCGGCGGAGGTTCGGTGCCGGTGCCGTTGGGGGATCCGGACGCCGTTACCAAGACCACGCTGCCCCAGTTGCTTCGCGATACCCTGCTTTCCGGCATTGACCCGGCGCCAGGTTCGCCAACTCCGTTGCAGCCCTACAACCCAACATCCGCATTTCAGAAGCTGACGCCCCCGCCGGTATGGGAGAACCTGCTCTACGCCTACTTGGTGGAAGCGACCGGCGTTTTCGAGATCCTGGGCGAAGTGGTGCGGCGCTACGCATGGGGTGAGAGCCTTCCGGCGCCCAGTGTGGATACCCTGGTTTGGGCACGGAATACCGAGCAGCTGTTCTTCCGCGATCCACCGCTTTTCGGAATGGGCGGGCTGATGACCAGCCAGCTGCGGCCGGACGCCAGCATCAACCGGCGCAACATCTATTGGCGAATGTTTGGGCTGGACCTGCCGCACGCTCCAACGAAGGCCGTGGAAGGCCAGCCCTGGAAGCTCAACATCGGCACCGCCGGCAACACCAGATTCCTTGAACTATGGAACGAACTGCTCAGGCAGGTCTGGATGGGCATCGAAAATGACAGAAACTCCTCGGGCTCCAATTCCACGGATCCCACGTATATCGGCTACCTTTGCCAAACCATCGGCGAAATGCTGCAGCTCCGACGGCGCGGCGGAATGGTTTCTCAGGAGGAATTTGCCTACGTCACAATGCTCAGCTGGTTCCACCTGACCGTTGAATACGATACGTCACTGGTCGTGGACCTGCATGCCAATGCCGGTGGGCTGGGGAATGCAGCCGACCGGCTGTCGGCCATCGGCAAAGTGGTGGGGATCGCCCCCTCGAGGCAGGCGCGTGAGCTGTTCGAACTCGCAGACCTCGTGTCCACCCTGATGTGGCTCATCGAATTGGGCATGTTCAACGCCACGGACAAGGCGACACTGCTCTACAAGAAGGACGGCGTGGCCAACCCGAAGATTGCCGAAACCATGAACCGCATCATCGACCTCTGGCAATCGGGCACCGGCGAGCGGGTCAAGGACCTGGCGATCACCACCCGCCGCCCCCAACTTGACCTGCGTTCAGCGCAGCCCACCAGGCTCCCGGGCCCCGGGGCTTCCGTTCCAGTGACGGTCCCGTCTAGTAATGGAAACCGGGCCCCAGCCGGGCCCCGGCTCTGAGCGAAAGAACGACCATGGAAAAGCTTGAAATGTCCAGCATATTTGCGCCCCCGGCGCATCTGGTCCCGGACGTTGGCACCGAGTCATGGCCCACTCCAAGCGTGTTCTCCCTCCCAGACGGGGGCAGCGAAACGTCATGGGATGAGACAACCGACGAATATGCCGACGAATATGCCGGCCAGACAGAATGGAACGAGAGTACCGGCGAAGCGGCCTGGAATGAGCTTGGCTGGGACGAAACCGCCGACGAGTCAACGGACGAGGCCGCTGATGAATTCGCCGACGAGGCAACGGACGAGGCCGCTGATCAATTCGCCGACGAGGCAACGGACGAGGCCGCTGATCAATTCGCCGACGGCGCCGGGGAACTGGGCGGTCAGGCGCAGGAAAACGGCGAGGTTGAGGAATCCGAACTTGCCTCAATGCTCGCAGCAGAGCCGCTGCTGACAGGCCAGCATCATGAGGGATTCGAAACCGGACTTGTACTGGTCCCGAGCCCCGGCAATCAAGGGAAGGGGGAAGAGCATTGGGACCCGCACAACACCGGAGTCCCCATTTACGCGACCGGCGCCGGCGTCCGGAAGGAAAAGCTCTCCAGGAACTTCACCGTGGGCGAACTCGCCTCCAGCGGGGGCCGGGCCGATGACCGGGCGAGGATTTCCGCGGAGCTTGTGACAGCGCTCCAGGCCATCCGTGACCGGGCGGCCCGGCCAGTTAAGATCACATCGGGATACCGTTCCTGGGCCCGGAACGTTGCGGTCTACCGCAGAGCTGGGAAGAGCCCAACGCTCAGCCGCCACTGCAGCGGCCAAGCGGCGGACATCAAGATCGCCGGCCTGAACGGAATGCAGATCGCGAAGCTGGCGCTCGACGCCTGCGGTGAAGGAATCGGCGTCGGCATCGGCGGGAACTTCGCGCACGTTGACGTGCGCGGCTCCTGGGCCAAATGGACTTACTTCAGCGGCGACAAGAACCGCAAGGCGCTCGCGGAAATCGAAAGCTACAGGCGGCACCGGAAATCCGCACCGCCGCGGCCACTACCGCCAGTCCATCCGGGAACCGCATCAGATGTGGCGGCCGGCAGGCTGGTCGTTAATGAGTTGCCCCTACTGGCATCACACGCGGGCACGCATCCCGATCTTGTGCTGAAGTGGAATGCCATGACCCGCCCGTCCGTCGTCGACGTGGTAGTGCACCTGCATGGGCACACGCCCAGCGGATATGCCCTGAACATCGCGAAGGAGAAGGAGCCGTTCAGCGGGCTGGACATCGCAAACCCGGAGCAGCCGGGCGGACCTGCCCGGACCCGACCGACGCTCTTGGTGTTGCCGCGCGGCAACCACGCCCCCCGGACCAAGGCCGGGCACAACAACCAGCGCTATACCTTTCCGGCGCTGACCCAAGCGGGTGGGCTCCAAGCCCTTGTAGCGGCCGCCCTTGAGAGATTCACCGCGAGCACGGGCGCCACGGTGGCGGTGGACAGGCTGATCCTTACGGCGCATTCCGGCGGCGGGGCGGCGCTGATGTCAATCCTTGACCACAACAACCCGCACGAGATTTACACGTTCGATGCCCTCTACACCGACCCGGCACGGTTGATCGGCTGGGCCCAGCGCCGAATGGCGGCCGGAACGGGCGCCCTCCGTGTTATCTACCGGCCAGGGGAGCAAACGGCCCGACACAGCGAGGCCGTGCACGCAGCCCTTCGGAATACCGCCTCGCCCAGCTTCCGGGTCGAAGGCACCAGGGTCAGCCATGGCAACATTCCCCGCCATTTCGGCTGGAGATTCCTGGTGGATCCGTCCGCTGATGTACCGGACGTTGTGAAGCTGGCGGCGGGCAGCATCCTCCCGGAAGCGCCCGCCGCCGAATGGACAACGGTCGGGGAGAGGGACGAAGCCGCGTTCACGGATGAATCAGCGTATCTGGACGAGGCGCTTTACGCGGACGAGGGCGCTGAAGTTGAAGAAATGCAGTCGCTGCCGGCGATGGAGGCAGTGGAGGGAGCCGAATCGGTGGAGGCATCGGAGTCCTTTGACGAAGCGGGTCCTTTCGCACTGGAGGCTGCACCCTTCGCTTTATTGGAGGCGCCCTCACCCCGGGCTCCGGTATGTGGCGCGCTGCGGGGCGACGAACCCAAGTTTCGGCTAGGCGGTGCATCAACGAAGGAGGGGGTGGCAGAACCCCGGACCACCCAGGACCCGCGCGTCTACGGAGTTCAACTCTGGGACTACAAGGTCAATGACTATGCCCTGCGCGCCAGGCACCTTCAGGCTCTGCAAATCCTGGTGGCAAAGATCGCCGCCGATGTTCGCTCGGGCCGCTTCTCCGACGCCGGGTGGAAAATCAGCGTCGATGGTTTTGCCTCGAGAACGGGCAACGTCGATCACAACGTGAGTCTTTCGTTTTGGCGGATGACGACGGTGGCGCGTTGCCTGGAATGTCTGCTGGCCGCGGCCGGCATTCCGCCGGGACGAGTGACCATGGGGGACCAGCGCGGGTTGGGTTTCCAAGACGCGGTCCCCAACGTCGAGGACCCGCGCAGGCGCCTTGTGCAGGTATCAGTTCACCCGCCGGGGCTCAGGCCCCCGCCCGTGCGGCCATCGTCGGATCGTTTCGAGATCTGTTTCACCTCGCTGAAGAACCAGGTCCAGTCCCTGCCGATACCCGGAACGGCGGGTATGCTCGGTGTCGCTCGAACCACCGCAGCGTACCGGATACGTGATATCCAGACCCGCCAGGTACAGGCATACAGCTATACGGGACTCGGATTTATGCTGCAGGTTCCGGTGGACAAAATCATCCCCGCAGGGGTCAAAAAGCGCCTACCCAAACCGTTGCTGGATATGATCGGAAAGCTCCTGGCCAAGGTGGTACCCGGCGGGGGCAAACCCGGGACGGGCACCTGTACGCCTTTTGGCGTGTTCGTCTTTCCGACGCCGGACCCGGTACGCATTCCTGGCCCCGTTATCGGCGTTCGTTCGTTCGCCGGCGACGCCGACCTGATGGTACCGGCACCGGGACTGGGGAACGTGCAGATCCGGTTCAACAATTCGATCTTTCGTCTGCACAGCAAGGCCCTCGTCAATCCGGACCCGCTTGAGGTCAACGTATCGCGGGCGCTCTCCGCCAAGGCGATTATTGGCACACAGGGCACCGCCACGATGGTCGGCCCGGTCTCTCACGAGGACAGCAGCGAGATGGAGGCAGGGCTGGACGTTGCCGAAGGCATCTTCGCGGAACACTAGATACTCCGCTCGTTCCGCAACGCACGGCGGGCGGAACATTGGATCTGAAGCGCACGCAGCAGTGGTTCCGAGCGTGGGCTAACCGGCCAGCAGCTCCGCCAGGTAGTGGAACTGGGCAACCCAGTGGTGTTCCTGGCCTCCCTCGTGGTTGTTGAACCGGTAGACCTCGATCGACTTAGCGGGAGCGGCCTGCGGGGCGTCCGCCGGCCCGGTGCCATAAGCGTTGTATGCGGCGAAGACGGTGGATGGCGGGCAGGTATGGTCCATTAGCGCAACGGAGAACAGGGCAGGCGCCGTGGCGCGCCGGCCCAGGTGTACACCGTCGAAGTAACCCAGGACCCCGAGTGCCGGCTCGTAATGGTCACGATGGCGGGCCAGGAAATTCGCAATTTCCGGGTACGGGCCGCGCGGGGCGATGTCGATGGCGCGGGGAAAATCCTGCAGGAACGGGACGTCGGCCATGGTGCACAGAATGCCGTGAAGGCGTCAACGAAAACGCGGCGGTAGTAGTAGTCTTCCTTGGCTGAAATGCCACGCGTCATCAGCCCGGCGTAGGACACCTTCCCGGCGGAGGGATGCGGATCTGCTGTCGCACCAAGGGTGCCGCCGTACCCCTGGCTGCGGGTGTCCATAATGAAGTGCGCGTAGCCTGCCTGCGCCCATTTTGTGTCCTGCTGGACCAGGCAGGCCGCGCCCACCCGAATAGCCGACATACTGCACCACCACGGGCAGCTCCTGTCCGGCGCCGCGGTTGGCCGGCAGATGCAGCCAGCCTTTGATCCGATCCCCGCCATAGCCCGCGAACGTGACATCGAAACTGTCAATGACACTCAGCAGGTTCCCCACCGGGGTGAATTCGGCGTCGAGCGGGAACTCCCGGGCGTCGGCAATGGTTCGGTTCCAGAAATCGTCGAAGTCTTCCGGCTCCACTGCTGATGAGGTGTAGCTGCGCAGCTGGTCCCAGCCGGGGGTGGCTACAAAGTGGGCGCTGTACTGAAATTTACTTGTAGGCCAGCCCATCTTCGCCCAGGGTGTACTTGAAGCGTCAGGTAAATCACCCGCCGCTCCCGCCCTGACCGCCAAGGACCTGCCGGCCAGGGCAGGAACCGCATCGTTCAGAACTCCTGGCAGATGGGTCAATTCACTGTTTTTGTCCCCGAGATAAGTAACGGGTTGGTGACGGTTCCCGGGTGACCCATCCGGGGTGGGGGGTGTTCCCGAAGTACTCCTGACAGACCAAGCCGGACCCGCTGGATTCATTGTCAGGACCGCACCGCTTACG